>CAMWUI010000001.1 GCA_947177395.1 uncultured Paraprevotella sp.
TTCTATTGCCATTGGCTTTATCCCGTCCCCTTCCTGGACGTGGGGGAATTTATAATTTATTTAAAGTGAGATTGTGTGCAACTCTCATTCCAAGAGAAAGGGCGCATATTAGAATCAACAGTATTTGTGGAATAAAAAAACGATTGTTTACGCATATGGTTGGCTGGGTATCAATTGTTGCGCATATTTTTGGTTTTTCTTTATTTTAGTTGTTACTATATAGATATTTACATATCTTTGCATTAATATATATCTTGGGAAGAAATGTATAGTATTGTGATAGGATTTTTTCCCTAAAGAATAAGGAAAGATTAGATGAATATTGTAGAGAAAATCATTTTGTTTGCATGGGCTTGTGTGGGAACATGTGTGCTCTCTCATGCGGAGGACAAAGATGCTGTTGCGGATTTTGTGAAAGCTGAACGTTGTACTGTAGATTCATTGTCGCGGTTGATGCTTAATAGTAATGTGACGCTTCGATGGTTAAACGGGCGTTTTGGCTATTACACGATGGATGAGTATCGGGATAGCGACAAGGTGCAGCTTCATTATTTATTGGATACGCAGACCAAAAAAAGCCGGTTGCTTTTTGATACACCCCGTCTCGCTGAATTGCTGACCCCGTTTATGGATGAGAAAAGACTTCCGCTCAAAGGTAATATTTATCTGAATAATCCGCGCATGGAGAAACGGGATGTACGTCGTTTGTATTTCACCTATGGCCGAAACGCTTTTGCGTATGACATACAGACAGGTAAGATGGAAATGACTGGAGAGGAGGAAGCACAGAAAAGGGATTGGGGAATACGCAAGGAGTATTGGAAAGATTACAGTGCAGACAGTCTGTTCTATGTATATGCCTACGGTCACGACCTGTTCTTGTGTGAAGTCGCTTCAGGAGATACAGTGCAACTGACGTCGGACGGGGAGCAGTATTACTCTTATGCTTCGGGCGGTAATAGTGTGAATGGGACGAAAGGGCATGCCTCGGGTATAGGAAAATGGGTGGGCGACACCCATAAGTATTTGTTGATAAGAGAAGACAAGCGTGAAGTGGGAATGCTGACTCTGGTGAACAATCTGACGGAGCCTCGTCCCAGACCGGTGAGTTATAAATTTCCGATGCCCGGTGACAAGGAGGTCGTGCGTTATGCAGTATATGAAGTAGATGCCGATAGTGCATGTGTTTATCAGTTGGATGTGGATGCATATCCGGACCAGATTATAGAAGTGCCTCGTTTCAAAATTTTCAGCGAGAGCGGAAATTATGCTTATTTTGTAAGGAAGAGCCGGGCTCAGGACCAGATGGATCTTTGCCGTGTGGATGTACATAAGAGAGAAGTCAAAGTGTTGATTCACGAGGAATGCAAACCGCATCTAAACGAACAGCTTTTTACATATCATGTGCTGAACAGAGGGAAAGAAATATTGTGGTGGAGCGAGCGGAACGGTCGCGGGCAATATTACCTTTACGATGGTGAAGGCCGATTGCAGCATGCCGTCACGCCACCGGATTTTGTAAGTGGAAACATCGTGCGGATAGATACGTTGGGCCGTTCATTCGTTTTTCACGGATATGGTCGGGAAAAAGGGGTGAATCCCACTTACCGTTTTTATTATAAAGTGGGGTTTGACGGGCGCGGACTCACTTGTCTGACACCGGGGAACGGGTATCACGAAGCGACTTTGTCGCCGGACGGAAAGATGCTGGTGGACCAGTGTTCCCGGATGGATAAGGCGCCGGAGCATAATGTGTTTGATCAGAAAGGACGTCTGGTGTATCATCTGGGGCAATGCGATCTGAGCCGGCTGTATCAGCGCGGATGGCGCGAACCGGAAGTTGTGCAGGTACTGGCGGCGGACTCGGTGACACCGCTGTACGGCATTGTGTATACCCCCTTGGACATGAAGCCGGGACAGAAATATCCTGTCATAAGTAACGTATACCCGGGGCCTCACACAGATCTGGTGCCGGAAACATTCGTATTGGACGACAACGGCAACCAGTCGCTGGCGCAACTGGGTTTCATCGTCATCAACTTCTCGTACCGGGGAAGCAACCCTTATCGCGGGCGAGATTTTTACACGCATGGTTACGGCAACCTGCGCGACTATGCGCTGGCCGATGACAGGGCCGCTATCCTTCAGCTGGCCGAACGCTATCCCATGGATCTGTCCCGGGTGGGGATTTACGGGCATTCAGGCGGCGGATTCATGACGACCGCTGCCATGCTGACCTATCCGGACTTTTATAAAGTAGGGGTGGCGGCTTCGGGTAACCATGACAACAACATCTATACCCAGTGGTGGGGAGAGACGTTTCACGGCGTGAGCCAACAGACGGACAGCACGGGGCATGCATCCTTCTCCTGCAAGATACCGACCAACATGGAGCTGGCGCAAAATCTGAAAGGACGGTTGCTGCTCATCACCGGCGATATGGACAACAATGTGCATCCTGCGTCCACGATACGTATGGCCGATGCCCTGATAAAGGCCCGCAAACGCTTCGACATGATGATAATCCCCGGAGCAGATCACGGGCTGGGCAATGCCTATTACCAGAATCTCATACGATATTATTTCGTGGATCATCTTTTGGGAAAGCAGACAAGCGATATAGATATAGTGAAGCATCAATAATAAAGAATACCTATGGTGAGAATTTACAGGTGGATATGTACGGTCGTGCTGATTGTCTTTATCGGCATCGGGGCTGTTGCTCAATCCGTTCCCATGGTGCATGGTACGGTGAAGGCCGCCGACGGTGAACCTTTGCCCGGTGTGACCATCCGTGTGAAAGGAAGCAAGGAGATGGCCATAACCGACATGGACGGACATTTTAAGATAAAGGTGCCGCAGAATGCCGTGCTTACCTTCGACTATCTGGGACACAAGACGGTCGAGAGAAAGGCGAGTACGGAAAAGGCGATGGACATCGTGATGGAAGAGGACCACAAGGAACTGAGCGAGGTGGTGGTCACATCCGGATATTTCCAGACGGACATCCGCAAGAGCACGGGGTCGGTGGGCATACTGACAGAAGAAGACCTGAAGGATGCGCCGCTGGCCAATGTGGACATGCTGATGCAGGGCAAGCTGGCCGGTGTGAACGTGCAGGCACAGTCCGGACGTCCCGGCGAGTCGGCCAAGATACGTATCCGCGGCACAAGTTCCATCACGGGCAACAACGAACCCTTGTGGGTGGTGGACGGTGTACCCATCCAGAAAGATCTGCCCGCCATGGGTAGCCGTTATGTGCGCACGGGGGATTTCAGTACGCTCTATGCCAACGGCGTGGCCGGAATCAGTCCGCAGAATATCGAAAGTATCAACGTGCTGAAAGACGCCGCTGCCGCAGCCATCTACGGTTCGCAGGCACAGGCCGGTGTCATTGTCATCACGACAAAGAAGGGAAAGGCCGGTGCCACACGTCTGAACTATTCCGGCTCCGTGTCTGTGCAGACCTCGCCTTCGCGGGACGCCAATCTGATGAATTCGGCCGAGAAACTGGCTTACGAACAGAGCATCTGGGACGAATTCTCTGCCGAGGGTTACAGAAACGGGACGTACTATCCCCGTGTCGGCATCGTCGGACAGATTCGTTCCGGATACGGGAAGTTCGCGGGGATGACCGTGGCTGAGCAGGACGAATACATCCGCCAGTTGGCGGGTACGTCGACCGACTGGTTCGAAGCCATGTTCCGCAACACCGTCTCCACATCGCACAACGTGGCCGTCTCCGGAGGTTCGGACAAGATGACATTCTATGTATCCGGGGGGCTTAGCACCAACAAAGGTATCGTGAAGAAAACGGCAAGCGACGGTTATAACTTCAGTGCCAAAATCAACGGTACTCCTTCCCGCAGGCTCTCATACAGCGTCAGCGCCGACTACTCCAATCTCCAGAGCCTGTCGTCGAGCAACTCGTTCGACATCTTCCGGTATGCCTATTTTGCCAACCCCTATGAGAAACTGTACAACGCCGACGGCAGCTATGCGGCCGACAATACCTATTTCTCGCTGGCCAATGCCAACGGCTCCACAACCAGTCCGTTGCCGTCGAACGGTGTGAACATGATGCGCGAGATAGACCAGACTACGACCGAGGCTATCAGTGCCGCCACAGTTCTGCGCGCAGATCTGACCTGGCGCGTCACCGACAACTTCCGCCTCTACGGACTGGCCTCTTACACGAACAGCAATGACGAGTCGGACAACGAAGTGGGACAGGACACCTATACGGCGTGGCTCGACCGCCCGTTCGACGACGCGGCCATGAACTCCAAACGCATCTACGGATCCATGACACAGACGGCCAACCGTAACTCCTCCTGGCTGTTGCGCGCGCAGGCCAATTACAGCAAGGACTTCCTGCGCCATCATCACATCAGTGCCGTGGTCGGTACGGAGGTGCGCAAGAATTATGCCAAGACTATTTTCAGCAAGCGCTACGGCTACGACCCTGTGACGGGCAACCACTCCTTCCCGCTGTTGAACGGCAGTTCGTCCGTCTCTACGGACATGGAGACCTACCAGACTATTCTGAACGGATGCAGCGGACAGAGCCGTTCGGAAAATGCTTTCGCCTCCTTCTACGGCGCGCTCGATTATGTGCTGATGAACCGTTATGTGGCCAACGTGACGGCCCGTTCCGACGGTTCGAACAATTTCGGCAGCAAGGAACAGTTCAACATGACATGGTCCGTCGGGCTGGGGTGGAACCTCGACGAAGAGCGGTTCATGAAAAAACTCCAGCCGTATGTCAGCCACGCCACGGTGCGCATGTCTGTCGGTCTGACGGGCGGTGTCAACAAGAGCGTCTATCCCGTGCTTATCATGAACTATCTGTCCTCCTACCGCAACAGCGACACGCAGGCCTATCGTCTGGGCCAGATTGGCAATGCCCCCAATCCGCACCTGCGTTGGGAGCACACCCGCGACTGGAACGCCTCCATCGACCTCGGTTTCATGCGCGACCGTGTGAACCTCACTGTTTCGGCCTACCGTCGTCTGGGCTACGACCTGGTGACGCCAGTGACCGTGGTAACGACGACCGGTTTCAGCACACAGAGCTACAATACCTCCGAACAGGTCAACCAGGGAGTGGAGTTTATGGTCAATGCCACGCCCGTACGTGTCAAGGACTTCAGTTGGTCGGTGTCGGTCAACGCCGCTTACAATCAGAATGTGCTGACGTCCTATAAGTCGCCCACCGGTTCCGTGTTCGGCGACTACTACGAGGGGTACCCTCTGGGCAAGATATTCACGGGAATCTCCGCAGGCATCAGTCCCGAGACCGGTCTTTACACCTACAAGCCGCGTCCCGATGCCGTGTTCAACAACCTGGCCGACCGTCGCGACTTCAGGAACTACCTGTTCTATATCGGCACGAGCAACTACCCCTGGACGGGCGGTCTGTCGACTCACTTCAGCTACAAAGACCTGTCGCTGAGCGTCAGCACCTCGTTCTCACTCAGCGGTTTCGTGAAGAACCGCATCACGCCTGCCGTATCCTATTCCACTCTCTTCGGCTCCACGACCAACCACATCCCCACCGACCGCAACGACATCTACGTGGCACACTTGAACGTGCCTTCGGCCGCTGCTTACCGGTGGACTCCCGACAACCCCGTCACCGACGGCTATCCGCGGCTCATCGATGCTTACGGCCAGGCGCTCAATCTGGACGTCGACCTGCCCGCCACCTCTTCCACCATTACCGACTGCGTCTACTATGAGAACGCCTCCTACTGGAAGATAGGTTCCGTCACGCTCATGTACAACCTGCCCGAACGCATCTACAAGAAGATGCGCATGACCGGTCTCGGCGTCTCCTTCACGGCCAACAACCTCTGGATTGTTTCCGGCTACTCCGGCATGAACCCCGAGACCCCCGGTGCCGTCTATCCCATGAGCCGCAGTTTCTCCGTCGGCCTGAACCTTGGACTTTAAACACGAAAACCGCATGAAGATGAAAATACAGAAGAATATATTGTACGGCCTGCTGGCAACCCTCGTGCTCGCCTCCTGCAACGATTTCCTCGACATCAAGCCCTATGGCAAGACCATTCCGCGGACCGCGGAAGAGTTCTCCGCCCTCGTGCACAAGATGCTCAAGGGCGTAGACGAGGGAACCACCGAAGAACGTTACATCATCGGCACCGTGTCCGAGAGTTCGCACTACGAGCAGGTGGCCGACAACATGGAAGTCAACCTCACCGAGTACCCCGGCGGACAGATGCTGTCCACTTACATGGGCGACGTTGTCACCAGTGCGATGGGTAGCCCCTACAGCCTGCTCTATGAGAACATACGCAACTGCAACATCGTGCTCGACGAGTTCACCGACGGAAGCGACACGCCCGAGGGACGCGACCTCGTGGGTACGGCCTACGCGCTGCGCGGTATCTGCTACTACCAACTCCTGCGCCGCTTTTGTCCTCCCGCAGGCAGCGGCGACGAGATGCTTGGCGTGCCCCTCGTCACCACGTTCGACATGGAAGCACGGCCGGTACGCTCTACTTTCGATGCCACCGTGGCGCAGGCCGAGAGTGATTTGCGGAAGGCCATTTCCTTCCACATCTCCGACGAGATGTTCCGCATCAACGACGACGTGCTCACCGGTTTCCTCGCCCGCCTCTACTTCTGGGTCGGACGCTATGCCGAAGCCCGCGCCGAGGCCCGCCTCCTCATGGCGAAATACCCACTGCTCAGCGGCGGCGATTACGAGACGATGATGCGCGAGCAGTATGGCCTGCACGGCAACATGCTCATCAAAGGTAATCTGTTGCGTTCGTCGACGTCCGACGTGAGCGGCAACTACAACTCCATTGCCTACCGCCCCCTGAGCGTACGCTTCGTCTCCCTCTTCGCCGAGGGCGACCGCGACATCCGCTACCGTCTCTTCGTGGGCCGCAAGCGCAAGACCGCCAAGACCATCTTCGCTTGCATGCGTGCCGCCGAGATGTACCTCATTGCCATGGAGAGCAGTTACCATCTGGGCGAAACGGAGGAGGCCCTTCGTCTGCTCAACGACTTCCGCCGCCATCGCATCGAGGGTGTCGAGGACTACACGTCGGAGACCCTGCCCGCCATCCGCGATGACGAATACATCCGCACCGATGCCATGGGACGCCCCCTCACGCCCTTGCTCTACGCCATCCTCTGCGAGCGCCGCAAGGAACTCTACATGGAGGGCGATCGTATTTTCGAACTCAAGCGCAACGGGCGCCCCGAGTTTTGGGTGACGCGCAACGGACTGAAATACTATACCCGTCGTTTCATGTACACCTTCCCCCTGCCGGCGAAGGACATCATGCTCCAGCCTGCCTTGCAGCAGAATCCGGGCTACGAAGAAACTTATTGAACGCGGGTAGAGGATAACGAAAATGAATAAATACGAACGCGATATGAGACAGATTATCAGATGGGCCGCCTTGTGCGCGGTGGCCGCCTGCGGACTGGCGTCCTGCGAACATGTGTCCGAAACACCGGAGGTCAACACGGGGTACAAGACGAACTTTCGTCTGCCCGACCCCGAGTTCCTGACGGACGAGGACCGTGCCTTCATCGAGGCACAGGAGGCCGAATACGAACGGAACGCAAAATAGAGACAACCATTTTTTAATTTCATTTATTAATTCAAAAAACAACAAGATGAAAAAGTTTTTTTATTCAATGATGGCTTGTGCGCTGGCTTTTGCCAACGTGGCCTGTAGTGACGATGAAGTGAGCGAGGCTACTAACGGCGGCACCGGCGAAGCTACTCCTGTAGCTGTGATGTATTCCTTTGCCCAAAAGGCTTATTTGTTGGGACAGTCTACGGAACTGACCGTGGAATTGCTTGACAAGAATGCCAAGGCTATCGTGGCCGAGGAGGATATTACCGTGACGTTGTTGGTGGATGAGGCAACTACGGCTGTTGAAGGCGTAAATTTCGAGGTTGAGAGCAAGACCGCAACGGTGGCCAAGGGCTCGAACAAGTGTACTTTCGTGCTGAAGAGCATCGTACCCGTTGAGGACAATGAGGAAGGCGAAGCCAAGCCGGAACCGGGCAAGACTATTGTCTTTGGTTTGCAGATAGAGGATAGCAAACTGTATGAGTTCAATGGCGGAGCCTTCCCGAAAGCAACGGTAAATGTTGTTGGTAGCATGGTTTCCAATCTCTACGGCACATGGGTGATGAACGAGGTACTGACTACAAAGGAGTTTATGGAAGATATGTGGGGTGACATGGTCAGCGGCTATGAATATTTTCCTGTATTCGAAGCGAATGATAAGTTTATCTTTGAGGACGGTAAGCTGAAGACGGAACTGACGTCTGCTTTGAAAAACTATTTTAGTCCGGAATCGGAATTCGTGTTTGGTCCGGAGAGGCCGGCAGATAAGAACACAGGCGTTCGTCCAGTGGATTCTATGGATCCGATTGCTTTGCAGATGATAGAATTGCAGAATGTTAACCGTTATTTCTCGGCTACAGAGATGAGTGAGGACAAGGTTGCGTTGGTTGGCTTGCGCAACATTATGACCGACGATGGCGAGGTTCTGTTGGATGTGTATGTTCTCGATCACGAGTCTCGTTCTTTCATGCCGGAGATGGCTGATTTCGGTATGTACGGCGACGAGAAACCGACGGCTTGGCAAACTGGTATGTACATTAACTTCACGTTGAAGAGGGCAGAGTAAGGATGCCGCGGGCGTTCGTCCCGCCGTCCTGTTTCATAGGGGAGACTTTTCGGTCCGTGCGGGCCGGGGAGCCTCCCCGATTATATTATTCCGCAGAGACTCCATAGGGGCAAAATGCATTTTTCTTCATCCAGGGGGGCAGATGGGGGGCAGATAAAAGCCTTTTCTGCAAAGTATATAGAAAAGAAAATTAATTGCCTTCCCTTTAAAGGCGGCCTAATTAGTTTTTCACTCCGGAAAAGTTTGCAAAACATCTGCCTTATCTGCCCCATCTGCCCCCCTGGGAGATAAGGATGCCCATCCAAGCGCTCTTAGGATGCCCATTCTAACCCCCTTATAATGCCCATTCAAGCACCCTTAGAATGCCCATCCTAATACCCTTAGGATGCCCATTCAAGCGACCTTAGTTACAGTCCTGCGGCACTCCGCGCTTTTTACGCGGCTAATGTTTCGCCGGGCAGGCTTATTTTTATATCTTTACGCGGCCGACAGAGAATGCCTGTGGGAGAATGAATAAAAAACATAGAGATATGGAAAGGATGAATGGGAAACTGATGGGAGCGGCTGCTGTGCTGCTTCTGTGTGCCGCGACGGCAGGGGCGCAGCGGAGGGATACGTTGCGGGTGTTTGACGAAGTGACGTTTTACGACGGGTATCAGGAAACGGTGGTGGACGCGGACGTGGACGACGGCGTGTTGCGCCACTCCAATTCGCTGTATGCCGTGAAGCTGCCCGCGACGGTGCCGGTGGCGGAGGGCGACTCACTGGTGATGACGGTGAGTGTAAGGGCGTGTTGCGACAATTACGACCGCATAGGAAATGTCAATCTGGCACTCGTGCCGCGCGGAGCGGGGAGTTACCGGCCGGAGGAGGTGCAGCGTATCGAGCTGGGGAGGTTCGTCACACCGTTTATGGACCGTAACAGGCAACCGGACGAGGTGGTGTACCGCTACGACGCGGGCTTCCTGGGCTGCATCCTGCGCGACCGTGTCCTGAGGCGGCGTTACGACCTGTGGATGGAAATGGAATTATTCGGCGTGCCTTATGCGGCGCAGAAACAAGTGGCAGGCTGCGAAGGGCGGACGGATACGTTCGAGGGGACGGTGGAACTGTCGTCGTGTCCGCGGAAGCGCCGGGCGCCGGCGCGTACGGGGCATGTGCTGGTGCCGGTGGTATGCAAGAGGCCGGGCACGTACGGGGGAAACCTGAACAATTATGATTCGGCGGCGACGGACACGCTGGGGCGGACGGTGAAGTCGTGGACGTTCGAGGTGCCGCGCACGGTGGAGGACGGGCAGATTGTGCTCATCACGTCGAACCACGGGGCGAACGAGGGCGGCGAGGAGTATAGCCGGAGGTGGCATTATGTGTATGTGGACGGCGAATTGGTGACGACGTACATGCCGGGACGGCCGACGTGCGAGCCGTTCCGAAGACTGAACACACAGGGGAACGGGATTTACGGGCGGTCGCCGAAGCCCGACTACGTGTGGCAGTCGTTCAGCAACTGGTGTCCGGGCGACCGTATCGACAACCGCATCCTGGAGTTGGGACGCGTGGAGGCGGGTGTGCACCGGCTGACAGTGTCGGTGCCCGAGGCGCGCTTCGCGGGCGGGCAAGGTGATATTCCGGTGTCGGCTTTCTTTCAGGGCGTGGAGCACGGGCGACTGCCTGCGTCGACCGAAGGACCGGTCGTTGGCGGGACGGAGCGACTGGCCGAGGTGAGTCTGGAAGGCGCGGTATTGCGGATGATGGCGACAGAGGCATCGGGACCGGTGGGCGCTGTGGAACTATGCGCTGCCGACGGTCGGCGGGTGCTGTGGTCGGAGCATGCGACGCCGGTGGACTTGGCGGCGTTCCCGGCGGGCGTGTATCTGCTGAACCTGTATTTTGCGGACGGGCGCGTGGAGACGCACCGTGTGGAGTGGGCACCGCGGTAGAGGCGTGGCTCGTGTGTTGAAATGCCGGATAGCATGCGGATTGGACGGACGCCCGTTTGATCCGCATGTTTTTTATGCATTCCGGTCGTCGGTGTGCCGGGTGATGTGAAGGACGTGGTCGCAGTGGTCGATGACGGCAGTGCGGTGGGTGATGAAGATAAGGGTGCGGCGCCGGGCGAGTCGGGTGAGGTTCCCGAGGAGGCGGCTCTCGGTGTCGCGGTCAAGTGCGGAGGTAGCCTCGTCGAGAAGTAGGATACTGCCGTCGCGCAGCAGGGCGCGGGCGATGGCGATACGCTGTGCCTGTCCGGCGCTGAGTCCGTCGCCGAGCTCTCCGCAGCGGGTGTCGAGGCCTTCGGGGCGTTCGAGGATGAAGTCGGCGCAGGCATCGCGCAGAGCCTGTTCCATCTGTGCGGCGTCGGCCTGCGGGTTGCCGAGCAGGAGGTTGTCGCGCACGGTGCCGCTGAAGAGAGTGTTGCCCTGCGGCACATAGACAAAGTTGCCGCGTGTACGGGGGCTGCAGGGATATTCGGTGTCAGCCCCATAGAGGGTGATGCAGCCTTCGTCGGGCGTGACGAGGTTGAGCATCAGGCGTATGAGGGTGGTCTTGCCGGCACCGGTCTCGCCGAGTATGGCGGTGCTGCTGCCGGGAGGAAAGTCGTGGGTGAAGTGGCCTAGGACGGTGCGGCCGCCAGGAGTGTAGGCGTAGGAAACGTCGCTAAGGCGGATGCCGGCAGGACCGTCGGGGCGCTGAGGGGCGCCCTGTGCTTCGAGGGGAACTTCCTCAAGCTCGATGAGACGTTCGGCGGCGGTGAGGGTGGAGATGAGGAGGGGGACGAAGCGTGTCAGTTCGCGAAAGGGCCCCTGTATCTGTCCGACGAGCTGGATGAAGGCCATCATCATGCCGTATGTGATGGTGCCGGCCTGCAGGCGGGCGGCCCCCCAGAGGAAGGCTGTGAGGTAGCAGGCAGCGAAGCCGAGGTTGAGAACGCCGTTGGAGAAGGAAGAAAAGCGTACGCGGGTCACGGTCTGGCGGCGCAGATGAGCCTGCACGGTCTCAAGGCGTTCGGTCATGGTGTCGCTGCGCTGTAGGGTTTTGACGAGGATGTGGTGCTGTACGGCCTCCTGAAGTATACTCTGGACGCGGCTTTCGGTCTGGCGGATCTCGCGTGTGAGGCGGCGCATTCTGTTGACGTACAACCGGCTGATAAGCATGAAACTGGGAAGAAGAATGATGAGAAGGAGGGCTAGACGGCTGTCCATGGAGTGGAGAAAGAGGAAGGCGCCAGCCAGGCGGATGCCCACGGCAAGGGTAGCGGGTACGGTCTCGGTGATGGCGCCGGTGATGTCGGCGGTGTCCTTGCCCAGCCGGTTGAGAATGTCGCCGCTGTGGCGGTCACTGCCGGGCTGCCAGACACTGTCGAGTAGACGGCGGAAGAGTCGCTGCTGGCTGTGGTTGAGGGCTTTCACGCCGAGGAGGGCGCGTATCCATTTGGTGGTGAGGCCGACGGCCAGTTGGGCGAGGATGATGGCGACGAGCAAGACGGCAGCTTGGCGCAGGGTGCCTGCGGGCGATTTGCCGACGGCGATGTCGATGGCCTGTTTGGTGGCCCAGATAAAAGCGAAGTCGAGCGCTACGGAGAAGCAGCGTAGCAGAGCGTTGGCCGAGGCCTGCAGGCGCAGTCCGGCGGAAGTGCGCCAGATCCATTTCAGGATGTAGCCCGTGGTGGGCTTTCCTTTGGCGGCGGTCGTTGTCAGAAGCGTGTCGTTCATGGTTCGGGAGGGGTCTGTTCGCGCAGGTCGGCTCCCCACATGAGTTTGCGGCGCAGGGTGGCGAAGAAAGTGTTCGACGGCCGGCGGCACACCTTGATAGCGTAGGGAGCCTTGCGCAGGATGAGGCGTGTGCCCTGCCGGCAGGATTCGCTGCGCCCGTCGATGGCCACGAGGAAGTTGTGGCTGCGGCTTTCTACGGTGAGGGCAATGACGGCGTCGTCGCACAGGGTGATGGGCCGGACGTTGAGGCTGTGTGGGGCGACGGGAGCGATGCCGAAGGCGCTGGAGCCGGGCGTGATGATGGGGCCTCCGGCGCTCAGGGCGTACCCCGTGGAGCCCGTCGGGGTGTTGATGACGAGGCCGTCGGCCTGATAGGTGGTCAGGTATTCTCCGTTCACCTCAACGCGTATGCTTATCATGGACGAGTGGTCGCGTTTGAGCACGGCCACCTCGTTGAGGGCGCAGGGATAGCCTTTCAGGATGTCTCCTTCGGCCTCGGCCTGCAGGAGACTGCGTTCCTCGATGGTGAATTTCCCGCAGCAGATGAGGGCGAGCGTATCCTCGATTTCCTCGGGCGAAATGTCGGCCAGAAAGCCGAGCCGCCCCGTGTTGATGCCCACGATGGGAATACCCTTGGCGCCCACGCGGCGGGCGGTCTCGAGAAATGTGCCGTCGCCGCCCAGACTGATGGCCAGGTCGGCTTCGAACGTCTCGTCTTCGATGAGGCCGCATGGAGCAGTGGTGAGTCCCAGGGAACCGGTCATATATTCATGGAAGTCTCGGTCGACGAGCAGTTCGGCTCCGTGGCTGTCCAGTGTGGTCAGCAGGGTACGGAGTGTCTCCGTCTTCCGGGTCTGGTGCTTGTTGCCGAAGAGGGCGACGCGGAGGGGGCGCGGAGGGAGTGTCTGCATGAATGATTTTCGTTTTTATTAATAAAATGCGGGCGTTACCCGACGCAAATTTAGTTATTTTTTCTAACTTTGCCTTTCGCGAAATCAAATAAAAAAGGAGATGACGAGATTAAGTGTGAATATAAACAAAGTGGCCACGTTGCGCAACGCCCGCGGGGGGAACAATCCCGATGTACTGCAGGTGGCGCTGGACTGCGAGGCTTTCGGCGCGCAGGGTATCACGGTGCATCCCCGTCCCGACGGGCGGCACATCCGCTATGCGGACGTGTATGCACTGAAACCGGCCTTACGCACGGAATTCAACATCGAGGGGAACCCCTCGCGCGACTTCATGGACCTCGTGCTGGCGGTATGCCCCACGCAGGTGACGCTCGTGCCCGATGAGCCGGGGCAGTTGACGTCCGACGCCGGATGGGACACGCGGGCGAACCTGTCGTTTCTGTCCGACGTGGTGACGGAATGCAGACGGAAGGGCATACGCACGTCGATTTTCGTCGGGACGGAGCCGGAGACTATCGAGTATGCCGCCCGTACGGGGGCCGACCGTGTGGAATTGTACACGGAACCTTATGCCGCGGCTTATGCCGCAGGAGCCGACGAGGCGGTGCGTCCTTTTGTCGAGGCGGCGTCGCTCGCGCGCAGTCTGGGGCTGGGCGTGAACGCGGGGCATGACCTGAGTCTGGAGAATCTGGCTCACATGCACCGTCATATTCCCTGGCTCGGCGAGGTGAGCATCGGGCATGCTCTCATCTGCGACGCCCTCTACCTCGGCCTGCAGGAGACTGTCAGGCGCTATCTGGAATGTTTGAAATAAATAAAGAAAATGCTATGAAACCGATTTATATTTTTGCCGCCGAAGGCTTCGAAGATATTGAGCTGCTGGCCGTTGTCGATATATTGCGCCGCGCGGGGCTGCCCGCACAGATTGTGTCTGTCACGGGTGACAGACGGGTGAATACCGCTCACGGGGTGAGTCTCGGTGCCGACCTCCTGTTTGAGGAGGCCGACCTGGACGGGGCTGCGGCACTGGTATTGCCGGGCGGGTTGCCCGGTGCGCACAATCTGGATGCCCACGAAGGGCTGCGCGAGGCCATCCGGCGTCATTACGAGGCCGGCGGGCTACTGGCCGCCATCTGTGCCGCACCGCTGGTGTACGGCCGCATGGGACTGTTGCGCGGTGTGCGTGTCACCTGTTATCCCGGCTTCGAGGAGGAACTGGAGGGTGCCGTTCCGACGGGGGCGCTCGTGGAGCATGACGGACAGTTTGTGACGGCCAAGGGGCCGGCTGCCGCGTTCCCGTTCGGTTACAAACTCGTGGAATTGCTGGCCGGTAAGGAGAAGGCCGATGCGCTGCGCGAGGGGATGATCTTCACGGAATTGGTGCGATGAGCGATTATGCTGTCATTGTGGCCGGCGGGAAGGGGCTCCGCATGGGGGCGGATGTGCCCAAGCAGTTTCTGCCCGTAGGCGGCCGACCGGTTCTCATGCGCACGTTGGAGGCTTTCCACGCCTGCGATCCTGCGATACGGCTGGTGCTGGTGCTTCCTCATGCGCAACAGGACTATTGGCGGGAACTGTGCCGGACATACGCTTTCGACATACCTTATATATTGGCGGACGGAGGCGAGACGCGTTTCCATTCCGTGCGCAACGGACTGGCTTGTCTGCCCGATGGGGCGGACGGGGTAGTCGGCATACACGACGGTGTGAGGCCTTTCGTGGCTCCGGAAGTCATCCGGCGGGCCTATGAGACCGCTCGCCGCAGCGGGACGGCGGTGCCAGTCGTGGACGTGGTGGACTCCGTGCGCCGGACAACGGATGCGCAGGGGAGCAACGAGGCCGTCGACCGTTCGGCTTACAGGCTTGTCCAGACGCCGCAGGTGTTCCGTATTCCCTTGCTTCGGCAGGCTTACCGGCAGGAGTATTCCCCGGCGTTCACGGACGACGCTTCGGTCGTGGAGGCCGTCGGGGCGAAAATCATGCTGGTGGAAGGAAACCGGGAGAATATCAAGATTACCACACCTTTTGACCGCCGGGTGGCGGAGGCGCTGGTCGCCGGACAGGAGTGACGCGTATGTACGACATGCTCCAGCAAGATATCACGTACCTGCCGGGGGTGGGGCCGCAACGGGCGAAACTGCTGAAGGACGAACTGCAGATCGGGACGTTGCGCGATTTGCTGTATTATTTCCCCTACAAGCATATCGACCGCACGCGTCTTTACTATATCCACGAACTGACGGCCGACATGCCTTACGTGCAACTGCGGGGGCATATCCTGAGCTTTGAGACGGAAGGAGAGGGGCGCAAGCGGAGGCTGGTGGCTCATTTCACTGACGGACACGGGAAGGTGGAGCTGGTCTGGTTTCAGGGTATCAAATACGTGATGTCCCGTTATAAGCTCCACACGGAGTACATCGTGTTCGGAAAACCTTCGGTGTATGGCGGCCGGATAAACATCGCCCATCCCGATCTGGATCCGGCTGACGGTTTTTCCCTGTCGGCACTGGGCATGCAACCTTATTATACGGTCACGGAGAAAATGAAGCGGCAGGGGATAAACTCCCGCTCGCTGGAGCGTTTCACCGCGACTTTGTTTTCCCGTCTGGATGCACCTCTGCCGGAGACGTTGCCCGCCTACATCGTGGAGCAGCTGTGCCTGATGCCGCTGGACGAGGCTTTGCGGAAAGTGCATTATCCGGCCACGGCCGAGGAATTGCGCCGGGCCATGCTCCGGCTGAAGTTCGAGGAACTCTTTTATCTCCAACTGAATATCCTGCGTTACGCCCGCGACCGTCAGTGCCGCTACCGTGGCTTCGTGTTCGCCCGGGTGGGCGGTGCGTTCCACCGGTTTTATGAAGAACGCCTGCCTTTCAGTCTGACCGGGGCGCAGAAGCGGGTGATTCGCGAGATACGTCACGACATGGGAAGCGGCAGGCAGATGAATCGCCTGCTGCAGGGCGACGTGGGGAGCGGCAAGACGCTGGTGGCCCTCATGTGCATGCTGATAGCTGTGGACAACGGGTTTCAGGCCTGCATCATGGCGCCCACCGAGATTCTGGCCGAGCAGCATTGCGCCACGTTCCGCCAGTTCCTTGGCGACATGGATGTGGAAGTGGCCCTGCTTACGGGTTCGGTGAAAGGCAAACAGCGCGAGGCGGTGCTGGCCGGTATCCGTAACGGGGATATACAAATACTCGTGGGGACCCATGCCGTGCTGGAGGATACGGTGGATTTCCGTTCGTTGGGGCTGGTGGTCATCGACGAACAACACCGTTTCGGTGTCGCTCAGCGTGCTCGGCTGTGGGGCAAGAGCGCGCAGCCTCCCCACGTACTTGTCATGACGGCCACTCCCATTCCCCGGACGCTGGCCATGACGCTCTATGGCGATCTGGACGTATCTGTCATCGACGAACTTCCGCCGGGACGGAAACCGATACGGACCATGCACCGCTTCGACAACAACCGGGAGGGGCTTTACAAGGCTGTCCGCCAGCAGCTGGACGAGGGGCGTCAGGCGTATGTGGTATTCCCGCTCATCAGCGAGAGCGAGAAGATGGACATCAAGAATCTGGAGGATGGTTATGAGCATCTCTGCAAGGTGTTTCCTGAATACAAGATAAGTAAGGTGCACGGCAGGATGAAGCCCGCGGAGAAAGACGAGGAAATGCGGAAGTTTCAGTCCGGTGAGACGCGGATACTCGTGGCTACGACCGTGATAGAGGTAGGTGTGAACGTGCCGAACGCTTCCGTCATGGTTATCGAGAATGCGGAACGTTTCGGACTGGCCCAGTTGCATCAGTTGCGGGGGCGTGTGGGACGCGGTGCCGACCAGTCTTATTGTCTGCTCGTGACCCGTTACCAGTTGAGCGAGGATACCCGCAGACGCATACAGATAATGACTGAGACCAACGACGGTTTCGAGATAGCGGAGGCCGACTTGAAGTTGCGTGGTCCCGGCGACCTGGAAGGAACGCAGCAGAGCGGCGTGGCTTTCGATCTGAAACTGGCGAATCTGGCTCGCGACGGACAGATATTGCAGCTGGCCCGCGATACGGCGCAACGGGTGCTCGACGGCGACCCGCAGGGGACGTTGCAGGAGAATGCCTTGCTGTGGCAACAGTTGCAGGCCTTGCGCAAGGCCCACGTCGACTGGTCGGCAATTTCTTGACCTTGAAGCCGCTGACGGGGCATGCGGCTTTCAGCTTCCGGATAAACTTAATTTTTTGATTTATTTGTTTTCTTTTCTCAAAAAGTGCTAATATTCTTTGTGATTCTTTCAGAAAAAGACTATCTTTGTCGCACTTGTATGCAGGACTATATCTGCGCGAAACTGAAAATCTTCTGACACATGGAAAAGACATTAGTCCTTCTAAAACCTTGTACACTGCAACGGGGATTGGTAGGTGAAGTAATAAACAGATTCGAAAAACGGGGGCTAAGGTTGGCCGGAATGAAGATGATGCAGCTGACGGACGAGTTGCTCAATGAACATTACGCCCATTTGCGGGAGAAGCCTTTTTTTCAGATACTGAAGGATTCCATGATGTGTACGCCCGTGATAGCCTGTTGTTTCGAAGGTATCGAAGCGGTAAGGGTGGTGCGTGCCATGGCCGGATCTACAAACGGAAGAAACGCTTTGCCGGGTACGATTCGCGGAGACTATTGCATGAGCAATCAGCAGAATATCGTGCATACGTCGGACTCTTTGGAGAATGCCGAAGTGGAATTGGCGCGCTTCTTCAGACCGGAAGAAATTTTTGACTTCGAGTCTTCAAATCTGAAGTATTTGTATGCTTCTGACGAACTATAAAATTAACAGATAATTTGATAAAAAGAGGAAAGGAAGAAAATGCATTTTAATTTTAAAGGATTTAAGAGAGGAATCATTGTGGTACTGAGCGCTGCCGCCCTCCCTGTCTGCGGGCAGGACCTGATAGCCAGCCAGGCACCCATTGATAAGAAAATGAGAGCTGTGGACTCTGTCGCCTTGCAGCGTTTGATAAACGAGGAGCAGCTTGAAAATCCCTCATTCAGCCTTTATCCCGAATGGAGCAACCAGTATGTCCATCGTTATAATGCAGAGTTGCCGGAAGAATTCAAGATTGACTTGCGGCATTTCTGCATGCCTACGCCCAGCCGGCAGATTACGTCGAATTATGGCTATCGGAAGAATTTCCGGCGTATGCATAAGGGTCTGGACATTAAGGTCTACATCGGTGATACGATTCGTTCGGCCTTCAGTGGTAAGGTGCGTGTCGTGGCTTACGAGGGTAAAGGTTATGGTAAGTATGTGGTGATTCGCCACAACAACGGTCTGGAGACGGTTTACGGACATCTGTCGGCCCAGTTGGTGCGTGAGAATGATGTAGTGAAAGCTGGTGAACCTATCGGTCTGGGCGGAAATACGGGGCGTTCCACGGGATCGCACTTGCACTTCGAGACCCGTCTGCTGGGAGAAGCCATCAATCCGGCCGAGATGTTCGATTTCGAAGCACAGGATGTTACGGGAGATTTCTATGTGTTCCGCGCTCACGGAAGCAACTCTCTGCTGGCGTCGCACGACGGTAGCGGTGACAGGGAAATCGCCAGCGTTCCGTCGTATCCTGCTGTGAAGAAAGGCAATGACAGCCATTCCGGCCAGCGACGTCCCCGTGTCAGCGGCAATGTGCATAAGGTGAAGTCGGGCGAGACGCTTTCCGTCATTGCCCGCAAATACGGTACTTCCGTAGCCCAGTTGTGCAAGTTGAACCGTATCAAGGCGACAACGGTGTTGCGTGTGGGACAGATATTGAGATGTTCATAAAATAATATCGAAATACATGGGAAAAGAGTCCGCAGAAAACAGCGGGCTCTTTTTTGTAATTTTCGTTTTAAAAAGTTACCTTTGCAAGGTACAATCATTTATCTGCGCATGGAAATGGAAACTCAACAACAATTTGAGCAGATTATGGCTGAATGCCGCGAGTTGTTCGCCAAGAAACTGCATGATTACGGAGCGGCCTGGCGGATTATGCGGCCTTCGTCCGTGACAGATCAGATTTATATCAAAGCCAATCGGATTCGCAGTATAGAAGTGAAAGGGGTGGCTCTGGTGGACGAAGGGATTCGCGGCGAGTTCATGGCGATTGTCAACTATGGAATCGTGGGGCTGATTCAGTTGGAACTGGGATATGCTGAGAAAGAAGACCTGACGGCCGACCAAGCATTGGAGTGGTATGACAAATATGCGCGTATGACTTTGGAACTGATGCTGAAAAAGAATCATGATTACGATGAGGCCTGGCGGGGAATGCGTATCAGTTCCTATACGGATTTGATACTGATGAAGCTGTACCGTACGAAGCAAATCGAATCGTTGGCCGGCGCTACTCTGGTTTCGGAAGGAGTGGATGCCAATTATATGGACATGATTAATTATTCGGTGTTCGGCCTTATAAAACTACAGTTCGGTGAGGAAACACTTTCATAAGATCAGGTGGGCTGGTGTCAATATCGCGCGCCTGCTGCTTGCTTCCGCTTTTATTGTTTCGGGCTTTGTGAAGGCCGTGGATCCGCGGGGGACCCAATATAAGATTGAAGACTATCTGCAGGTATTAGGGTGGGAAAACATGTTCCCCTCTTTTTTTCCGCTTGTCGGCGCCGTGTTGTTGTGCGCTCTTGAGTTCTGTCTGGGCATTTATCTCCTGTTCGGTATCCGCCGGCGGCGTACCTCCCGCGTCACGCTGTTCTTTATGTGTCTTGTCACGCCTTTTACGCTTTATCTGGCGCTGGCCGATCCGGTGGCTGATTGCGGTTGTTTCGGGGATGCGTGGATACTTACCAACTGGCAGACATTCGGCAAAAACGTTGTGTTACTCACGGCGGCGGTGCTTGTGTCCCGCCATTGGCGCAGAATGACCCGGCTGATATCGGAGCGCAACCAATGGATGATTTCCATGTATTCCATCCTCTTTATCTTCTTCTTCGCCTCATATTGTATCTATCGCCTTCCTTTTATGGATTTCCGGCCTTACTATATAGGCGCCGATCTGAAGACTGTCGTGGAAGGCGGGGATGCACAGTATGAGACTGTTTTCATCCTGGAGAAAGACGGGGAGACAAAAGAATTCTCGCTGGAGAATTATCCCGACAGTACTTGGACTTTCGTAGACAGCAGGACGGTGGCGGTAGGAGGTGACAAGGATGCGGACACACGCGATTTCTCGATATCGCTGTTGCCCACCCAGGAGGATATAACGGCATCCGTGCTACAGGATGAGTCATACGTATTCCTGCTGGTCGCTCCCCGTCTGGAGTATGCGGACGACAGTTATATCGACCGGATAAACATACTGTACGATTATTGTGTGGAGCGCGGTTATGCTTTTTATTGCCTGACTGCTTCCGACGAGACGGCCATCGGCCGCTGGGAGGAACTGACCGGAGCGGAGTATCCGTTCTGTTTTACGGACGAACTGGCGTTGAAGACAATGATACGCTCCAATCCCGGACTGATATTGTTGAAAGAAGGTGTGGTGCTGAACAAGTGGAGTTGTACGAACCTTCCTTCGGAGGATGAGTTGTCCGCTCCTTTGGAGAAATTGCCTTTGGCAAACCTGGTGCCCGAAGATTATTATATGAAGATAATAAATGTGCTTTTATGGTTTTTTGTCCCGTTCATAATTCTTACCTTTGCAGACAGAATCTGGATGGGCGGTAAAATGTACAAGAGATTCAAGCATAAGAACAAGATTATAAATCAACTTAAAGAAAGGAAAAACTATGAGAAAGAAAATCGTAGCAGGTAACTGGAAGATGAACATGAACCTGCAGGAAGGTGTCGCGCTGGCTACGGAACTCAAGGAAGCATTGGCTGCCGATCAGCCGAACTGCGACGTAGTTATCTGTACGCCCTTTATCCATCTGGCCACTGTTGCCGGTATTCTGGACAACACGGTTATCGGTCTGGGTGCGGAAAACTGCGCTGATAAGGAAAAAGGTGCCTATACGGGTGAGGTTTCGGCCGCTATGGTGAAGTCTACGGGTGCGCAATACGTGATTCTGGGTCACTCAGAACGTCGTGCCTACTATGGTGAAACGGCAGAAATCCTGAAAGAGAAAGTTAATCTGGCTTTGGCCAATGGCTTGAAAGTCATTTTCTGCATCGGTGAGGTTCTGGAAGAGCGCGAGGCCGACAAGCAGAACGAGGTTGTAAAGGCACAGCTGGAAGGTTCGTTGTTCGATCTGACAGCCGAGCAGTTTGCCGATATCATTCTGGCTTATGAACCGGTATGGGCTATCGGTACGGGCAAGACTGCAACATCCGACCAGGCAGAAGAAATGCATGCTTTCATCCGTACCACGATTGCTGAGAAGTTCGGTGCTGAGGCAGCCGAGAACGTCAGCATTCTCTATGGCGGAAGCTGCAAGCCTTCCAATGCCAAGGAAATCTTCTCGAAACCCGACGTGGATGGCGGTCTGATTGGTGGCGCTGCTTTGAAATGTGCTGATTTCAAGGGTATCATCGACGCTTGGAAATAATCCTTATAATAGACGGCAAGAGAACCGTTTCCGGGCGGATGCATAGCCGGAACGGTTCTTTTGTTTCCAATTACAGAACTGACGTATGAAGTGTGATTTTTTCGTTTGTCTTTTGGCCTTATGCCTATGCGGCCGGCTCTCCGCCCAGCAGACTTTTACATCCCATCTGCAGAAAGCGCAAGCAGGGAAAGGGACTGTCGTTCTGCATCAGGACGCTACAATAGACAGACTCGTGAACGGGGGAACTGCGACCGTGCCGGCTTCGGACGCCAGTGAGGCGCAACAGCCCGGAAACAGCGTTACCGATGTGTCGGACCAGTCGTCCGGTAGTTCCAGAGCCCGTATGAAGGCAAACGGTTACCGCATTCAGGTTTATTCGGGAGGCAATTCCCGTATGGCACGCCAGGAAGCGACCAAGGTGGGCGGACAGGTGAAAGCTTTGTTTCCCGAGTTGCAGGTATACACTCACTTCAAGAGTCCGCGATGGATATGTCGGGTCGGTGACTTTAAAACCTATGAAGAGGCCAACGAAGTGTTCCGTGCCTTGCGTGAGACACAAAAATTCGGAGAGGCCATTATTGTTAAAAGTGTTATCCTAATTCCTTATTGATGGAACATAAGTCAAGTGGCTCCGACGGGAAGCAAGCGGAACTCGCGGAACATTATGAGAAAATACTGGCTCTGCTGGGTGAAGACCCTGAACGTGAAGGTTTGCAAAAGACTCCTTTGCGTGTGGCCAAGGCCATGCAGACGCTTACGCGCGGATATGGAGAAGATCCGCAAGCCATGCTTTTGTCAGCCCGTTTCAAGGAAGACTATCGGCAGATGGTCATAGTGAAGGACATCGATTTCTTTTCTCTCTGTGAACATCACATGCTGCCGTTTTATGGAAAAGTACATGTTGCCTATATCCCTAACGGTTATATCACAGGACTGAGCAAGATCGCCCGCGTGGTGGATTGTTTCTCCCATCGTCTGCAGGTGCAGGAGAGAATGACTCTCCAGATAAAGGAGTGTATTCAGCAGGCGCTTGATCCCTTGGGCGTCATGGTGGTGGTGGAAGCCAAACACATGTGCATGCAGATGAGGGGTGTGGAGAAGCAGAATTCCGTGACAACGACCAGTGACTTTACCGGAGCGTTTCAGCAGGCAAAGACGCGCGAGGAATTTCTCAATCTCATCAGTCACGCTGCTCATTAACCTTTTTCTCAAAGTTCGTTGCCGCATGCAGCCTCTTCAGTGTGCACAGACCATCTGTTTGTCTGTGCAATGGGGCGACGTAATCTCTTTTGTGAATAAAATTAAGGTTTCCCTATATATAATAAGGTATGGATTGTTAATCAATCTGTAAAGAACTATATAACGTTAACACCCCTGATTTTTTTATTCCGGAAAGAGGCGCTGTGTTTTCTTTTTTATATCTTTGTCTTGTGATAAGAGAGAGACAGGTGATATAAAAAACTAATTTAAAACCTTTTAACTATGATTACGGATAAATTGCAAAAAGCTATTAACGATCAGATTGCAGCTGAGGTATGGTCTGCCAACCTTTATTTATCCATGTCCTTTTATTTGCAGAAAGAAGGATACGACGGTTTTGCCTCATGGGCGAAAAAGCAGTCGCAGGAAGAAATGGAACACGCCTGCGCCATGGCTGATTATATGATCAAGCGGGGAGGAGTGGCCCGTCTGGACAAGATCGATGTCGTTCCTCAGGAATGGACTGGTGTGCTTCGTGTGTTTGAAAACATATACGAGCATGAGTGCAAGGTTTCCAAGATGATCGATCATCTGGTGAATCTGGCGGCAGCAGATGACGACAAGGCCAGTCAGGACTTCTTCTGGGGATTTGTGCGCGAGCAGGTCGAGGAGGAAGCTACGGCACAGGATATTGTGGAGAAGATAAAGAAAGCCGGTGAGGCCGGTATACTTTATCTGAATGATAAAATGGGACTTCGTAAATAGTTTCCAGCTTACCCGAAAGGGTAAGAACAAAAAGGGATTCTCCGTCGGCTGTCTGGCCGGCGGAGATGTTTTTTTACCGGTGTATGAACGAGATGTACGTTATCGTATTGTCAGCACACGGTCGCCCCGTTGGCGGGCCAGGGAACTCTCAATCTCTTTCACTTCCTTGTAGTGTTTCATGATGTCCATGTAGCGGTCCTTGTCCTGCAATATGTCAGGCCTTCGCAGTTGGAACAGAATCTGTTTCAGTTCCTCATCCACGATGGCCAGTTTGAAGTCCGTCATCAGGTGAGGGACCAGTTCCATAAGCCTTTCTTCGTTGCTTACCACCTTCTGGCTTTTGGAGTGATATTTGCTCAGGATATACCGGTCGCTCATCAGCTCGAATGCCAGACTGCTGACTGCCGGGGACGGATGGTTCATGAAATACCGTTCAGTGGTGAAGCCCTCGTCTTGCAGATGCGTCTCGGCCTCGTCCAATAGCTGGTTGTGCAGGGGATTGTGGAACTGCAGCGTGTCCTCCTGCAATGTGTAGCGGATGTATTCGACGACAGTGAGAGGCTGCTCCTCCCCATTTTCGTTTTCCACATTGCACATGACTTTGTCTCCGTAACGAACCAGGGCCTGCACCAGCAGCAGTTCCTTTTCGTAGAACACCATTTCTTCGGCTCCCGTGCGGGGGATGAAACTGAGCGTGTGTGACGTTTCAGGAACTTCGGCCGCCGTTTCCGCCGCCGGTATGCCTGCCAGTGGTTGCGTGCCGTCGGGATATGCTTCGGGAGGTATTTCTGTGGGAGGAGGCGGAGGAACGTTGGCATCATTGGCCGGTGGCGGGACCGGTGTTTCGTCCACTCCCGTCGGTGTGGAGGGGACATCGGACTGCTGTTGCAGCGCGCGTCGGTTGCGCTCCTGTTCCTGTTGTTTCTTTTTCTCTTCCCGTGCCTTGACGATACACCGTCCCACGGCCGCGGCCAGCATCTGTTCGTCCATGGCCAGCATGGCCGACGTCTCCCGTGTGTAGAGTGAACGGGTGATTTCGTCCGGAATCACCGAAATGCTCTGCACGATGTTGTTCACTAACCGTGACAGTTTGATGGGGTCTCCTTTGGCCTCCTGCAACAGCAGGTCGGTCTTGAACTTGATGAAGTCCACCTGATGTTCGTTCAGATACGCTTGATACTCGGTGGCGTTGTGCTTGCGGGCAAAACTATCCGGATCGTCTCCATCGGGCAACAGCAACAGTTTCACGTTCATGCCTTCGGCCAGTAGCATGTCGATACCCCGTTCGGATGCCTTGATACCTGCCGCATCTCCGTCGTAGATGACCGTGATGTTTTCCGTGAACCGGTGGATAAGCCGGATTTGGTCGGTTGTCAGGGCGGTACCCGACGAGGAAACCACGTTTTCCACGCCTGCCTGGTGCATGGAGATAACGTCGGTATATCCCTCTACCAGAAAACAGTTGTCGTTTTTGACAATGGCCTGCTTGGCCTGAAACAGCCCGTAGAGTTCCTTCTTTTTGGAATAAATGGCGGATTCGGGTGAATTCTGATACTTGATGTTCACTCCTTTGGTGGCGGCGTCGAGCACCCGCCCTCCGAATGCCACCACCTTGCCGCTCAGTGTGTGGACGGGAAAGATGACGCGCCCCCGGAAACGGTCCTGCAACTGCCCGTTGTCGCGCTGGAAACACAGTCCGGTCTTCAGCAGATAGTCGTCCCTGTATCCCTTGGCTCTGGCCTCGCGTACCAGAGCATCCCATTGGTTGGGGCTGAAACCCAGTTGGAACTTGGCGATGATGTCGTCGCGGAATCCCCTGTTCCGGAAATAAGCCATGCCGATGGCCCGTCCGTCCACGGTGTCCGTCAGTTGGTTGCGGAAGAAGCCGCAGGCCCATTCGTTGACGATGAACATGCTTTCCCGTTCGTTCCGGGCCTGCTGTTCTTCGTCGGTCATCTCCTTTTCCTTTATCTCGATGTGGTATTTTCTGGCCAGATAGCGCAGGGCGTCGGGGAATGACAGCTGTTCGTGCTCCATGATGAAGTGCACGGCGTTGCCTCCCTTGCCGCAGGCGAAGCATTTGCAAAGCCCCTTGGCCGGAGAGACGACGAACGACGGGGTGCGGTCTTCGTGGAAAGGGCATAGCCCCTTGTAATTGACGCCGGCTTTTTTCAGCGTCACGAAGTCCGACACGACGTCCACTATCTGGGCGGCGTCCAGTATTCTGTCTACGGTGGCTCTGTCTATCATTATTATTCTCCCGTCAGTGTGGCGACAATGCGGCGCGGGCCGCCGTAGTCGCGGAATTCACATAGATAAATGCCTTGCCACGTGCCCAGATTCAGCCGTCCTTTCGTGACGGGGACGGTCAGTTCCACGCCGCACAGCGTGCTTTTGGCATGCGCCGGCATGTCGTCCGCCCCTTCCAGGACATGGTTGTAGTAGGGCTCGTTTTCCCGTACCAGCCGGTCGAAGATGCGCGCCATGTCTCCCCGCACGTCCGGATCGGCATTCTCATTGATGCTCAGCGCACAGCTGGTGTGCTTGATAAGCAGGTGCAACAGCCCCGTGCCGGGCAGTGGGGGAAGGTGTTCGAGCACCTCCCGGGTGATGAGATGGAAGCCGCGCGGCCGTGCTTTCAGCGTAAATTCTATCTGTAGTATCATGGGTTGTGGTAAAAGCCGGGTTAAAGATACTACATTTCGGGGGATTTTCTATTGTCTTTTCTTTCTTTTTCCTTGCATCTGCGAATCCGACGGTTCCCGTTTCGTTGTCACTCAGGTAAGTGAACAACTGTTCACTATGGGTAGTGGAGCGCTGTTCACTGGGGGTAGTGGAGTGCTGTTCACTGGGAGTAGTGGAGTGCTGTTCACTGGGAGTAGTGGAGCGCTGTTCACAGGAGGTAGTGGAGTGCTGTCCACTATGGGTAGTGGAGTGCTTACGGGGTGACATTAGAACAGTTGTCATGAAAAGACAAGGAATACTGTCGTGAGGACATAAGGAATACTATCCACTCCCAAAATCAGGAATAAATTATTTTGAAAACGACACAAATTGACGCTTTTGTTCCATAACTTTGCGGTATGAATCAGAAAATGGGGCGGCTGGTCCGCTATATACTCATTGTCCACAGGCTTTCAGGACATAAGAAATATGTATCGGGAGACGACCTGATTTCATTCCTTAATCTCCAAATGGAGCTTCGGGGATATGAGGTCGGGATCGGTTTACGTACTCTGCAGCGGGACTTCAAAGAGATTGAAAGCATGTTTGAGATTGAAATAGAGAATCGTCGGGGAAAGGGGTACTTCATCTCCGAACGTAACAGGAATGCTGAGATACGTTACGAAGAACTGTTGATGAACTTCGATCTTCTTACGTCATTGAACCATACCGGTGATACGACCGGTTTCATCATCCCTGAACATCATCGGCCCAAGGGGGCTGAAAGCATTCCGGTACTTATCCATGCGATAAAGAACTGCCGGAAGGTGGCGTTTGATTACAGGCTTGTCAGAAAGGACAACCGGATAATCTCTAAATGCGTGAAACCCCATTTCCTCAAGGAGTCGTTGGGTCTGTGGTATCTGATAGCGTTGGATGAACATCACGAACTCAGGACTTATGCCGTGGACAGAATTTCCAGATTGGAAATCGGTAGCGAGAGTTTCGTAAGGAGTGTTTCGACCGATCCGAACCGGCTGTTTAAAAACAGCTATGGCATATGGGACGATGAATCGGTTCCGGTGGAAGAAATCGAACTTTCTTATTCTCCGCTTGACGGATATTTCCTGAAATCCATGCCGTTGCATACCTCACAGGAGATACTCGTTGATAATGAGGAAGAGTTTCGCATACGGGTTCATCTGCGTATTACCAATGATTTCGTTATGGCATTGCTTGCAAGGAGCCATTCTTTGACGGTTATTAAACCGATGTCTCTGCGCCGGCGGATCAATGAAATATATCGGCAAGGATTGAGGAGGAACGAGGTATGAGGAATAGTGCAGATGTCATTCCGTGGGTGTTCCGTTTGGAAGATTGGGTGAAATGCTATATATTAAATCATTCAGACTCCGCTTCCTGCTCCGTATTTACTGTATATTTGCATAAAAGAAACTAAAAACAAAATTACAATGAAACAAGAAATTGAAGAGTACAAGAAAGAAGGCTTCACGGGATTTGTTCCGGTTGAGCAGTTGCGTTCATCAGCATCTTTGATTCCAAAGATGCAAGGGGTATATATTGTTATACGCCCCAGTGAGTCCGAACCTGTTTTTTTAGAGAAAGGTACCGGTGGATTCTTTAAAAGTAAAGATCCCAACGTCGCAATCTCGGAACTTCAGGCGAAATATGTACCCGAAAGTGCGGTTGTATATATAGGTAAGGCTACAACACTTCATGAAAGAATCAAGCAGCTTTTAAACTTCGGCGCTGGCAAATCAGTCGGTCACAGGGGCGGCCGATATCTCTGGCAGCTTGCAGACTCAGCATCCTTGCTTGTAGCGTGGAAGACGACACCAATGGAAGAACCGAGAGAGGTGGAGAAAAAGATGCTTGAAGATTTTGAAGGGCGGCATGGACGTCTTCCTTTTGCAAACCTTCAATCTTGAGCCATTCTATCAACTTATACGACGGATCTTGTGGGCGGAACAGATGATAGAGCACAGGGAACAAGAGGAGAACGATGAACTGTTGCTCAAGAATATCCTATAACCCCAAAAGGTATGGAGGAGTCATGGAGAAGCATGCTTTCAGACCAGAGCAAATATGTTATTGTAGATCCTATAATAGAGAATAGTTATCCATCTCTCTATAACTATCTTAAGACAAGATATTGGCAATAATGAATTTTGTTTCCTCCGTATTATCAAAAAGGCAGCGCCCCCAGTTAAACAGCCATTTAACCGGGGGCGTTGGAATCAGCAGATAAAAGCACGAATAGCCCTATTCTTGTGTTATCAGTAACTTGTCACCATATCCTCGGGCACGCAGATATAGAAATCGGCAAGTCCGAGGTTCTCTTCGTCCAGTTGCTCCACCGACTCCTGACGTATGGTGGTGATGATGCCGATGGTGGTACCGGGGCGGTATTTCAGTAGATAGGGGATGATGCCGTCGCGGCTGTCGGAATGATAGCGGCCGTTGATGTGCAGGAATTTGTGTTTCAGATTCCGGGCGATGAACCATGCCATCGTGGCATCCTTGATGGCCTGCGCTTCGGCTATCAGACGTGTATCGCCCTTTGTCCGGCCCCCCAACAGTTGCATCAGGCCGAAAGCCTCGCTGCTTTTCCCTTCGTCATATTCGAAAGGAACGGGCAGCGGGGGTAAATAACGCCTGGCTTCTTCCGAAAGAGAATCCAGATAGAGCAGTCCCTTGTTCTTCACCACGTTGGCATAGCGGCGCGGCACGTTGGTGGCGATAAGCGGAATGTTGTTTTCCTTGGCAAAGTAGACCACCGGATAATAGTCGGTGGAGTAGTTGTCCCACAGGCGGGTCTCGGCTTCGAACCGGTCGTAGGAGATCTGACTGTTCATGTATTCGTCGAGAATCAGTTGGTTGTCCGCTTCCATCATCTCTTCGCCGATAACCAGTTTGTCGCCGTGCCGTTCGTACAGCGAACGGGCCACGTTCAGTTCCATCCAGTGGGCGATGGGGCAGTTGTGGTTTTCTCCGAAGAACACGACATCGCAGCCGGCCAGTTGGTCTATCATCTGTTGGTAGGACACTTCCTTTCCTTTGCTGTCGAACAAGGTGTAGGCTTTGGGTCCCTGTGCCTTTGCGTGTTCAGTTCCAGTCAGGAGGAGCAGGGCGGCACAAAGCATCCGTGTGATTTTTCTGTTCATGTATTTTTTCATTGTTTTTCTATTTCCTGATTACTCATGTAAAGCAACACATACTTGTCTAAGTCGATATACTGGCGGAACGCTTCCAATATGTCAGTCGGAGTGATGCTGTTCAGACATTCCTCGTAACGGGCGAAATCCGCCAGGCTCTCTCCGTTTTTCAGCAGACCTGTCAAGGTAGTACGCCAGTTTGCGGTGTTATTGTCATCCAAGGCTTCCCGTTTGTTGATAAGGAAAGATTGTTTCAGTTTGTTCAGCTCCTCCTCTGTTACGTTTTTTTGCCGCAGGTTTTGCAGGATATCGCGCAGCAAGGTTTGTACTCGAGGCATGTTCCTGTTCTCAACAGAAGCATTTATGTCGAAATAATACACCGACTTGGGGATTCCGTCGTAGAACAATGATATGTAGGGAGAGTAAACCAGCGACTCACGTTCGCGCAGGTCGGATATCAGACGGTTGCGGATGATATTGCTCATCAGTTTCAGGATAAGCGAATTGCGTAGCCCCGGTTCATAAAATCCGAAATAAATCTGGTCGAATACCGTTTGTGTCTCGTTCTCATTGGAGAAACGTTCTACCGTTGTCTTCTCCGGCAGCCGTACGGGAGGAACAGGCCATTCGGCGGGTTTTTCCGACCGTGGCATCTGTGAGAAAACGGAGGTAAAGCGTTGCATCAGGGTGTCCGGGTCGAATTTGCCGCACACAATGTAGACCGTACGGTCAGGCTCGTTGTACAGCCGGTTGTAGAATAGAGCGATGCTGTCCAGATTGAGCGCGTCTATCTGTGTGGAGTCCGGCGTCTGCTCGTTGTGTTCCAGTGTGTTGCCCATTAATGTATTGAGACGGGCTGCCAACAGACGGTCTTGTGTGCGGCTGAGCATTTTGTCGAGCAGAGTCTCCTTGCCGGCGGAGCGGCGCAAATCCTTTCGGACTTCCTCGAAGTCCTCATAGCGCAGTTCCGGGTCGGTGATTTTCTCGTAAATCAGATTGAAGAATGCCGTTGCGTCCTTCTCCCGGAAAAATCCCATGAATCCGTGCCAATAACTTTCCATTGTGAGGGTCAGAGCCATATCGTTCCGATACAGATATTCCTCCAGTTGTTCGTAGTCGGCTTTGGCGATTCCCCCCAGATCTATGTAGCTGGCTATGCCTTCCAGCTGGTAGAAGCGTTTGGGCGGGATGGACGCAAGTCCTCCCGGTGCGACCGATGTAAGCAGGATGTTGCCCTCCTCACGGGTCGGTTTCAGAATGAGCCGTATGCCGTTGGTCAATTGTATGTCACGGATATTCAGTTCCGGATATATGCGGATACTGTCTATGCTGGCCGGGTCGAAAGGATGAGCGGTTTCCAGGCAGGCCGGTGTGACCACCTCTTTTTCTTCCTCCTGAACAGTCTCCTTGTATTCGTAAGGCACGCAAGGGAGTTTTTCTCCTTCTGCCCAGGTTTCCCGGATGAAATTTTCTGTCAACCGTTCTGCCCGGGAAGGGTGTATCCGTCCTGCCACCAGTAGAGTGCTGTCCTTGTAAGCAAGCCAGTTGTTCAGCAGGTTCTGCAATAGCCGACTGTCGGTGGTCTGTAGCTTTTTTACAATCTGTTCCATCTGAGTGGAGTCACTCACCTGGGCATCTCCCGACAGGACGTAGTCGGTCAGTTCGTCGCACCATGCGGCCGACGGACGTCCCCGGTAATCGCTGGTATTGCCCAGTCGGCGGATAATACTTTGGGTTGCATGCTCCACTTCCTTGGGATGAAAACCGTTTTCGAGAATGTTTTTCAGTTCGCCGGACAGGGACGCGATGCTTTTCGGCAGGTCGTTGCCGGTGTTTTCCTGCACCGTGAACACCAGATGATCCTTGTCGCTGAGGTACCATTTGTTGGATACGTCGCAACTGATTTTGCGGTTCTGAAACCTCTGTGTCAGTGCATTGAGTAATATTGCTCCGGTCTTCTGCCGGCAGACATCTTCCAGTGTGCGGGTGGTGATACTGGGGTGGGGAATTATCAGTTCCACCTTGTCGTGCAACTGGAGCGAGTCCGTCACTTTGCTTATTTGTATGCCGGGAGTATAGACAAGCGGATAGGTCCGGTAGTCGGGATGCCGTCGGGATTTCCGTGTGTCGAACATTTTTTTGATTGCCAGCTCCATGTCCAGTGGTTCGATGTCGCCGACAATCACCAGCGTGGCCAGTTCCGGTACATACCATGTGCGGTAGTATTGTTTCAGTGTCTCCGGTGTCATGTTGCGTATGTCCTCGATGTTGCCCAGCGGCATACGGTCTTTAAAGATGCCCTGCCCGATTTTCAGGCCGTAGAAATCATCTCCGACATCGTATCCCCGCAGTTCTTCCAGGATGATACCCTTCTCTGTCTCTATCCGTTGCGGGTTGATGGTCATGTCTGTAAGCCAGTCCTTCAGAATGAGCAGCGGCTGATGGTAGGCGGAAGATTTCGTTCGGTCCGAGGGTACAGAAAACATGTAGATGGTACGGTCGAAACCGGTGTAGGCATTGATGTCCTGTCCGTATTTCATACCTAAGGATTCCAGATACTCCACGGCTCCGCGGCGGGGGAAATGGCGTGTACCCCCGAAAGCGATATGTTCTAGAAAATGTGCGCCGCCTTTTTGTTGTTCGGTCTCCTGTACGGAACCGACACGCATGATAAGCCGGAACTCAGTGCGTGAGGTCGGCGTGTCATTCTTTTTTAATATGTATCGCAAGCCGTTTCGCAGTCTCCCTTCCACGATGTCCGCAGCCGGCCGGATGGTGTCGGTCAGGCTCTGTGCCGTGAGAGGGATACAAACGAGCCATGCCGCCCCTGAGAGGACGGCATGACTTAACCAGTGATATAAGTGTCTTTTCATTATGTTGTTTATCCGATGCAGTCTGATTGTCAGTTTGCTGTATAAGTGACGTTCACACGGGCATATCCTCCGGCCAGCTGATGGTCTGCCGGGAATTCAAATGTCATTGTCCCGTTGGTGAAGTCAATGCTGCCGCGCGGTTCTACATAGTAGTTGTTTTCTTCTGAGTCGTATCCATCTTCGTTTACAGAAGAAAACAGTAAGAAGTATTCCGGGTCTGCCGTACTTAAACCGATAGCCATTTCCAATGCTTCTTCATCGCCTTCGGCCACCATAGTCAATAGGCGGGTCCATGCAGAGAACTCATATTTGAAAGGAATCCAGCATTCTTTGCTATAAAACCAGGGTTCCGGCTCTTCATCCTCCAAAGCATACAGCAATGGATTGCCGTTCACATCGTAAACGTATGCTGTACCTTCCTTTGTGAAGTGTATGGCATAACCGTTATCCGTAGCTTGGGTCAGATCGATTTCGATACCGTCCAATGTTACGTTGAATATCTCCTGACTGTCTTTGTTCCAGTTGATCTTTTCCATGGTTTCAAGACCGGTACCCCATTCTTCATTTGCATAATACTCAAAGTCCTCAACCGTGTTCTTGCGGAACCAGTCATAAAGGAAAGCCGTGAGGCCCATCGGGTTGTCCACCATTTTCAGTACGATTTTATCTTCCGTGCAGCCTTCGCCCAATGTGATGATGCTGGCACCCTGCAAAGTGGTTTCTTTGGGTTCCGTGAAATCGGCCGTGTATCCATCTCCCGGTTCCGTTACATTACCGGTGAGGCTTATCTTGCCAATCCAGGGGGTGACATCAATGCCGTAGTTCGTCTTCCAACTCTCTACCAGAGCCTTTTGTTCATGGGTCAGATCATCCATGCCTGTGCGTGTACGCAGAGTGATGTTGACCGTTTGGATTATTTCCATATCACTCTGCAAATTCGTCATGTTCAGAGTGTATTGGTGTTGTTCTGCCAGGTTTCCGAGTTGGGCGGAAACAACTTGGAATGTGGTGCTTTTGCTGCCGGCTTTGACGGTTACCGGATTGGGGGTTATGAGCAGATGTTCCGGTTCCGGTCCCTGAACATTGACTGTCAGATTAATGTCCGTGTCGTAGGGACGGTCCAGTGTCACAGAGACAGTCACGGCGTCATCCTCATCCTCAATCAGGGTGCCGTTGCCGTTAAGTATATTCAGTGTAACACCATTTTTACCCGTGTAAGTTGCGGGTTCTTCATCTTCGTTGCAGGCACTTACAAAGCAAGCTGCCAGCAAAATTGTTGCATACGCAAAATACTTTTTCATGATTTGGTTTTTATTTAGTGAATAAATTGATTCCATCCGGTGTTTTGTGTGACATTATCATTATACAGATATTCCTCTTTGGGAATGGGAAAATTCCAGCGATAATCATCGGCTGTGATGTTCTTGCCGGCTGCTGTCGTCCAGGTGGACAATAAGGTGCGGCGATAGCGTTTTAAGTCGAAGTAACGTTGTCCTTCACCGGCGAACTCTTTCCATTTTTCTGTCAGGATGCGTCGCATCAAAGCATTGCCCCGCAGGTTGTCATCCAAGGGGGGCGCTCCCCGCCGTGCGAGGTATTCATTCATGATTTCGACAGCCCGCGCCTCGTTCTTTCCGTCCAGACAGGAAGCCTCAGCCAACAGGAAACAGGCTCCGGCTGTGCGCAGTTTGTTGATGTAGGTTATTTCTTGTTTCTCCTTGCGCATCCGGTTGTATTTCCCCATGTATTGCGCTGTCCGGAAGATGGTCTGGAAAGGAAGCACGGTGTATTCCTTGCGTATGTCGTCTTCCGTATACGACGAAACCAATGTTTCGTTCAACGCCAGATAATCTCCGGAACTTGTATCGTAGACGATGTCTATGTAGAAAGACGAGGCCGTGGTCGAACTATAATAAGAGAAGATTCGTTCGTCGCTTGGATTGTTGCTCCAGAGGTTGGCATAGGCAGACGCGGACATGCTTTCGATGCCCCCCTTATCCTCAATTACCAGACCGGCCAGTTGGGCGGCCTGTGCGTAGTTGCCGGCATACAGTTCAAGTTCGGCTTGCAGGTATAGGCAGGCCGTATGTGAAAGCCAGTAGCAGACATCCGTTTGTTTCATGGCGGAGGCCGCTTCCTGCAACAACTGGCGGATGGCGGTTACACCGTTTTCCACGCTCGTGCGGGGGAGGAATTCCAGTTCCAGTCTGTCTTTAAGCAGAATGCCGGGCTTCTCTTTTCCATCTCGATAGTCGGGCGCGAACAGACGCAGCAGGTCGAAGTAGCAGTAAGCTTTCAACACCTTGGCTTCAGCCGTGATCTGTTCTACTTCCCTGCGGGCTTCCTCCGAAGAGATCGGTATGGCCGGCAGGCGCTCGGAAAGTGCGTTCAGGGTCGCTATTACTCCGTAATACTTCTGCCACAGGGAGCTCCCCAGATCTAAAATGGGCTGAGGTTCCCATTTATGAAGGTTTTCCAGATCGCTGTTCTTTTTGATCCAGGAAGTAGGGGTGAAGTCATCGCTCAGTACGGATAATTCAAATTCGGGATGAGGCAGTTGGCTGTAGGCCGTGGACAGCAGTTCGCGTGCGGCCCGCGGGGTGTTGACGGCATCGGGATCGGAAAACTGGTTTTCGTACGGGATGTCCAAGGAACAGGCATGAATCATTCCTGTCAATACGGCGATGCTTATGAGTCGGATAAATAGTTTCGTTTTCATGGCGGACATAACTTAAAACGTGACACTCAGATTCATGGTCAGCACCGGTTGTACGGCGGCGCCCAACTGCCCCGTTTCCGGATCTGATTCGTTGTAGGGAGTCAGCGTGAACAGGTTGGACGCCTGCATGGCGATGTTGGCATACTTGATGAACGGGCATCGTCTGGACAGGAACTTGCGAGGTATGCGGTAGCGCAGGGAAAGCATGGACATACGCAGGTAGTTGCTTTTTCCTACCGTATTGGTGTTGGGATAACTAAGGGTTTCGATGGCTGCGGAGGAATAGAACGGAGAATAGTATATTTTGTTCTGATCTCCGTTTTCGAACCACATCTTGTCCAATAATCCGTGAACTGCGTTTTGGTGTGCGCTGCTCATGTCGCGCACATACGTATAATTGTATTGGCGGACGCCGCCGGCCACGTAATAGAAATCCATATCCAGGTCCAAGTCCCGGTAAGTGAAAGTCACGTTGATGGTGCCGCTGTAAGGAGGAGTACTGTGCCCCAGTTCCACGAAATCCTCTCGTTTCAGTTGGTCTGTGGCTTTAAATTCCCGCCCGTCTGCTCCCTCGAATACAGGGAGTCCGGTACGCGGATTGATGCCCAATGACTTCAGGCCATATACGATGTCATAGGCTTTGCCAATCTGAAAGTCGGGAATCAAGGACGTCTCGTTGGCATACAACTTGTCCGTGAAATAAAGATCCGTCACCTTATTGCTGTTGTAGGCGAACGATCCTCCCAGCCGGAATGTGAACACGTCCGTATCTATGATTTTCATGGAGGCGCTCAGTTCGATACCATCGTTCCTTAGCACACCGATGTTGCGTTTCATGGTACTGAAACCGTTGGAAGCCGGTACCGGTACGTCCAGCAGGGCATCTGCCGTTTCCCGTTTGTACCATCCGAAATCTACGGTCAGCCGTTTGAAGAACTCCAACGAGATGCCGGCATCGATGGAAGTCGTCTGTTCGGGTTTCAGGTCGGTGTTGTAGAGAGCCAGCAGTTCCAGCAGGCGTTGGTTGCCGTACGTGTTTTCCGAATAAGCGAATGTGCCGATGGTGGAAGCGGCGGACACACCGGCCAGACTGGCCGTTACGCCATAAGATGTCTTGAAGTTCAGGCGGGTGAGCACTTTGTTGTCTTTCAGAAACCGATAGTTGCTGGGAGTCCATCCCGCGCCGACAGCCCAGGCGCCGTTCCAGCGTTTGTCTTTCGGCAGGACGGACGACGCGTCCCATTTGTAGGTGGCGAACAAGTCGTACAGGCTGTTGTATGTATAACCGCCCACGAGCCCGTAACCGATTTGTGCCGTTTTTTCTTTAAGCGAGCCGACAGACGGTTTTCTGTTCTTCTCAAGCGATTGGTTGATAAGGGCTGCGGACGGATGGTCTCCCACGCCGTATCCGGTAATGGACACGTTGTCGTTATCAGTCAGATAGTAGTCCATGTTGGCACTCAGGGTCAAGTCGTGTTTTTCCTTGAATGTCCGGGTGTAGGTGGCGCGGATATTGGACGAGATGTTGGCAACCGTATTTTTGTATTTGTTCAGTTTTCCCAATGCTTCCTGCGGTGCGCCGCTCTGCTGTTCCGCGTATGACGACGCCGGTGTGAATTGCAGCCCTTCCGTGAGCAGGAAGTCGATACCGGCCACGGCCGCTACGGTCAGTCCTTCCAGCGGGTCTAAGTTTATGCTGCCGCTGAAACCTCCCCGTTTGTCGGACGAACTGGCACTGTATTGGTTCAGCAGGTCGCTGTATGTCCGGTTCGGGTATGACCAAAGTTTGCCGCCGGACGGCTGTTCGTATGGATTCAGGTTATAGACGAGCGAAGCCGGTGTGAATGAAGTTCCCGTGGGAGTATCGGTCTCGGCATATCCTCCGTCCACGCTCAGTGAAAGTATTCCGATTTTACCCAGTTGTTGGTCGAGACTCATCCGGACGGTTGCCCGTTGGGTGTCGTTACCCGGGAGCATACCTCCCTGCATGGTGTAATTGGCCGATATGTAATAGGCCGTTTGTTCATTGCCGCCTTTGAAACTCAGGTTATGGCGTTGATACATACTGCGGCGTATCAGTTCCCGGAACCAGTCGGTGTTGATGGTGCGTAATGAGTCGAGAACCCGTTGCCCGTCGGCTATCATTGCGCTCAGTTCGGGAGAGTTCGGGTATTTGGTCCGAAAATAATCCGCACTGTAACGGTAGCCTGGTGTCGCTTCGTTTTTCAGCCGTCTTTCAAATTCCAGCTTTTCGTCCGTCTCCATAAGTTCCACGCCCCGTCGTCCGCGCATGGTGACCCCCATGTTGAAATTATAGCTTACGCTTACATGGCCGTCGTTTGTGCCACGCTGCGACGTGATTTCCAGTACGCCGTTTGCGGCCTTGATGCCGTAAAGGGCACAGGCGGCAGCGTCTTTCAGCACTTTGATTTCCTTGATGTCTTGCGGGTTCAGCGTCATGAATGCATCTGACGAGATGACTTTGCCATCGAGTACATACAAAGGCTCGTTGGCCGCATCCCCTTTGCGCAACGAAGAATTTCCCCGGATGCGGATGGTTGGCTTGGAACCCAGATCGCCGGTATTGGTTACGATGAGTCCGGGCACGCTTCCCTGCAGTGCCAATGACATGTCCATCATCGGTTTCTCGTTCAGGCGCTTCATGTCCACGGTCTGTACTACGCCGGCACGCGCCCGCAGGTCGATGGCATTGATGTTTTGCCGAGCCGTCACGGATACCTCTTTCAGCGCTTTGTCGTCGGATTGCATGGCAGCGTCCTGTTCCTTTTGTCCCCAGAATTCCATCAGCACGTCTTTCATGCCGATGTAACTGAACATGATGACAGCTCCTTTTTTCCACTTACCTCTCAACTGGTATTTGCCGTCCATGTCAGTCACGGTGCCGTAAGGAGTATTTTTGATACGGATGTTTGCGCCGGGTAGAGGTTGCCCTTCCGGGTCGGTAACCAGTCCGGATAACAAATGGTCTTCTGTCTCCTGTGAACAGATCGGATGAGGTATATGAATGAAAAGAGCCCACAGAAGCAATCCGACGAGATTGAATGGTAATGGCCTGGATTTCATGTATTTGTTTTTGTTGGACAGAAAAGATTCTTTCGTGTCTGGTTCGGACACCAAGAATGTCTTTGTCTTTACTTGCTTGTAAATATTACGGGTGCAAAGATATATTAAAATATAAAAGAAAGCAATATTTAAAAATAAAAGAGGGGAAAAAGCGGGTGTCAGGTCTTTACATATAAAGAATGTCCGACATGCTAATCCTGATGTATGGTCAGTTGCGGGAACGGGAAACTGATGCCGGCCTTGTTGAACTCTTCGTAGATGGTTTTGTTCGTGTCGAAAAATACCCCCCAGTAGTCTTCCTGTTTCACCCATGCGCGTATGAGGATGTTCACACTACTGTCGGCCAAGGCCGTGACGGCAATGAACGGTTCCGGTTCGGTAAGGATGCGCTGGTCGGTTGCCAGTAATGTCCGCAGCAGGTTTTTTACGTCGTCGGTGGATGTTCCGTATTCCACCCCGATAGTCCATTCCACACGCCGGGTTTCTTTACGGCTATAATTAGTGATGATGCCGCTGCTCATGGCGCCGTTGGGTACATACACCGTTTTGTTGTCGCCTGTAATCAGGATGGTATGGAATATCTGTATTTCAGAGACGGTGCCGGCCACTCCCTGGCCTTCCACCCAGTCGCCAACTTTATAGGGGCGAAACAGCAGAATGATAAGACCGCCGGCTAAATTCTGTAAATTGCCGGACAATGCCATGCCGATGGCCACACCGGCCGAAGCCAATAGGGCGGCGAAAGATGTCGTGTTGACTCCGAGAGCGCTTACTACCGAAATAACCAGCAGCATCATGAGCAGAATATTCACCAGGCTCTTCAGGAATGTCTGTATGGTGGTCTCTACATGGCGGCGTTCCAGCATGCGGGCCAGCAGACGGTTGAGGAAGGAAACGATGATGCGTCCGACAATAAATACGATGACTGCTACCAGAATATTTTTTCCGGCTTCCACGCACCAGCCTATCATTTGTTGCAATACGGTGTTTATCTGACTTTTGTCCAATACTATCTTTTCGGCTTCTTCGGTTATTTTTGCCGCCGCCTGGACTGCTTCCATAAGTTGTATCATACGGTTTGTCTTTTAAAGAGTTCCATTAGAGCACTACAAATATAACAAAAATATTCCATACTGCGGCATTTTTTAGGGGATAGTTTATTGGTTCAATACGACAAATCGACAAAGCGCTGTCCTTGTCTCCTTACGAATGCATTCCTTACCCCCTAAGGAAAGTATTCCTTACACCCTTAAAAACGTATTTCTTAGCACCTTACGATAGTATTCGTTAGGCCCTAAGGATAGTATTCCTAAGGATGCCATTTCAGTTCTTAGACCCTCGTGACAGTTTTTCTTGTGGCGAAGATGTCTTGGCATTATAAAGTATTGATATTTAGAGTAATGAAGGAAATGCAACAGATATTACACTTATTTGCTTAATATTTCTGTATATGATAATAAATATACCCCTCCTTTAAAGGAAGACTATTTATTATTTCTCCTTAAGACTTTAAGGGAATATCTGTCGCATCTGTCTCGATTTTTGTAATTTGTTGGTGTTTAGTGTGATGAAATGGGCGCGACAGATGTGGCACATGTCAGCTTGATATTTTTGGAAATGGGAAGTAATGTTTCCTCGCCTCCGTGTCGCAAATTTGCTGGAATATATTTTTTATGAGTATCCTGTGATTTTTTTTGTTTTGAATTTTATTTTATTCAAAACAATTGTATATCTTTGTCTCGTTAATGCCATGAAGGCGGAACACCCGTTGTCTGCAAAGGGGACGAGGTGTGAAAGAATCCCTGCGCCTTTAGTTCTGATTTGAAAAACAGCCGGTTCTCGGGGAATATCTGCCGGCATGAAAAACAGAATGGAAGTTATGGGCGGTTTTTGGGGCCTTGGCTATTTGTTTAACATCCTTTCCTATTCCATCGGGAGCTTGCTGCTGGGTGTCCTGATTACCTTGTTGGGTATCGTGTTGATGTTTGTGTTGATACGTTCCTGGTGGCGCGACAGCACCTTCACCCCCATGAGCTTCCTTGTGGCCGGCATCCTGTTTTTCTTCTTGGCCTTCCAGTCCGTGCTCCTATGCGGGGCGGTGACTATCAAGTCTTATTGCTCGGATGTGGAAGAGGCCGTCAACGAAATGTTGGACGGTATGCCCAAGTATGCCGAAGTGCCGCAGGATGCAACCAACGAAATATTGGGTGAAGTCATGGAGCGGTGGCCGTTGGTGGCTTATTACATAGGGAGTTACGAGTCGTGGGGATATACGCCTGTGAACTATGCCAAAGCAATGGCCGATGAGCTGCATCATTTTATGAACATGTATATCCTGCGCCGTTTGGCGTGGGCGTTGGGCTTTATTATAGTCGGTGCCGTATTGGTCATCAAGACCATATCCCGGCGATATGACAGGCGTCCGGCGGGGCGCCCGGCTTCTCGCCAGTCGCAGGTGCCCGGGAGGGAGCGCCTGCATGTGAGGCGGAGCCGTAGATAGCGTTGGGAAAAGAAAAATACGAAAAAATAATATAAAGAAGTACTATGACAACAAGTTTTTGTAACAGCAACCATATCCTGGTGGGATTGGGCGGTACGGGCGGAAAGATTCTCCGCGCGTTCAAAATGCGTATGTTTGAGGAATTCCCGACAGCGGAAGAGCGTAAGAAACAACCCGTGGCTTTGCTTTATGTGGACTCTACGGACGAGATGATGCCGAAGGACGGAAAGCCGAGGCCCGACTTCCGTGTGATGGGGCAGGATGCCTCGTTCACCAACAACGAGTTCTTGAACATCAAGGCTGTGGATGTGGAGCATATCCTCGACCATATCGGTAATTATCCTTCGGTGAGAGGTATTGTAAACAACGTGGCCGCTGTGAAGTCAGCTATCGGTTCGCTGGGACAGGCCGCCGGGCAGAAACGCCGTGCCGGCCGCTTGTTGTTCGCGGCCAACGCAGTGGGCTATGTCAACAGCCTGCGCGATGCGTATGCCCGTTGCGAGCAGGTATCGGGAGATTCCTCCAACCTCAATATCCATATTTTTGCCGGCCTTTGCGGCGGAACGGGATCCGGTTCGGTCGTGGATGTGTTGGTGCAGACGCGTAAGACATTCCCCAACGCTAAAATTTCCGTGTATGCCATGATTCCGGAGATGAACCTGCCTAAGATCGAGATGGATCAGGGACGTTATTACCAGAACGGTTACGCCGCCTTGAACGAACTGAACGCCTTGCAGGCCGGTCGCTGGAATCCGCAGGATGTGACCGGCGGCGGAGAAGCGCGCTTGTACAACGACCGGGTTAAGGGTGTGGCCGACGGTCTGACCGTATACAGCAATGTAAACGAGAATGGACTGACAATAAATTCTTTGTCGGAATTGCCCAAGATAGTCAGTGATTATTTGTTTGCCCGTATCTTCTTTGTCAGCGAGGAAGATGCGGTGAACTCGGATATCATCCGCGCGTATAATTTTGAAAACATGGATGATTTCGCGTTGGAGTATGATGAAGTAGCCAATCCGGGACCCGACGGCCGTATTCCGGTGGCGCGCACCAAGAAAGTCAATTCGTTTGGTATCAAGCGTGTGATGTATCCCGAATTGCGCGTGTTGAAACACATCACGTACACCGTGGGCGAGAGCGTCCTCTATCAGTTTAAATACAACAACTGGCGCGAGAACCAGGGATTCGTCAACGAAGAGCGCAACAAAGACTATCGCAAGGAATATCTGAACGCCGACAACTTGTCCAAATGGATGCTCGACCTCAAGCACCTGACGCTGGACCTGAAAGTGTTGGATTCAGACACGGATTACCCTACATTCAATGACTATTGGCACGACAAGGCGCTCATTTATGCTGAGGACGCCAAGAAAGCTGACTGTCCACTGAATGAGTTGGACAACATCATGAGCGAGTTCTATGAGAACCATTTCCGGGAGGAAGGCGTGGTGAAATTCTTCTCCGGTAAGGAGCGCGTCATACCCGAATTGTCCCGCGAAATCCGTCATAAAGTGGAAAGCGAATTGTTCGACAAATGGAAGACGGGCGATGTGTCCATCGTGGAGTTGCAGAAAGTATCCAAACTGTTGCTGGAGCGCATAGGCGAACTCCGTGGCGAGATAGAGGCTGCCTGCAAGGAAGAAGGCGAGAACTACAAGGCATACGATGAGGACCGTAGCGCCAATGTGGCCGAGTGGAGCCGTTTGGGCATCCTCCAGCGTATGGTGGGAGCCGGTGCGCGCCGCTATGCCGACCATCAGGGTATCCTGACGGATTATTACACTTCGAAGACCATGCTTGTGGCTTTGGACTTCGCCCGTAAACTGGCGGCCAAAGTGCTCATGGAACTGGGTAAGATGGACGCCGATATCACAGCCTTCGGGCAGAAAATCAACGAAGCGCTGGAAGAGACCGAGCGTCTGGTTACGGCACAGCGTAAAGTAAACAAGGGTCTGGAAGACATGAAGGGAGCCATCATCGAGGTGAGTGAGGACGAGGTGATGAGCGAGTTTGAAATAGAACTTAAGGTGGATAAAATCGATATGCCTAACATCGCCCGCCAGATTCGCGAAGCTATCCTGCCGCAAGGCGACTTCGTCAACTTCGGGCGACTGACCGCAGACATCGGCATTGACGATATTACGGATGCGTTTGACATAAAGCTCTCCCAGATAGTCAAGGCCAAACACGACGAGAAGGCCGACAGCGACAAGAAGGTGCTGGGATTGAACATCCTGACCCAATTGCAGCAAAAGCTCCGCACCGATGATGATATAAAGGCTTTTGCGGCGAAGATAGTGACGCAAAGCGGTTGTTACCTGAAATTAAACAACGACCAGATTCAACTGCATCTGCGCAACAACGAAGGTAACTTGAGTCCTACGAATCCGGCCAGCATCAACAAGAAGGCCATTCTCGTATCGATACCTTCCCCGGACGAGAACGAAGGTTTGAAGAAGTTTGCCGATAAATTGGAAGAAGCATTCAAGAATTCCTTCAATCAGAGCACGGCACGCACGAGTATCACCGTGAACCGCAAGAGTCCGCGCAAGGATGAGTTGTCGATAATCACGGTCTCTTATTGTTTCCCCATCCGTGCCATCGATTGGATGTCGCCGTATAAGGAGCGTTACGAACGCTTCCTGCATACCGGTAACCCGGCTACGGATTTGGGGAATGCCATCCTGTTGCATAGCGAAGGCGACGGTAGCCAGTTGCCTTCCCTGTTTCCCGGCGCCCCGGTTCCTCCTCCTGTTATGATGCCGCCTCAGCCGGAACCGGAAATACAGCTCTTTATGGCAGTAGGCGGCCAGCAATATGGCCCTTATAACAGGGAAATGTGCAAGCAGATGGTGCAGAACAAGCAACTTACGCCCCAGACAGTGGTGTGGATGGAAGGAATGCCCGCTTGGACGCCTGCCGGACAAGTGCCTGCGCTCATGTCGCTTTTTGCACCTCCGGCCGCTACTCCCGGCATGCCCCCGATGCCGCCTATGGGTGGGCCGACGCCTCCTCCCATGATGTGATGAATCAATAAAACAAGTAATCGGAATAAAAATAGAAAAAAAACGTAAATATGGCAAGTACAAATCGTTCGGAACGTGTACGTTTCAGATACGGCCTCTGTCTGAATGACAGTTGCCCGAAATGTAAATCAAAAGAAGTGCAGCAGATAGCAGCCCGCAAGGACTTTGTCTGTGCGGAGTGTGGTAAGGCCTTGCGCGAATGCCCGCCTCCCCGGTCTTTCTGGGACAAGTATGGCAAGATGATCATAGGTGGCGGTGTGGCCTTGGTGGCCATCATCTTGGGCGTGGTGTTCCTGGCCGGCGGAGACAAAAAGAACGAGACGGAAAAGCCGCCCGTGGAGAACGTCGATTCGGTGAAGGTCCCCGAACCGGAAGAAGATGGCATGGAAGTGGAAGAAGTGAACGTGGAGAAGATGACGTTTATGGAAACGGAAGCGGACATGACATTGAAACCCGGCAGCGAGAAGCAGCTCAATATCGATTGTACGCCGGGCAATGCCAATGAAGACGTGTCATGGATTTCATCGGATGAGTCTGTGGCTACCGTAAGCGAATCCGGATTAGTGACGACTGTCAAAGCCGGTACGGCCACCGTGAAGGCTGTGGCCGTCCGTTCCAAAGTGGCTGCGTCCATTAAAGTTACCGTGAAGGAAGAGAAGAAAGGCGGTTCTGGCGGCAATGGCGGTGGCGCTTCGGTGAAGAACGGCCAAGGACATCTGGAACTGGGATACGCCTCTTATGACGGAGATATCCGGAACGGACAGCCGCATGGTAATGGAACCATTACTTATAAGTCGTCTCATAAGATTATTCCTTCCAAGGACTATATGGCTTCTCCGGGGGAATATGTGATAGGTAACTTTGCCAACGGAGTATTGCGTATGGGTACGTGGTACAAAAACGATGGCAATCAGATTGTAGTGAAGTGATACGAAGAAACTCCCTCTGTGGCGCATGGATGGTAGCTCTGTTGTGGGGCTACCTCCTGCCACTTTTTGCAGGACAGCCTCGGTTCGCTACCGAGCGTCTCCGGGGAATGGCCGATGTCATGGCCTTGGAAGGGCTGGACACGTTGGCTGTTGCTGCGGATTATCGGAGCGGATATACTTACAACGGACGTCCGTTACATATCACGACGAATCCATGGGGGGAGGTTTCACATATAGGTTATCGTTTGTTCGATCCCGGTTTGAGCATAGTGCAACCGTCTCCCGTCTATAACTTTCTGGAACGCTATTTGCTGGAGTTGGATTTGCCCTCTGACATCAATCGTTTCCTCCGGCTCGAATGTGATCAGGTGCATGTGCAGGGCAACTTGGGGGTGTTGGCTTCGCTGGACGGGACGGAGGAATTTGTTATTGACCGCCGCCCTTATCTCAAATATCGCGTCTATTGGACGCGCGGAGGCAAGGAGTTGCTTTCTCTCTCGTTCAACATGGAATGTCAGTTGTTCATGGGTTGTATCACTACGGAACAAGAGACAAACCTTGTGCGTGACTTGAAACGCACACAACCTTACGCCGTGGCTCTGCCCGACAAACCGGTTGGGGGCGAACTGACGAAGGCGGACGACTTTTATATCCTGCACGGACGCAATTATATGCAAGACCACATACGCAACGATCTGTTTTTCCGGAAGGCCGGGGAGCGTTTCGTGCTTGTGGAAGATGCGGGGTATCCTTTGCAGGCCATTTCCGACATTCTGCTTACCGGACAATCGGTGAGAGACTACAACCTGGATGTGTGCTTGGACAAGTATGGTTATGAGACGGAGGATTTCACCGTCACGTGGAAGCAGTGGGTGGCCTTTTGCAAGGAAGAGGGATGCGAATTCTTTTTCGGGGTGAAGAGCCGTACTGACGAGGCCATTGTGGGGACATTCTTTGCTGTGAACGACCAGATGGGGTACAACCACATGATGAATGTCACCTTTCCCCTTTCGCTGTTGGAAGGCGGGGACGGGCAGTTGGCCGCACGTCTCTATGCTTACATACCGTTGCATAACGTGTCGGAGAAATATTTTAAGTTTGATTATAAAAAGTAACGCAATGAAGAAGATAGGATGTTTGTTGCTGGCCTGCTGCAGTGTGTTTTCTCTATGGGGGCAGACAGACGCGGATGCCCAGAAGAAAGAGATAAACAAGGTGAAGAAAAGTAACCAATATCTTTACGGAGAGGCAACGATGGCAACGCAGGAAGAGGCGATGTTGTTGGCCGAAGAGTTGTTGTATTCCAATATAAACCAGTGGGTGGCTGAGCAGAAGAAATTGAATGCGGCAAACAAGGTTGTGGTGGTGAACACGAAGCAACTTTGGGGTAATATAGCCTTGCCTCGCGGAAATATGTTCAGGGCTTTCTATTATGTAAAGAAGTCGGATATCCTGCCGGCTGAGAATACAAACATCATCGAAAAGGAACGGGCGGGAAATGGCGGCACTTCTGTGGAGCCGTTGTCGGCTGAAGAAGTCGTAGCCGGGGACACTCAATCCGAAAAGACTGTAACTGAAGAGGTCGGAACCGAAGAGAAAACAACAACCGACGTGACTATTCCTCCCGTAGTGCGGGAGGTGGCGGAAGTGACGGATTTTTCCCGGTTGCAATCCGTCCTGAACCGGTTGAAATCGGAAGGCAAGGTGAAGGATTTCAATAAGTATGCGGTATTGACGAATAAGGATGATTATTACCTAATTATATATAATAAAGAAGGAAAAATTGAAGCAGTCCTGAGCAAAGGCCCCTCCCGCTTGAATGTAAAGACGGGGCAGACTGACGGCGTGGAGAATTATTCGGGAAGAGGTGCCATTGGTTTCAGTATTGTTGAATAAAAGACAGAAAAGGGGATTTTTATGAAAAGATATGTTATTACATTATTGTGTATGTGCTTGGGAATGGTAGGAATGTATGCACAGACCGTGGGAGTGACGCTTACAACGGATGAACATGCCGGGCGTCCGGCGGTGGTCGGCCGTGTGCAGGACAACCTGTCGGCTTTGCTCACGGAAATCAACGCGGCGCAGAAGGCTAATCGTGATTTGAATATCGTGGGTTTGCCGCTTGACGATTTTGCCAAGAAGTCGCTGACTATGATGTGGGCCAACATCCATTTCTATTGCGATGACGAGGAGGTCGTAGACCGTTGCTGGGTATTTGAAGACGGATTCATGGTGCGCCAGATACCGCTTATCATCACACCGCAAGGAGAGACTTTCGGAAGCGGCACTTATCAAGAGGCCGTGGCGGAATTCGACAAGAACGGGAATATTAAGGATTTCCGTTTCGCCCTTGATGCACAGTTGTCTGAAGGCATGGAAAAGTGTGGGGCGGCTGTGGAAGAGGACCGACGCATGATTATCCTCAAGTATTGCGAGCGCTTCCGCACGGCATACAACACGAAAGATATCCAGTTCATGAAGCAGATTTTCAGCGACGATGCACTGATTATTACGGGAAACGTGGTAATGGCCAAGCCGACGGAAACAAGCTACGGCGGACAAAAGGTGGTGTATAAGAAGCAAACCAAGCAGCAATACATCACCAACCTGCAACGTGCCTTTATCCGTAACAAATGGATAGACGTGAAGTTCAGCCAGATTGGAGACAACGGGGAGCAAGGCGGATGCCCCGGCATCACACGCTCTTCTGTCAATCCCAATATGTATGGTGTACGCTTGCGTCAGGAATGGCGATCGAGTAACTACAACGACGAGGGCTACCTCTTCCTGCTGTGGGACTTTACGGATGAGGCTAAACCGGTTATCCACGTCCGTACCTGGCAACCCGAATGGGTAGGCGGGCAGAAACTCCCGGAAAAGGATGTGTTCTCGTTGACAGACTTCGACTTGTAATCATAAAACAATAGATACGTATGAATTTAAGACACTGCTTGGGTATGTTTGCCCTGTTTGCCTCTTGCGCACTGGCTGCCCAAAACAATCTTTTTTATAATTACCAGATAACTTCGGAAAGCAAGGCTGTGGCTTTGGATGGTAAATCGCAGCTTGTCGTAGTTTCACCCCACGATGATTTGACCGCTACGGTTTCAGGTCAGGCGACAGGCCGGTTCGGTACTCCGAAGAAACGGTCGGATGGGCTGTATGCCTATACGACTCTGTTCGACCTTTCGCAAGGCCGTGAAGTGAAGCTGGTGTTCGCACGCAAAGGGTCTCCTTTGCAAACGGACATGAAAGAGGTGTTGGCACCGAACAAAAGCATCACCTACAAGGTGGAGGAGGTGGAGAACCCCATTTCGCTCAACGAACAAACCGGGCGTAACATGTCGAGCAAGGTGCATGGGGAGTCGGATTTGGAATTCACCACCGACATCGAGGGGCTCAGTGTGAAGGTCTCTCCCTTGTTGAAGAGCCGCATCTCGAAATCCAAAACAGCTGCCGGCGCCCAGGTCGTCACGATAAGCATCGTGATGAAGCCGCTGACGGACTTGCGGGAGGAGTTGCAGAAGTGTAAAGAGGAATATGAACTGCTGACGCAGGAAATGAGCGAGGGCAAGATACAAGCAGGCGATACGGCCAAACTGAACAGGCAGGAAGCGTTGGAAGGTATTGTCGAAGAGATGGGAATACGTTTGAGCGACATGGCGCAGGTGACTCTGAGCGCTCCCAACAGTAACACACTGGCCATCTCCTTGGACAATGTGAGCGAAAATGAGCGGAAGGCGTATGCTGTGTTGGCCATGAAACAGGTGGAAAACGTATACAACACCAGTTACGACCAATACCTGGCTAATGCGCTGGAGGCGGTGAAGACACGCAAGTTCAAGGCTGCGGCCGACTTCTTCCGTCAGGCAGCGGAGGCTGCCGATGCTCCGGAGGAGGGTAAGGCCACATGCGGGGAGCGGGCTACGGACATGGACAATTGTTTTGAGTTCATGGATATGGCAAACAAGGCGTTGCGCCGCTTGAAGGAGGAAAAGAAGAAAGGGGAGATGGTGGACTACGGACTGATTGAGGAGTGCTACAACGTGGCCATCAAGAACTACGAAAGCCTGTACCAGTTGACGCAGGACGAGGAGTTTAAGAGAAGAATCTCTGTGTTGGAGAAAGACCTTAAGAAATTGGGCATTGTGGTGGAAGGCGCAGTCACGGGTATAGACCGCAAAGGAGGTGTCTTGTGGGAAAATCCCCTTACGGGCGTGAACATTTATGCCGTTCCATTCGGGCAGGGCGGTGCTTCCTATGTCAAAGGCACTTGTGGCGACTTGGTGGGAAGCGTGGACGAAAAGGGACGCTACCACGTCCAGTTGGAACGCGGGAAATACGAAGGGTTGCTTTTCGTGCCCGTTGCCTCCAAGGATTACAAGAAAAATGCGTGGCGCGCCCTGAAAGAGCAGCGCCATGCCAAAATCGACGTCAAATTCAACAAATAATTATAGTATTAAAAAAAGAAATCATTATGAGACAGTTTTTCAGATGGAGCCTTTTGGCGATGGCCATGGTCTTGTCCCTTCCCCAGTCTTCTTGGGCTGACAAGAAAGAGAAGAAAAAAGAAAAGAAGCCTTATGAGTGGGTAATGCCCAATTTGTCCGGTAACGAGGAGATGGACAAATACCTGCTTGCTTGTGACACGATGTTCAACCAGGTGAAGAGCTATAAGGAAAGCATCACCTTCTACGAAGTGAAGAAAATTCAGATTACGGATGAAGACGGAGCTGTGGTTACGGATGAGAACGGTAATCCGAAGGAAGTGTATGCCGTGGTAGACGAGAACAACACCATCCGTGGCGCAGGTGAGGCATTGGCCCAGTACCTGCAGATGACGATGGCCGGTGCGAACCTGATTCTCGACATGACGAACATCGGTTTGCTGACAACTTCCGCCAGCTTGGCATTGCCCAAGTTGGGATTGGGCGCCATCACTTATGGCAAGTATATCAAGGCCGGTCCCAAGCTCATCGGTATAGCATCTTCCGAGATTAAGGGCATCGTGAAGGATTGCCGCGCACAGGCCCGTAACATAAAAGCCTACAAGAAGAATTTCTCCGAGAAGGGTGAATTGCTGGATCCGCAGGCTGATTTGTCCAATCTCGACGGCACGAACTTGGCCGATGTGCCGACGGTGCAGAAACCGCAGGCTGAGTATGAGAAGGAGATTCTGTCTGCTGCAGAGGAAGACAAGAACGCTTCTGCCGTGGATGACGATGCATTCGACGGAGCCATGGAAGATTAATTTCCTGAATGCAGGCTGAAGAATCGGAATACGGCGGTGGGGCTTTTGTGTCCTGCCGCCGTTTTTCGGTTTTAAGGGTACGGCCTAATTCTGCACCACCAAATACCTGTTCCCCTCCGCCGTGTGCACCTTCTTCACGCCGGCCGCCACCAGCGACCGGGACAGCGGCCGCATCTTCACCTCGCCGCCCGCACCCGGACAACGCCGGCGCATCACGGCGAGCAACTCCGGCAGCGAGCGCAACACACCCTGCTCGCCCGGACGGGGCGCACGGAAACAGTGACGGAACACCTCCTCCACCGGGCTCACACGGTAATACGACAGGTTGCCGCGACGGATGCACTCTTCCTCCTCCTTGCTGAACCAATACCGCTCGCCCGCCTGCAACTCCGCCTTCAGCTGGGCGTACACCTGCGCGTGGTCGATGCCATCCACCCGTATGGGACGCTCCACCGACACGCAGATGAAGCGACGGCTGCCCGTGGGGTCGGTCAGCAGCTCGCGCGAGTTGGACGTGCCGATGAACGAGGCCACGCGGGGCAGGTGACCGGCATGGCGGCGGTAGGCGCGCCGCAGGTGGAGCGCGCTGAGCTGCATCACGTTCTTCAGCTGAGGCTGCCGCGAGGACGGGATGCGGTCGAACTCGTCGAGGTTGATGAGACCCATCTCCACCAGGTGGCGCTCCACCGTCCCGGGGCGCGAGAGGTCGACGCTGTCGGTGTAGTAGGCCGCCAGTTCGGGCGGCATCAGGGAGCGGCAGAACGTGGACTTGCCCATCCCCTGCTCGTCGCTCACCAGCAGCGGCGCCACGCTCTGGGCGTGCAGACCGTCGTTCACGCCGGACCACTGCGCCGCCACGCCCAGCATCCAGCGGTGGAAATGGCCGGCCCACTCTCCGTCGGAGGACACGCGCGCGGCCAGCTCGCGCAACCGGTCGCGACCGTCCCACGCGGGCAACGTGTCGAAGTAGCGGCGGAAGGGGTGGTAGTCCGCCACGCGGCCGGACTCGACGACGCGCGTCACGTCGCGGTCCCAGCATCCGATGCCGGCCGCGTGGGCGTGCAGGCAGATGCCGTTGCGGGCCCGGGCGTCCAGCGGGCGGAACTCCCCGCCGCCCTTGGGGCGGTACTCCGTCGTCTCGGTCAGCAGGTTGAAACGCAGGTCGTAATGCCGGTCAAGGAACGTCTGTATGTCCCCGTCCATCCGTGCCGCCTGCTGCAACGCGGCGCGCTCCTTGTCTGTCGGTTGGGAAGCGGGAGTTTCTTCTGCACGAACGGCTTCTTCCTCCGGGGCGGTTACTGTCGTTGAAACGGCCGTGTTTTCCGCGGAAACGGTGGCTTCTTTCACGGGGATAATCCCTTCTGATGGATCGGCTTCTTCCACCGAAGCGGTAGTCTCCGCTGGGGCGGAAGCCTCTGCGGCGGCAACCACCAATTCCTCCGCCATTTCGGCCAGGAGGCCGGAGAGCAGGCCGAGCATGCGGGCGGCGTCGGCGAACAAGGCTGTTTCGGTGACGGCGGTCGGCGAGAGGGTTTTCTGTTTCTCCATCCAGTGCAGGAGGACGGAGCGGGCGATGTTTTTCAGTTCCATAGTCAAGGTGATTTAAGGGTTTCCGCCCGCAAAGATACAACATGAAAAAGCCCTTGTCAAGACCCCAGGCCCCGGCAGCCGCCTTCCTGAACCATTACCCGTTGAAGCACAACGCGTTCCGCACGTTGGTTGCCGGCGCAACCAAACGGGCGTCCCCTATACACAGATGTTGGCGGGAAATGGCTTCAATGGTTCAGACTCACTGGGAATCAATGAGTAATGGTTCACAAATGGTTCAGCGATGGTTCATATCCGCTGGGAATCAGCGGACAATGGTTCAGGAATTACCGGTTGCGGCGTGCCGCAACGGCCGGAAACTGAATCATTGAACGGAAAAACTGAAGGATGGATGAAGGAAAAGTGAAGGATAAATGAACTATTTACCACTGGCAATCAAACAGTTTGAACCATTGAAGGCTTTTTCCACAAACATTTGTGTAAGGAGGAGGGCGGCGCCAGCCGAAGGCGGCTTCCCTCCCGCAGACGATTCCCGTGTCGAGCCGTGTGCTGTTCACTTGTCGAGTGGAGCGCTGTCCACTTATTGAGCCGCAAGCTGTTCACTGAGGGTAGTGGAGCGCTGTTCATTAGGTGTAGTAGAGCACTATCCACTTGGGGTAGTGAAGCACAGTCCACTCGGGGAGTGAAATACTATCGTTAGGTGCCAACAATAGTATTCCTTACCTCCTTACAATCGTATTCCTTAGTATCTTACGATTGTATTCGTTACACCCCAAGGATAGTATTTTTTTAAATAATCAAAGAAATGTCTATCTTTGTTCCTCATTTTATTTTGATGCAGATGGGAACGAAGATAACGACGGTGATATTCGATTTGGACGGGACGCTGCTGGATACGTTGCAGGATTTGGCGGACAGTACGAACTATGCCTTGCGTGTGAACGGATTGCCGGAACGTTCGGTGGAGGAAATCAGGATGTTTGTCGGGAACGGAGTGCGTCTGTTGGTGGAGCGTGCTATGCCGGACGGAGCGGAGAATCCTTGCTTTGAACAGGTGTTCCGGGATTTTAAAGGACATTATGTGCGCAATTGCCGCAATAAGACGGGGCTTTATCCGGGGATAGACGGACTGTTGTGCAACCTTAAAGAGGCGGGCTACCGTATGGCCATCGTGTCCAATAAACTTCAGAGCGGGGTGACGGAACTGTATCGTTCCTATTTTGCAGGGACGGTGGAAGTGGCTGTTGGTGAACGTCCGGAGCTACAGCGCAAACCAGCGCCGGATATGGTGGAACAGGCGTTGCGTGAATTAGGAGTGTCCCGTGAGGAGGCTGTGTATGTGGGAGACTCGGAGGTCGACATCGCTACGGCGCGCAATGCCGGTCTGCCTTGTCTGTCAGTGCTGTGGGGATTCCGGGACCGCGATCTGCTTATACGTGAAGGGGCTACCCGTCTGATTGGTAGCCCCGAGGAAATACTTGTGTGGCTGGAACAGGAGAACCGTGCCGGCCGTTCTTAGTCTTCCAAGGAATAGTCGATGGTGGAGACGATGCGCACCCGCTTGATGTACGGTGTGTTGGCATCCCGGTCTTCGATGCTGAACTGTCCTTGGTATGCCCGTTTGATGGGGCCTAATTCGCTTTCGCTGTCCTTGGCGAACTTCTCGGCGGCGATGCGGGCGTTCTTGGTGGCCTCTTCAATCATCTGGGGCTTGATTTTATTCAGACTGGTGTATTCGAACTGCACGTTACAACGATAGTCTCCGTTTATGATGGCGATGCCCTGTTTCAGCAGTTCGCTCTGTTCGTTGATGAGTTTGCGTATCAGGTCCACCTTGTCGGAGGTCACGGTGATGATTGCGGTCACCTGGTAGCGGTACAACTGGAGCGCGTTGTCATACCGGTCGGCCTGTTTGTCCGTGATTTCCGGTGCGTTGATGGTGATCTCCTCATCGGTGATGCCTTTCTGTTTCAGGAAATCGACGATGGCCTTGTTCGTTTCTTTTATTTTGTTGTAAAGTGAAGGCAGATCGTTGCCTAGTTCCTTATACATCAACGGCCATATCACCTTGTCGGCCGGAACCTCCATCTCGGCCAGTCCTTTGACGTTGACCACCCGGCTTCCGCCCGAGAATCTGTCAAGTCCTGTCTTGATGAAATAGCCGGTCACAGCCAGGCCTACGGACAGGATAATGGCCTCTAATCGCATGTTTTTCATATTCGTTCGTTTTTAAAAGTTGATAGGGTTGCGAAAGTAAGGAATCCCTGTCACTTTGGCAAGCAGCAGGCGATAAATATTCTTAAACCGGATGTTTTTAAACTTCGATTCTCTCTACTCCGCCGTAAGGTGTCAGCTGGTCGAATCCGTCTTCCATGCGTATCTGGCCGGCAAACACGCGGGCGCAGATGAGCACGCCGCCGTGGGCGAACAGGGCTACTCGCTTGTATTCCTTACCACGCAGTTCATTGAGAAAGTCCGTAACCCGGGCATACAGGTCGCGGAAACTTTCGCCGCCTTTCGTGGGTTGGTTCAGATAGTCGTCGTACCAGCGTTGCAGTTGCGGATCGGTGATGTCATCAAACCGGCGCATCTCCCATTCCCCCATGTTCATTTCTTTCAGCCGGTCGCATCGCTCTGCATCGGGATAGCCACAGAAAGCCGCCAGACGGGCGGCCCGTGACAAGGGGCTGCAGAAAACCTTGTCGAAAGACAAGCCTTCTAACCGGCGGCGTGTCTCGGCAGCTTCCTGTTCAAAGGTATCGCGCAGAGGGACGTCCGTGCATCCGTAGCAGGTGCCTGGCGGCACGTCGACGGAAGTGTGTCTGATGAGGTATATTTCCATGTATAGAATTTATGATAAGGTGTGAACGATGTAAAAGAACAGATAAAACGATAACTCGCATAGCAGGAACGTGGCTCCACAACAGTCGCCCGTATATCCGCCGAGCTGCCGGCGCATCCAGTGTACCAATGCTACTTCCGTCAGAGGAGGAGCCAAAAAGGCCGAAAGCAATGGGAGCGGGAGGCTCCACACATACCATACTGCGGCGGGCAGAAGGGCCAGCAGTCCGCGGCACAAATGCAGGAATACGTCACGCCCCCGGGGACGCGTATATACGATGCGCGCCTTGGCCTCCCGTTCGGTGCGCGCATAAGGCAATTGACGCACAATCCACATGGCGCAGGTTTTGGCATAGATGTCGGCGGTGAAAAGCAGGAGAGGAACCGTTGCGGGAGGCAGGGCGGATACCGTCGTTGTGCCGAGCCCGAAGTACAGTCCCAGTCCCAACACGCCCAGTGTGCCGATATGGGAATCTTTCATGATGGCCAGCCGGCGCTCGGGAGTACATCCGCCGGTGCCGTCGCAGAAGTCGGCCAGTCCGTCTTCGTGCAGGGCGCCGGTGAGCAGAATGCGGGCGGCGAATGCCAGTATCAGGGCTGTTGCAGGAGGAAAGACCTGTATTGCCGATGCGTAGACAACGGCCAGACAACCTCCTGTCAGCCATCCGGCGAACGGCCAGTAATCCACCACATGGCGAAAACATTCGCTATCCACCTGTCGGATGCGTCCCCAGGGCAGGCGGGTGAAAAACATCAGTGCGGCCAGTAGTCTGTCTGTCATTTTCAGTTTGTGATGGTGGTTAGAAATAACGTGTGATTCCCGAACCGGTGAAACTGTTCATCTCGCATACCATGTTGACAGCCGACTGCAGCAGCGGGTAGGCGCACAGGGCGCCGGTGCCTTCGCCCAGACGAAGGTTCAGGTGGAGCAACGGCCGGGCGTTCATTGTCTCCAGCAGCCGCCGGTGGCCCGTCTCGTCGCCCGCATGTCCGAATACGGCGTACGGCAACACTTCGGGGCAAAGGCGTGAGGCCGCCAGCATGCAGGCGCTCATGATAAATCCGTCCACAAGAATAATCATGCGATGTTCGGCGGCTCGCAGCATGCCGCCTATGGCCGCCACCATCTCAAAGCCTCCGAACCACCGGATGATCTCTTCCGTGTCGGCGTCAGTATGACAAGCATGGAAGTTTTCTATGGCTCGGTTCAGTATGTTCTTTTTGCGGGAGATGCCGTCGTTGTCCAGTCCGGCACCGGCACCGATGCATTCGGGCAGAGGAATGTTGCCGAACAAGTGCATCCATACGGACGAAGGAGAAGTGTTGCCGATGCCCATCTCACCGAAACAGATGACATTGCATCCCTGTCCGTGTTGTTCGTCCACCAGCGCCGCACCGGCCTGCATGCAATGCTCCATCTCGTTCCGGCTCATAGCCGCCTCGTACAGGAAATTGCGTGTGCCTGCCGCTGTCTTTCGGTTGCGGATGTCCGGCCATGCGCTGAGGTCGTGGTCCACTCCCATGTCGGCCAGCACAAGCCGAAAGCCATGCTGGCGGCAGAACATGTTCACTCCTCCGCCTCCCTTTGTGAAATTGATCATCTGTTGCCATGTGACCTCCCGCGGCGACACGCTCACGCCTTCCCGTTCGATGCCGTGGTCGGCGCCGAACAGGATGTGGCACGGATGGTTCAGCGCCGGTTCCGTCGTCTGTTGTATCAGGCAGATCTGCATGGCCAGTTCCTCCAGCCGTCCCAGCGAGCCTTTCGGTTTGTTCAGGCCGTCTATTTTCTCCTGCACCAGCGGGCGCATGCGCTCGTCAGGTGCCGTAATGTTCGGATATGCTTTCATTTTTTTATGATTACGGGGATGCCGCTCACCATCAGTACCACTTCATCGGCCAAAGCCGCCAGATGTTGGTTCAGCCATCCCAGCAAGTCCGTGAATTGCCTTTGTACGGGGTGGGGCGGTACTCCGCCCATCCCTATTTCGTTCGTTACGAATATATAAGTGGCGTCCTGTACCGTGAATCGTTCCAGTTCGTCTTTCATCTCCTGCAGGACGGAGGCCAGTCTCACCCGCTCCAGTTTCGCTTTTTCTGTTTCGTTTCCGTCCGTTGAGTCCGTTCGGCGGTCGAAGAAAAAGTTGGTACACCACAGTGTCACGCAGTCTATCACGACCGTACGCCCCGTGATGTCGTGACGGCTCAGGTGTTTTTCTTCCTCGATGCAGTCCCACTGCTCACCTCTCCGTGCCCGATGCATGAGTACACGTTGCCGGAACTCCTCGTCCCAGATGCGTGCCGTGGCCATATACAGAGGGCGTCCGCCCTCCTGTAGCGCGCGCTTCTCGGCGTACGTACTTTTGCCCGACCGTTCTCCTCCGGTAATCAGAATTATGCGTTTCATGCGGCAAAGATAATGCAATTTGGGAACATAATCATCAAGCTTGTTTGAATGTCATACTAAGATGCAGTTTATCTTGTCTGAATTAGTGTGAAATTAATGCGAGTTCGATATAAGGGGATGTCCAATAGGCCTATACAAGGTGGGTAAATAGACAGCTTTTGTCCTATTTACTATTAAAATTGCACAAGAAGTGCTTGGAATATATGCGAAACAAAGACTTTCATGCTGGTTTCCAGATAATTAGTTGTAATTTTGTATTCATAAATCAACCTGAGTTTTACTTAAATGATAATATAGTAGCCATCATAACAATGGATTTGAAGACTCTGATAACAGAATGTACCGCATACGATTTTAAATTGATGCTTGAAGAAAAGAAACCCAAAAGTTGGTTGAAAAGCGTAAGTGCTTTTGCCAATGGAATTGGTGGCTCACTTTTCTTTGTTGTTGATAATGAGGGAATAATTAGAGGTCTGGATAATATACAACATGTTTGTGAAACCATTAGCGCCAAAGTTCGTGACCATATGGATCCGTTGCCTGATGTTGAGATGATTCCACAAAAAATCAGCGACTTTGATATACTTCAGCTAAAGGTCGGTACCGGCAATTATACTCCTTATTATTACGTGGGTGATGGTCAGCGTGTCGCTTTTGTCCGTGTGGGTGATGAGAGCCTGCCTGCAACAGCTGAGCAAATGGTTCGTTTAGTATTGAAGGGCTCAAATAAAACATTTGACTCTCTGTATACGGACTATAACGTAGAAGATTTCTCCTTTACGATATTGGCCAATACCTTTAAATCGCGTACCAGTCAAGAATGGAACAAGAAATACCTTTTGTCATTTGGACTTGTTACGGGTACAGGATGTCTTACCAATGCAGGCGCCTTGTTTGCCGATGATTGTCCATTGTGGCAATCGCGTTTGTATTATACCCGGTGGGATGGCAGAGAAAAGGGCGATGCGATTAATGATGCGGAGTTCACGGGTAACGTCCTTATGCTGTTACGTGAAGCGATGAACTTTGTGAAATCAAATACAAGGAGAGGATGGGAGAAATTGCCTGACGGTCGGAAAAACAAACCAGAGTATGCAGAACGCGCGGTTCTTGAAGCGATGGTTAATCACCTCATCCATCGCGACTATAAGGTAATGGGCAGCGAGGTGCATCTGGATATCTATGATGACCGCCTTTCCGTAACATCGCCCGGAGGCATGTATAACGGGGCACTGATTCAGGACTTGGACATTGCAGACGTTTCTTCTGAAAGACGTAATCCGATACTTGCGAATGTGATGGCGCAACTGGACTATATGGAGAAGCGAGGCAGTGGACTTTTGCGTATCCGTAAAGAGACAAAGGCTTTAGACGGATACAGAGATGAACTGCAACCCATATTCAAATCTACTCCAACCCAGTTTCAGACCACTATCTTCGCCTCCACCGACCTGTCGGAAGTCGGAGATAATGTCGGAGACTTGTCGAAGACAAAACTTACTGACCGTCAACTGAAAATACTGAATCTTATTAAAGAGTATCCGACAATGACAGGTCGACGAATGTCGGAGATGTTGTCGGTGAGTCAACGTACTATCGAACGCGACATTTCCGCTTTGAAGGATGCTGGGATTTTGAAACATGAAGGAACAGATAATAACGGACTATGGCGGATATTAACAACTATGGAATAATCCGTCGAATAAATAAAATATTGCGCTATTAAATTCAAGCTGTTTCTGGTCATCAACACGTGGAATTAGGAATAAAGCTACAAACCCGATGTTCTTTTCCATATTTTGCGTACTTTTGCACATTGATAAATCACGAACCGTTACCAACGGAAAAACACAACACACGTATGAAAAAGAACGACTCATTTCTTCGCAAGGGAGGACACGGGTTCCTCCTGCCTTTTATTCTGGTTACCGTATGTTTCGCGCTATGGGGATTTGCCAATGATATCACCAATCCGTTGGTGGAGGCTTTCTCCAAGATTTTCCGCATGAACGTGGCGCAGGGCGCCCTGGTGCAGACGGCGTTCTACGGAGGCTATTTCGTAATGGCCTTTCCGGCTGCCCTGTTCATTCGCCGTTACTCCTACAAGGCGGGCGTACTGCTGGGATTGTCACTTTATGCGGCGGGTGCGTTGCTCTTCTTTCCGGCCAAGATGGCGGGTGCGTTTTCTTTCTTCCTGCTGGCTTATTTCGTGCTGACGTGCGGCCTTTCTTTTCTGGAAACCAGTTGCAATCCTTATATTCTCTCGATGGGTTCCCCCGCGACGGCCACGCGGAGACTCAATCTGGCCCAGTGTTTCAATCCCGTCGGTTCGCTGTCCGGGATGGCTGTGGCCATGGTGTTCATACAGGCGCGGCTGAATCCGGCTGACATGGCGGAGCGCGCACAGTGGGATGAGGCGACTTTCCGTGCAGTAGTGGAGTCGGATCTGGCCATCCTCATCCGTCCCTATCTGTGGGTGGTGGCCGTGATAGTCCTGCTGTTTGTTTCGCTCTGCCTGGTTCGGGTGCCGTCTGTGACTGACGGTGCGGGAGAAAAGAAAATGGGTAATCGGGAGGCCTTGCGGCGTCTGTGTGCTTTGCCCCGTTACCGTGAGGGAGTCGTGGCCCAGTTCTTTTATGTCGGGGCGCAGATCATGTGCTGGACATTCATCATCCAGTACGGCAAGTTCCTGCTGATGCACGACGCCACAGCCATGGATTCGGCTTTGATGCGGGGAGCCATGAACGTGCTGGGGCTGCTGGATGCGGATACGCACCGTGCCATTCTGTCAGCTCCGGTCATGACGGAAGCCCACGCCGCCATATTGTCCCAGATGGTGAACATCATGGCCATGGCCGGTTTCTGTCTGAGTCGCTTTGCCTGTACTTTCCTGATGCGCTATATTTCGGCCGGTCTTTTGTTGACGGTCTTTGCCCTGTTGGCCGGCGGGTGTACGCTGTGCACCATCGTTTCCCAAGGGATAACGGGCTTTTATGCCCTGATTGGCATATCGGTGTGCATGTCACTCATGTTTCCCACCATCTACGGTATAGCTCTGGAGGGCATGGGCGAGGAGGCCAAGTTCGGCGCGGCCGGTCTCATCATGAGCATCCTGGGTGGTTCGGTGCTGCCGCCGTTGCAGGGAGCCATTATGGACGCAGGCGATGCCGCAGGTATGCTGGGCAGTCTTCCTTCCGTCAACCTCTCTTTCGTATTGCCGCTCGTCTGTTTCACCGTCATCGGAATCTATGGTTTCCGGATTTATCGGGGGCGTCTGAACTGATTCCGGTCACGCTGTCCACTCGGTGAGTGGAATGCATTCCTTATCCCCTAAGGATAGTATTCCTAAGGATGTCATTCCAGTTGGTTTGTCCCCCCCCCCACGATACTGTTCCCCCTGGGGATAAAAGAAAGTCCCCGAAAACTCTTATGTGTGGCTTTTCGGGGACAGCTTTGTTTACTGTATGTTGGTCCGTATCTTGCGCAGGTAAGCGTCCAGCCCTTCCTCGTCGTGCCGCTCGATGATGTCGATGAGCGTTTTCATTTCCGAACAGATGTTGGACACCTGATGTTTGGTGCGCGGGTTGAACAGAATTTCCCGTAGCAGGCAATCATCCTCGCCTAGGACGCCGCGTGCTATCTTCAGATGGCGTTTGAACGTCGTGCCCGGTGCGTCCTGATGCTTCATGACGGCGGAGAAGACGAAGGTGGAGACGAACGGGATGCTCAGCGAGTAAGCCATTGTCTCGTCGTGCTCTTCGAACGTGTACTCGCAGATGTTCAGTCCCAGCCGGTTGTACAGGTCGCGGAAGAAAATACGTCCCATGTAGTCGCCTTCGCTGATGATGATGGCGTTTTCGTGGCTCAGATTGCCCAAGTTGGCGAAAGTGGGGCCGAACATAGGGTGGGTGCTCACGTAGCGCATGCCGCATGCGTCGTAAAATTCCTTGAAACCGGTCTTTACCGAGGAAATGTCACTGATGATACAGTCCTTGGAGAGATGCGGAATCACCTGCCGGAACACATCGAGCGTATATTTCAGTGTCACGGCGTTGATGACCAGTTCGGGATCGAACGTGTCGATTTCGTCGAGCGATGTGAACCGTTGCGTGTTGTAGAGGAACCTCAACCGGCGGGGCTCTACGTCATATACGGCCATTTCGTGGTCGAAGCTCAGCAGGTCCGTGAAAAACGTGCCCATTTTGCCGGCACCTAATATCAATATTCTCATGGTGGGTCTTGCCGGAAAAAGTTATTTGTTGATGGTTTCCAACTGTTGTCTCACGCTCTCGCCGTGGATGGCCTCGAATACGACTTTGATGAAGTCGGGGCTCATGCCGCTCATGGCACCCTGTGCCGCGCGTTTGTCGAGTATTTCCGTATATCGTCCGGTCTGCACGACGGGCATGTTGTGTTCTTTTTTGTAAGTGGCGATCTCGCGGCTGATGCGCATACGTTTGGTGAGCAGGTCCAGCAGCGTGTTATCTATTTCGTCAATCTGTTTGCGCAGGGCCGACAGACTCTCGGTCGTATCCTTGCTGTCACGGATTACCAGACGGTCCAGGATGAAGTCGAGCACCTCCGGGAGCACCTGCTGTTTGGCATCGCTCCAAGCATTGTCCGGGTCGCAATGGCTCTCCACGATGAGGCCTTCGAAGCCCATGTCCATAGCCTGTTGGCAGAGCGGGGCTATCAGGTCGCGGCGTCCGCCGATGTGGCTCGGGTCGCAGAATATGGGCAACCGGGGGTAGCGGCGGTGCAATTCGATGGGCAGATGCCACATCGGGGCGTTGCGGTACATTTTCTGGTCTATGCTGGAGAATCCGCGGTGGATGGCTCCGAGGCGCTTGATACCGGCGCCGTTGATACGCTCCAGGGCGCCGACCCATAGTTCCACGTCGGGGTTTACGGGATTCTTTACCAATACGGGGATGTCCACTCCCCGAAGCGAGTCGGCCAGTTCCTGCATGGCAAAGGGGTTGGCCGTGGTGCGGGCACCGATCCAGAGTAGGTCCATGCCGGCATTCAGAGCCTGTTCCACATGCTTGGGCGTGGCCACTTCCGTGGTGATGAGCATGCCGGTTTCCTCCTTGACGCGCTGCATCCACGGCAGTCCGGCTTCTCCCACGCCTTCGAAGCCTCCCGGTTTGGTGCGGGGTTTCCAGATGCCCGCGCGGAACACCTTGCAGCCTTTGGCGGCCAGTTGCCGGGCGGTTTCCATCACTTGTTCTTCAGTCTCGGCGCTACAGGGGCCTGCGATGACCCGCGGTCTCTTGTCTCCCGTGCCGGGTAACGACAGGGGTTGAAGTTCTAAATCCATAGTCTTTCTTATGTTTATTGTTTATGATTCTTTCTTAGGGATGTGTCAGGCAAATACGGCCCGGATGCGTGCCAGTGCCTCTTCTATCTTTTCGTCCTTGGCGCAGAGCGAGATGCGGATATACCGTCGGCCGTTGCTGCCGAAGATGAAGCCCGGTGTGATGAACACGCGCGCCTCGTGGAGCACGCGCTCGGTCAGTTCCTCCGCGTCGGCATAGTTGTCGGGAATGCGTCCCCACAGAAACATACCTACCTGCGACGGGTCGAACGAGCAGCCGAGTGTTCTCATGATTTCCTCGGCCAATGCCCGCCGGCGGGCATACGTGACGATGTTGGCCTGTTCGTGCCAGTCCTTGTCATTGCGGTAAGCTTCGGCTGCCGCCAGTTGCAGGGCACGGAACGTGCCGGAGTCAATGTTGCTCTTCACTTTCACTATCCAACTGACGAATTCGGCGTTCGTGGCCAGCATGCCTACGCGCCATCCCGGCATGTTGTGGCTTTTGCTCATGGAGTTGAACTCGATGCAGCATTCTTTGGCTCCCGGTATCTGAAGCAGGCTGATGGGCTGCCGGTTGAGGATGAAACTATAGGGGTTGTCGTTCACCACCACGATATTGTGCCGCCAGGCGAAGTCCACCAGCGCTTCGTAGGTTTCCCGCCGGGCGTTGGCCCCGGTCGGCATGTTCGGATAGTTGGTCCACATGATTTTTACGCGCGACAAGTCCGTGCGTTCCAGTGCCCCGAAGTCAGGTTGCCATCCGTTTTCGGGCAACAGGTCGTAGGTGACGATGTCGCTGCCCAGAATCTTGTTGAGCGACGTGTAGGTGGGGTAGCCCGGATTGGGGACCAGTACCTGGTCTCCCGGATTGGCCAGTGCCAGTGTCACATGCAGGATGCCTTCCTTCGACCCGATGAGCGGCTGGATTTCCGTCCGCGGGTCGAGCGTCACGCCGTACCATCGCCGGTAGAAGTCCGCCATAGCCTCTTTCAATTCCGGTATGCCCACGGTGGGCTGGTAGCCGTGCATGTCCGGTCTTCGTGCGTTCTCGCAGAGAGTCTCTATCGTTTTTTGCGACGGCGGCATGTCCGGGCTTCCGATGGCCAGACTGATGATGTCCTTTCCTTCCGCATTCATGCGGGCCACTTCCTTGCCCTTGACAGAGAAGTAGTATTCGTTGACGAGTGACAGGCGTTCCGCCGGCCGTATGTTCGGGTTATAAACTTTGTTTTCCATCTGTGTATTCACCTAATATTTTTAATTCCTGAGTAAGCGGTATGATGGCGTCGATGCCTTGCGTGTAGCGTGTGTAGTTCCCGAAGGTCAGGTCGATGTAGAACATGTACTGCCATTCCTTGCCGATGATGGGGAGCGACTGGATTTTGGTCAGGTTCAGTTTGTAGAACGAGAGAATGGACAGCACCTGCGACAGGGAACCTTCCTCGTGGGGCAGGGAGAATACCAGGCTGGCCTTGTTCGTCTGCCGTATGTCGCGCAGCAGGTTGGCCCGCTGCGGGTTGCAGAACACGAGGAAGCGCGTATAGTTGTGCTTGTTGGTCTCGATGCCCTCCTGCAGCACTTTCATGCCGTAGAGCGGGGCCGCATACTTGGAACAGATGGCGGCATGCCCCCTCAGTTCCTTGCGGCTGATGTTTTCGGCCGAGCCTGCCGTGTCGTCGCATTCCACCACCTTCATTTCCGGATGCCGGTTCAGAAAATCCCGGCATTGCATCAGGGCCACGGGGTGTGAGTTCACTTCCGTGATATCTTCCCAGTTGTCTTCCGGCAGACACATGATGCTGTGCGAAATGTGCAGTTTGTGTTCGCCGATGATGGTGGCGCCGCTGTCGCGCAGCAGTTCGTAGTTGTGTAGCAGGCTGCCCGCGATGGTGTTTTCTATGGCTGCCATGCCGATGACCGTGCGGTCGTTGCTCATTTCCTCGAATACTTGTTCGAACGTGGAGCAACAGATCAGTTCGATGTCCTCGTTTTCGAAGAACTGGTGGGCTGCTATGTCATGGTAGGAACCCTTGATACCTTGTATGGCTATTCTTTTCATTCGTCTCTCTTCTTTCAATAAAAAAATCCCGCTCATCGGAGCGGGATTCTGTTGTTTATCTCAGTAAGCTTTGTTCTGACTGCAAAGGCATGCAACTTCCCGCTCCACTCTGTCGCTAAAGTAGAAATAAAAAAAGAAGTAAAAGTATGCGTTCAGTAAAGCTTTCATCTTTCCGTTTTTCTGTTCTCGGTTGCAAATATAAGACAATTATCGTTGCCTCCCAATGAATCGCTGCTTTTTTTTAAAAAATATGCCCTGATTCTGTTATTTTGTTAGCCTCCAGTCAACGTTCAGAACCCGTAGGGATTCCGGCTTTTGTACAACTCGTTCATCTCCTGCTCAACGTTCGAGTAGTTGCCGTCCAAAGTCTTGCCCTCTTCCGGCGACAGTTCCAATGCCCGTTTCAGGTCGTCCATGGCTCCCTCCTTGTCGTTGAGCATCAGCCGGATGCGTCCCCGCTCCTTGTAGGCAGCGGCAAAGTCGGCAATCAGTTCGATGCCCTCCTCTAATACCTCCAGCGATCGGTCGGCCTGCCGGTTGGTTGCGTAGGTTTCGCTCAGGGCGATGTAAGCCTCTTGGTGGAACGGGTTCACGTCCTTAACCTTATTATAATAGGTAAGCGCCTCTTCCGTCCGTCCCTGCGATTGCAGCAGATTGCCTTTCAGCATCAGGTTGTCCTCGTTCTCTCCGAAGTGCTCCAACAGATAGTCCGCATCCTGTTCCGCCTCGGCAAACTGGTACATGTCTTTCAGTACGCCGGCCCGTTCCCTATAAGCCACCTCCATGTCCCTGTCGCACTGCAGGGCTTGCGTCAGCGCAGCCACGGCTTCTATCGGGTGTGCCATTGCCGCGTGCGCCTTGCCGCTCAGGAAGTGTGCTTCGGCACACGCCGCGTCCGCTTCTAAGGCGCGGGCACACGCCAGCACCGCTTCTTCGTAGGCATTCAGTTGCATTTCCACCTGCGCCAATGCCAGCCACAGCGTCGTCCGGTCGGGCATTCGTTCGGCCAGTCGCGTCAATGTGTCGCGCGCCTCCTCCGTCCGTCCGCTTGCCATGTAAGCCTGAGCCAGACAAGTTTCCGCCTCGTCGTCGGCCTGGAGGCGGAGTGCCTCTTCAAGACACCGTACGGCGTATTCCGGTTGTTGCATTTTCAGCGCCTTTATACCGTCGTATTTCAGAATATTGAAGTTCCGTGTCTGTTGTTTCTGTTCCTTTTCCTCGGCGCTTTCTTCTTGTCCGCCGAACAATGCTTTTAAAAATCCCATATCAGTGTAAGTACTTGTCTTTGCAGACAAAGATACGAAAATGGCGGCGTATTATCGCAACAATAGCCTGTTTTTTCAGATTGCTGTGTCCTCACGGTCAATTCCTTCTGTAAAGGATGCGCATGGAATTGGCCACAGCCAGCAGAGATACGCCTACGTCGGCGAACACCGCTCCCCACAGCGTGGTGAAGCCCAAGGCTCCTGCTGCGAGGACCAGCACTTTCACGCTGATGGCACCGGCGATGTTCTGTCGGACGATGTCTCTGCTGGCGCGGCCTATGCGGATGGCCGTGGCCACCTTCGAAGGCTGGTCCGTCTGAATCACCACGTCGGCACTCTCCACTGCCGCGTCCGAACCCAGTCCGCCCATGGCGATACCTACATGGCTCAGTGCCAGTACGGGCGCATCGTTCATGCCGTCGCCCACAAAGGCGACGATGCGTCCCTGTGCCTTCTCCAGCCGCTCGATATACTGTGCCTTGTCTTCCGGCAACAGGGCACCGTGTGCCTGCCGTATGCCCAGTTTTCCGGCATATTTGTCCACGACCTCCTGTTTGTCCCCCGATAGCAGGTGGATATCCCCGATGCCTAATCCGCGTAGTTGTTCCACGGCCTCCCGGGCATCCTCTTTCAGTCCATCTTCCAGTATCAGTGCTCCCGCATATTGTCCGTCAACGGCGCATGTGACGAGCGTTGCGGCCCGTCCGGACAATGCGTTTGGAACCTTGATTCCCCGTTCCTGGAGCAACGGCAGGTTGCCGACCAATACAGTCCGTTCTCCGAAGACAGCTTCCATACCCCGTCCGGCAATTTCCCTCATGACGTCCGCCTCGCGTTCGTTTGCATTTCTCCGCAGGCTGTAGCGGACTACGGCTTGTGCGATGGGATGTGTGCTTTTCCGTTCTACGGACAACATCAGGTCCAGCAGTTCGCTTTCCGTCACAACCTCTGCACATTGTATCTCTGTCACCTCAAATCGTCCCTCGGTGAGCGTACCCGTCTTGTCGAACGCCACGCTGTTCACCCGCGTGACAGCATCCAGGTAATTGCCGCCCTTGAACAGGATACCCGTCCGTGAGGCAGCTCCGATGCCCGCGAAATAGCCCAGCGGCACGCTGATGACCAGAGCACACGGGCAGGAGATGACCAGGAACACCAGTCCTCGGTACAGCCAGTCGGCAAACACGTAGCGGAAGGGTGACACTGCTCCTGCGAGTGCCGGTACCGCCACGATTAACACAGCCAGCAGCAGGACCGCCGGCGTGTATATCCGTGCAAAGCGGCGTATGAACATCTCGGCCGGTGCTTTCCGTTCCGCGGCGTCGCGGACAAGTCCCAGTATGCGTGCCAGCGTGCTCTCCCCGTACGGGCGGCTCACGCGGATATGCACAGCCTGTCCGCCGGCAATCATTCCGGCCAGCACTTCATCGTCCCGTCCGATTTCCCGCGGCATGCTTTCTCCTGTCAAGGCCGATGTGTCGAACATGGCTCTTTCCTCCAATAGGACACCGTCCAGCGGAACCCGTTCTCCGGACTTCACCTCGATACGCTCGCCTGCGGTCACGTCCTGCGGCGGTATGTCGATCCAATTCCCTTCGCGGTACACCCGTGCGCGTTCGGGCCGCACGTCCAGCAATCGTCCGATATCTCTCGATGCTCGGTCCACAGCTTTCTGTTGCAACATCTCTCCGACCGTGTAAAACACGATGACGGCCACTGCCTCCGGATATTCCCCGATGCAGAATGCTCCGACCGAGGCGACGCTCATCAACGTAAATTCGCTGAAGAAATCCCTTTTCCGCATGCCTTCCCATGCCTCTTTCATGACGGGTAGTCCCACCGGTGCGTAGGCGACCAGATACCATACCAGCCGGACGAAGTTTTCCGCAAACCATTCCGTCTTCAGCCCGTCCATCAGCAGTCCGCCGGTCATCAACAGGAGCGCTACCGTCACCTGTATCACAGTCTGTGTTCCTCCGTTTTCGTGTGCATGAGTGTGGCATCCGTGGCACTCTTTCTTTTCGTTCCGGCCTTTTTTGTGTGTTGTGCCGGTGTTGTGTTCATTCCGATGAGAATATCTTGTTTCCATATCATATTTGTTTTCTTCGGGCAAAAGTAACCAAAATCCCGTGCAACTTGTTTGCAAAGTCCATAGTCCCTATGATAGGCTGTCTCTTCATCAGCCTTACAAACCGGTGTAACTCAAGAGGAATGGTTCGCAGAAATGGAGATTTTATCCAAACCAAAATAAACTTACCATTCTAACTATAATGAAGTTGTCATTTTAGCTTGAATGATATGGCTTGAATTTCGTACATCATTTTTCTTTCCTCACTCCCAGGGCGACGGGCAAATAGAAGATGATACCGATTATTGAGAAAAACAATCCGCAGATGGTGCCGACCGACAGAGACATCCAGAATGAATCTATTTGAGCGTCAAACATGAAAGGAATGAAGCCGAGGGCTGTGGACAGGATGGTCAGGAAGACGGGGATGATTTTTCCGTTGAAAGCCATCAGGTAGGTATGTATATCGGCCGGATACCCTTTCCGGCGCAGGGATACGTAATCGTTCAGTAGATAAATGACCGAATTGCATGTCAGTCCGCTCAGCAAGATGAAGGCGGCAAATCCACCTTGGTTCAAGGGGATGCTGAATGCCGTGAAACTAAGGAATATTCCGATAAACGATATAGGAATGACGATAATCACCACGAAAGGCAAGACGAATGAGTCGTATAGGATACAGCAGATAATGTATATGATAAAAATGATGAGTAAGATAATCCAAAAGTCGGATGCCTTCTGTTGCTCCTCGTAATAGAAGTTTCTCATGTCATCGATTTCATAGCCCATGGGCAGATAGCCCGAGTATTCCCTGATGACCTCCTTCTGCACGGAGTGGTTTAGCTCTCCTCCCCCTACGAAGTCATAGTTCACATATAGTTGGTATTGCTGGTTGGCCTTTTCAATGTCCTTCGGAATCTGTCGCCGGATGACATTTGCCGCATCTTCGATACGAAAAGCGTTGTCGTTCCGGGTGTAAAGGTTGTGTTCCACGTTCCAGATATCGACGCTTCGTAACGACGATGGTTGTATGTTGATATGTTCAATTCCGTTTTCTCTGCTTATCAGGAAACCGCTGGTTGCCATTTGGGGTAACATGGATTGCACGGCCGAATTCATACTGCTGATGTTCAGATTGTTTAAAGCCAATCGTTCGGGCGACGTCTCAAAGATGTACTCCTCATAGTCCGTGGCGTTGTATCCCGGTTTAGGTACGATGGCTATCCGTTGTATGCGCGGGTGGCTGTCCAGCCGTTTGCTCAGTTCAAGTGCGTGGTGCATCAATTCGTCGTAGTTATATCCGCTCAACCTGATGAGGTTTGACAATCCTCTCCGTTGAGACACGTCATTGTTGAACCCGTACCCGACGCCGCTTATGCTCCATGTGGCGTTCCCGATATGTATCACTTGGCTTATCAGTGCATCCTGCATCTTTCTCGGTACATCTTGCGCTTCGCCTTCTTTGGTGAATATGACGGAGATGTGGGCGTTTTGTGGCGAATAGATGTGCGTCTGGAACTGTTGTACCCCGTTGAACTGCCGGATATGATTCTCCACCTGTTTAATGGTATTGTTCATCTCTTCGAGTGTGCTTCCGTAAGGCATGTAGGCTCGGATGCTCAGCGTTTTGGCCGTCCGTTCCAGTTGCGCCCTGCCGGAGGTACGTTGTACGAAAAGCCGCAGGCTTCCGCCCAGCAACGGATCGGTATAGGAACGGATGAATCGGCATGCTCCTGAGCCGAACACAGTGTTGTAGGTCTGTACCCATGCGGACTTGCCTTTTAGGGAAGAGGGGATGAGAAAAACGGGCAGGCCGAAGGAAAGAAAGAGCAGGGAGTAGCAGAGTTTCTTGTGCGTGCAGAGCAGACGTATTACTGTGGCATGGTGCCGATTGAAAGCTACGATATGGCGTTTTTGCTTGATGGACAGATGCTTGCTTTTTACTGCGAGACGTGCATTGTTCAGTAGAGCCGGAACCAACAACAGGGCTATTGCCAGTGAAACGGAAAGATTTATGATAAGCACCCGCGAGAAATCCAATAGATTCAGCTGGGACTTTTCGTCGAGAAAGAAAATGACGGACAGCGAAGCGATGGTAGTGAGCGTGGAAGCGAGGATGGCCATGAAGATATTCATCCGGCCGCGGTGTAGAATATGGTCGGTCATGACAAGAATGTTATCGATGATTAGTCCCAGCGAGATGGTAATGCCGGCGATGGAATAAAGTTGGATTTCGATGCCAAGCCAATAATAAAAGATAAACGAGATGGCGATATTGGCTCCGACCGACAGTATGATGACGGCTTGATAGCGTAAACTCCGGTTTATTAAGAATACAAACAACAGGAGAATGAGTAAGGCGGTTGAAGAACGGATGATGACGTCCGTGATTTCATCTTTGATGGTTTCAGAGGTGTCGGAGGTCAGATGTAGCTCATAGCCGTTTGGGAAAGTCGGCTTCATCCGTGCGATTTGTTTTCTGATTTGTTCGCTCAACTTGATTTGATTGGCGTTTTCGTCAGCATGAATAGTCATGTAGATGGTATTGAGGCCGTTGATCCGATGGTGGTTGCGGGCGTCTTGCTCCTTGTGAGTAATCCTCACCACCTCGTTCAGACGGATAAGCTTACCGTCTGCTTTCTTGATGACAATCTTTTCCAGGGCTTCTTGTCCGTCGGTCTCGGGCTTGATATAGATGGCACAATACGTTTGCTCGGCTCGTGTGGTCATTCCGACAAAAGAACTGGCCAATTGCGAGGATACAGCTTTTTGTATTTCTGCCGGTTCAATGCCTGTTTCCTCCAGTTTGTTCTTGTTGTATTCCAGTCGCCATTCCATAGGTTGTGCTCCGGAGATGGTGATGGACGAAATTCCTTCGATGCGAGTAAGGCGGGGGCGGATGTTTTTTTCCGCATATTGCAGAATGCGGTTGGGAGAGCCGGGAGCGTTCAGGGTATAAGTGAGTAGTGGGGCGTTGGCGCGTGAGTCGGAACGCCAAGCCGATACTTCAGGATAGCTGATCCCTTTGGGAAGTTGGGGCCACAACTGACGTATGGCGTTGGAAATTTCGAAACGGACGGCATCGATGTCCGCTTCTTTGCTTATTGACAGAACGATTTGTCCGGAGCCGTTGCCCGAGTTGGAAGTAATATCCGTGATGCCGCTGATGCGGCTTACCATAGCCTCTATTTGCGAAGTGATCTGGCTCTCGATTACCCGCGGTGATTGTTCGGGCATGGAGTAGGAAATGGACAATCGGGGGAGCATCCGGTCCGGTGCCAGTTTGATAGACAGATGGGGAATCAGGCATAATCCCACCAGAGACAATCCGATGAAATAGATGAGAATAGGGAAAGACAGGCGTTTGGAGAGTTTCATGCAAAGATAGTAATATGTCTGACAATAGGATAAAGAGGATTACTTTCCGGATTTACGGTTGTGTTTCAAGATACGGTCGGTGTCAATCCGTATGGGACATTGCCGCACAAAGTCGTATAAGGTATATTTCCTTATTTCGTAAAAGCCTTTCCAATAAGAGGCAAGCGTGTTGATGTAGTTCTTTTGGGCATCATTGCGACGGCTCTGTGCCATACTCAGTGTGTTTACGTCAGCCTTTCCTATCAGGAAACGTTGATAGGTAGCCTCATAGGCCAGTTCGGCTACTTGGCAGGCTTCGTCGGCAGATTGTATTTGTGCGCGTCTCATATTGAAGTCTTTGACGGAAAGAATCACTTCCTGTTCAAACGCCTCTTCCGATTGCTTTTTCGAGATGAGTGCAGTGTTCAGATTGCTTTTGGCCATATTAACTTTGCCTTTTTCCGTTCCCCAGTCCACGAGAGGAATGTTGAACGAGATGCTGACGGCATCCTGTCTCAGCGGGTCGTGGTATACATCCTTGAAGCGTTCGGCGGCTTGGTTGAAGCCTACGCTGAGGGATACCGATGAAGAGAAGCGGGATTTTTCTACTCTGTCGAGATTTTGTTTGGCTCTCAGAATCTGCAAAGCCAATTCTTTTATTTTGGGATTTTCTTCTTTCGCGTATGTCAGGGCCATTCCCGGAGAAATGGTGATTGTCGGGATATCGGTGGGTAGGATAATGTGGAAATCGGTGTCCGGGGCATAACGAAGGAAGGACGCCAAGGCAAACGTGCTCTTGTTCAAATTGATTTTCGAGTTCTCCAATTCGTTCCGCGCATTAATGGCATTCAGTTTTAGGGTCAACAGATCGGCCTGAGTGACATTACCTATTTTGTGTCGCTCTATACCGATTTGGTAAGCCGTGTCGCAACGGGCCACGTTCTCTTTGTTCATGTCACAGATTACTTGGTTCAACGCTTGGTTGAAAAAGTAGCTGATGGTTGTTTCCGAAATTTGTTCAAACTGGTAGACCAGTTCTTTCTGTGCCTTTTCATATTCCAGCGGTTCTATTCTCTTGTTCCATCGGAACACGTTGTAACCGAACAGGGACTGAGAATACCTGAGGCGGACAGGGATGGAAGAAAACTGGGTTGACTTGTCCAATCCGAAGTTTCGTATATAGTCTAAATCGGTTTCCAACGACAGGACACCTCCTGTCCAGATGACATTTTGGTTAGCCTGTAATCCGGCAGACGAATAGATGCTCTTTTGCTGTTTATATACATCGATATTGTTTTGCGAGTCGTATCGTTTCACAAAGTTCTGGTAATACTGTATGGGGGTTGACGTGAATGAAAGTGATGGCAGTCTTTCCACTTGATATGAACGGTATTGCCAATAGCTGGCCAAAAAGTTGTTTTGTGCCAGTAACGAAGTAAGCGAGCTGTCAATGGCTGTGGTGATGGCCTCTTCCAGGGTAAGTTTTATGGCCTCTTCTGTTGTCTGTGCAGTCACTCCGAAGGTTTCGGCCATTAGAAAGACGAGAATATATAACTTGTGTTTCATGCTTGTTGTTTTGAAGGCTTTTCTTTATAAATCAAAGCATATATCAGCGGGATAATGAACAGGCTGACCAATGTGCCGATGACCATGGCGCCTATCATGGCGATGGCGAAGGGCTTTTGCAGTTCGGAGCCCATGTCGGAACTGAATAATATAGGTACGAGTGCAAATACCGAAGTAAGCGAAGTCATGACGATGGAACGCAATCGCTTTTCTCCAGCCTTGTGGATAGCTTCCATTAAAGGAGTCCCCTTTGACCTCAATTCGTTGATAACGTTAATTTTTAAAATCGAGTCGTTTACAATGATTCCGCATGTGACGACGATGCCTATGGCTGACATCAGGTTCAGTGTATGCCCGAATGCCATCAGGCACAACAAAGCTGCCGCTATGTCTATCGGTATTTCGAGGAGCAGGATGAGCGGTTGCAGAAAGGATTCGAATTGCGCGGTCATGATGAGGTACATCATCACGATGGAGATAAACAGAATAATAACGAGGTTGCCTAACATCTCTTTGTTTTGGAAATGGATTCCGCTCAGGGTGTAATTCCATTCCGGATGTTCTTTCATGATGCGTTGTACTTTTTGTTCGCTGTTATCTCCGAATTTTAAATCGGGTATGTTTATCGGTATATACTTCCCGTTTGTGCCGGCTATGATCTCTTTCGGGGCCGTGAAGTCGGAGAGTGTGATGAATTCATGTAACGGGAACAAGTCTCCGGTTCCATTTCCCTTGACGAACGTTCTGGTGAGTATTTCTTCGATGCTCTTTTGTTCGCGTTCCATCTGCACGGGAATATATTGGGAATAATTGCGTAAGGTGGCAAAACGGTTTTCTCCCAAACTGTTTTTCAAGGCATAGAGGATTTCGTCCGCACTGATACCGAATAATAGAAGTTTCTCATGATTGAGCTGTATTCGTATCTGGCTGGAGTAGGAGGGGAGAGATAGGCTTTCTCCGGTTCTCTTTTCCAAGTTGTGTCCGAAACGTGTCAGGGAATCTGCTGAGAAATCCCACAAATCGTTATAGGGTACGAGTTGTATGGTCAAGTCCGCTCCGGATGTGGAGAAAATATCCTCGAAAACTGTTTCCGGAGGAGTTACAGACCATACGGCCGTGGGGTAGTGTTGGCGGAAAAATGATGCTACGGCCTGTTCCGCTTCTTTGGCAGAGTTTTCCCTTTTTGTGGTGTGTACGTAAAGTTTAGCTTCTGTCGTACCTAATTTCCGTTTGTTCCCGATTAAGAATTGTTGTTGGCCGGTCAGTAAGGCACAATTATCGGTCAGATGTTTCAGTGAAGTAATGAGCTTTTGGGCTCTTCGGGTATTCTCATCGAGATGGATGTTCTCGTTCCAGTCGATGCACACCACCACTTCCTGATGGGTGATGAATGGCATTTTTTCCTTTTTGATATAGTGAAAGAGCAGGTAACACAAAGGAAGAGTACAAAGTATCCCTATACAGACTATCCCTTTGTGAGCGAAAGTCAGCTTAATCCCTTTGTCGTAGAAACGGAAGAGAAATGTGTGGCCGGGGGTAGAAGGAACCGTTACCTGGTTCCGGAACATCATCTTATATAATACAGGTAGAAAAGTGACAGCCGTAAAATAAGATACAGCCAGACTCAGGGTAACGGACATTGCTTGGTCATAGAAGATGGCTCCCGCAATGCCTCCCATAAAAATGAGAGGTAGGAACACGGCTACTGTGGTCAACATGGAACTGAGCATGGGGGTGATAACCTCATTTGTGCCTCGTATGCAGGCTTCGTCTATCGTGTATCCGTTCTGGCGATATTGGGTGATGTCGTCCGTTACGATAATAGCGTTATCAATCATCATGCCTACGGATAAGATTAGTCCGACGAGCGATACGATATTTAGCGAAAGATGGACAAGGTAGAAGGCTCCCATGCTGATGATGAGGGACACAAACATGGTGATGCCGATGAGTAAGGGCAAGCGGGCATCGCGTAAAAAGAAACTTGTGACGAGGAAGATCAGCAGGAGACCCAGAAACAAGTCCTGTTTCAGGCTCCCCATTGTTACATCAAGCAGTTCCGACTGGTCATGGGTGATGTTGAAGTCAATCTTAGGAAACGTTATGCGGAATTTTTCTATCGTTTCTTCCACGCTCTTCTGTAGTTCGTCCATCTTCACGTCCGGATGTTTGATGACAGAAAGCATCAATGCCCTTTTTCCGTTGTAAAAAACTTCCCCTTTCAGTTGTCCTTGCCGGAAGTCGGTGCGGGCTATATCCTTCAGTTGCAGCAAGCGTTTGCCGTGTCGAAGGTATAGATTCTCAATATCTTCACCGTTGCGTAGAGGCGAAGAGAAACGGATATTGAATTCATAGTCGCCGTCTCTCACCGTTGCGTTGCCGGTTTCAATGTTATTTTCATTGAATACTTTTTCGATATCCTTTTCGGTCAGGCCTAACGTGGCGGCAGTTTCTTTGTCTACGGAAATGAAAAGTTCCTTCTTCCACAATCCGGATGCGTCTACCATAGACACCTCCGGTAACTGTTCCAGCCGACGTTTGATGGTATTTTGTGTCAGTTCACACATTTGTATGAAGTCCACTTCGTTTGTCGGGTTGAGAGGCTCATCGTTGTGTAGCGACAATATCAAATCAAATACAGGCAGATCGGTAGCGTTGGCTTTTACGACCAAAGGGCGGCGTATGTCTTTCGGCAAGTTATTCATGGCCGCATCCACTTTTTCGTTGGCTTCCACGAAGGCCAGGTCCATACGTGTGCCGTAGTCGAAGGACAGGCGTATTTGACCGTTTTCATCCTGTGTGGTGCTTTGTATGTCCGACAAGTGGCCCATTTGCATCAATCGTTGACGCAACGGGGACATGACGATGCGTTCCATCTCCTCAGCGGAAAGATTCTCTCCGGTAGCTTGGACAATGATTTCCGGTATGGGAATATCCGGCAACAAAGATGTCGGCAATCGTAGATAGGCAATTGCAGACAGCATGATGACCGTGGCAAAAGTTACAAAAACAGAGATGGGACGTTTGAGAAGATATTCAATCATGTGCTGTATGTGTGGTTTTGAGGGTAATGGGAGTAAAGTGGGCTAAATTCTGATTGCCGGATACGATGACACTGTCTCCGTCTTTAAGTCCTTTGGTGATGGTGTAACTGAAACTGTTTTCCAATCCGACATTCACATAGTTCCAATAGGCGCGTCCGTTCCGCACGGTGAATACAACACGCCGTCCGTCCCGCATGACGACGGCTTGTTTAGGTACGACTAACTTGTTTGGTACGCTTTGTCGCATGTTTACCTTTACTTTCATGCCGTCAAACCATTGTTGTGGGGTTTGGGGGATGACTGCGCAGATACTGGTCAATCCATTTTCGCCCACTAAGGGATTGATCGAGGATACACGCCCGAAAGTGCGGTTTTCTTCTTCTGCATACAACGCGACTTGTACAGTGTCTCCTTGTTGTATGGAACGTATCTCATGTTCCATGACAGGAAATGTCACTTCCATGCTACTGTTGTCCAGCAGTGTGCAAAACACCTCTCCGTTTCCGGCTTGGTTGTGCGGTTTGGCGGTTTGGTTGGCTATTGTGCCGGAGAACGGTGCACGCAGGGTGGCCTCTTGCAGAGTCATCCGGGCTGCCTGATACGACAGGCAAGCCTGTCCGTATCCGCTTTTCATGACAGCCAGTTCTTTGACTTTTTGTGGGATGGAGAGCGAATCGCCCGGTTTATACCCTTGTCCGATAAGAAAATCCTGCATTTCCAGATAAGCCCGTTGTTTGTTGTCGGCGGCTTGCATCAATGAAAGGTTTAGCTTTTCCTTGTCCACTTCCGCGATAACCTGTCCTTGGGAAACCCGTTCTCCGTTTCGGGCATAAATGTGGGTGATGATGCCGGAAGCCCCCCATCGGAGTTCAGCTTTCCGAATGGAAGACAACGTCCCGTTGCTGATGATTTCCCGGGCAAAGTTTCCGGTTTTCAGTATTTCCACTTCTACCGTGGGCAATTCGTCTTCCGCTGTTACGGCAGAGTTACCGTTTTCCTGTTCCTGGGGTGCCGAGCAGGCCGCAAGCACAGCTGCCCATGCCCATATCATTTTTTTCATTTCCATGGTTTTGTTTTATTTGTCAGTTATGTTCCCGGTTAGGGTCAGTGTGACGGGAGCTGTTGCATTGCATTCCACTTCCGCTGTCCGGATGAAGTAGCCGCAGAACGCCTCCGCTTCATACGTCAATGTCACCCTTACCTCTTCACCGGGCGGCGTGTCCTGCCGCTCGTATGTTGCAGTTGTGCATTCGCAAGAAGGGAGTACGTCTGTAATGTGCAGTGTTTCCGTTCCGGTGTTATGTATGACGTATTGGGCCTGGTGGGTAGTGTGTGGATGGATTTGTCCTATATCCACACTGTCCGGGTTTACAATTACGCTGGTCGGGGCACAGGGCGTTTGTTCTTTCTTGCCAGTCTGGCAGGCAGACAAAGAGAAGAGCAGCATGCTTATGTAAATAACGTGTTTCATTTCTTTGCAAATTTAATATATTGTTGCAGATATAATTGCAGCATTAGTTTCAGGTGGCGTAAGCCGTCGTTCCATGTTCGTAGGTGCGGAGGGCGGTTACGCCCGTCCGGATAAAGGACAACGGCCGTTTCAGCGACATGCAGATGTTTTAGCACGGCTTTAATAATCATTTCCGATGCGTACTCCATACCTCCGCACACAGGATGGATGTGCAGATAAGCATCTTTGGAGAAGCCCCTCAGTCCGCAATGATAATCGCCAATGCGGTTGTGGAACAGCAGTCGTCCCGTTCCTGACAGCAAAGGGTTGCCCACATATCGGTGTAACCAAGGCATGGCTTTTTTTCGTATGCCGCCGACAAAGCGATTGCCGACGACTATGTCCGCCCCATCTCTCAGTAGGCGTATAAACTCATCCAAGGAGGAGAAATCATAACTGTTATCGGCATCCCCCATTACCACATATTGCCCTCGGGCAGCCAGAATGCCTCCGTTCAACGCATAGCCATAGCCTTTGTTTTTTACGTGAATCACCCTGTCGGCTTCTTTCCGTGCAATCTCGACTGAGGCATCAGTGCTTCCGTTGTCGGCCACGATTATTTCTCCGCTGATGCCGGTGCGCTGTAAAAAAGCGCGTGCCTTGCCAATACATATACCCAACGTCTCTTCTTCGTTCAGGCATGGCATCACGATGGATAGTTCTGGTTGAATGTCTAAGGTGCTCATGGGCGTTGTATCTGGTAGATGATAAAATCTCTGTTTTCGAATACAGGATGAAATAAATCCGGTCTGTCAGACAGTTCCTTTGGCCAGTGTTGCAGATAGTTGAGTCGGTTGCGGAATAGCACATACCAGTTTGCTTTGGCCGCAGTATCTTCCACCGAAGCGGATAAGTTGCATGACAGCCGTCCCGTGTATAAGTATATCGTCCTGCTTTCGCCGCAGGCGATGATGTCATTGGCTGCGGTATGTTCGTTTAGAAAAGCCATCATGTCCTGTGTGCTTTTTCCGGTCACGTCGATATTGAAGTTATCATATTCTTTTTGGATGGTTGCCAGCTCTACACCTTGGTGAAGCAACAGGCAACAGGTGGTAAAGAACAATATGCCGCCGGTGGCATATTCTCCTTTTTTCATCCAAGGCCGTGACAGGGCGTATAATCCCGTTACCGTGAAATATAGCAGTAAGGGAATAATGGGAATGGCATAGCGCTCTGTCTGGTGTGGCCAAGTGAGCAGTAACAAAAGGTGTAAGGTGATGTAACTTTGTTCGGCTAAGGCTTTTCGTCCGGCTTTCCACATCCCCAGTCCGGTGAGCAGCCAAAAGCCTCCCGCCGTCCACACGTTGCCTTTCGGCAAGAACGGCAGGCAGTTTACGGGTATGGTGGTCAGGTAGTAACGCAGGTTGTCCGTTATGGAGAAATCCATGTTACGGGTATGGTCGGCGTGAATTAGGTAGCCGACAGGGAGATGAGGCAGCGTGAGCAGAAACAAGAACAGGAAAACACCGCAAGGTAACAAAATATCTTGCCAAGGCTTATGTGAAGAACCGGGAGTACGGTTCGCGAGTAGCTGAACCAGCATGGCTGGAAACAGCAGGAGCCCTTCCGTACGGGTCTGTACGGTTAAGAATAGCGAGATTCCGAGAACTACAGCTGTTTTCCGTTGCTGTTTTTTGTCTGTCGCTGGGATTCTATGCCATCGATGGATGAGCAGAAGTGAGAGGACAAGAAACATCAAGTAGGGGAGGGTGCTGATGATGCGTTCTGTGGACAGGAGCGTTGTGTTGAGGCTTGTCAACAATAGTACCCATACCCCATATCGGAATTCGTCTCTTAACTTGAAAAGTCGGTATAACAGGAACAAGGTTGCGGGCACACAACTCATGACGACTATCTTGAATGCCGTGTAATTGATGCCGGTCAGCAAATAGGGCAGAACCAGCAACAGCGGAAGCCCCCAAGGATAAAGGATGGGCGAATAAAGTCGGTCGGTAGACAGGCTGAGCATGTCGGTCATGTCCCGATAAGCCAGCCATTGTTCTCCCGCTGACAGCTTTTTGGCTTGACATATATATAAGGCGTAATCACCGTTCATCGGATGCCCCGTGCGGAAAGAAAGCAGGAATGTGGCTCCCGCCAGGAGGAGGGCGGCTCCGAGTGCTATTTGTAGATATTTTGTTTTTTGTTTCATATAGTGTAGCAGTATGGTTAGCGTACAGGCCGGAACAGCCGGTTCCATCTCACCTTGTTCCATCCCGTGGTCCGGTCGTCCCACGACCACAGGACGAATCCCATTCGTCCGGCGATGGCCTGTTCAGGTATGGGACCGAACTGGCGGCTGTCGTAGGAGTTCCCGGTGTTGTCTCCCCTCATGTCATAGAAGGTCGTCTTTGTTGTATAGCGATTCGTCGGCTTTCCGCCGATGTATGTCTTGTTAAGCCGTTTGACGATGGATACATGTTCCTGTACGGCCATTTTCTCCACAACGTCTCTCATGGAGTCAAGTGCCAGTTCCGTGCCCGGTTCGATGATTCTTTCTATGCGCTTTACCAGCAGCATATCCGGTTTTTCCGGCGAATAAAATACGGCAACATCTCCTTCCTTGGGTTTGCGCAGTCCCCATCCCCGATGGAAGCCCCAGTCGCGCCGGCTGTCTCTTTGGCGCAGGAAAGGCACCCATGTGAATACGTTGATGAGTGGAATGTCCGCCCACCGTCGCGGCATATAACAGCCGTAGGACAATTTGTCAAGCACAAGAATCTCTGTGGGACGTATGGCCGGTTCCATGCTTTCCGTTGAAACAACGCACACTTCGGATACAAACAGCCGTACAAGGATAACCAGTGCGATAACCGTGACGATGGTACTTGTTTTCTTTACAATCCGTTTCATCTTTCATCTTGTCAGATTACGGTACCCACGATGGTCAATGTATAAGGGAGACTCCTTGTGCTGGTGGTCAGTTGCAGGGTCCGGCTAAAACGTCCTTTCGAGGTAGACAGAAAGTTTACTCGTATCTCTCCGGTTTCGCCCGGCAGGATGACCTGGGGCATTGATTTCAGCATCAGACAAGTGCAGGACATGCGGATGTCATAGATGTCACAGGCCTCCTTTCCCTCGTTTGCCAGTTGGAATACGACTTCCTTTTTCTTGCGCATCCCCACTTCGCCGATGTCTATTTTCTCTTTCAGGATGTGTAGGCCTTGCAGTCCGTTATGTTCTTGATGGGCGGCCACGGGCTTTGCCGCATTCCTGTATTTCCGTGCGATGGTATTGAAGTAGATGGAATCACTTTCTATCGATTGTTCGTCGGGATAATACACCGAAGCCACAATGCCCCCCGGCTCCAATACGAAGAAAAATGGTTTTCTCAGTTTACTGATGTGACTCAACGCTTCGAGTTCGTCCGTGATGTACATCGGTATGTCGGTGGCATTGCGTTGTGCCAGCAGTCTCACCTCTCTCACGTTGTAGTTGGCGGCCAGTACAATCGGTTGCGGCAGCCCCTCGGTTTTCTTCAGGTAATAAGCCAGGCCGTTCAGTTCAGCCTGCCAACAGGGTTCACATTGCAGCCGGTCGATGTATAACCCGATGCGCGGTTTGTCCTCGACCAGTGATTCCAGATTCACTTTTTCCTTTTGGCTGTTATATACCCTTGTGCTGTCAGGCAGTTTATACCGGATGGCCTCCACCTGTTTGATTAGTTTGTCTTCCAGTCTCACCGCCGTGTTTGTCAGTTTGCTGATTTTGATTTCCTGTTCGTTGACGATGTCCGTGTAATAAGTGATGGCCGTAAACAGGACAGCCGATAAAAACACGATGACAGCTACGAACGTGGTTGTATTTCTTTTCATATACTTTTTTATGTTATAATAATCCGGAGGACTCCTTGTTTAGGGATTCCTCCGGATTGCATGGTGTTTTCTGTCAAAACGGCTCTATATCCATAATCATCAGTATGGGGTTATCTTCTTCCGTCATGTTATTGAGCAATTGACGTTCCTCTTCGGTGAGCTGGGTATTCAGAAAATTTGTGTATTGCATTTCATTGAAGTTGTTTTTATAGAATTGAAAGTCCTTCAATATTTCAAACGGTTGTATCACATCTACAAAAGTCTCATCGTTTAATGTAAATTCTATAGTTCCGATGTCTGTTGGCTTACCAAATATTTTGTGAAACAGGTTGTTTGTGCGATGGCCTGTGGAAATACAATATAAGAGCTTTTGAGAATGATTTTCGTCAAAAGCACTCACTTTGACGAAGTCTTTGGTTATGATGAAGTTGTTTTGATAATGTGGGGTGCTTTTTTGTCTTTCTTCGAAATCATTGTCTGTGATATTCTTGAAATCTTCCTCGTTATACAGATTATCCCTATTGGGGAATTTGATCACATATTTAGCTTCACAGATGCCGTCCTCTTTTATTTGCCAAATAGTATCGGATAGTACGTGGTTGTAGTATACGTCACCATCACAGGTGACGAAGTCATGTCTAACTCCATGGTGAAAATTTGCTTTAAGGTTTTCCGGAAAAGCAAAGCCAACGCATAGGGGTGTTTGATCCATTTCGGCCAATACCAGCCGGTTGTTGTTCACGGATGGTGCCATTGTGTTTTCGTTGAATCCCGTATGGAGTATTATTCGATTGTCTAAAAATTCCATTCCGTTGTAGACATAGTAAAGTGGTTTCTCTTGGATCAGTCTTCCGTTGTAGTCAAAGAACATAAGTTTAAACAAAGAGAAGTCAATCAGGCAAATCTCCTTTTTCTTTCTGTTTAATGACACATCAATGACTTCTATGAATTCTCCCGGTCCTCTTCCTTTGCTTCCGATTTTATTTAGGAAGGAACCGTCTTTTTGTGAGAACCGTAATATAGATTGATTGGTTTGGTCGAAAACGAACAGGCAGGAATCGTCCGACACCAATTTATCTATATGTCCAATCAGACATTCTTCTGTGGTTTCGAGTGGAAGATAATGAATGTTTGTCTTTATGTTCGTTACGTTATCTGTGCTCTCTTCCATTACGGGTAAGTGGATAGCTTTATCCGTTACCAATTCCATACTGGGGTATTGATCTTTCACCTGCAGCGCTTCTGCAGATTCCGCGAGGTTTTGGGCGTATGGTTTTATCTCTGTGACATTGGCGTTTCTACAGGCTATTATGGCCATGGAAACAATGATATAAATAAATTCTTTTTTCATATCTTAATTATTTTGTTTCTTTGATTAGTTCATCACATTGCTTGCCAAATTCATTTATAGGGAAACAACATTCTTTTAAATCAGTGATATTGTTGCAACAAATTCTCACTAATTTATAAGTGTAGCAAATATCTTCGCCACGTTTAACATAATAATTAGATAAATCACAATATCCGTATGTATATTTAATATAATCGGTCTTGCCAGTTGCAATGTTTTTGTATTCATACGCTACAATGGTTTCAAAGCCTCTTGAATCTACATTATAGTAAATTAGAACATGTTGTTTAGGGCAATCTTTTGTTTGGTCGTCTTTTATTTCTTTTTTATGCGCGACAACAGGTCCACCTCCCGGTTTTGTTTCACATTTGACCGATGTTGTATCTTCTGCTGGTGAGGCATTGATACTTAGCAGTCGTGAACTGTCTTTGATACCATAGTCGTTCCATGCGTGAAACAGATTCATGCCAACTAATGCAAATACTGCAACGATTCCTACAATCGTTTTGAAATTTCTTTTTTTCATTTTGTTTTGATTAATAAATTAGTTAATAAAATATGCTTCAATTGAAGTTGTTTTCTTTTTCAGGGATGTAATCTTTGTCGTGGTTTTCAGTTCTTTCATCTTCCGGCGTAAACTTTCCGTATCGTGCCACACCTGTGTGCGCAGAAAAGTGTATGTCCCTAAAGCGAAGAATATAAGGGCGACAACAGGGAGTATGTATTGCCTGATGGAAGCGGCTTGTTTTTGGTAATAGTTTACGAGGTAATAGACGGCTATAAACGAAAGTCCCACAGAGGCCAGATAGATGTAGCGGTCGGCAACGATTGCAGAGCGGCCGATAGGAATGATGTGAAGTACCGGTAGTAAATGGATGAGGAAGAATGAGGAACCTGCCACTACTGCACGGTAACGGAATTTGCTCCATAGGGTGAGGACAGCTATCGTGAGGATGAGTGGATAGGTCAGCAACCATACGGGTAAGGCTTCACCCGGATGCATGGGAAAGGGATAAAGATAGAGCAGGTTGCAAGGTACATACCATTTGGTGATATACTCCACGAGTGAATAGCAACAGAACACGAGACGTTGTGTTATGGTGTATGCCGGAAGAGAATCTGCGTTTTGAGCAGAGGATATGCCATAAATGAATATCAATCCGAATAGCAAGGATATGAAATAAAAGGGAACAAGGGATTTCAAGACAAAAGGAGACCATGGCTTGTGCCCGTAAAAAAGAAACAGCCACGTAGCCCATACCGGAAAGATTAAGGCTTGCTCCTTACATCCGTAAGAGCATACGAAAAAGAGTAATGTAAGAGCATAGTGTCGCGGCTTATTGTCATGAAGGAAACGGATGAAAGCCTGTGTGGCCAATAGGTAGAAAAAGGTGTTGAGCAAAATTTTGGAGGCACTGATCCAAGCTACGGCTTCTGCCTGCAACGGATGGATGGCAAACAGTAGGGTGGTGAAGAAACTTATCGGTGCTTTCTGGTGTTGTGGTAACCGGGTGCCGTCATTGAGCAATGTGTTCAGTAAATGATATACGAGGCTGCAGTTGGCGATGTGGAACAACAGGCTGGCCGCGTGAAACAGCATGGGGTTATATCCCCCGAGGATGTATAATAAGGTGTAGAGGCATTGGTTGAGGGGCGAGTATTGCGTGCCGTAGGCTTCGGTGAAGATGGAGCGGAGGTTATTCCAAGTGAAGCCTCCGGACGTGAAGTGGTTCGTCACTTGCCATTGGTCGTCCCAGCCTGTCATCAGTAAATTGCCGAATGTCGGTGCAAAAGCGGTCATGGTGAGGACGGTGATAAACAGCTGTGCGGCCATCGGCTTGTATATTAGACAAGAATATCGTGGGGCGGATGAGAGGAAGCGCTTCATGGTATGGCCTGTTTTTATTGGTTTCAGGAGAGGATATTTGTTTCTCGCACCACGTACAACGGGCGCTGTTTGCCCTGTATGAACGTTCTGCCCACATATTCACCGATGATGCCGAGCATCAGCAGGGTCATGGCTCCAAGTACGGATATCAAGATAGCCAAGGACGCCCAACCAGAAACGCTTTGGTCGGTGAAAAAAGCCACGTAACAAACATAGCCTGTTTCTGCCATACTTAGCAGGATGAATATCACGGAGAGCAGGATGGCCAGCCGTAAAGGGCGGATGGTAAACGAGGTGATGCCGTCCAGGGCTAATTCAATCATGCGGCGTAAGGAATATTTTGTTTTTCCGGCATGGCGGTTAGCTGCTTGGTATTGGATGGTTGTCTGACGAAAACCGCACCAGCTGACCATGCCCCGTAGGAATAAGTCGTTTTCGCGGCACTTGCATAACAGGTTTGTAACTTTGCGGTCGGTCAGCCTGAAATCCGCTGTTCCCGGATGGATTTCCATGTCGGTTAAAAAATTCAGCAAACGATAGAATAGGGCAGAGGTGCTTCGTTTAAACAAATTGGTTTCCGTAGCCTCTGTGCGCCGGGTGTTCACCACTTCATATCCTTCGTTCCATCGTGACAACATTTCCGGTAACAGGCTGGCCGGATGTTGCAGGTCGGCATCCATGGTGATGACAGCTTCTCCCTGCGCCATGTCCAAACCTGCCCGAAGAGCCTTTTGGTGTCCAAAGTTACGGGAAAAAGAAACGTATTTCACATTGGGGGCTAATGTGCATAGTTTTTTGATTTCAGTCAGGGTATTGTCCGTGCTTCCATCGTCCACAAAGATACATTCATAGTCCTTTCCTGTGGGGGATAGTTGTTTGTCAATCTGTTTGTGACAGATGGCAATGTTGTCCGCTTCGTTGTAGCAGGGTATGATTATGCTTATGCTTATTTTTTTGTTAAAAGTCATTATGGATGGCTAAATTACTTGTATTTTCCTGTGTATTAGTTGATTGATCGAAATATTTTTTCGTAACTTTAGTGTTGCAGGCAGATAAGTTATGAGCAATGCTCCACAATAGAACTAAAAAACGTTGGAAATTTAGTGAAAATATGTTGGAACAGCAAGGAAAATGCGGAATAAATTCAAAAAATTATTTTATTTAAAATACATGAGACACGAAACAGGCCGTCCAGCAAGGAAGTAACCCTTAATCACTGCCGGACGGCCTTTCCTTAGAAAGGAAGGTTTGGGTGTCAGAACGGTTCGACATCGAAAACCATCAGAAGGGGATTACCCTCTTCCTATGTGGCTGTTTTTTTATCCTGTTTTATTGACTGTCGTGGTGTGGAGTGTCTGGAAGTGGTTGATGCATTGGGCGGTATTAGCAGGTGGAACTTTCTTTTTAGTTCATATTATATTGGTAATTCATATTTTTCCAATGAACAGGTGTGTTATTATGGCAGATCGCTATAATTATTTGGGATCTGTCGGATTGTCATTTATTCTTGCCTATGCTATAGTGAAAGGTTGTCCAAATTTAGAGAAATGGGGAAAAGCACTTTTGCGTTTTATGATAACTATTATGTTTTTGTATTTGTGCATATATACAAATATGCGTTCCCGTAAATGGTACAATACAGAGACTATCAAAAAAGAATTGATTGAAAGATAGATTATATTATTACGTGAGTTCGGGATAAGAAAAGTCTCATAAAAGTTGGTAATCCCGCAAATATGTTGTATCTTTATAGTGTTAAAATACAAGATATTACAACAAATATAAGCGATGATTACCGAGGACAAAGTTATAGAGATTTTCTGTATTATGGATGAGTTTTGCAAGAATTTTGCATCTGAATGTAATAAAAACCTTCGTTTGGAAGATAAAGAACACCGTCACCGTAACCGCAAGGGACAGTTGAGCCATGGTGAGATAATGACAATACTTGTGTGCTACCACTTCGGTCCGTTCGCCAATTTCAAGCACTATTACCTTTTTTATATACGCCAGCACCCGTCCGGCTATTTTCCTGATGCCGTTTCGTATAACCGTTTCGTGGAGCTCATGCCCCGCGTGTTCTTCCACATGATGCTCTTCATGAAGCTCCAAGGCTTCGGCAAGTGCAGTGGCATCAGCTTCGTGGATTCCACGATGATACCCGTGTGCCATACCCTGCGCCGCTATGCCAACAAGGTCTTCAAGGGCATAGCAACGGACGGCAAAGGAACGATGGGATGGTGCCACGGATTCAAACTGCACCTGATGTGTAATGACAGTGGGGAGATTATAACATTTTGTCTTACAGGAGCAAACGTTGATGATAGGGACAAACGGGTATGGACGGTCTTCGCCAAGGAACTCTGTGGCAAGGTCTTCGCAGACAGGGGATATATCAAGCAGACCCTGTTTGAGAACCTTTTTGACAGGGGAATACATCTTGTGCATGGATTGAGGGCGAACATGAAGAACAGGCTCATGTCCCTATGGGACAAAATCATGCTTCGCAAGAGATGTATCATAGAATGCATCAACGACCTGCTGAAGAACAAGGCGAACATCGTGCACTCAAGGCACCGATCAATACACAACTTCATCATGAACATCTGCGCCGCACTCACGGCATATTCATTCTTCGAGAACAAGCCAGTGGCGTTGCCCATACATGTCGAAAGAACCACTCAATTGACATTGTTTTAAGAGATGCTTATCCCGAACTCGCGTATTATTAATAAATTAAGTAGATAGATTATGAAAAAAATTAAATTGGTTGTAGGTGGAATTGCAGTGAGTTGTATTCTTGCATTAAATTTTGATTACGCTAATAAAGGGTATGGTTTGAAAAATGTGCTACGAATAACAAAGGCAACTGAAGCCATAATTGAAACGGGGCCAAATAGTGATTGGTATGATTACATTTTATTTCCATTTTATACTCAGATTTCGAAAAAAGTCACACAGAAATCCTGCCCTTCTGCTAGTATAACATCAACGACTACCACGACAACGACTACAAGTGGTTCCGGGGAAGTTAATAGTGAGGTGTCAGCTAGTGCTACAGATGGAATTACGACAGTAAATACGTCAATGGGAGCTAATGTATCGACTGGTGCCTCTTCAACGACTACAACTACAACGAAGGCAGAATATGAGTTACCGGAACGTATGGTGGATGTTGTAGATTGTGTGAACGTTTTAACGGCAAATGATGATTGCACGCCAACAATTGGGGATCCATGTAATCCTGCAAATAGATAGTTTTTGAGTACTTAATATAGTGAGATGAGAATTATTTTAATAATGTTCATGTTCCTTTCTCTGGTTGCTTGCCAGAGAAAGGAAAGGAAAAAATATAACCCTTTGAATACTTCCATGCAAGGGAAACCGTTGGAAATAAAAGACCATTTACCTTCGTTTCTTTGTCAGTCATCTGTTCCTAAGGAGATTCAAATAAATGCAAAGAAAATATACCAATCGGATTCTCTTATCGAAAATTATACTTATATTAGATTGGAGACTTGTGAGGAAAGTTTGATTGGGGATATTGATGAAATGTGTGCGGATGAGAATTATCTCTTTATCTTGGATAAGAAAAATCAGAAAGTGCTGCAGTTCGATACTAATGGCCTTTTCATTCGTTCTCTTGGCTCTTGTGGACGTGGCCCTCACGAATATGTTGGAGTTTGTAACATGGCAATAGACAAAAACAATAAGGAGGTTTGTCTTGTGGATGCCGGAGCAGGTAAATTACTTTTTTTTAATTATAAGGGACAGTGTGTGAGGGTAGAACCGATGTATTATATGTTTTCAGAAATGGCTTTTGTGGACAGCTTCCGTGTGCATCATGTTGATCGTGCACATAATGAAAATATTCCATCTGTAGATTTATTTCATTTAATTGTTTCCGATAAAAAACAGGAGCCTTTGTATTGTGATTTTCCTATGTCTGAAATTCATAGGCAATCGTTTTATTTCAGTCTACCAAATCCGTTGAGCGTAGGGGCGGATGGTCTTTATTATAATTCTCCTTTGTCTGATACGCTTTGGCGTGTGACATCTAAGGGGTGTGATGCTGCCTACGTTTTGAAATTTCCAGATAGGGATGTCTCTTTTACAAACGAAGAGGTGGCTACAATGAGTTATGATGATTATAGCAAACGGAAAAAGGAAATGGATACTTATGGTGGTTTGCTGCATGTAACTCGGAAATTTGTCTATTTTACTATTTTAGATAAAGAACAATATGTATCATCGGTTTTGTATAGTCGTAGGACAGGCAAAGTTCGATATTATGGTGTAGTTCAGCTCCCGCAGTTTGGCAAACGTCGTTTGGGGGATTATTATGCCAATTCGTCTTTCGATTATTTATTCCATGATTCTTTATTTGTTAAAGTGCTTCAGCCTTACCAAGTGCTTCATCGGTTTAAGTCGGGAGATGATAACATTTATTACGAATCGCTTCGGAGGGAAGATCGTCGGATGTTGGATGGTTGGAAGGAAGAGGATAATCCAATTCTGATGTTAGTGAATCCTAAGTCGTTTTAACACAAACCTGCTGAATTTTACAATTGCCTATATTATCGCTCTGTGTCTATGTCAAGAAATGAGGCCGTCCAGCAAGGAAGTAACCCTTAATCACTGCCGGACGGCCTTTCCTTAGAAAGGAAGGTTTGGGTGTCAGAACGGTTCGACATCGAAAACCATCAGAAGGGGATTACCCTCTTCCTGTATGGCATCCAGCATCTTTCTTTCTTCCGGGTCCATTTCTTCCTCCCAGTATTCACGGAACGTGTTCCGGTCGTAGAGGTTTTTTATGTTGTGGTGCTTCCGGTAGATGGGGGTTATATCCAACTCCTTGACGAACGATGTGCCGTTCAGGGTGTGGGTGGCAAAGTTCAGGTTCGGCATGTGGAATTTCTGGGGTAGGTGTGGATTGTAGAGGTAATGCCCTGTGGGGATGCAGTAGAGGATGGAACTTCCGTTGAATATATCGGTGTAGATGAAATCGCGGGTGATGTAGCTGGCACAGAGACGCTGGGTGCCCTTGGTGCGTGCCTCATACTGCTCATTGGTGAGCGTGCGGATTTCTTCTTCGCTGAAAAGAGTCTTGTCCCGCCCGGGAGCTTTGATGACATACCGTGCTTCGCAACAGCCGTTCTCCCGGACTTGCCAGATGGTGTCGGAGAGTACATGGGCGTAATAGACCTCTTCACCGCAACTTTGGAGACCGCGATGGAGCCTGTGGTTACAGTCGTAGGTGTCTGGAAGGTAGAATCCTCCGGCCAACGGTGTTTGGTCGTGCCGGGCTATCATGAGCCGATTGTTTTTGATGGCTTGGATGCCTTTGTTTTCTCCTGTCAGCAAGACAAGGTTGTCACCTACATATTGGATGTCGCTGTAATAGTAGTAGATGGGTTCTTCGCGCAGTGGGGTGCCGTCGTAGGCGAAATAAAGCAGTTTGTTGCTTTCTCCGTATAATATCACGCATACCTCTTTCCGCTTTTTGTCCACGCCCATACCTGTGATTGGGTTATAGTAGTTACCGGTTTTCTGTTCGGGAATGTTGAACTTCGTAAGAAAGGAACCGTCGCGTTCGGAAAAGCTCAGGACTTTTTGTCCAAAGTAATCGAAAATAAAAAGGATGGAGTCGTCTGATTCCATTTTGGAGATGCTTCTGATCCGGCATTCGTCCGTGGTTTCGAGTGGGATGTAGCGGGTGCGTATCGTGGGATATTCCGCTTTTGTTCCATCGAATGGAATTACATGGAGATGGACAATGCTGTCGGTCTTCAATTGCATGCCGGGAAGCCTTTTGGGAATACGGAGGGTCAGGGTGCTGTCCGGATAGTTGTAAGGTCTGATAACCGTAGTGCGTGCCGTTTTACAGGAAAACAGGATTGCCGTGCACAGAAGTAGGGCGAAAGGGAAAATATGTGTTGGTTTCATAATTCAGTGTTATAAGTCGTATGTTATAGATCTGTGGGATGATATGTTAAGTTCGTTGCTTCGGAACCATTCGGTTATCTGATAGTGCTTCAAAATCTTGTCCATCATCAAGAGATAGAGTTGATAACTTCTTTCCGGTTCTTTCCAACAAGTGCGTTGGCTCCTTATGATGAGTTTTGTGTTTGGAGCGCTTTGCAAGTATTGATTGATGGCTTCTTCCAATTCCTCGCCTGTGAAGTCGTTCAGGTTGATGCGCTCCGTCTTGTTTTCATCCCATAGGGTTATGCCGAAATCCTTGTACCGGTGTTTGTAGGTTTCACGTGTCAGGGTAAGTCCTTCCAAGCCGGGTACATCCCAATAGACGGACGGGGCATACAGGCTGCCTATATTATCATCGGGGTGGCAGATTTCCATCTCTTTGGCTGAGTATGTAAACGATTGGTAAAGTAATGCGTCTACTTTGCCTACAGGTTTGTGCGGCACGTCCTCCGGAGCAACGATACGCACTCCCGGTGCGTAGGGAACCGTGTGGCTGAGCAAACGGTTGGAGAAGTGCTTGCGAAGGAGCACGGCCACGTCGCCGGACAGCGAATAGAAGGCCGTGGGGAGGAAGGTGCCGTCTATGTCTTGCAGGCGTAGCTGGTTGGGCGCATCGATATAAACCGTTATGAACGGCATCTGCTCCTTGGCTTGGCTGTATTCGTTGCTCGTCAAATAGCGCATATTTATTGGGGTACGCATGGCCTTGTTGGCCGGTGTCTCGATTTGCGGGATTTCTTCTGTTGCCTGCGGGGCTTCCTCTGCAGGCTGGGGCAACGATGTCTCTGTGTCAACGACAGCCGGAGCTGGAAACTCGGTTTCGGCTTCAGGCACGGAGATAATCTTTTGTTGGACTGGCAATAGTTCCTGCTTTACGAAATGGGATATCTTCTCCCTGTTTTCGGGTTCTGAGAAAGCAAAGACAAGTCCTGTGCCCACAGGGATGAACAATAAGGTGAGGCACATACGCCATGGGCGCGTTTCTGTGCGTCGCATCATGTCAATGCGTTGCTTCAGTCCAGGTTCGGAGAAGCTGCTGGCGATGGTGAAGAGTTCCGCACCCACGGCTTCCCTTACTAACAACATTTGGTATTGCTGGGCATCCTTGGAGCGGTGGCACACATCGCGGTCCACCTGGAATTCGTGACATTGTTTCAGGTTGTGCATCAGTAGCCAGGCGATGGGATGAAACCAAAAAACTGTTGTCAACGCCTGCATGAACAAGATGTCGGCATGGTGGTGGTGTTCCACATGGCAGCGTTCATGTTGGGCGATGAGTGGATCGTTTTGGTATTTCCCTTTCGGCATGAGGATGTAGCGTCCCCAGCTGCAAGGGCAAACGTTTTCATCCGTCAGGCACCAAGTCACCTCCTGCTCTCTCACTTTATCGGCATTGAGTATCAGATGGACCAGCCGCCGGTAGCCGACTGCCCGCCGAATCAGAATGACGATGCAACCGCATAGGTAGATGATTGGCAGTAGCCATAGGTGGAAAGGTAGCTGTTTGCTGTCCGGCGTGCCTGCAACGTGGGCTGTTGTTTCAACATCATTCTTTTCGGTCATTTCAACCTTTATATCAGACTGCGCATAGGCATGTAATATGGGAGATTCGGTCAAAGTCTCGCTCAACACGACCATGGGGCGTTGCAGTGGAGATTCGTGCTTTGTTTCCAAGTGCACCAAGGGCAGCAACAGGCTGGCAATGGTGCCGCCCGTCAGCACAAGACGTTGCAGGCGGAAGAAGGTGGTACGGCTCAATAGGATGCGATAGAGCATCCAAAATACCAATAGGCAAATGCTGCTTTTGGTTAAATAAATGAACAGGTCAATCATGGCAAGAGGAGTGTTACTGATTTCCGTTTTCGATTTGTGCAATCAAGGTCTTTAGATCATCCAGACTGATTTTTTCCTTTTTGATAAACAGGGATACGATGCTGGTATATGAGTTCGCATAGAGCTCCGAAACCAATTCCCCGATGGTGTTTTCGGTGTAGTCGTCCTCGCTGATTTTGGCTCTGTATTGGTAGCTGTTTCCATATGATTTATAGTCGATATAGCCTTTCTCAATGAGCTGTTTCACAAAAGTGGATATCGTGTTGTAGTGGGGCTTGGGTCCCTCGTAGAAATCCAGTATGTCGCGGATAAACATAGGGCCATGCGACCAAAGGAGTCGCATAATTTCTTTTTCTTTTGAACTGAGCTTTTTCATTGGGATATAATTTATAAAGTTAATCTGATGCTGCAAATATATAGAGTTTATTTTAAATAACGACTAAAATTATTAGTTGATACATTACTGTTAATGGTAATTAACTAATTTAAATAGTTGGACGACTATTATTGGTAGTTTGTATAAGACAAAAGAAGAATGGTCTGGAATGTGTGGACAGAATACCGAGTCCGGAAAATGTGAGAAAGGAGGTTGAAAACAGTACGGATAATGTGAAAACAATATATAATATAAAAGGTGGTTACGCGATTGGGCGTAACCACCTTTGGGTTAGAGATAGACCGGATAATGGGGTTTATTCCTTATCCAGCAGAATCTTCATCATCTCGCAGGCTGCCTTGGCTACGGATGTACCGGGGCCGAAGATAGCGGCTACGCCGGCCTTGTAGAGGAAATCGTAGTCCTGGGCGGGAATCACACCGCCGGCGATAACCATGATGTCCTCGCGACCCAGTCGCTTCAGCTCCTCGATAACCTGAGGAATCAGTGTCTTGTGACCGGCAGCCAATGAACTTACGCCCATGATGTTCACGTCGTTCTCCACGGCCTGGCGGGCAGCCTCGGCCGGAGTCTGGAACAACGGACCCATGTCCACGTCGAAGCCGCAGTCGGCATAACCCGTCGCACAAACCTTGGCACCGCGGTCGTGACCGTCCTGTCCCATCTTGGCAATCATGATGCGCGGGCGGCGTCCTTCCTGTTTGGCAAACTCTTCCGTCAACTCGCAAGCCTGTGCGAAGTCGGCGTCTGTTTTACTTTCTGATGAATACACTTGTGATATGGTTCTGATAACGGCTTTGTAACGGCCCACGATAGCTTCGCAGGCATCTGAAATCTCTCCGAGGGTAGCGCGCACACCGGCAGCTTTCACGGCCAGGTCGAGAAGGTTGTTCTCGCTCTTCTTGCCTTCGTTGAACTCGCGTACGCATTCCGTGATGGCTTCGAGGGCTTTCTTCACGGCTGCTTCGTCGCGGTTGGCCTTCAAAACTTTCAGATTCTCCTCTTGTTGCAGACGTACGGCCGTGTTGTCCACTTCCAGAATGTCGATAGGATCTTCGTGGTCGAGACGATACTTGTTCACACCCACGATGGTCTGTGCGCCGGAGTCGATGCGGGCCTGCGTGCGTGCGGCGGCCTCCTCGATACGCATCTTGGGCAGGCCGGTCTCGATAGCCTTGGCCATACCGCCCAGCTTCTCGATTTCCTGAATGTGCTCCCAAGCCTTATGTACCAGTTCGTTGGTCAGTGTCTCCACATAGTAAGAACCTGCCCATGGGTCGATATGCTTGCACACCTGTGTCTCGTTCTGGATATAAATCTGCGTGTTACGCGCGATACGTGCGGAGAAGTCGGTCGGCAGTGCGATGGCTTCGTCCAGTGAGTTGGTGTGCAGGGATTGCGTGTGGCCCAGTACGGCGGCCATGGCTTCGATACAGGTACGTCCCACGTTGTTGAACGGATCCTGTTCGGTGAGCGACCAGCCGGAAGTCTGCGAGTGCGTACGCAACGCCATGGATTTCGGGTTCTTGGCGCCGAAACTCTTGACAATCTTCGCCCACAGCAGGCGGGCTGCACGCATCTTGGCGATTTCCATGAAGTGGTTCATGCCGATGGCCCAGAAGAAAGACAGACGCGGCGCGAAAGCGTCGATGTCGATACCGGCGTTCACTCCGGCGCGCAAGTAGTCCATACCGTCGGCCAGGGTGTAGGCAAGTTCGATGTCTGCCGTCGCACCGGCTTCCTGCATGTGGTAGCCGGAGATGGAGATGGAGTTGAACTTCGGCATCTTCTGGGAAGTGAACTCGAAGATGTCCGCAATAATCTTCATGGAGAAGGCGGGCGGATATATATAAGTATTGCGCACCATGAACTCCTTCAGAATATCGTTCTGGATGGTTCCTGCCATTTCCTCCAACTGTGCACCCTGTTCCAGGCCGGCGTTGATGTAGAATGCCAGGATGGGCAGTACGGCACCGTTCATGGTCATGGATACGGACATCTTGTTCAGGGGAATACCGGCAAACAGCACTTTCATGTTCTCCAATGAGCAGATGGACACGCCGGCCTTGCCCACGTCGCCGACAACGCGTTCGTTGTCCGGGTCGTAACCGCGATGGGTCGGAAGGTCGAAGGCTACGGACAGACCTTTCTGGCCGCTGGCCAGGTTGCGGCGGTAGAATGCGTTACTTTCCTCGGCTGTGGAGAAACCGGCATACTGGCGGATTGTCCACGGGCGGAAAGGGTACATCATGCTGTACGGGCCGCGCAGGAACGGAGGAATACCGGCCGCGAAGTCCAGGTGTTCCATGCCTTCCAAATCTTCTTTCGTATATACGGGCTGGATGTCAATCTGTTCGGGAGTTGTCCAGTTGGCGGTGATGCCGTTTTCTTTTTGCCAGTCCTGTCCGTTCTGCTGGCCGAATCCGGCAAATATATCTATATCATTAAATTTCTGTCTCATTTGATTCCCAGTTTAGCGTTATACTCTTTCAAAGTCTTCAGTTGGTCCACACGGACGTGGATGAAGTTCTCGATGCCGGCGGCTTTCAGTTCTTCCGTGCATGCGGGAGCACCTGCCACGACGAACATGGCGCGGCCGTCTAAGGCCTTGAATGCCGGGATGGCATATTCCGCGTATTCATCGTCGCTCGAGCAGAGCACCACAATGTCGGCACCGGCTTTCATGGCGGCTTCTACGCCTTCTTCCACGGTCGGGAATCCTAAATTGTCTATCACCTTGTAGCCTGCACAGGCTAAGAAGTTGCAACTGAACTGTGCGCGTGCCTGACGCATGGCCAGGTTGCCGATGGTCAGCATGAATGCCACGGGCTGGTGTTCGGCTTTCTCGGTCTGCATGCGCAGGTCTTCGAAGTCGGCGGCCAGACGGGTCGTTTCGATCTTGGCAAACGGCTTTTCGCAACTTTCGCCCTGGCCGTGGCAACATCCGCAGGCTGCCAGCGGAGTCTTGCCCTCGCTCTTCTCGTTGAAGTTGGGGAACTGGTTGGTACCCAGCAAGAATTCCTTGCGTTTGCCGGCATCGGCGTGGCGTGCCGTATTGGTCTTATTAATGGTCTCCTGAACGGAACCGGCTTTGGCTGCCTCCAGGAATCCGCCTTTTTCCTCCACGCTCAGGAAGAGCTTCCATGCCTCTTCTGCCAGCGAACGGGTCAGTGTCTCGATGAAGTAAGAACCGCCGGCAACGTCGACGATCTTGTCGAAATGGCTCTCTTCCTGCAACAGCAACTGCTGGTTGCGTGCGATACGCTCGGCAAATTCAGTCGGGCTTTCGTAAGGAGCGTCGAACGGAGTCACCACGATGGCGTCCACGTTGGCGATGGCGGCGCTCATGGCTTCCGTTTGTGTGCGGAGCAAGTTCACGTGGCTGTCGAATACCGTCATGTTGTATGTCGAGGTCGTGGCGTTCACATACATCTTGCAGGCGCAGTCACAGATGTTACTGTCGTATTGTTTCACGATGTTGGCCCACATCATGCGTGCTGCGCGGAACTTGGCGATTTCTGTGAAATATACGCCGCTGATGCCGAAGTTGAACTTGATTTTCTTGGCTGCGAGGGCGGCGGGGACGCCGGCTTCTGTCAGTTGGTGGAGATATTCGTTACCCCATGCCAGTGCATAGCCCAGTTCCTGATAAATGTATGCGCCGGAATTGCACAGGGTATCGGCGTTGACCGTGATGCAACGGAAGCCGGGGAATGCGGCGAACGTCTCTACCAGCGTTTTGGCCTGTGCCAATAGGGCGGTCGTGTCCTTGCCTTTCGCCAGCAGTTTCTGCATCGGGTCGAAGTTGATACTGCCGGTCAGTTTGGCCGGATCGTATCCTTTTTCTGTAAAATAGGCGACCAGCAATTGGGCCAGTTCCACGGTGTGTCCCTGGCATGTGCTGAAATTCAGTTCCACACATTCGGCCTGGATGCCGGCGAGCAGTGTTTCCAGGTAGGCGGCACTGAGCTCCTTGGCGGGAATGCTGAAGCCTAACGAGTTGACACCCTTGTTCAGTATGTCGAGTGCTTTCTCGTTGGCGGACTTTGCATCTGCGCACTGGATGTTTTGCCGTACATACCACCGGTTGTTATCCTTTTTATTGCCTCTCAAAAAAGGATATTGGCCGGGCAGGGCGTCTGTCTGGGCCAGCCCGTCCACATCTTCTTTGCGATAGAAAGGCTGCATGCTGAAGCCTTCGTTGGTTCTCCAGACCATTTTCTTCTGGAAATCGGCTCCCTTGAGGTCGGCCTCAATCTTCTCCAGCCATTCCTGGCGGGAGGGGGCGGTGAAATCCGAAAAGAGTTTTTCTTTACTATTTGCCATAGTGTATCAGATTAATTATATTTTTTGCCAAAACAAAAGTAGCAAAACTTCACGTACCCGCAAAATTTGGATGGGAAAAACTAATTTAGTTCCTTTTTTTTGATTACTTTTGTGCCCGAAAAAGAAAAGTATTTAGTCAGTACATTATGGATTGGTTTCAAAATCTACTATCTGACCCCTCGTCGATCGCCCATATCGTGTTGTTGTATGCCTTGGTGATAACGGCGGGTCTTTTTTTAGGTAAACAAAAGTTTTTTGGAATTTCTCTGGGAGTCACGTTTGTTCTTTTCGCCGGCATTCTGGCCGGGCATCTGGGACTGACCGGTACGATGTCGACACTGAATTTCATTCAGGATTTCGGCCTGATTATCTTTGTCTATTGCGTCGGCCTGCAGGTGGGTCCCGGTTTCTTCGAGGCGTTTCAGAAAGGCGGTGTCACGCTGAATCTTCTGGCTGTGGGGCTGGTGTTGCTCAATGTGGCCGTCATGCTGGGGCTCTACTACCTGGTTTTCGACACGAGCGACCCGAAGAACCTGCCGATGATGGTGGGCGTGCTTTGCGGCGCCGTGACGAATACGCCGGGACTGGGTGCGGCGACGGAGGCGCTGACGCAGGTCTTCCCCCAAGGGGCGGCACCGCAGATAGCATCCGGATATGCCTGTGCCTATCCGTTGGGCGTGGTCGGCATCATCGGTGCGACAATTGCTTTGCGTTACATCTGTCGTATCGCCTTGCAGAAAGAGGAGGATCAGATTACGGCCGAGCGGGCCGAGAATCCGCATGTGAAGCCGCATAAGATGACATTGAAGGTGGAGAATGCCGCCCTGAACGGGAAAACCCTGTTGCAGGTGCGCACTTTCCTGGGACGTGATTTTGTCTGTTCCCGTGCGTTGCACGAAGGCCATGTGAGCATTCCCAACAGGGATACGGTTATCTATCTGGGCGATTTGCTCTACATCGTTTGCGCGGAAGACGATGCGGAGGCCGTGATGGCTTTCATGGGCTCGGAGACGCAGGTGGACTGGACGATTCAGGACCTTCCGATGGTGTCGAAAAGCATACTTGTCACCCAGCCTTCCATGAACGGGAAAACGTTCGGACAACTGCATTTCAGTTCTGTGCACGGAGTGAACGTGACACGCATATCCCGTTCCGGCATGAATCTGTTTGCCGACCGTAACCTGCGGATGCAGGTGGGGGACAAGATTATCGTGGTGGGGCCGGAGGATGCGGTGGACCGTGTGGCCAACATGATGGGTAATTCCATCAAGCGTCTCGACCATCCCAACCTGGCCATCATATTCGTCGGACTGATGCTGGGCATCGTGCTGGGCAGTATACCTTTTGCCATACCGGGCATTCCCATGCCGGTGAAGCTGGGTCTGGCGGGCGGTCCGCTGATTGTTGCCATCCTGATAGGCAAATGGGGGTATAAGATGCACATGGTGACATATACGACCACCAGCGCCAACCTGATGTTGCGCGAGTTCGGTCTGGCGTTGTTCCTGGCCAGTGTGGGTATTAAGGCCGGTGCTAATTTCTTTGACACGGTGGTGGCCGGTGACGGGTTGAAATATGTATGGACGGGTTTTCTGATAACCGTCGTCCCGATTCTGATTATCGGTCTGATAGCCCGCTTGAAATACAAACTCAACTATTTCACGATTATGGGTTTGATAGCCGGCAGTACGACCGATCCCCCTGCTTTGGCCTTTGCCAATCAGTCGGCCAACAACGATGCCGCGGCGGTGGGTTACTCCACGGTTTATCCGATGACAATGTTTTTGCGTATCCTGACGGCGCAGATCATCATCCTGCTGTTGTGCCAGTAGAGGGAGGGGCGGAAGTCCTTTCATTATAAGGGCAAAATGCATTTTTCTTCGTTCAGGGGGGCAGATAGGGGCAGATAAAAGCCCTTTTTGCTAAAGTATATGGAAAAAAACTAATTGCCTTCCCTTTAAAGGCAGCCTAATTAATTTTACACTCCGGAAAAGTTTGCAAAACATCTGCCTTATCTGCCCCATCTGCCCCCCTGGGAGATAAGGATGCCCATCCAAGCGCTCTTAGGATGCCCATTCTAACCCCCTTATAATGCCCATTCAAGCACCCTTAGAATGCCCATCCTAACATCCTTAGGATGCCCATTCAAGCGACCGGTGGAAGAATGAATAAAAACGCTGACCCTATATTTTGTGGCAAAAAGAAGTTTTTTAGGGGAATAACAAAAAAAGCAGACTCGGAATCGTTTCCAAATCTGCTTTTAGTGGAGCATACAGGACTCGAACCTGCCACCTTTTGACTGCCAGTCAAACGCTCTAGCCAGATGAGCTAATGCCCCGTGCCTTTCTGAATGCAAAGATAGACATAAAAAAGATACATGCAAAATATCTCCTGCTTTTTTAGTGGAAAACTCTATTTTTTCGGCAGATGATGCGTTGGCATTCCCCGTTCGTGACAGAAATACACCGGAAGGAGGTATAAAATCCCGCTGAATTGAAATAATGGCTCGAGAATAGGGTATAGATAACATAAAATTTTGTACTTTTGTAAACTGTGAAATACGATAGAGATGATTTCTTACAACTACCGCACAGCTGGAGACCGACAGAATGGATATGTTTTTTATAACAAGGCATATCATGCAGTCGTTTTTCTGAATCGTATAACAAATTTAAATGCAGGATGAGGTATGAGTAAGGAGTCGGTCACGGTTTTGATGTCAACTTATAACGGAGAGCGTTATTTGCAGGAACAACTTTCTTCCATCTATGGCCAGGAAGAAGTCGATTGTTCCCTGTTGGTGCGTGACGACGGTTCGTCGGACGCGACGGTTGACATGCTGAAGGAAGAGCAGCAGGCTCATCCCCTGACTTGGTATACGGGGGAGAACATGGGACCGGCAAGAAGTTTCTGGGATCTGGTCTGTACGGCATCCGGCTCTGATTATTACGCTTTTGCGGATCAGGACGATGTGTGGCTGAAAGATAAACTGAAAACAGCGGTCGCCAGGTTGAAGAGCCATGAGGATGTTCCGGCGTTGTATTTCTGTCAGACACAGCTGGTGGACGGAGAACTTCGTCCGTTGGAAAGTGTGCGGATTGCTCCTCTGCTGACGTATGGCGAGGCATTGATTTATCAGTTTGTAGGCGGTAGCACGATGGTGTTCAATGAGGCGTTGCGCCGGAAACTGGCGGAATATACGCCCCGGTATCTGCGGATGCACGATATCTGGGTGTATGACGTGGCGCTGGCTGTCGGAGCTTTTGTCTGTTTCGACCCGACGCCGCATATCCTGTACCGGCAGCATGAGAGAAATGCCGTCGGGCAGTTGAATTCATGGCGCTTCCGGTGGAGAAACCGCTGGAAAAGGATCGTGAGGAATGAGCATATCCGTTTGCGCACCGCGGAAGAATTGTGGCGCGGCTATGCGGATGTCATGTCATCGGAGAACAGGGAACTGACGCGCAAGGTGGTGAATTACAGAAAGAGCCGGCGTGCGAGGATGCAATTGCTGTGGGGCAGGGAGCTGCATTGTTCCGAACCGTCTGTCGAACTGTCCGGAAAACTGGCGATTATGGCGGGTATCTTTTAGAAGTTGAGAATGGAAAGACCGGTAATATCCATAGTGACAATCTGTTTCAACAGTGTTTCCACTGTTGAGGAAACCATATTGAGTGTGCTCGGACAGCACTATGACAAGCTCGATTTCGTGATAATAGACGGAGGTTCCACGGATGGGACGCTGGATATCATAGAGCGCTACCGCTCCCGGTTGGGTTATTTCCATTCGGAGCCGGATAAGGGAATCAGCGATGCGTTTAACAAGGGCATACTTCATTCCAGGGGAGATATCATCGGGATTATCAACAGCGATGACATTCTTTTGCCCGATGCGCTGGAGCGGATGGCCGAGGCCTATGAAGAAGGCGTCGACATATACCGGGGAAATGTAATCATACGCAACAAGGAAACCGGTTTCACGGGGCGCGACATACCTTCCATGAAATTCCCCCTGATGCCTTTCTGGGTGAATGTGGACCATCAGGGGACATTTGTCACGGCCGAAGCCTACAGACGTTGGGGTATGTACGACCTGAATTTCCGCTATATGATGGATCATGACTTTCTGACCCGTGCCTATCAGGGTGGAGCGCGGTTCAAATACGTTCCGGCAGACGTGGCGGAGTTCCGTCTGGGCGGAGTTTCCGTAGCTTCCATTTCCGCAAAACAATATGATATCAAACATATCGTTCTTAATAATGGAGGTAGCAGGCTGTTGGCTGATTTCTGTTATTTCTATTTCTGGTCGTTGGACTGTGTAAAGAGAGTGATTGTCGGCCTGTTTGGCATGGATGTGCTGAAACGGATGCATTATGCTAAGACAGAGTAGATAAGTTTAATTGACGATAGTAAGATTATGAAGATATATTTTGTCAATCCCCCTTTTAAAGCCGAATACGGGAAATTCTCGCGTGAGTCCCGTAGCCCGGCTGTGACGAAGAGCGGAGCGTTGTATTATCCGCTTTGGTTGATTTATGCGGCGGCATATTGCAGGAAATGCGGGCATGAAGTGTGTTTTCTGGATGCTCCGGCCAAGCAGATGAACGAGGAGCAGTCGCTGGACGTCATACGGGAGAAGGGGCAGGACGGAATGTTGTTCGTATTCGGAACGAGCACGCCTTCTATCAAGAGCGATGTGGCCTTTGCCGCCCGCGTGAAACAGTTGTTCCCGAAGGGATTTGTGCTTTTGGTGGGGACACACCCGTCAGCCTGTGCCGAAGAGACCTTGGAATATTCCGAGGCGACGGATGCCGTTGCTATCGGTGAATATGACATGATTGTCAGAGAACTGGCCGATGCGTTGGAGCATCGGACAGCCTTGACGGAAGTCAGGGGACTGTGTCTGCGTTCCGGCGGGAAGTTTCTGCGCACGGCTCCGATGCCTCCGATCAGGGAGTTGGATGATATACCGTTGGCTTCGGAATTCATTAAAGAGTTTCTGGATGAACGTGACTATTTTTTCGCGGCTGCCACGTATCCTTCCATTCAGATATTTACAGGACGGGGATGCCCGTTCCATTGTAACTTCTGTGTCTATCCCCAGACGATGCACGGGCATATATTCCGGGCACGTTCGGCGGCCAACGTCGTGGCGGAGTTTGAATATATTGCCTCCCATTTCCCGGATGTGAAGGAAGTGGTAATCGAGGATGATACGTTCACCGTCAATAAGAAGCGGGTTCTGGAGATATGTGCGCTACTGGTGGAGAAGAAGTTGCACAAGCGCTTGCGCTGGTTGTGCAACGCACGTGTCAACCTTGATTTGGAAACGATGCAGGCCATGAAGAAGGCCGGTTGTCGGCTGATTATCCCGGGCATCGAGTCGGGAAGCCAGCAGATTCTGGACAATATAAAGAAGGGGACGAAAGTGGAACAGTTCTACTCCTATGTCGCCAATGCCAAGAAGGCGGGATTGCTTATCCATGCGTGTTATATGGTCGGAAACAGGGGAGAGACGAAGGAAACGATGCAGGAAACCTTGAAACTGGCGTTGAAACTGAACACGGATACGGCACAGTTCTTCCCGCTGATTCCCTATCCCGGGACGGAAGCATACAAGTGGGCCCGGGAAAACGGCTATATCGAGACCGACTACGAGCGTTATTGTTTGCCGGATGGCACGCATAACACGGTGCTGAATCTGCCGGGACTGTCAGCGCAGGAGATGGTGGCTTTCTGCAACATGGCTCGCAAGAGATACTATCTGCGGCCGGGGTATATCCTGCACAGGCTGAAAGTGGGCCTGGCGCATCCTTCCGATTTGAAACGTTCGCTGAAGGCATTCGGGAAGTTGAGACATTATTTATTTTCCAAATAAATATGTAGATGGATAAAGTGTCTGTAATCATGCCCGTGCATAATGCCGGGGAATACATTGAGGAGGCGATTCAGTCTGTTCGTGCTCAGACGTATTCCAACTGGGAACTGTTGATCGTAGACGACCGTTCTACGGATAATTCCGTGGAGATTATCATGAAATATGTGGCTCTTGACAGTCGCATCCGCATGTTTACGAATCCCAGATCGTCCGGTATGCCCGGCGCACCGCGTAACAAAGGGGTGGAAGAAGCGACCGGGCGCTTTATTGCTTTTCTGGACAGTGACGATGTGTGGCTGCCGGAGAAACTGGAACAGCAGATACCGTTGTTCGGGAATCCGGATACGGCCATCGTGTTCAGTAATTACGAGAAGATTTCGGATAAGGGCGAGCGGAACAATCGTTTTTTTATTGCCCCTAAGGTCGCAACCTACAAAAGGATGTTGAAAGGCAACGTCATAGGTAATCTTACCGGTATTTATGATACGGCCAAAGTCGGTAAGATTTTCTTCCTGAACGTGCATCACGAGGACTATGTGCTTTGGTTGTATATTCTGAAGAAAGGCTTTATCGCCCGCAACACGAATACGGTGGTCGCCTTATACCGGGTGAGGACGGAATCCGTTTCTTCCCGCAAACTGTCGGTGCTTCCCTGGCAATGGAATATTTATATAAATATAGAGAAGACGGGCTATTGCAAAGCGGTGTTCTATTATATATGTTATGCTGTTCAGGCCCTTCGCAAGAGTCTGATTTGAAATACCAACCGCATAGAGGATTTTTCGTTCATAAACTTGATAACTCCTGTCCCCAGGGAAGTGTAGGCTTGAGATACACTTTTTCTGGGGACAGTTAATTTATTGCAGGAATCGATGCTCCCTGAATCAGAAGTTTCTGAATACCAGGCGGACTTTGTCGGAAGATAATATCAGTTGCTCCTTGTTCAGCACTTCTATGCGGAATGTTTCCCGGTTGCCGATGATGCCGCTTTCCTTGAGGAGACGGCTGTTTGTGTTCAGGGGCTTGTCGGTGCTTCGGGTGTCGTGCACATACAGCTGGGGAATGTCCAGCGTGTTGCTCTGATGGTTGAAGCGGCCGAAAAACTCGCTGTAATCCTGCGGTTGTTCGTGAACTTCCTTATTGGCATCGAAGGGGAAATAGGCTTTGTTATAATAGCGTATGCAGAGCAGGTCTTGTTGGAACACCCAGAATATCTTTTTGTGCTTGACGTCTTCGGTTATCGGCTGATTGTCGCTGTCGGCGGACGTCATCTCGGCGAGTTGCCAGTTACCCTCCAGATCACCGTTTTTGGGCAATTTGTCACAGGCGTTTGTCACAATTAATATAAATATTGCGAGGGTGGAAAGAAGTGTGTTACTTGTCTTTTTCATTTTCGTCTGTTTTTAGTGAGGAAACCGGTTTTGCGCAATGTAATCTGTACTCCTGTATTGTTTCCGAGTTGTGCGCCGCGGTCGATGCCGAATGCACCCGACAGACTCCAGCCTTCCAGATTTGTATGTCCGATATGCCGGGGGACGTATTCCAGTTCTATCATGAATGAGTTGGAATACTTGATTTCATCGTAGGGCAGTGTGTAGTTGCCCCAGTTGGAGGTATAAGTGTACAGCATGCGGTAGTTGAGGAACGGCAGAGGGCTGCCCGACAATCCGAAATGGTGGGCGGTGAACCGGTTGCACCGGAACGTCAGGTCGCCGTCGTCGTTGTAGAGCGGCGAGGTGAACAGCGGATTGCCGAAGGCCTGGCCGTAATGCTGCCATCCCCAGTAGATGTTGTGGTTATAGTAATTGTCCCGTCCGCTAATCTGGTCGGGAATCTCTTCCGTCCGGTCGTGATAGATGCCGCCGGCCTGATATTTGGTGTGCATGTATTCATATACGAGCGAGGATACGACGGGGTTCTTTGGCAGGGTAACTTCTCCGCCAATCAGTCCATCCAGCCATCCGTATTGGAAGAACAGCATGGAGTGGTCTTCGAAGAAATGGTCGTAATATGCCCGTACCTTCCAGTCTTTCCCTTTGTAGCTGAGACTGAATGTCCAGCTTCCGAGCGTATTTCCGGCGGCATTGAGATAGATGTCGTCGGTGGGATCGCTTCCTCCTCCTGCTATCGCTTTGAAGAAGTCCTTCACCGAATGCCCCATGGTCTGGTTGTATGGCGGTTGGGAGAACAGGCGGAAAGATGTGCCGCCGAACATGCAGGCCCATTCCAGACCGCCTTCCGCCATCAGTGGGAATTTATCCTCGTTTCCGATGCGCAGATAACCGGCCTTCGTATGCAGTAAGGCCTTCTTGATGTATCGGGACTGAGGGGTGACATAATCCTCCTGCCACCGTCCGTCCGTCAGCATCCCGTAGCCGAAGTGGCCTTTTATAGCTGCCCAGTTGCTTTTGCCTGTGATAGACAGATATTCCGGCAGCTCTATCCGTACCTGGGGGACAGGTCGTGCATTGATGCCGAAGGTCTGGCTTCCGGAGCTTAAAGATTCATTTTTGAATACGGCGGGATGCTCCTTGGCACCGACGCTGAGGCGCAGCTTTTTATAGTTGATATCGACATAGGCCTGCTGGATGATGACAGGTGCTGTGTTACCGTATGCCACTGCCATGTCAAGGCCGTATCCCCATTTCCACTTGCGCAGGCTGTCCTGGTCGGTGGAGCGCCGGAGGCTTCCCCTTAGATAGCCGTTGTTTCCGTCAATACTGCTCAGGCCGTGCCGGTTGGCGTTTAGCCACAGGGGACTTTTTTCACTGCCTCCTGTTATTTGCATTTCTGCTTTATATTCGATGCCCTTTCCTAATTCTTTCCAACGGCTGTCCTGTGCAAAAAATGGTACCTCCGTTGCCAGAAGTACCATTATCATGATTGTTTTTCTTTTCATCTTGTGACTCTGAGTATGTGCTACGGAATCTTTTATTTGGCGTAACTGACAGCGCGTGTTTCCCGGATAACCGTAATTTTCACTTGTCCCGGATATGTCATCTCGTCCTGTATCTTCTTGGCGATTTCCGTACTTAGGTTCTCTGTCTGTTTGTCATCGATCTTGTCCGCACCCACGATTACACGCAATTCGCGTCCCGCCTGTATAGCGTATGTTTTAGTGACACCGGGGTAACTCATGGCTATATTCTCCAAGTCGTTCAGACGTTTGATATACGCCTCCACGATTTCCCGGCGGGCACCCGGACGGGCGCCGCTGATGGCGTCGCAGACCTGTACGATCGGAGCCAGCAGAGATGTCATTTCCATTTCATCATGGTGTGCCCCGATGGCGTTGCAGATTTCCGGTTTCTCCTTATATTTTTCGGCCAGTTTGGCTCCATAAATGGCGTGCGGCAGTTCCGGTTCCTCGTCGGGCACTTTACCTATGTCATGTAGCAGACCGGCGCGTTTGGCTTTCTTGGGATTCAGTCCCAGTTCCGAGGCCATGACCGCACACAGGTTTGCTGTTTCGCGCGCGTGCTGTAACAGGTTCTGTCCATAGCTCGACCGGTATTTCATCTTTCCGATGATGCGTATCAGTTCCGGATGCAGACCGTGTATGCCCAAGTCTATGGTCGTACGTTTACCGGTTTCGATGATTTCCTCTTCCACTTGTTTGGATACTTTGGCAACGACTTCTTCGATGCGTGCCGGATGGATACGTCCGTCCGTGACAAGCTGGTGCAAAGCCAGTCGGCATATCTCGCGGCGTACGGGGTCGAAGGCGGAGATGACAATTGCCTCCGGAGTGTCGTCTACTACGATTTCTACACCGGTAGCTGCTTCCAGAGCCCGTATGTTGCGTCCTTCCCGTCCGATGATGCGTCCTTTCACTTCGTCGTTGTCGATGTGGAACACAGTAACGCTGTTTTCTATGGCCGTTTCTGTGGCCACCCGTTGTATACTTTGGATGACGATGCGCTTAGCCTCCTTGTTGGCCGTCATTTTGGCGTCATCCATGATTTCGTTGATATAGCTTGCTGCGTAAGTCTGGGCTTCCGCTTTCAGAGAATCGACCAGACGGTCGCGGGCTTCCTCCGCGCTCAGTCCGCTCAGGGCTTCCAATTTGGCGCGTTCTTGATTCCGCATGTTTTCCAGTTCTTCCTCTATGCGTTCCAGATTCTGCTGCTGGTTTTCCAGTTTTTTCCGCTCGCTGTCCAGCTCATTCTTCCGCCGGTTCAAATCGTCTTGCCGCTGATTGATATTCATTTCTTTTTGTTTCAGGCGATTCTCTCCCTGCTGTATCTGCTGGTTGCGCTGTTGCACTTCTTTCTCGAGTTCCGCTTTCTTATTGAGAAATTTTTCTTTGACCTCCAGCAACTTTTTCTCTTTTATGACTTCTGCTTCTTTTTTAGCCTGTGCCATTTTCCGTTGATACTTTCCGGTAAGTACATAGCGGAATATCGTGTATCCGAGCAGGCCACCGGCAATGAAGCATACAATAGGTATAATTATCTCCATATCCAATAATTAGTTAATATATAAAATAAAAGCACCGCATGGCGGATTTCCTTTCGGACATCCATCATTTGGTGCGTGACTTCTTCGCAAATATTGAATTCCACATGCCGGAATGGAGTGGGATGCTTTACTTTAGGCAATCTTCCATTTCCTTCACTAACTCCTGTATGCATTCGACAAAAGGTTGCGTGTCGTTGTGATACTCGTTGCGTTTCAGCGACAGGGCTATGTCCAATGCAGCCATACTGAAGTATGAAGCGTCTCCCTGGTTAGGGTAACGTTCGGCGTAGAAACTGTATTTTTCATTTATAAGCTTTTCCGCTGCACGGTAAATTTCCTCATCACTTCTTTTGACGGTTATGGGAAATATCTTACTGCCCAGCCGGAGCTTTATCTGAAAGTTTTCGCTTACCTCCATTGTTTTATACCTTTAAGAGGGCGATACACTTGTCTACATCGCGCACCAGCCTTGATAATCTGCTTTTGGCATTTTTCATGTCGTTGTCGCCAATTTCAATCATCTTGGCCAATTTTAAAGTTTCATATTTCCGCTCCAGTTCAGCTTTTTCTTTCAGCAAGGCTTCTATGTTCTTTTCTTTTTCGTCGACCATGCCGTATAGCTCTTCATTCTCTGCGGCCAGTTTCCGGTAACGTTCCATGAGGAGGCGGACACGGGTCTGCAAAGTTTTGATTAGCAACTCTTCCTGGGTTGGCATATATACTTTTGACTACAAAAATAGTAAATAATCTGTTGGATGCAAAACTTTATTAAAGAAAGTTTTCGGCCGACATTACTTTATTTCTTTGTTTCGGAGTCATCTTTGGGTTTTGGTTCTTTCTTGGCCAGCATGACAATATGGTACACGTATTCGGTCATCCAGCTTTCTGAATATCCCAGTGTGGCCTGATATTTGCGTATGTTGACACTGGCTCTGCGCACTCCGGCGTCGCTCCAGTCGTTTTTGGTGAGTATCTGCCGGATAGTCTTGGCTGTCATATTGTGTAATGCTTTGTGGAAAATCGAAGGCATTCTGAACTTCCACTGCATCAGGTTTCCCATCAGCATCATTAATTCCTGGCTGAAGCCTTGGAACATCATCAAATAGTTTTTAATGTCGTTCACATTCCGGCAGTTCTTTTTGATGCTTCCGTCTATTTCTTTGAAGAATGCGTCTTCCAGGCCGTACATGTCCGCCAGCATTTTTTTGCAACGGTTGCGTTCTCCTACTCCTATTTTGTTATTGACGGTGGGTACGCGCAGGGTCTGCTTGAAGATTCTCAGGTCGGGGAGGAAGGATAAATTGCCGATGCCCAGATGTATGGCCATGGCCGCTTGGTAATAAACACGGATAAGCGTCATGAAATCTTCCATACCGCCGACGCGGATGTCCTCCTGTTGTGTCTTCTTATTAAAGAATCTGGATAAGAAATTCATTTTATTCGATGTGGTTAATGACTGAAATTATAGTGCAAAGATAAGTCTTTTTCTTATCTCTGCGCCATAAATTGCTCTACTTTTTCGCGGGAGGAAAGGTTCTCAGCGATTTTTTCGTTCCTCAATGACTTTCAATAGATATTGGCCGTACTGGTTTTTCAGCATGGGAGCCGCGAGTTCTCTCATCTTCTCGTCGTCTATCCATCCCCGCCGGTAAGCGATGCCTTCCAGGCAGGCGATTTTCAGCCCCTGCCGTTTCTCTATGACCTCGATGAAGGTGGAGGCTTCGCTCAGGCTGTCATGTGTTCCGGTATCAAGCCAAGCGAATCCGCGTCCGAGTGTCTTGACTTTCAGTTTCTCTTCGCTCAGGAATTGCTGGTTAACGGTTGTTATCTCCAATTCTCCGCGTGCGGACGGTTTGATTTGTTTGGCTATGTCGACAACTTGGTTCGGGTAGAAATACAGGCCGACCACGGCGTAATTGCTTTTAGGTTGTTTCGGTTTCTCCTCGATACTCAGGCAATTGCCTTCGTTATCGAATTCAGCCACTCCATAGCGTTCCGGATCGTTCACCCAATATCCGAAGACCGTAGCTTTCCCGTCTTTCTCTGCATTGTCCACAGCTTCATGCAATAGTTGGCTGAAACCGGCTCCATGGAAGATGTTGTCTCCTAAGACAAGGCATACACTGTCGTTTCCGATAAAATCCTCTCCGATAAGGAATGCCTGTGCGAGTCCGTCCGGCGACGGTTGTTCCGCGTATTCGAAACGCACGCCGTAATCGGATCCGTCACCCAGCAACCGTTTGAATCCAGGCAGGTCGTACGGGGTGGAGATGATCAGTATTTCCCGGATACCAGCCAGCATCAGCACGGAGATGGGATAATATATCATCGGTTTGTCGAAAATGGGCAACAGTTGTTTGCTTACGCCTTTGGTGATAGGATAGAGGCGTGTGCCGGAGCCTCCGGCTAAAACAATTCCTTTCATTTTGAATATGGGTTTGATGGATAGTCTGTTTCAGAAAACGTGTTTCTAATTTAGTAGGCGTTTTTGTCTTTCCTCGTAATGGTGTTCCAGAAAGTCAGCCATATAATCCGCAAGTCCAGCCACAAGGTCCAGTTTTCCACATACCAAATGTCAGCGGTCACACGGTTTTCCATTTGGTGAAGTTCTTTGGTCTCTCCTCGGAAACCCTGTACCTGTGCCCATCCGGTAATACCGGGATTCACCCAATGGCGTACCATATATTTATTAATGAGGTGGGAATATTCCTCGGTATGGCGTACCATGTGCGGGCGGGGACCTACGATGCTCATATCGCCGAGCAGGACGTTGATGAATTGCGGAAGTTCGTCGATGTTGGTGCGTCGCATCAAATCGCCGAAGCGGAACTTGCGCGGGTCGTTTTCTGTAGCTTGTATTGTATCGGCTTCGTTGTTGACGTGCATGCTTCTGAACTTTATGCACATGAATTCTCTACCCCGCAGTCCGTTCCGTTTTTGACGGAAGAGTACGGGGCCCGGGCTTTGTATCTTGATGATGATGGCCACGATGATATATATCAGCGGAAACAGGGTGAGCAGGAATGTCAGGGATACGACGATATCAAACATGCGTTTGATCAGGCGGTTCCCCGTCTCCGACAGTGGTTCGGGGCGTGGTGAAAGCATAAGTACGCCGTCTATCTCGCTCAATATCATGCGGCGTTTTAGATAGCTGACATATATGGGCAGGGCGTAGAAATGTATCATGTTGTTTTCGCAATAGCGGTACATCTCGATAAAAACGCTTTGGCCGGTCTTCTGAAAAGCACAGTATAGGTCGGTTATCTCGGGATGTGCTTTCAGGTAAGCGAATGTGTCGGCTATACGGCCCAGACGGGGCATTTCCGGAGGGTATGCGGCGGGATCCTCACTGAATACGCCTGCTACATGATAGCCGTAAGTACGATTCTTGATAAACTTATACAGCGTTACGAGATCGGGAGAATTGCCCACGAAAATTACACGGCGCTGGTTGTTCCCCCTGCTGCGGTGTCGTTTGATTAGAAAGCGGAACAGTAGGCGCTCGGTGACGAGTAATACGGAGAACAAGAGAAAGAAGTAAACCGCCAATGTCTTGGAAATAGACGGGAAAGGCAACATGGTAAAGGTGAAGACCATGACTATTGTGTGTAGCACGGTCAGGTAGATGACTCTCCCCACGATACGGTCGCTGCGTACTATGCGGGCCAGCAGGATGGGAGGGAAGAGCAGGAATAGAGGTATGTAGCACAATAAGGCGATGACGATGATACTCCAGATGCCGATAGCGTCGACCTTGCCGGGGGTGGCTATCTGCAGGATGTGGTATATCGTTGTCATGCTGAACGTCAGTAATATTGCATCTGAGCATCCGATTAAAAATTTCAGTATGCCTGAGTCTTCTATATTTCCGCGATTCATTTACTTTAATTAATATTATGACATTGTGCAAATGTAATAAATGTATTTTAACGATGCAAATGATATGAAACTAAAAATATTTATTTTAGAATGTATATATGGCTACGGGGTGATATTTGTTGCATGGACATCTTTTTTTTCTTGGAAAACTTCGGAATTTAGAAAACTTTGGTTATTTTTGCCCATCAATACGATTTATAATACATACTGAAAATAATGGCAGAGTCTTTGAACAGAGAACTTTTGGAAGAAGAGGAATCCTCCGGTTTTGATTTCAGAAAGGTCTGGATGGCGTTTGTACTCCATTGGTATTGGTTTGTCCTTTCCGTGGTTGTTTGCTTGTCTGTGTCTTTCGTATATTTGCGTTATACCCGTCCCGTCTACTCTACGACGATGAAGGTGCTTATCAAGGATGACGAAGGAAAGGCCAAGACGCGTCAGGGAACAATGGACCTGTCGCAGATGGGGCTTGTCACTAACAGCAACGGTTTTGATAACGAGTTGGAAATCTTGAGCAGTAAGAGTTTGGCGACTCAGACGGTGAAGAGTCTGAAACTTTATACCCGTTATTTCGCCGAGGGACGTTTGAGCGACAAAGAGTTGTACAAGAATAGCCCTATATTGGTGGAGATGGACGAAACTTCGCTGGAACGTCTGCAACAGGTGGTTGGACTGGAAATTACCAGGGCGCACGATGGGATTGAGGTTCTTATAGCGTTGTCCGATTCCGTGAACATGCGAAAAACGTTTAAGCGTTTGCCGGCTACGGTACAGACTCCGGTGGGTGTCTTCTCTTTTATGGTCAATCCTGGGCATGTGATGTCCAACAGAAAATTGCTGGTTCGTGTCTACCCTCCCAATTTGATGGGTCGGATGTATGCCGGTGCCCTGTCCGCCACAGCCTCCAGCAAGACTACGACGGTGGCTTTGCTTACGTTGCACGATACGGAGCCTCGCCGTGCGGCGGATTATTTAATGGAGTTGCTGAAGTCGTACAACTGGGACGCCAATGAAGATAAAAATGAGGTTGCCATTAAGACGGAAGTCTTTATCAATGAGCGTATCGAAGCTATTGGAAAGGAATTGGGCGTGACGGAAAAGAATCTGGAGGATTATAAGCGGACCGAGGGCTTGATAAATTTGAAAAACGATGCTGCGGCAGCTTTGGCCGGTAGCGGCACCTCAGAAGAGAAGCAGGTGCAAATGCAGACCCAGCTTACGCTGGTCAAGTCTCTGCTGGATTATGTGGACGATCCCCGCAATGCCATGCAGATTATTCCTGCCAATCTGGGTATTTCCAACGCAAGCCTGGATGCGGATATCAAGTCATATAACGAATTGGTATTGCAGCGGAATCGCTTGTTGAAGTCAGCTTCGGAAGATTCTCCGACCTTGATACCTCTCATCACACAACTTGAAAGTTTGTGGCCTGCCATCCGGCAGTCTTTGGCCGCTGTTTACAATGATTTGAAGATTCAGAAAGAGAGTGTGGACAAGCAATATAATATGTATCAGGGACGCATCCTGAGTTCGCCGACCCAGGAGCGTATGCTGAACGATATCGGACGTCGGCGGGAGATTCAGGCCGGTCTTTATCTGATGTTGTTGCAGAAACGTGAGGAGAACGCTATCTCGCTGGCTTCTGTGGCGGCCAAAGGACGTATGATCGACGAGCCGGAACAGTTTGTGAAGGTTTCTCCCAAGAATTCGAAAATTTGGCTGATAGGTCTGTTGATAGGTTTGGGTATTCCTTCCGGTATTCTCTTTCTTCTGAACATGTTGCGTTATAAGATAGAAGGACGGCCGGATGTGGATCGGATAACGAAATTGCCGATATTGGCGGATATCCCGAAAGCTCCCGGGCTGCCGGAGGGCAAGCGGAGTATCGTGGTGCGTGAAAACGGTAATGACGTGATAGAAGAGGCGTTCCGAACTTTGCGATCCAATCTGCGTTTCGTCATGAAGGATGATGACAAGGTGGTTCTCTGTACCTCTTTTATACCGGGTGAGGGAAAAACGTTTGTGTCTTCCAATCTTGCCATGAGTTTGGCGCTTCTGGGTAAAAAAGTACTGGTCGTGGGTTTGGATATCCGGAAGCCCCGTCTGGGTCGCCTCTTCGGTTTGAAGAGCAGCAAAAAAGGTATTTCGTCTTATCTGGCTGCCGGACGCGATGATATGGAGGAACTTTGTGAGCAGATATTCCCGACAGAGCTTCATCCGAATCTGTTCGTTCTGCCGGCCGGTGTCATACCGCCCAACCCGACGGAGCTGATTGCCCGTCCATTGCTGAACACTACGTTTGAGCACTTGCGTGCGATGTTTGACGTGATAGTTATCGATACGCCGCCCGTGGGACTTGTGAGCGATACTTTCGAACTCGGACGTCTGGTGGATGTTTCAGTGGTGGTTTGCCGTGCAGACTTTACTCCGAAAGACAGCGTAGTGGTTATAGATGAAATCGCCCGTGCCGGTAAGTTGCCCAATGTCAGTCTTGTCATCAACGGTATCGATATGTCGAAGAAGAAATACGGTTACTATTACGGCTACGGCCGGTATGGACGTTACGGTCGCTATGGCGGTTACGGACGTTATGGTTACGGATCCGGTCTTTACACTTATCATTCGAAACAAGGTCGGGAGGTTTAGAAGGTGTGAACTTTCTCTTCCTGCCGGAAGATAATACAATTCAACGGCGATGGGCCATAAGAAATGGCATCCGTCGCCGTTGAAGTTTTATTGTATTCCGGGTGATTGGGCTGGATAGTGGTTGGTTCCGTCCGTTATCCGAAAGACCACCAGCTTTTCTTTTTCTTTCTTCTCATGGGCTGGCTTGTTTCTTCTCCGGCCCGTTCTTCTTCCAGCAGGTCGGCCCATGTCTTGTGTTCGTGTATCATCCGGTAGATGACTCCCCAGTCCGGCAGCCCGCCGAGGTTGCGGTCATCAATAAACATATCCACTTTCAACTTGCGGCTGTAATGTGGGTTTTTCACAACATCTTCTTCCGGGAAATCCTTGTTTATGGCATAGAACTCTACTCCCCGTTCCTTGCACCAGTTGATGGCGTCTTCCAGCAATTGGCCTTCCCGTACGCTCCATAATATCAGTCTATGGCGCTCTGCAATAAGCATTTTTAACGTTTGGATGGCAAAAGGAATCTCTTCTCCAATCTCCGGATACTTGTGTTTTACAAGGGTTCCGTCAAAATCTACAGCTATTGTCATCTGCTTTTTAAGTATTATTATCGTTAGCAGAAGCAAAAATACGAAAAGAAACTCATAAATCCTATAGCAATCGCTTTTTAATGTTAAATACACTTAAAAGGGGTGGTTCGATAAATATTTTAGTAGAGGAATTTTCTTTCTATAATATTTTAAGTGTAATTTTGCCACTGATACATAGTATCGACACGCAATAAATAAAACAAAAACGACTTTCAAAATTAATTTATTAATCAAATTTTGGTGAACATGAAAAACAGATTACTAACAATGGCCGCCTGTGCAATGGTGGCTGCGGTGGGTACTCCGTCTTTTGCCGGCAACTGGGATCGACCCGAGCCGAAAGGAGAAGCACCTGTCAGCAAGTCGCAGTATTACATGTATAATGTGGCTGCGGGACAATTTTTGGTGAATGGCTCTACATGGAAGACTCGTGCCACTTTGGCGGACAAGGGATTTCTTGTAGAGTTGACTGACTCTGTACATACGCCTCTTGCGAGTGCCACGTTCAACACAGTGGCTTTACAGGGATGGACCATTCGTGTGAAAGACACATTCAAGAACTGGGGTGGTAGCAACCTGACTAATACTTATGTATTCGTTGATAATGAGACGCAGGCTTATTGCGACATGGCAAGCCAGGGACATAACTTCTGGAAATTCATACCTTGGGGAGAAAACTATCGTATCAAGATTGCAGACGAGGACGATGTTTTCGGCGTAGAAGTGGACGGAGGCAAGTATGCTAACTCCTATTTGACCTATATGCCGGACGCTTCGGAAGGTGATGGTAACGGAACATCTGCTCCGTATCTTTATCCGCTTGCTGATATTTCTTCCAACGAAGATCCTGCGACGGGAGAGTGGAAGTTCGTGTCAGTTGATAACTATACTTATTTCGTTGCAAAGAAAGGTTTGTACAATAAGTTGATTCTGGCAGAACAGGAAGGTGCCGAAACAGCAGAAGCCGAGGCTGTATATAGTAAGGAGAATGCTACGACTGAAGAACTGGAGGCTGCTGTAGCGGCTTTGCAGCGTAAGATTTTTGAGGTTTACGGTGCAGACGCTTCTTTCGATAACCCTGTTGATTTCACGGAACTGGCGCTTAAGACTCCGCAGCCGGGTAACGACGGAACGGCCGGCTGGGTGCAGACGAACAACGGCGGTTATGCCAAGTCTGGTAAGCATTCCAACTGGTCCAATCCGGATGACGATATCGAGGTGTTCGGCCCGAACTTCTTGGAATACTGGGTTCTGAGTAATGCCACTAATTATGCTACATTGACCAACGATACCTTGTATCAGGTTATCGAGAGCCTGCCCTACGGTATGTATCGTCTGACGGCTGACGCCGTTGCCATACAGCAGGCAGAAGAAGGTACCGAGGTAACGGGTGTTTCGTTGTTTGCTGACGGCGGTGCTTTGACGAAGAAAGCGCTTTGGTCGGAAAAGAACCACACTCCCCACAGATATTCTGTTGACTTTGTCGTTCTGCAGGATTTGACGACTGTCGGTATGATGATCAATAATACGAATGCGAACCATGCCGCTATCACCAACTTCAAACTGGAATTCCTGGGTGGCTCTGATAATCCGCTGGTAACTTTGTTGCAGGTGGAAATAGTCAACGCAGAATCTCTGGATCCCGCCGATGCTCCTTATTCAGTGGCAACGGAAGAAAAGTTGCAGAAGATTGTGGGTGAGGCTAAGGCATTGCTCGAGGGTGAGGCTACGGACGATGAACTGAAGGCTAAGACCGAAGAATTGTCTGCTATGATTGACGTGGTTAAGAAGGAAATCGAAAAATATGCTTGGGCTGATGCTTATCGTCAGAATGAACTGCAGGAACTTGTTGTTTCGTATGAAAATGATTTCCCTGAATTGTCTGCTACACTGTCAGATTATGCCAGCCAGCTGGATGACGCTTTGTATGAAAGAACGCTTACTGTAGAAGAAATCGACGGTATTCTGGCCAAGGTTGATCAAATGATCAAAGATGGTATCAAGGCTGAAATTTCGGTAGGAAAAGAAATCACTGGTCTGTTGGTTAACCCCAATTTCGATACCAACCGCAACGGTTGGACGCTGAACAGCGGTTCTGTTAAGAACTCCAGCTTCGGCGCTTGTGAGGCTTATGCCGAGAAGTTCGACCTGAGCCAGACTCTGACTGACATGCCGAACGGCCGTTACAAGGTAACTTGCCAGGCATTCTATCGCCCGAAGACTTCTGCTAACGCTTGGGCTGATTATGTAGACGGCAATTCTGATGCAGATGTACGTTTGTTCCTCTATGGTAACAGTATCTCCAAGGCTGTTAAGCACGTATTCGACGATCAGCAGGAAAACAAGTTGAACGATGATGACGTACAGCCGGCCGGAGAGGATGGTATGTGGTCTCCGAACAGCATCTATGGTATTTCCAAGTATTTTGCTGCCGGTCTCTATGAAAACGAGTTGGAGTTTGCGGTTGTAGACGGTGTGCTGACTGTCGGTCTGCGCGTGCTGGATCCGATTGTGGATCCCTCTGTAAACTGGAGTGCATTCGATAATTTCCACCTCTATTATATGGGTGAGGATGCTTCCGATTATATCCCCACTATCGAGGCTTTGATTGAAGAAGCTATGGCATTGGAGAACAGCGGTACGCCGGAAGAAGGCACCGTGTTGACTGAAAAGGCTTCCGAAAATATCACAAATGCTATTCTGGTAGGTAACGTGGCAATGAACGGCGGTACGGTTCAGCAGTGCATCGATGCCATCAACGCTTTGAATGAGGCTATCGCATACGCTCAGGAATCTCAGAAACTGACTAAGGAATTGTCCTCTTCTTACGAGTCATACTACATCCGTATAGAGCAGGTTGTGAATGGAAATGACGATAGCTTCCTGGATCTTCTGGATGAAATAGCCGCTGTATTTGAGGACGGCGACGGTGTCTTTGAAAGCAACGAACAGGTACAGGCTTATCTGGACGAACTGCCTCTCGGATTTGCGAAGTATGCAATCTCCGGCGGTATTGGTACTGCTACGCCCGAGAAACCGCACGACATTACGGTATTGGTGGTGAACCCCGAATTTACTTGGGACAATATGGATTCAAGCTACGGCTGGACGGGTAATCCGTCTATTCAGGTCGGTGTTGCCGAGTTCTATAACACACAGAAATTCGAACTCAGCCAGAGCATCGTAGGTCTGATCCCCGGTTTCTATCGTCTTTCTGCAAACGCATTCTACCGTGCAGGTTCTATTGAGAATTCTACGAAGTTGTATTACAAGGATCTGTATCCCGAAACAACGACGATTGTGGGTAATGAAGAAGACTTCCCCGTTCTGTTTGCCGGTGAGAGAACCAAGGCTTTGGTGAACATCGCTGCCTATACGTCAGACTTCCAGATGGAAGAATCCGATGTCAATGTAGGTAAGTGGATGGATCCGAACAATGAAGAAGCTGTCGATGCGTTTGTTCCTAACATGCGTTCCGGCTGTAACCTCTACTTCGCAGAAGGCGCTTACAAGAACACCCTGAATTTCGAAGTGACGGAAGATATGGATGCCGTTGCCATCGGTATCAAGAAAGGCAACGTTAAGATCGATACAGAATGGTGTCCGTTCGACAACTTCAAGCTTGAATACATCGGCGCCGAGGCTCCTACGGGCATTGAAAATGCAGTGGCTGGCGGTAGCATGGCAGAAGTTGTAGCCCGTAAGTTCTACACGGTAGACGGTATGGAGTTGGCACGTCCGGCCAAGGGCATCAACATCGTGAAGTCTGTTCTGAGCGATGGTACTGTCAAGGTAACCAAAGTACTGGTAAAGTAATCAGGTCTGTATAGACTGAACTATAAAAAAGAGAGGCAACGTCATGCGGCGTTGCCTCTCTTTTTTGCAGAAAAGCGAATGATTCTTCTTTGCGATACGATTTATTTATTACTTTTGTATTTAAATATGTAATGACGTGGATAAACGGAACCTGTTTACATTTACGCCGGTGTTGAAAGAGACCTTGTGGGGAGGCACGCAGTTGCTTGCTTACAAGGGCATGGATGCTACTCTGGAGCGTGTAGGCGAGAGTTGGGAACTTTCGTCGGTGGACGGAAGTGAGACCGTTGTCGCGGACGGAGAATATGCCGGCTATACGTTGAGCGGACTGACGGCCGCTTTGCGGGAAGAACTGGTCGGGACGGACAATTACCGTCGTTACGGGCAGCGGTTCCCATTGCTGATAAAGTTTATCGATGCATGCCAGGATCTTTCCGTGCAGGTGCATCCGGATGATGAATTGGCACAGCAACGTCATCATTGCCCTGGTAAGAATGAAATGTGGTATATGGTAAATGCGGCTCCCGGAGCGCGTCTGTATAGCGGTTTCGACCGAAAGGTTACGCCGGAGGAATATGAGGCGCGGGTGGCGGATGCCACCTTGCCCGAAGTGCTCAGGTCTTACGAGGTGCACCCCGGCGATGTATTCTACTTGCCGGCCGGTTGTGTCCATAGTCTGGGACGTGGATGTTTCGTTTGTGAGATACAGCAAAGTTGTGATATCACTTACCGGATTTATGATTACGGCCGCAAAGATGCTTCGGGCAAACCGCGGACATTGCATACGGCAGAAGCGCGGGATGCCATCCGTTTTGATGAAATGCAGACGGACATGACATGTCCGGTGGAAGAAAACCTTCCGGTGGAACTGGTGCGTACCCCGTTTTTCACAACATCGGTTTATAGGCTGACGGAGCCGATGGAATGCGATTACAGCGGACTGGATTCTTTTGTCGCGTTGATTTGTACGGATGGAATCTGCCGGGTGCAGTCCGGTGATGAGGAGGTCTGTTTGCGGGAAGGGACCACCCTGCTGGTGGCGGCCCGTTGCCCCGGAGTGAAATTATTGCCCGAAGGAAGGGCCTGTGTGTTGGAAACCTTTGTATAATGCCGGTATTACAGACCGGATAAATGTTATATCTATCATGAAAAGAAAATTAACTTATTGTATTTTGTTCTCCTTTCTGTTGATGACAGGTATCACTTCCTGTGTCTCTCCGAAGAAAATCATTTATTTCCAGGGTGCGGAGGAAGTTTATAAAGAAGCGCAGGACATAGCTCAGCACTACCAGATGAAACTGAAGCCTGCGGATAATATCATAGTGAAGATAAGCAGCGACGATCCGGCCTTGTTGAAACCTTTCACCCGCGATGTGACGGTGGGATCCGAAAACCAGACGGGTAATTTGTCAGCCGGGGGAGGAATCAGTAATGCATACGGCTATACGGTAAACAACGACGGATTTGTAATCCTGCCTGCTGTCGGTGCCGTGCAGGTGGCGGATTTGACTACGGAAGAGGCGGCCAAGGCAATAGAACAGGCCGTTATCAAGGCGGATTTGATGTATAATCCCGAGGTGACAGTACGTCTGCTCAATGCACGTGTCTCTGTCGTGGGTGCTGTGAACCGTCCCGGAGTTGTGGAGTTGAGTTCGGAGCGTAATTCCATCATAGATGTACTGGCCAAGGCCGGTGACGTGGAAGATGCCGGTTTGAAACAAAACATTCGTCTGTTCCGTGAGACGAACGGGCAGCGCCAGATGTATACGCTCGACCTGACCAAGGTGTCGGTGTTCGAAAGCCCCGCTTTCTATGTGCAGCAGAACGATATGATATATGTACAGCCCAACCGGAGCAAGAGCATCAAGAGCAGTGCATTCTATACCTACCTGACAGCCGGAGGTTCTATCTTGGGTGTTGTGTCTTCCTTGATAGCTATTATTGCGTTGGTTAAATGACGACGGTATGTGTAAGGTGTTATTGGCTTGGTTGCTGTTGGATGTTCTCGTTTATCTCTATTTGATATTCGACGAATTGTATTTTTCCCGCGAGGTGAGGAATAAATGCAAGCGCATCAAGAAGACATTTACGGAAGAGTGATGGTGCGCCGGTGCTGCTGCCATAAGAAGGAAATATATGCTTGTAGACGACGGGCTCGGCTCGTCGTCTATTGTTTTTATATCCAATTTCTTGCGCTGGCGGGAGGATGTGATAAGGTGGAGATACCGCAGCCGGACGGAGTTTCCTCCGGTGGAGAGGCCGGGACAGTATGGAAACCTCTTGACGGAACAGGCGAAGGGACGGATACTTGTCCTTGGTCTGTTGCGGATGTGCTGCAGAATGAGTTCTTACCCGACGTACCGGTGTGGGCGGCCGGTTATGTGGTCGGTTATGTAATCGGTAACTCCGTCAAAGGTTCCGTCTTCGGAGCAGAAGAGGCCGTGCAGAGCAATGTGCTGATAGCTGACAACCCCGAGGAAAAGAACGTGGATGCTTGTCTGCCGGTGGAACTTAAGACAGAAAAACTGCACTACGGAGTCAGTCTTCGCTGCAATCCGGACAGTCTCGGGCACTATGTCTTGTTTCAGGCCTTCGTGAAGACCTATTTCCGGGCGAAGGGGCTGAGAGAGGTGAAACAGTACCGATGGTATGGGAGTAGACCCTACGTTCCCTCTCCGGGACAAGGCGACAGGCCGGGCGATGATGAACCGCAGGATGAGACGCTCCGAGTGGAGCATGCAGAAGAAATACTCCACGATGGGCGGGCCATTCGGAAGATACTTTAAAACAGAGAAGGATAGTCCGGTTCCGGCGGGTGGACCGTTTTTTCTTCCGGTTCGGAAAACGGTGCGAAGCATAAATCCAGTTGCAGGGCCGCATCCGCTTTCAAGGCGTAAAAGCCACGCCCTTGGCCGGTGGTGAAAGGAGACGACGGGCGTCGGGACTGTGCCCACAGATAAAAGCGCAAAGCGCTGTACACATCCTCAAACCTCAGGCCATCGGCAAAAAGGCCGGCATGGCGGTTGTACACCAGCCGTGTGAGAATGCGCACCGGCAGTCCCTTGCGTCCTTCCGGCAGTAAGATTTCCACCAGGTCCCTATGATATTCGTTCTTCACGCTGCAAATGTACGGAAATACGCTAAGAATGCCAATTAAGCATACTGAAAAGTGCGCTCATGCCGGTCGACATAACCGTTAATATATGTTTTTTGTACGTCAAAGAACACAAGAAAGCTTTTTCCGGCTTTCTTCCCTATGATTTTTTTTGTAAGTTTGTCGATAATAACAATTTCTGTAGATTTATGAAAAAGTGCTTACTGTATCCGTTGTTTGTGGCGGGCATCTGTTGCGCGGCCTGTGAGCCGGCTGAGAATACATATCATCATACATCCGTCTATTATCCGGTGACCGGCTATTCCATACTCTATGCCGACCAGACCCGGGATTCCCTGTCTTTGGTTTCTTTCGATTCCTATACCATTACGGTCCACGGCGATTGGATACAGGCGAAAGAGTCCGACCTTTCTTTCCAAGTGCCTTCCGGCTCCTACGTAGAGGGAAGCATATATTTTGATTTCCTTCCCAACACTACGGGCGAACCCCGTGAGTGTCATGTGGTACTTTCCGCCTACGGGAACGATTTTCCCGTTTACTACCGTCAGATGCCTTATCTGAACATCAGCCGGCCGGCTATGAATCAGGACGGGGCATACCGGCGCGAGGTCAAGTACGATGCGCTGAAAGATAGCTTGATTTTCAGACCCTATGGAGACTGGACGCTTGCTTTTGACGGCGAGAAACCCGAGTGGATAGACTGGCAGGAAGGAGCCGTGACAAGCGGAGAAGCCGGTCTGCATAAAGTAGTGTACACGTTGAAAAAGAATGAGACGCTGGATTCCCGTGAAGTCAAACTTACGCTCACGAGCAACGGAGTGAAGTCCGGCGTCACCGTAGTTCAGCAGAACCAGAAGGATTGAGCCGGGGCGGAAGTTCCGCGTATTTTTATTGAAACACGACATTTGTTACAGACGTATCATGAAGAAAATGAATAAAATAGGATGGAAGGGAGGTATGCTGTCGCTGTTCCTTTCCATCGGGGGCGGCTTGCAGGCCGCCGTTCTGCCCGCTGTGCCCGATTCGGTTTATCTGTTCGCCTACAACCCCGACAACACCGGCGGGCGGAGCGGACTGCAGTTCGCCTGGAGCGGCAACCGCGCGGTATGGACTTCCGTTGGGGGCGGCCACCAGTTTGTGAAGAGTGATTTCGGAGCCTGGGGCTCCGGCAAGCGAATGTTCAATCCCAGCCTGCTATTGTCGCCGGACGGACTGTGGCGTTGCGTATGGCAAGTGGGAGACCGGAACAATCAGTTTGCCGTGACCTACACCCCTGATTTCGTAAGCTGGCAGCCACAGGATTATCCTTATATGGAAGGAGTGGGGCAGTGTCTGGAGCCCGTATTGTCCTACGACGGGGCCAATCGTCTTTATCAAGTTGTCTTTAAGACATCCGACGGAAGATGTTATCGTACCGTATCTTCCGATTTCTATCATTTCGGCAAGCCTGAACCCGTGTCGGAGAATATGCATCGTCCGCAGACACAAGAGGTGAAAGTGGGCGGTCAGACATATACGGGGCAGATATATAAGGTTCCTTTTGATCGGTTGGACCGTTTGGTCAAGGCGGCCGAATCGGTTGCTTGGTGGGGTGTGAAAAACGGAGAACTGGCGCGTGACAACGAGACCCGTTTTGCCGGGCTGAAACCTCTGGAAGCGCAGTTCATTATCGATGCTTCCGAACGGAAAGACATCAGCGACAAGTTGATAGGTATCTTTTTTGAAGATATCAACTATGCCGCCGACGGAGGTCTGTATGCGGAATTGGTGCAGAATCGTGATTTCGAATACGAGCCGTCCGACCGCAGGGGGGATAAGAACTGGAATGCCACTTATGCCTGGACGCTGAAAGGCGAAGGAGGACACTTTACGGTGGAAACGGAAACGCCTGTCCATCCGAACAATCCGCATTATGCGGTACTGCGGACCGATGGTGCGGGAAATGTAGCTTTGCAAAACAGTGGCTATGACGGTATTGTCGTGCGCAAGGGAGAAAAGTACGATCTTTCCCTGTTTGTCCGCCAGTTGGAAGGAAAGGGAGGCAAATTGCGCGTGCGTGTACTCGACGGCAATCGGGTTGTGGCACAGACCGTGTTGGCGGCTCCTCCGGCTGGAAAGTGGAAGAAACAGACGGCGGTACTGAAGGCTGCGGCCGATGCCGACCGGGCAGTGCTCAGTGTGGAACCCCTCGGGAGCGGCCGGGTGGCTTTGGATATGGTCTCCCTGTTTCCGCAGAACACGTTCAAAGGGCGTAAGAACGGTCTTAGGCGCGACCTGGCCCAGACGTTGGCTGATTTGAAACCCCGTTTCATGCGCTTTCCCGGCGGATGTGTGGCGCATGGCGACGGACTGCATAATACCTACAACTGGAAAGAGACCATCGGACCGCTGGAAGCCCGCAAGCCCCAGCGCAACCTTTGGGGCTATCACCAGACCAAGGGGTTGGGCTATTACGAATACTTCCAGTTCTGTGAAGACCTGGGATGCGAGCCGTTGCCGGTACTGGCTGCCGGGGTGAGTTGTCAGAACTCGGCCGATGGCGGTCACGGACAGCAAGGTGGCATTCCGATGGACAAGATGGAAGCTTATGTGCAGGATGTGCTCGATCTGATAGAATGGGCCAACGGTGATGCCCGGACCACGGTGTGGGGACGGAAACGGGCAGAGCAAGGACATACCAAGCCTTTCGGTTTGAAATATATAGGTATCGGCAACGAGGATTTGATTTCCAAAACCTTCGAGGAACGTTACCTGATGATTATCAGGGCTGTGAAAGAAAAATACCCCGATATCGTCGTGTGCGGGACCACCGGCCCGTGGTGTGAAGGCAGCGACTACGAACGCGGCTGGCAGCTGGCTGGGGAGCATCATATAGATATGGTGGACGAACATTATTATCAGTCACCCGGCTGGTTCATCCACCATCAGGACTATTATGACCAGTACGACCGCCAGGGTTCGAAAGTGTATCTGGGTGAGTATGCCGCCCATGCTCCCGGCCGTTCCAGCACAGTAGAGACCGCTCTGTGCGAGGCCATGCACATCTGTGGGATGGAGCGCAACGGGGATGTGGTGGCGATGAGTTCTTACGCGCCTTTGCTGGCCAAGGAGAATCATACGCAATGGAATCCGGATATGATTTATTTCAGCAATACGGAGGTACGTCCTACCGTGGGCTACTATGTTCAGCAGATGTGTGGCAACCATGCCGGCGACGAGTATATAAGCAGTACCTTTACGGTGAATGAAGCGAGAAACGGAGTGCGCGAGCGTCTGGCCGTGAGCACCGTGCGCGACAGCCGGTCGGGACGTGTGTACATCAAACTGGTGAATCTCCTGCCCCAGCCAGTAAAAGGTCGTTTCTCTCTGTCGGGATTAGCGGATTGTGTGAAGAACGGAACGACGGAGGCCGGTCTGACAGTCCTGACGGGACGTTACGATGATACGCAGGCTCGTCCGGTGAAGAAAACCCTGACGGTGGGAGAGGAATTCACGTATGAATTGCCGGCCTATTCTTTCAGTTTGATTTCTTTGTAAAGATAGATTAATTTCTCATTAAAAAAACTTAAACGTATAGGAGGTATAAGTTTATGTTTGTATTTTTGCAGGTGTAAAACATACACTTTATGCGTATACATCATGTGAGTATTTAAGTAGTATTGTTTCTCATAATTTGTTTTTTAAGGTTAACGTTTATTGGTAATTGGGAACAGTTTTCTGTGAAGAAAGCGGTTCCCGCTTTTTTTACGGTTGTTTTATTGTGTTGTGAGCCAAGGAACAGGCTCTGCAATTGTCTGTTCCGGATAATCGGGATGCTTACTTGATTTGCCGTTTTTCCAGTGCCCGGACATAGCGGGCGGCATTGGCCAGATGCTCGCGGTATGTGCGGGCAAAGTTATGCGTTCCCGAGAAGTCCTCTTTGGCACACATGTACAGATAGTCGTGGTGCACGTGGTTCAGCACGGCATCCACTCCGGCAATTGACGGAATGCGGATGGGACCGGGAGGCAGGCCGGTGTTGCGATATGTGTTGTACGGACTCTCCACCTCCAGATGCTTATGGTAGATGCGCCTCAGGCCGAAATCTTTTAGGGCGAACTTGACGGTCGGGTCGGCCTGCAACGGCATGCCTGTGCGCAGGCGGTTGATATACATGCCGGCTATCATCGGCTTCTCCCCGTTGTTGGCCGTTTCTTCATCCACTATGGAAGCCAGTGTCACCGCTTCTATGGGCGTCAGGCCTGCTTCCTCAGCCAGTTGTCTGCGGCGTTCCGTCCAGAAAGCGTCGTGTTCGCGTGCCATACGGTCGAAAAACGCCTCCGGACTCATGTCCCAATACACCTCATACGTGTTGGGGATAAACAGAGCGGGCAGGGTAGCCGTGTCGTAGCCGTACCGGGCCGTGAACACGGTGTCCCCGAATGTCTGTGCCCATGTCGCCGAGTCGGTCATCAGTCTGTCGCCCAGTACGGCGGCCAGTCTGTTCAGGGTGCGCACGCCGGGCAATGTCAGTTTCAGCGGAGTCTGTCGCCCCTGTTTCAGTTTGCGGAACAGACGCAGCCCGTTGTCGCCGCTTTCAAGGACATACCGTCCGGTATGTAGTCGGTAACCGGTGAGTCTGGCCGCCAGACGGAATCCCGTCGCTGTCCATGTGTCGCCGACGGTCCGTATGTGGTTGTATACGGAATCCGTCGTGTCGTCCGCGTCTATATATAGGTAGGTGCCGTCTGCCGTATCGATCGGTTTCAGCCACATCCGCCAGAGAGTTATGCCGCCGGCAAGGACAGCCGTCAGTAGCAGGACAGCCGTCAGGATAAGACCATATTTACGTTTGCAAAAGTCTGGTTTCATAGAATGTTCTTTTTAAAATGAGTACAAACATACGGATTTTTCCGCATTTTTGTGTAAGTTTGCGCATCTTTATATATTATATAGAACAGACAAAACGATGAGAAAGATTTTATGGTCGGCCGCGCTTATGGCGGCCCTGCCTCTTCAGGCACAGCGGAAGGCCTCCGTATCATTACAGGCAGACGGGGCGGAACGGCAGATTCCGAAAGAGATTTACGGACAGTTTGCGGAACACCTCGGCACGTGTATCTACGGTGGCCTGTGGGTAGGAGAGGATTCCGCGATTCCCAATACGAACGGTTACCGCAACGATGTGCTCCAGGCTTTGAAAGACCTGCACGTGCCGGTGCTGAGATGGCCGGGCGGCTGCTTTGCCGACGAATACCACTGGACGGACGGAGTGGGACCGCGCGAAAGCCGTCCCCGCATGGTGAACAACAACTGGGGCGGTACGGTGGAAGACAACAGCTTCGGCACGCATGAGTTCCTGAATCTTTGCGAGCTGCTCGGCTGCGAACCTTATGTTTCGATGAACGTGGGCAGCGGCACGGTGCAGGAGACGGCTCAATGGGTGGAATACATGACAGCTGAGGACGGTCCTATGGCCAAGATACGCAAGGCGAACGGACGGGAGAAACCCTGGAAGGTGAAATACATCGGTGTGGGGAACGAGAGCTGGGGATGCGGGGGTAGCATGCGGCCGGAATATTACGCTGATCTCTATCGCCGCTATCAGACCTACTGCCGCAATTTCAACGGAAACCGCTTGTTCAAGATAGCCAGCGGTTCGGGTGAATATGACACTCATTGGACGGAAACGATGATGAAGCAGGCGCGCGGACAGATGCACGGTCTCTCCCTCCATTACTACACCGTGGCCGGATGGTCCGGCAGCAAAGGTTCGGCCACGGCTTTTGACGACGCGCAGTATTACTGGACGATGGGCAAGTGCTTAGATATTGAAAACTGTATCCGCACCCACACGGCCATCATGGACAAATACGACCCGCAGAAGCGCGTGGCCCTCATGCTGGACGAGTGGGGCACGTGGTGGGACGAGGAACCCGGCACCATCCCCGGACATCTCTATCAGCAGAATACGATGCGCGATGCCCTCGTGGCCGCCCTGTCGCTGAACGTCTTCCACAAGTATACCGACCGCCTGAAAATGGCGAACATTGCACAGATTGCCAATGTGCTCCAGAGCATGATACTCACGAAGGGCGACAGGATGGTGCTCACGCCTTCCTACCATGTGTTCCGGATGTATGCCGTGCATCAGGATGCCGCGTGGGTACCCCTTGCGCTGTCCTGCGACACGATGCGTGTGCGCGAGCAGATGACGAGGGAGGGCAATGGCCGCGACCTGCCCGTGCTCAGTGCCACGGCCTCGCGCGACAAGGACGGTGTGCTGCACATTTCGCTGGCGAACGTTCTCCTGCAGGAAGCCCAGGAAGTGGAAATCGATTTGGGCGGGATGAAGCCGAAGACGGTGAACGGCACCGTGCTCACAGCCGGGCGTATGGATGCGATGAACACGTTCGAGCAACCGGATGCCGTGGTACCGGCGGTGTTCAAGAGTGCGAAGTTCGCCAAAGGCAAGTTGTCGGTGAAACTTCCGGCTTGTAGTGTTGTCACGCTGGAGCTGAAATAAAAGGGGGATTACCTTATTATGTAATGGCTAAAGAATGAAATACCATGCTCTTTCAGTTTTTCCTTGATTTGTGGTGCGGTCAGACTTAGCCATCTTACGGAATCATCCTGCGGTAAACCAGCCGTATGAACTTTCGCAGGCTTGTATCGGGCAATCTCCAAAAGCGGCTAACAAATTGTAGGGGTTATTTATATCTCAAAAAAAAAAAATCGGCGATGGCACAAAAGCGATCGCCGATTTTTTTTCTATGAGACAGGCTGTTATTTTTGTGTACTGTTGTCTGTAAGCCTCGCTGTGGTTTGACGTATCACATCCATCGGTATAAGTGGCATGACGCTTTTTGCTAATGGTGTTCCTTTCAGGTTCTTTATCAACATACCTCGAAGAGCACCAATCACAATATTGAAAAATGTGTCTATAAGAAGAGGCTCAGTCGTTTTAAGTCCACCTTCCTTAATCTGAATAACTTTATCAAAAGGGGCTATTTTGAATACAGCGTATATACTTTCTTTTGCAAGAACTTCGTTAGATTTCCCTGGCGTAATTTCAGCCGTCATATTCAATGACAATTCTTTCTTTTCTGCATCTGGAATTAAGTTGTGTGCAAATTGATATGTGACAGCATTTATGTCAATACTGTCATAATCGAAGTTCGGACTATAGCTGAAGCCCGTTTCTTCCATAGATTCTATTTTGTATCGTATTTCCATAATTTTATGCGCAATTTGTGTGGCATTTTGATTCGCTATAGCTTTCACGAACATTCCATGTCCCCTGCAAAGTCATTGTTGCAGCCTTCCCAAGACTGGCAGAAGACCTTTGCGAAATCTCCGTACCAGCACTTATCGCAGTCATTATAGATGTGTCAAGCAGTCTTATTCCAAGAGCATCCTCGATATCTATAAGTGTATCAGCAGTGAAGTTTCTTTCTCCAGACAACCATTCTGAGATAACTGTCGTCGACTTCTTCATAAGATCTGCAAACTGTGTCTGATTGTAGCCACACCTCTTCATGGCCTCTTCAATCTTTGCAGCCAGCATCATGCGTTTACGAATTTTTGTAAGCTCCTTTTCATTCATGTCGGCAAGGAGTTTTCCTAAAACTCCTGCGGCCTCTTTTGCTTTTACTTTCATAATTAAAAAACTTCTAAGGTTCCGTCCTCATGTACTTTCAATTCTTTCTCGGTAATCATTCGGTATATTTCTTTGGCTACAGCTTTCATTTGTTGGGCTTTGGCGTTCAGGGGCGGATGGTCTTCATAAGCAGCAACCCCGGGTGGCTTATGACCGCCAGAGCCTAATAAAATAACCGCATCATGGAAATAGATGCCATATAGCCTGAGGCACCCCGTATCTCGCAAGGCTACCATGCCATCGGCCCAAGCACCTTCTCCTTCTTTGAAATAACTTTTGCGACATCCTGTATCTTGTGCCATAACATATATTTTGTATAGAACTTTCTTCAGGTCGTCTGTGTATTCCACGTTCTCATCAAAGAATTGTTCAAGCAGAGTGTTTTCTTCTCCATCGAGAATAACAGAATAGACACGAGCCTTTGCTCCTGTCAAATTTTCTATCTCTCTTATCTCGAGTTTCATATATAACTTTTAATTCTCTTCGACTGCAAAAATGTGCTTTTTTTCGGATATAACCAAATTTTTATCCTTCTTTTTGCGAATTCTAATTGGATCGTAAGTATGAATCATCAAAGTTTTGTTATATTGATTTTATACCAACTTATTTTTTTTAGTGTTATTATATATAAGTGGCGCAAATTATTGTCTTCCGTTCCATAAATTCCCAAGCAGCCCTCCTTCTCTCCCTACACAGATGTTTGCGGAAAAATGCCTCAATGGTTCAGACTCGCTGAATATCAATGAGTAATGGTTCACAAATGGTTCGGCAATAGTTCAGACTCACTGGGAATCAGTGAATAATGATTCAAGCATCACCGGTTGCGGCGCGCCGCGGAGGCCGTCGCTGAACCATTGGGCGGAAAAACTGAAGGATAAGTGAAGGAAAACTGAAGGATTGCTGAACCATTTGTCGCTGGCAATCAAATAGTTTGAACCATTGAGGCCTTTTTCCGCAAACATTTGTGTAGGGGAGGGGCGGCGATGGCCGAAGGCGGCTTCCCTCCCGCAGGCGGTTCCCGTGCCGAGCCGTATGCTGTCCACTTGCCGGGTGGAGTGCTGTCCACTTGGGGTAGTGAAACGCTGTTCTTGTCTCCTTACGAATGCATTCCATACACCCTAAGGATAGTATTTATTACACCCTTAAAAACGTATTCCTTAGCACCTTACGATAGTATTCATTAGACCCTAAGGATAGTATTCCTAAGGATGCCATTTCAGTTGGGATGAACAACTCATTTCAGTTGGAGTGACTACATTATCGCAGTTGGAATGGCGACCTTACGACAACTGCAATAACACTCTTCGGATAGTTGGAATATACGAAATGAGGAGAGTGCCAAATGTCGAAAACAGTCGAAGAATGTCGATGTTTTCAAGTTCGTTTTGTCGCACCTTCATTCAGTACTGAATGAGGGTGTAATGAAGCACTGAATGAGACCTTAATACAGTGCTGAATGAAGGACTAACGAAGCACTGAATGAACCCCTAACAAAGCACTGAATGAAGGGGTAATACAGCACTGAATGAAAATCCGCCTAAATATGCGCCTGTTTTTTATAAGTAAAAACATTATGAGAAAAGCCCGCGGCAAGCAACGCGGGCTTCTCAGTTGTTCAATACATGTTCTTTGTCATGGCTTGCTATTAAATGTGGCTCTAATATTGTGTTATCAAGTTCCTTTGTCCATCAGTTAGGATAAGCAATAAGAAAGAAACCGGATTGATTTATTGTTTTTTAACGTTTCTGTACCTTATCTTATATTGTTTTATCGTAATTTTGTCACATTATATCTAATATATTGAAAACAGGCAGGCCCTGTAGCGTTCGTCTCCCTGTGGGACGGCCGGGCGGGATACTGTGAATGAGGCACAAACGCGCGTTTTTACGCGGAACATGAAAGACAAACATCAATTAACTAATAGTTTATTTTAAAACACAAAAAACATGAAAAAACGATTACTAAGCATGGCTGCCTTACTGGCGGCAAGTGCGAGTTTAGTCACATTGTCCGCACAGACGGATGTGACGGCGGAGTATTTTGCCAATCCGTCGTTTGAGAACGGT
>CAMWUI010000002.1 GCA_947177395.1 uncultured Paraprevotella sp.
AAGAACAACTCAATTGACGTTGTTTTAACAGATACTTATCCCGAACTGACGTATAGAATGTACTCCAAAGCCGCCAATTGGGTATTTTTATGTTTCCAACTGGGTAATTTCATTTTTCCAACTGGGAAGTTTTATTTTTCCAGGCCCCCCTTTTTTAGACCATTTTCTGGCTATTGCCACCAACCCGTTCTTTTTTGTTTGGTTCCTGTCAAAATTCATGTTCTTCGGACTATGGCAATAATAAATCGAAGACGGATTGGATTGAATTTCCAGGGCGTATGAAAGAACTGAAAGAAAAACAAACATTCAATACAACTGTATACTGGAGACTCTTGCTTTTTCGCTTTCCTGTTTCCCTTAGGATGCCATTTCAGTTCTATCTTTTCCCCTCAGACAAAATGAAACATGCCATTTCAGCTTGAATGAAAATATTACAATAACTATAATAACTGTCTCAAAAATAGTTGGCCTGTTGAATGCTGATTCATTGACGGATTATTCCGAATCTCTGCTGATTTTCTACCGAGCCCTTATGACATTATTCTATATCATCGAGCATGATAAACGAAGCCCAATAAAACGGACGTCCGAATCCCTGCCGACGCAAATCTTCCTGTGCCATCAGAAAAGCATCATGTCGTGAGTGTCCTTTCATCAGATATCCGTAAAAACTTGTCATCATGGCCTGTGTAGCGCGATCGCTCACGCTCCATAGACTCATCAACAAAGTAGCGGCTCCGGCCTTTTTGAATCCGCGTTGCAAACCAAACACGCCATCTTCCCGAATCTCCCCCATACCGGTCTGACAGGCAGAAAGTACAACCAAGTCCAGGCCGCTGAAGTTAAGTACCGAAATTTCTTTCGCTGTCAGAATTCCATTTTCAACACCTTCCGGCAACTTTGCCCGAGTCAGTATATTGTTTGCTCCAGCCAGCAACAAACCGGAATAATTCATGCTTTTGTCCGTCTCTTGCGAACCGCTTTCGCTCAGGAAAGCTACGGAACGCGATCTCTTCACCTCATGCTCCGTGAAATTAAACCCATGCGTAGCAATATGAATCAACGAACGCCCCTTCCCGCTCAATGCCTTGAACGCCTCCTCCGTCCCCTCGCCCTCCAGATACATGTCTGTCGATATATCAGCCTGCATCAACTGTTCGCCGATTTGGGTGGCTTCCTGCAACGTGCCGGGCAAATACGATGCTCCGCTACGTAACATCAGGGAATCGGCAGCGGCATTATTCGCCTCGGAAACAGAACGGCGGTCATCCTCGTCGGCAGAAGCGAGCAAGGCATAGTTGTAATCAGCCTTCCGACTATGATTCTGCGCCATTGTTTCAACGTCCAGATCATAATCAAGTCCCCCGAAGACACTCGCAGTCTCTATCTTCTTTTTTTCGCGTTTCTTCTGTGCCAGCAACTTCGTCGAAGACAAACGGTGCAGACTGTAAACATCGGCAATAGTTCTGTCATCATCAATTTTCAGGTACTCTATTCCCCACTGGTAGAAAAGAGCGGTAGGTGCGAAATACACGTTCTTCACACCGTTCCACTGCTTCATCAGGGTTCCCCATACAAGTTGTCCCACACGCTTGTCCGTATAAATACTGTCTACTCCTCTGATGTCTCCAAAAATGGAAAAGAAGTCCTTATCATCATACCGTATCTCCTGAAGTTGTTTATTGGTAAACAAATTCACGAACTGAGGGGTTTTCCACCCTTTCCGCAAATATAATGCGGCATACGCCTTATTACCGTCCTCCAGATCCAAATCAATAAACTCTACCGCCACGTCTTCCGCACCCAACGCCGCACTGACACTGTCCACCGTAACCGACATGTTACTGGTAAAATCGCCGTATTCCTTACACCCATTGATAATATCACGTTCCAGATCAAGAGTCTGAGACCGTATGACCTCTATTTCCGTCTCACCCTCCTCACTGACATTGGCATAGAGATGTTCTATCTGCTTATTCAGTTTTATCAGTTCGTTATACTTCCCTATCAAAGTCGCATCCGCGCTGGTCATCAGCAACGACCTGAAGTCTACTTCGGAATTCAACAATATTCCTTTTGTAAAAAGCTGCGCATCATAGGCGTCTATCAGCGTAGAATCGTTGTCAGACAGCAGGAAAGCAAAAGTAGGAGCTATCTTAAACACATAATTTTTTGTATTCCAATACATCTCACGCGCAGCAGTAGTCAAGTGAGAGAAATTTTGCCTGACAAGCTGTTTCTGCGACTGCAAAGCCTTATGGAAACACTCCTGGGTCTTCTGCCTGTCACCTTGCTTATAATAATAATTTGACAGGTTGTAGAGCGTAACTATATTGTCCGGATGGTTCTCCCCCAGTATATTCTGAAGCAGGTTCAGCGAACGGGATGTGCAATCCACAGCCTGTTCCAGACTGTCCAGTCTGAAATAATAAAGTCCCTCATTGCCGAGAATCTTTGCATAAAACGTATTCTCCGTCTCCTCCTTCTGCTCATAAATCTGCACAGAACGCTTCGCATAATCGAGAGCGTCAGACATATCATTCCGATAATAGTGGTAGACAGACATATTGTTGAAAGCCCGTGCACAATCGGTCGTCATATCGCCCAAATGGCGGTATAAGTCGATAGACTGGCGGCAGGTCTCAAATGCCCGCTCCAGATTGCCTGCATGGAAAAGATAGTTGGAAAGCAAATTATAGCTGTTGGCTATGGCCACGGTGTCACTGAAAGTACAATACAGGTCCAAGGCGGACTGTTCCGTCTTGCATGCATTCGAAAAATCACCGTTCGCCGCATATATCTCTGCCTGTTTACTCAGTGCCTTGGCAAATTTCGGACTTCGGTTTTCCGGTTTCTCTCCATGCCCTACAATTCTCTGCAACAAGGTCGTATAATGATCGGCCTTTTCCAGATTGCCCAAACGATAGTAGGCCGACGAGAGTTCGCTCAGACAGTGCATATAGTCAGAACCGTTTTCCCCGCTAATATCCTTTACTATCTCTTTGGCACGCTCCAGCAATTCTATGCTCTGTCCATACTTCTCGGAATGGGCATAATAACCGGCCATATTCATCAGCAACTTCCCGTAACGCAATCCCCGGACATCTCCGGTTTCATAAATTCCCATCGCTTCGGTGGCAACGTCTATGGCTTGCATGAAATTGCCCACGTTGGCCAGGCGGATAGCCATGTTCGTCAGAATATTGGCATAGTCTATGCTGTTCTCTCCAAATATCTTCTTGCCGTTTTTCAGTATTTTCCCACTCAGTTCATTGGCCTTCTTTACCTCCCCGGTCTGCGAATAATAGACCACCAGACTGCTGGCTGCATTCACGTAATCCCGTGTGTTCTTTTTGATATATTTAATAGCCTCAGTCGCATATCTAACGGAAATGTCTACATCACCCGCATTTCCGCGCGAAAAATGAAAAGCAGCCAAGTTGTTCAGCACTATCGCAAAAAAACCGCGCCGCTCAGCACCCGCGAGGCGATATAATTCAAGAGCCTCCTCCGCATACTCGATAGAACGGTCGTAGTCGGCTTTGTGCGAATAATTAATGGACTGGTTATTCAGGACCTCCGCCAATAAGAACCGGTTACTATCTGCTGCGGAACGCCTTATCGTGATGGCTTCATCGGTGTGGCGTATGGCCTCGTCAAAATGCCCTCTGCCCGAAGCCATCAGCGCCACGTAGTTCAAAGCGTTCGAATATAATATCCCGTCACAAAGCTCATACTCCTTGCACAAAGCCATATACCGGAGAAATATGGGCTCCGCTTCAGTAGCCCGTTGCTTTTCCATGAGTTTCACACCTTTATAATAATAGGCATGAATCGTGTCTTCGGGATTAACAGCAGCACTTGCCGATGCAACAAATGTCAGACACAACAGAGCTAGTAAGAGGGATTTTACTCTCATGGTACAACGACAGTATCGTTAAGAATAACAATGCTGTCAGGTACAACAACTGACAGCGAATCGACATCAAACAACAGAGAATCCGCATCCCGGACAACCGTTGTGTAATATTCTCCCAAGCTGTGTTTACCCGTATCCGAAGCACCATTCGCAAGCAACTTTACATAATAGTCGAAAAGCGTTCTCGAAATAATTCTTATAGAAGATTTAGCGATAAGGCGCTCTACCGAAAGTGTACCCGGTCCACAAAAACTATACTCTTTGAGAGTCTCTACCGTCTGTCCGGGAAGCACCATATCCAACAGGATAAGTTTTGCCTCCTTGCCGACATTGACAACTGTATTCTTAGCTATCCCGACCCCCTGCTTGAGTTCCGTCCACACTTTTCCCTCTCGCATTCTGACATTGCCTTTCACCACTCTCACCTGATAATCCTGTGCTTTCAGTTCACCACATCCGCCCAAGATAAAAACGGAAAAACACAGATACATTAATCTTCTCATGAATATTTTCATTTTTTAATCAATTATTCGAATCCGATGATATACAATAAACCGAACGACGCAGAAACGCCCAGTCAAAACGTTTCCGCAACAGATAATTAACACACGCCTCATAGAAAGCACTCGCATCGCCGACGAGTGCTATTCCCATACACAGCAGCAAGGGATCCATGTACGTATAATAAATCGCAAAAGCAAAGAAATTCGATGTGACAATCAGACAGAACCAGAGAAACGTCAGGAATGTAAACCCTATCGATGAGTCCGTGAAAAACGCGGCAAAAGGGTGACCGGAACGTTTCAGGTACATATACAGAGACACCCGCAACACCAATGTCAGATATATTATCAGGATGGAAACAAGCCAGGTCGTCGAAGTGCCCATCGTCCTGAAATCATTATGTTCCAGCAAAGTCTGAATGGCATAGGCTTGGAACTCCACGCCCGCAATACGTCCTATGGGCGTATAGTGCCTATCTACATAATCGTCCATTGCACCCAACAACACGATACGGTCCTTTATCAAATCGCAATGTTCCCTCACGGAATCACAGTGTACCACTTCTATCGTAGTGCGGGAAAAAATCACGCTCCTGTCTTCCTCGTTCGTTTCACCTATAATATTACCTTGATAGGCTTCAGCCACTTGCGCCGTAAACGAATATACCGTCTCATTGCCGCAGCATCGGCTCATCGGAAACGTGCGGAGTGTTTGCCCGTCCGCATCCGACTCCACATTCGTAAATCCTTCGGTAATCCGCACCGTATCGTTAAAAAAAGAATGAACGGAACCGGAAAACCTCAACTTATCGGCCTCTCCATCTTCCGGTTTTCCGTCTTTCAGTTTAAAAGAGAAAACCGTATTTTCCGTATGACGCACCACATCCATCAACAATTCGCTACCTATAGTATCCTCTCTCCATCCTTCGAAAACAATATCAACACCCAATACCGCCGGTTCGCAACTGGCGATATCCTCGATAATGGAGGCCAAATGATCGCGTCGGTACGCACTACTCATATCCACGATGGTAATGATATTGCTGGAATGCTCGCTTTCCGATTCCTGAATAAGCTGATAATAAATATCTCTAAACGAAAAATTATCAAGCGACCTCTTTACCGGATCAAAAAAAGACAAGCCATTTATCGTCGTTTTGAACAGGAATATCACCACCAGCACCAATCCGACAACAATAACATGATCTATGTGAAAAATTTTCTTCCACATACCTTTACCTATTAATTAAAAAAATAATTCCCCAATGCAAAGGTATTAAAAATATTTCATCAGCAAAGAAAAATATTACCTTTTATAAAAGAAACAAATTAAAATTCCAATATTTTGCAAACGGGAGAACATAAACATACGTTTAAAGGAAACAAAACTAAACTGTTCATATCTCTTAGAAAGACCATACAACAAAATAAAACAACAGACATTTCATCGAAAAAATCAGAGAATTTACAGAACATAAGAGATAAAATAGCCCTATCAAATTCTATTTCTGAGATTATGATAGGGCTATTATTCTATCAGTAGTTTCTTTGTACTAAAAAGAACCGGACTACGGAATTTTCAAGGGATGAGGAACTTTTGCGACCTATTCGCACGTCTCCATATATATATTCCTGATTTAAAACCTTTCCATTCTCCATACGGAACATTATACTTTACCGGATGCCCTTGCAGATTATAGACAGAACCCAGATTCGATCCATCAGACTTTGCAACTTCGATGATTCCGGAAGCATCGTTCGATTGGGGTTGTGGAAAAACGGGGAGGGACGGAAACCAATAGTTCTCAATCATGTTGTAATCCTGTAACTTGTTGCCGTCGGCATCGTACCGGCGGGTGATATAGGTAGGTATGCTAAACTCACGGTAGAGCGACACGTAAAGTTCATCCGTAACAGGATGCACGCGCATTGAACAACCATATATCTTCCAATTTTCGCCATCAGCTCCAAGATCGATAATTTTGATAGCGCTACGGGTATCTACATCGAATTTATAGACTTGTTTACCTGTAAACCAACTGTTTGTACCTCCGCTCCAATACAGGGTGTTCGTTACCGCCGAAGCACAAAAAGTATCAGGAGTCCATGCGTACCATGAGTTGGAAGGAGCGAAGATACCCGATTCGAGTGCCACGATTTCAGTAGTCAGGGTTATGGGGTCGATGCACAGAAGATACGGAAGTGTTGCACCGGTGCCCTTTGTATCTTTTGCCACACTTGCCCAGACAGAACCGTCTTTTGCCACCACAAGACTGCCTACACCTGCCCCCTTGGCAACTGTGACCAGTTCCAATGTTTCGATAACCTTGTCGGAAATGGGATCAATAACCAGAATTCCTGCTTGCTGATGAGCTAAGAAAACACGGTTTGACGACATGACCATAGTGCCGCTCTGGCCTGAGTACAACGAACCGGAGGGGTCGCTGTTGGGTTTGTCATCGCCGGCATTGGGATTGTCTGTACCCGTAATCTTACCGGTGACGGTATATGTATCAAGGTCGAAAACCCACACGCCGTTACTGGATGAAATATAGCCCTTATGCTCATCAATACCAAGAAAGCCCCGTCCGTCACACTGACTGCCGGAGGGGTCGATGAGAGAACTTTGATACAGAACCTTCATGGTTCTTGCATCCGCTACAGTAATGCGGCCACCGGTAACAGAAGCCCCAGGATCCTTGTCCTGCTTAGCAATGAAATAAAACCGGTCCTTCCATATTGCTCCAAACTGGTTGGTACACCCCAATTCTATACCCGGGTTCTCTTTCTGAATAACACGATATTCCCAATATTCACCGTTGGGATCATCGGGCAACAGATAGTTTACCGTTGAGTTCTGATGGCCATACCAATCTTCGTTTACAATGAAAACACCCTTGGTGTAATCTGTTTCAGCATTCGCCGAAAACGATATTGCGAATAGAATAATAAGTATAAATTTTCTCATAAGCTTATTAAATGATAAGCCCGCGCTACAAGAGCGAACGCGGGCTTATTGGATTTATTTGTATAACATATTACTTTATCAAGCATTTGAGAGTGCGGTTCGATTGGGTATCGGCGATGATGTACATACCGGCTGCAACCGGGAGAGTTACACTGAAATCATCGGCAACAACAGCGAATTCGGCAACAAGGGTACCATCGGCAGTGTAGACATGCATGGTGCGGCCATTGAAACCTATTGCACGGAACCGACGACCTGTTACGCTCATTCTGGCACTTTTACCCGAAACACCACTTATATCGGAAGCGACATCTTTGACGGAAACGGGTATGGAAAGATAAGTAGCTACGCCATTCGACTCGGCCTTGAGACCAATCTCGTCGTCACCGGTTTTAAGAGGCACAAGGGTCAGTTTGTTGCCCTCAAGCGATGCGCTGACAATCGACAGATTTTCATCAAACCCGTTATCACCGGAGACAATCTGTGCAACCGGAGTGCCTTTTACAAGCGAGAGACGAATGGCGCTGTCCATATTATCGCGATCGAAAACATTGATATCAACGGTTATACCATCTCTCTGTTCCTGAAGATCAAGCTCGATATTGTCAAGGCCCTCAAATTCGGGAGCATACTTATCCGGGAAGACAGGCAACGCGGGAAACCAATAATAGTCTTTAAGACGGATGGTATTGGCAATTTCCCCAGTAGCGCAGTCAACAAAGTGGAGCCATGTGTAGCGATAGTTCGATGAAGCTCCGTGAGTAGCAGCGATAAGCAACTGATTGCTGCGGTTGTCATACCGTACGGCGGCATAAGGCGCCTGCTTGGTTTTTTCGTCCATACCGTAGAGATCGTTGGGGAAGACAAAGACAGGTGCCAGAGTCGAGAGGTCGCTCTTGGTATCCCATCTATAGTAACCGGAATTGCCCGACACTATGCTTGCTTCAACGCCCGAACCGAACCAGATAGCTACATCGTCACGGTCGGCAAAGAAATTGGTAGGTCGCCATGCGCCCCAGCCACAAGTGATGCTGAGATGAGAGGGCATCTCGACAGACCTGACGAGCGAGAGATCGACAGGGTCGTAGCAGTAGAGAGTTGTAGCCTTTCCGTTGGCGGTTGCAGTGGCTGCTATCCAGACCATGCCATCGGCGGTCATGGTCACACCCTGGGGATAAGCGGTAACCGTTCCATTGTCTTCGCGTCCGAGAATAGTTACTACATCGTCTGTCTCAGTGTCGATGACGTATGTACCATAGGCCTGTTTGATGGCGAAGACATACTTGCCGGCACAAACCATATCGCCAAGTTGATTGGCATACTTGCTTCCAGACTCGATCCCGTTTACCTTACCGGTGATTGACAGCGTTGTCGGATTAAAGACAGCAATACCGGCAGTAGTGCCAATATAGACTTTCTCTGAATTTACACCTACGCAGGCACGACCGTCTCCATCGTCAAGAATATCATCAAATCCGGCAAGTTTCTTGAGAGTCTTAGCATCGGCTACAACGAGACGGCCGCCCCCTTTGCGGGTATCTCCGCCATCGGTGGCCTGCTTTGACATGACATAGAGCTTGCCTCCGAAAATCATGGCATACTGTGAGGTGCAACCGAACGATTCATAGGGGTTCTGCGATTCATAAGCGCGATAGCGTACGGTTCCGTCTTTTTCTATATAGTTGATCGAGCCGTTTGTGTGACCGAACCAATCCTCGTTGAGCCAGAAGGTTCCGTCCTGCCAAGAATCTTTGGCTTTGCTTCGGTCGGGTTCCTCGATGGTGAAATGGTAGGTTGTGGATGCCTTAGATCCATCCTGTGACTTAAAAGTAACATCAACCTTACCCGGTTTGTGAGTTACTAACTCAAAGTATTTACGGGTGGGATTAAAGGCTGTCACGCTGTAAGTGGTTGCTACAGTCGGATCAGAAATTTCAATGTCATAGCTCTGAATATCGGCATCAGCTGGTTCTACAGACGGAGCTAATGCATAGATGTCCATATATGAGATGGTAATGTTTTCGCTACCATCACCAAGTATAAAACCTTCGACAGGCTTGGCAAGAGCCGCATGGACTGTCATCTCGGTATAAATTTCGGGATTATTGATCACATACGCGCAAATAACGGCATCCCCCTCGACACGCTTAACGGATATCGTACCGTTTCTCTTGTTAACAGAAGCCACATCTGTATTTGACGAACTGAAGTTAAGATCGGCTGCTGTGTAAACTTCGCTGTTGAATATAATCTCGGGAGTATATTGTTCGTCGAAATGAGCATTGTATTCGGCTTCAGCGAAAGTGAAGTAGGTCAGAACATTTACGTCGGCAGCCACGGATGCGTAGCTACTTTCATTTTTAACAGCTATCGCGGTGGCGGTGACACCGTCCCTGCCAATGAAATTCTCAACCATAGTCTCGAATGTGCCGTCGGCTGCGAGTGTTACCTCTACGCTTATCGGTTCTACCCCATCGGCAGCAAGAGTGACGGTTACGGTATGGCCATCCAGCGCAATGCTGTTGTTAACGAGAGCAAAACGTTCGGGAAGTTCAATATCGTAATTCACGCCAAGACGGCCGGAGAGAGTTCCGTATGCAAGTTTCATATCGCTGAGTGTAAGGCTCTCGACTACAGGTTCGCTGATTGTATAATAATTCCAGTTGGTGGCAGCCTTGTAAGTTTCTGCATAACCAGTGGGCACAATAACGGGGAAATCATACTTACCGCTGGCCTTGGCAAATGTAAATCTATTGACCGTCACCGGAGTGGTGCCGCAAACATAGAAAGTAACGGCAACGTTGTCACCGCAGATGTAGTTCTGATTCATAGCCGTTACCGATGCCGGGATAATAAGTTCAGTAATACCGGTTTTTTTGAACGGTTCACGACCACCTATGGTAGTAAAACCATCCGGAAGGATTACATCCGTAACAGACGAACAACCTTGGAAGGCATATTGACCGATGCTCTTGGTATTAGCGCCAAGACGGATAACGCCAGGAGAAGATATCTCTGTGTCATCCAAGTAAGCGATGGTATGAAGCTTTGGACAGTTCGCAAAGGCGCTTTGGGGGATTGCTGTTATTTCGGAACTCATGGTAACCTTTTCGAGCGATGAACAGCCGCTGAAGAGAGCGTTCTGCAGGGTTGTAATCGCCGCCGGAATCGTAACTTCTTTCAGTGATTCGCAGTTTTGGAACATTCCGGAACCAATGGAATTCAAAGAAGCCGGAAGTGTAATGCTCTCCAACGAAGAACAACCATAAAAGGCACTCGTACCTATCGAAGTGACGTGCCCGGGAATGTTGATAGCAGTCAGGGCTGAGCAGTTCGAAAACACACTTGACGGAAGAACCTCAAGTGTGGAAGGTAGAGTTACCGAAGTCAAGCTCTTGCAGTTTTGGAAGCAGTTGGATCCTATCTTGGTAATCTGCTCGCCCAAAGTGACAGCAGTCAGACCGCAGCCATAGAAACAATAGTCAGGAAGAATCGCCAGCGAGGCCGGAATATTAATGGACTTAATACCGGCATTCTGGAAACATCGGTTACCAAGGGTTGTGAGATCAGCAGGAAGCACTATTTCGGGCAAGGCTGAGCAATAAGCAAAAGCATATGTGCCGATCTCGGTTACAGTTGAGGGGATGCTGACACCGGTGAGACCGGTACAGTCGTAGAAGGTATATTGCGGAATAACGGTAATACCCTCGGGAAGCGATATTGCCAGCATCTCACTTGCACCGTAGAAAGCCTTGTCATCGATTTCGTTAACGGCAAAAGTCTTGCCCTGATACGTTACTGTTGCAGGAACTACGACAGTGCCTGTATATCCGTCCTTGTTGGCGGCAATGATTGAAGAAGCATCCGTTTTGTCACCCGCTGTTTTTTGATAAGTTACTTTGACGGTCTGGGCTTCATCACTGACGGAAGTCACGATATATGACACTCCGTTGGCCACGAACCGGTCGCCCACCTTAACGGGCAAGCCAAATTCTTCATGCTTGGTAAACTCGCTCCAACCGATAGCCGAAGCATAAGCCTGCGTATAGCCCATAGGCACATTCAGAATGGCATTGACAGCCGCACCTCCTCCGAAAGCATCGGCGGCACAAGCAGGCGGGAAAGTTGTATTGACTGTCACGGTATTGAGACCTATACATCCCGAGAAACTCTTGGAAGCGATAGACTTCACCGACTCGGGAATCACAAGAGTGTTGATTGAGGTGCAGTTCTCAAAGGCGGAGAGCCCGATATGCTCGACACCTTCGGTAAACGAAACTTCAGATATGGCAGTACCTTTATATAATTCATCAGGAATGGATTTCGTGTCAGCGGGAAGAATGAACTGCGAGAAAGCAGCACAGCCACTGAACACACCCTTTCCGAACGAAGGTACAGCAGCGCCTTCAGTAAGAACAAGCCGACTGAGCGTACTATTCAGAAATGCGTTATCACCAAGTTTGGATACGGAGGGAGGCAACGTCACTGTACCGATGTTTGCATTCTCAAAGGCATTTGCTTTGATTTCGGTGACATTATAAGTAAGATCACCCACAGATATCGTGGCCGGAATGTTTATATCACCCGAATAAAGAGTCAGAGTCTGATTTTCCATTTCAAAGGGAGCCACCAGCGCCACCCTGCGTGAGGTGTAATTTACGAGGTTATAATAAAGTCCGTCGACTTTAAACTCCGTGACTGCGCTTTCAGGGATCGGATTGGGAGCGGCCTTGAACTTTTTCCAGTTACTGGGCATCATGTTCAGCGAGAAATTCCAGCCATCCCAGCATCCGTCTTCAAGCACACGCCCCGAGGCTCCCCAACCGGAATAGCCGAAAGTTGCATCCTGACTTCCTTTTACCCAGTAAGACCAGTATGAAATATACCATCCGGCACCCCAAAAGTCGCTATCATCAATAGCCTTCCAGTCATCGTAGTCATAGTCGGAAGATCCACCTTTGTCCGGATCGTAACCGCGGGGATGGATAAAGAGCCCGTTATCTGAGTAATAGATTTGATTGTCCTTGGTATCCTTCAGACCAATATTGCCGTCGGAATTGCGATCCCAACCGAAACCGTTGATGGTATAGCCTCCCAACGGATCAGTAGGACTTGATACGTTGGTATATTGTATCAGGGCATAGAGTTGGGGATGATCGGCAACGACAGCGCGTATCATGTCTGCACCGGTAGCGACTCCATCCCATTGGTAACCGAATACAAGCGCATTTGTTTCTTCCGGGTCATTCCACTGGATGACGAGTGCGGCACGGTTGGAGCCTTCACCACTCCAGCACTCAATCATGTCAAAAGTAAAATCTCCCTCGGGTACAGACAAATCGTCTGGATCTTCCGGGTAGTCGGACATTGTCGATACGCCGGGAACGGCCGTCTTCGGAATATACGGAATGCCTTGCACTTTGCGAGGACGAAGCGCGTATGCTCCGATTCCTACCGCCAAAACGGTAAGTAATACAAAAATTTTTTTCATTGTTTAATAGTTGTTTGAAAGTTGATTATTAATGAATCGCGATTTTTTTGACTTTGTTTCCATCAATAAGGATATACACTCCGGGCAATAGCCTGCTTCCTTCCTGAACCCGTGTACCATCGAGACGGTAGAGGCCACGTCTGTCCCTCATGCTCACAACAGCCGGGGTATTATCGATGCCGGTAGAATTGAAATGTGCATAATCGAGTTCATGCCAGGGCGTGCTTGCTCCGGTAACTCCATCAATGTCATTGCTGCCCACCGGTCCATCCAGATAGGTGTATTTCCAAGCATCCACAGCGCCATCGGTAAGTTTGCGCGAAGTATAACCAAGGCCAGAATAACTGAGACTCTCAGAATCTACCCCGCCAACCCAATAACTCCAATATCCTTGGTACCATCCCGCATGCCAGCGCATTGCAGCGGTGGCACCTACTTTGTTCCAATGGTCATAGTCATAGCAGGCGTAGCCATAGTTGCGGGCATCGATAGGATGTTCGAGGATGTGGGTAGATTTAGCTTCATCTATGGCGGCCTCGCACAGGTCAGGAGTGTCCCAGCCGGGTATTGAGGTCTGACCGAGCGTAGTATTGGCCGAAAACCAGTTGAAACTGATACAGGGATCATCCATAGCCGAATCAAAATCATATTCGATATGACCGGCAATCGAGTTGTCGGGCGAGTAACCTATGCCGCATACAGTATTGCCCATCCACCCGGTATACTGAGTGAAAAGATAAAGGTCGGAACTTTCCGTTGCAATCGCGCGAAACATATCTTCGCCCGAAGGCTGAATGTCACTTCCACTCCATCGATAACCCCATACGTACGCTTTTTCTTCACCACCGTCATCAAACTGAACCACGAGTGCAGCTTTATTGGGACCATTACCGACCCAATGTTCGATTTTATCCCATTCGATTACAAAGGCATTGGCCGTTAGGGATATGCCCAAGACCAATACGAGAATTGATAAATAGTTTTTTCTCATATTTTGTTTCTTTTACTGTTTTTATTCTGTTTTTGGAAATTTGGAATGCGATAAAGGGATTATCGGCAAAGTTGTGCTGATATCTTTGATATGCAAGTCGGCTGCGCGACAAAGTTCAGTCGAAGTCTCGCCAAGCCATCCGCAATATTGGTTCAATCCCGTGTAGACGCGTACGAAGTCCACACCGGGGAGACTGACGGGATTGCCGTCGGCATCAACGGCCCAGTCTATTTTGAAACTGCTGAGATCGGCATAGTCATTGGGGTGATTGTCCACATAGCCCCAGTCAAAACAATACAGGATATAGTACCGGCCGGTGCCACTGGTATCGTATGCGTTAGGTGGCAGACAGGTACCGCTGAAAGTCAGATTGTCGGAGTCAATCCATTTCGGCCAGTAACTTTGGTCGTGAAAAATATTCATAGGCATAAAGCCTTGTTGCCCTTCCGAATCGCCCCAGGGAATGTATTCCATGTCGGACAGGAAACCGCTTTCATCGGGTACGGGAGTATGGTTTTCATCCGGACGCCTATAATGGATTGTATAATTATGACGGGTTGCCCGGTCGTAGTAGGCACTACCAGCAAGTTCATACCAGGAATCGTTAGGCAGACCGTCACAATTGGCATCATAGCTCACCATTACTATTCCCGGTTCCGCCGAACCACCTTTTCTGGTCTGGTCGGTAAGCTCATAGAAGGCATTGCCCCAGATTCGAAAATCGTACTCCCCCGGTACGTTGATTACAGTATGGTCGAATCCAAACGTCACATATCCTCCGAAACCTCCGAGAGTTATCATAATATCGTTTGTACCAGAAATTGATTCTTCGGCTTTCTGAAGAATCGAGGCATATGAATCTCCGGCTTCGTAACGAGGCATTTCATTGACAAACTGACCGGGTGCCGGACAATATTCGTATACTCTTGAAATATATGGACTATATTCGATTTCTTCATGAACCACATGGATATTGAACGTGAATTTATACGGTGTTTCCGGGTCGATAATCTCAAAAGTCACTTCATAATCGCCTTCCTCCGCAGAGATGAAAATATAATCCCGTTGTCTGCTGACAACATTGCCGTCGACACTCCAGATGTATTCGTTGCCAGTCAATGCCGGATGCAGATCAAGTTTTTTCATTCTTGGGATATAATAGACATCATCAATGCCGAGATTTACCATCTGTATGTCCTCGTTACATCCTAAAAGCAAAGGCAAAAGCAGTGATATGATGATTGTTTTTTTCATTTCTGCAAAAACGTTATATGAGCTGGAATATCCCCTGTCCTTACGCTCCACTTCTTGTGTCCGGCGGGAGAGAAACAATAAAGCGTGCCGGATGATACATAATTCTTCGCATCCGTCACAAATATGTCTCCGGTTTCTGGATGAACTGCAATCCCGTAAGGTATTGTTATCTCCTTCTCAGTTCCGTCGGTAATAAAATTACCGGATACGATTTTCTTTGTACGAATGTCTATTATGCCATAGTTAATGGTATTCGATGCGGTATAATTGTTCCACTCCGTTGCATAATAATACATATAGTCACCAAAGAAAGCCATATTTGAGCAAGCAACCGGAATTGTATCAGAAACAATCATTTGGTTAAACCCCGGTTTCTTTTGCATTACATACAGACGTGAAGGACGATACAGATAATCTCCGCGCGATGTCACCCATAGCTTGTTGTATCTGTCTTTTTTCAGGCGGTGCAGATTTATACCGACGGGAATCTGCTGTACTTGTTTGAAATCAACCATCTGAATCACAGAAACGGTATTGTCATAATCAGGGGCTCTATATCCTCCGGAATTGGCAACGTACATATAATCATCCACAATTTCCATTTCCTCGGGCTGATAGCCTACCGAAACCTTTCCCGTTACGGCTAAGGAAAGAGTATCTACTTCATAAACGGCGCCTTTGGGCGCATTGGGGTCTATCAGGACTGGACCTACATAAGAACTGACGTAGGCTTTCCCGCGATGAAATCTCACATAGCGGCAATTGGGAATGTCAATCTGTCCGAGTCTCACACCGGAATGTGCATCAAGGACCTCAACTTTATGCGAGCAGTTGACTACAACGTAAAGTTTGCTTCCATAAATACCAATGTCGTTGCCCACATCGCCGAGTTCCTTTATCACATTCGGATTTCTCTCAGCGTAAAAGTTTCTCGAATAAAGTCCGGTATGATAATCATAAAAATCAAGGGTACATTTATTGGATCCCATATTCCCTTCGTTCACGAGATAGAATCCACGAATTGTGCCGTTGCTGTTCTCATCGCCGATGATGTCATACTCCGTCGGCACCACAAGTTCGTCCTCACGACAACTTGTGGTAACCATCAGGAGTGGCAAAAAATATAAAATAAACTGTTTGGCTTTCATATTTCTACGGTTAAAGTAAACCTGTAATTACGTTTCGGCATCGGATAATTGAGGATAACATCGTAATCTTGGCTCAGCAGATTGTTGACCTCAATCAGACCTCTTAAACCGACCGTGCCAAACTTGAAATCTTTGCTTAAAGACAAATCGGAGGTGTACCACGGTTGAGTGTAATTATATCTAATGTTCTCCTGTTGATTATATCGTTCACCTACATATATCCAGGAATAGTTAAGGTTCCACCCCCGCCATTGGGCATTAGCGACAACCGAACCGGAATGACGGGGGATGTACGGAATCTGATCTTTGTAGTAATTGTCAGCCGGATTTGTTATATCGATGGCCCGCTGAAATGTGTATTGTGTCCGTAGCGTGAAATAGAAATCTTTGGCGGGATTGACAGTCAGCAACCCGGTGGCATCTATACCCCGGATATCCACAAGACCGAGATTAAGCATAGTCCAACGAAACTGCTGTCCTTTAGGATATGCCACTATTTTATCTTTCACCTTATTATAATACACATCGGCACTCAGCCGTGCGCTTGTGATGAATGATGTTGCCGAATGACGGGCATATACAATCCCGACATTGTATTGACTAACTGTTTCAGGAGATAACTTGGAATTCCCCATATCCGCATAATACAAGTCGTTGAATGTCGGCATTCTGAATGATTTTTTATAGAAGGCTCTCACTGAGAAATCCTTATTCGTCAACGGATAACCATTGGCAAATATCGCAGGGGAAAACACATGCTTGTCCGACGGAGCCTGCTGCCCCTTGATTATGTCGTGGACAAATGTCCCCAGAATACTTGCCTGGATTTTGAACCGGTCAAGATCAAACGCGGTCGCAGCCGATAGATATTGTGAAAAACGATCGGGCTTTACGAATCCATAAACATCCGCGTCCAGGGTATTCCACATAAAATCATAGCTTGCCGATAGTCTCCAGAAATCGTTGATTTCGTATTCATTGGCTGATGAAAAATAAATTTCTTTCTGGTTATACAGATTGTCAATTTTCACCTGCTTGTCATCGTTATTGACATAGTGGGTGCGATAAGACGCATACTTGAAACTGTTAAGGGTCGTAAACTTACCGAAAAAGCCCGTATAGCGACCCTGAGCAAATGAGTTCGTGTCCCAAATACGTTCTCCCCGACGCCACACATTGTTGACTATCGCCCCCGGCACACCGCGTTCCGAATTATAATTATAAGCTTTAAACGTCCACAAACCTGTCTGAAGCGAACCATAGGTGTTCAACTCTATTCGCGTGGCATTAATATCACCATTCTGACGTACCGCCGTCGTGTCGTATGCAAGCTCTCCGGCGGGATTGACACGGCGGTAGCGGAATTTATATTTCCCGCTCGAATTAATCCATTCCGTACTCAACGATGCAGAAACCCGCCGACTGAATCTGAGTTCCACCAAGGCTGACGGATTGAGCAGGTCAAACGAACCGGTCCTTACAGTGGCTCGTGCGTGGTAAGCCTCTCCTTCATTGAATACCGGAGTGCGGGTTCTCATATAAATAGTTCCGGCTGAACCGAAATCCTTGGCGGGTTGCAGAATCTCGCTTTTCTGTCCATTATACAATAAAAGAGATTCCATATTATCCAGCGAAAACTGCCCGAGATCTATTTGCCCGTTCTGCGCATTGCCAAGCTCGATTCCATCATAAACCACACCGGTATGATTGGTTCCCATGGAACGGATATTAACTGTTTTTATTCCGCCGACCCCGCCGTAGTCTTTTACCTGTACACCGGAAAAATAACGCAGGGCATCAGCCACGCTGTTGCTGTTGAGACTGTGTAATTCTTTACCGGAAAGAGACTGTACGGGAATTATATCACGATTCGATTGGCGAGCCGTGACCAAAACTTCTTTAAGATACGTAGTGTCTTTTTGTTCTTCAGCCTCAATCATACCCGGAATGAAGTATAAAGCAACAATAGACGGCAATAAACGATATGTCATTTCTTGTCTGATTACAGTAAAACAATAAAAAGAAACCCATTGAAATACCGGCTAAGGTATGCCAACGGGATATAAATAAGTTCTTAAAGTAATCAGTAAGACCTATAAGAAGACATCATGCAACCCCCAAAAGGTCGCCGAGAAGTCTGCCCCATAATCCCGTGGGTACTTTCCTTGCTTGCAAATGGCAGGTCTTCTGACTTATCCCAGTCATCCACGCCTTCCCGGTCCTGCAGACCAGTGACATATTGCAGATGACATAGCTTCATTCGAAGCAGGGGAATTACAGCAGCGGGTACTGTCGAGGAATCTCACCTCGTTCCCTTTTGATGCTCTTTTGCGCCTCCTCTCTTGGACGGCAGAGCAACCATTTTAGTTGCAAAGTTAATAAGATTTTCACTGCTGCCAATCATCTCCCGCAGATTTAACATTCTCCTTCAGGTATAAACTAAATGTTCAATCGGGATATAAATGCTTCCGGTTAACAGACGGAACACCGACTGAACCCTATAGTTTTCCCCAGCTATACCATAAAACAACGAGCCTTGCGAGAAAGTTTCACAAGGCTCGTTATCAATATAATCATTCCTCTCCGACAGAGGATATCCACCCACGGGACTTATTTCGGCTGTTTGCCGATGTAGGCCAGAATACCTCCGTCTACGTACAGCACCAGACCGTTCACAAAGTTGGAAGCATCCGATGCTAAGAACACTGCCGGTCCCTGCAAGTCTTCCGGAGTACCCCAGCGAGCTGCGGGAGTCTTGGCTACGATGAAACTGTCAAACGGATGACGGCTGCCGTCCGGTTGCCGCTCACGCAAGGGAGCCGTCTGAGGTGTAGCGATATAGCCCGGACCAATACCGTTGCACTGGATATTATATTCTCCATACTCGGAACAGATATTGCGGGTCAGCATCTTCAAACCGCCCTTGGCGGCCGCATAAGCCGATACTGTCTCACGTCCCAGTTCGGACATCATGGAACAGATGTTGATAATCTTGCCATGCCCTTTTTTTATCATCGAAGGAATGACAGCTTTCGACACGATGAACGGGCCGTTGAGGTCTATGTCAATCACCTGACGGAATTCGGCCGCAGTCATCTCGTGCATCGGAATACGCTTGATGATACCGGCATTGTTCACCAGAATATCAATCACACCCACTTCCTTTTCGATCTGCGCTACCATAGTATTGACGGCCTCTTCGTTCGTCACATCACACACGTATCCGTGCGCTTCAATACCCAGCTCTTTATAAGCAGCCAACCCCTTGTCCACCAGTTCCTGTTTGATGTCATTGAATACGATGGTGGCACCGCATTGTGCGAAAGCGGTGGCAATTCCGAATCCGATACCGTAGGAAGCACCGGTCACCAGAGCCACCTTGCCCTCCAGTGAGAAATTTTGCAAAAAATTCTTTTCCATAGTGTTTTATTTAAAAACGTTACTTGATTCCGTGTGTCTGTCTTGTCAGGTCCTCACTGACCCTATATGTGGCAAAGGTAACAAAAAGAAAAAGAAATGCGCAGTTTTTCCATACATATTTTATATGGAAAGACATCTCCCGACTCTCTAATTCTCTTTCGGGCGAGCATCCAACCGAGCCTCCACGACATTGATTACATAATCGCCCAGTTTCTCGCATTCGTTAATCAGATCCATATAGACTGTTCCTGCATGAAAACTATATTCATGACGGTTTACGTCCATGATGTTGAGCACGCGCAACTGTTTACGGAAATTATTGATTTCCTGTTCTATGTAGAAAGATGAATGGGCCTCTGCCGGAATGTTCTTACTCCCTATCAGACGCTTCATCTCCTCGAGGGCCTGCTCGACCAACTGGAACATCTGATGCAGGTGCTCCTGCTGCTTGGGAGTAAAAGGAGCATTTCCCTTATACTTGCGTCCGATAGTACGTGCCAGATGATAACAACTGTCTCCGATGCTTTCTATCTCGGACACTTCGCGCAACATGGAACGTATCCGGTTTTTGGTGTCCGAACTCAGACGATCGTCGCTCACTTCATTCAAATAATGGGCAATCTCCACTTCCATCTCGTCGCTCACCTGTTCATAACGCTCGATGCGTTCGTACAAGCGTTTGAATTCATGAGGATTGGCCGGCGTGAGCAGAAACCTTACGGAGGTAAACATCTTGCAGACGGTGTCGACATAGTTGGTAATCTCTTTCTGCGCCTCCAGCACGGAAAGCTCCGGTGTCGTGAGCAACCCGCCGGTGATGTATCTCAGTCGGGCCTCTTCGTCTTCCCCGTCAGGCTCCGGCAGAATAAGCCTTTCAGACAAACGTTCGATAGGCTTCACCAGCCAGATGAAAACGGCCACGTTGCATAAGTTGAAACACGTATGAAAAGCAGCCAACACGTAGGCAAGATCGCTATATCCCGGTGCCGCGGGATGGGACTCGTAGTCAAACAACGGGCTGACGACATCCACGAACCACGGAAACACCCAAAAAGCCCATATAACACCGAACAGATTGAAAACGAGCTGGGCCAGCGCCATGCGTCTGGCTTGCAAACCGGCCGACGAAGCCGAACGACAGGTTATGGCGGCACGCCCTACATTCTCGCCCATCACAAGAGCCACACCGGCATAAACGGAAAGTACGCCCGTGGAACACAATATCATGGAAACAGCCATCAAGGCACCGGACGACTGGACAAGCATAGTCAGAAAGGCCCCTGTCAGCAGGTAGACAAAATAAGTCCCGTAACGGTCTCCCCACAACCGGAGGATATCCTTCAACGGTTCGTTTTCCGCCAACTGCATCTCATCTGCAAAATAATAAAGCATGCCCAACCCCAGAAAAATAAAGCAAAGTCCGAAAAGCGATTCGCCCTTTGAACGGTGGTCACGCGAATAAATCAGACAAATGGCAAGAATAAAAAGGGGGAATATGTAACCACTCAACGAATAGTTGAACTCGGCAGCCATCACCCATGCTATAAGCGTGTTGCCGAAACTAGCACCCATAATAACGGAAAGCCCCTGCACGAACGAGAGCATGCCCGCATGAACAAACCCGATGGTCATGACGGACGTGGAGGTCGACGACAGAACGATAGCCGTAATGAGCGCACCGGTGAGCATGGATGTGAAACGGTTCGTGGTCAACGTGTCCAATATATGCCGCAACCGGTTGCCAGCCATTTTCTGCAGGCCCTCGCTCATCAATTTCATGCCGTACATCAACAGTCCCAGACAGCCAACAAGTCTTAAAAATGCTAAAACCTCCATCCATTCAGTTTTTTTAATGAGCAATATTCTTTCTTTGCCGTAACATTCCGTACTTTTCGGACAGTTTACAAACGGACCGTTGCTTATGAGTATGAAAAAGGAACTGCAAATACGTTGCAAAAATAACGAAAAAAAGATAAATCTCCCCATCGGCTGTACACTTTATGAAGCTTACGAAACATTAAATCTCCGGATGCCCCACGGGCCGGTAAGTGCCAAAGTAAACAACAAGGTGGAAGGCCTCCACTACCGTTGTTACAACAACAAGGACGTGGAGTTTCTCGATGTGACATCGGCCTCCGGCATGCGCACTTACACGCGCTCGCTCTTCTTCGTACTGGTAAAGGCCGTGGAAGAGCTTTTCCCCGACAGTCTGCTGCGCATACAAACACCCGTGTCTCGCGGCTATTATTGCCAGCTACGCATCGGGCGCCCGGTAGAAGAAGAAGACGTGAAACGCATACGGACAAAGATGCGCGAGATTGTAGCGGCCGACATCCCTTTCCGCCGCATCCAAAGCCCGACAGACGAAGCCATCAGCATGTTCCGGGCAAGGGGAATGGAAAGCAAGGCTCGTCTATTGGAAAGTTCAGGATCCATCTACACCTTTTATTATAAACTGGAAGATACGGTGGACTATTTCTACGGTTCACTGCTTACCTCCACAGGCGGACTGAAGGTGTTCGACCTCGTGAAGTATTACGACGGACTGCTGCTTCGCCTGCCCGCCCGCCAGGATCCTTCGCGTCTGGATGAAATGGTACGTCAGGACAAGATGCTCGAGATATTCCGTGAACACCACAACTGGCAGGAGATATTGGGAGTCACCACCGTGGGAGACTTCAACGTAGCCTGCCAGTCCGGACTGGCAACCCAACTTATTAACGTATCGGAGGCCCTGCAGGAGAAAAAGATAGTGTCCATAGCCGAAGAGATATACGCCCGGCCCGATGTGAAACTCGTACTCATCGCCGGCCCTTCGTCCAGCGGAAAGACGACTTTCAGCAAACGCCTTGCCATACAACTGATGGCCTGCGGCCTGAAACCTTATTCCATCTCCCTGGACGATTACTTTGTCAACCGGGAGGACACGCCGCGCGATGCCAACGGGGAATATGACTTCGAATCCATCCATGCTCTGGACATCCCTTATTTCAACCGGCAACTGGAAACGCTGCTTTCGGGAGAAGAAGTGGAACTGCCCCGCTTCAACTTCCAGACAGGACAACGGGAAGCAAGCGGCAAACACCTGCGCATCGACAACCACACCATCCTGATTCTCGAAGGTATCCATGCCCTCAATCCGGAACTGACACCGCACATCCCGTCTGAAAACAAATTCAAAGTCTACGTGTCGGCACTGACCACCATCCTGCTGGACGACCACAATTACATACCCACCACGGACAACCGGCTGTTGCGGCGCATCATCCGCGACTACAAATACAGGGGATATTCGGCACTCGACACCATCCGCCGCTGGCCCAGCGTCCGTGCCGGAGAGGACAAATGGATATTCCCCTATCAGGAGGAAGCGGACATGATGTTCAACAGCGCGCTGCTTTTCGAACTGGCCGTGCTACGCGACGAAGTGCTGCCCGTATTGGAACAAGTACCGGAACGCGAACCGGAATATTCCGAGGCTTACCGCCTGCGCAAATTCCTCCGTTATTTCGTACCTTTGCGGGACAAAGAAATCCCTCCCACATCACTCTTGCGGGAGTTTCTGGGCGGAAGTTCCTTTGAATATTAACCGACTTACAACTTCACACCATGATTCACATAAACGACAAACAGTTTCCGGCCTCCATCCTCGGAACCTCGGCCCTGATGCTTTGCCAGGCCGCACATGCCGCACAACCGGCCGGAAAAAAGGATACCGACCGGAAACGCCCCAACGTAATCCTTCTGATAGCCGACGATCTCGGTTACGGAGACCTGGAATGCTACGGAGCCAAAAACATCGAAACTCCTAACGTGAACCGGTTGGCCGGACAGGGCATACGGTTTACAAACTGCCATGCCACGGCCGCCACTTCCACCCCGTCCCGCTACGGACTTCTCACAGGAGAATACGCCTGGCGACGACCCGACACCGACGTTGCGGCAGGCAACGCCGCCTCCATCATCAAACCGGAGCAATATACCATAGCCGACATGTTTCATGACGCAGGCTATTACACAGGCGCCATCGGCAAATGGCACCTCGGGCTCGGGGAGACGACCGGGGAGCAGAACTGGAACGGACGGCTGAGCCATACCCCCCGGGACTTGGGATTCGACTATCACTACATCCAAGCGGCCACCGCCGACCGTGTGCCATGCGTTTATCTCGAACAGGACACCGTAGCCAACTACGACCCCACGGCGCCCATTTCGGTAAGCTACAAAAGGAATTTCGAAGGAGAGCCCACCGGCGCCTCCCATCCCGAACTCCTGAAACTGATGTACAGCCACGGGCACAACCAGTCGATTGTAGACGGTATTTCCCGCATCGGTTATATGAAAGGAGGCGGTACGGCGCTCTGGAAGGACGAAAACATTGCGGATTCCATCGTCGGGCATTCCATCCGTTTCATCAACGAGCACAAGGACGAACCGTTTTTCCTTTATCTGGCTACGAATGATGTACATGTGCCCCGGTGGCCCCACGAACGCTTCCGGGGCAAGAACAGCATGGGGCTTCGCGGCGACGCCATCGCCCAGTTCGACTGGACGGTCGGAGAAGTAATGAAAGCCGTCGAGGAAGCCGGCATAGCCGACAACACACTTATCATCCTTTCGAGCGACAACGGCCCGGTAGTCGACGACGGATACGCCGACAGGGCCGAGGAACTGCTCAACGGCCATAGCCCGACCGGCGGACTGCGGGGCTTCAAATACTCCGGATACGAGGGCGGAACCATGGTGCCGCTCATCGTGCGATGGCCCGGACGCGTGCAACCGGCAACGAAGATTAACGGCACCCTGATAAGCCACATCGACATATTCGCCTCCTTGGCCGCGCTTGTCAAAGCGAAACTGCCCGAAGGAGCAGCACCTGACAGCGAAAACCGACTGGACCAGATGCTTGGGAAATCGAAGAAACACCGGCCATGGGTTTCGGAACTCTCTTCCACCCGCATGATATGTGTCCGCAACAACAAATGGAAATACATTCCGGCCAGCAACAAGATGCAGATGATCAACTGGGGACCGAATATCGAAACGGGCAATCAGCCTGTCGACCAACTGTTCAACATGATTGACGACCCGGATGAAACCACCAATGTGGCCGAAAGCCATCCCCGGGTGCTGCAGATGATGAAAAGGATACACCAGGAAGCCTCGGCCACGAAAGCCACCCCCTCGCACTGACCAGACCGTATCTATAGCAAAGAAGAGAAACTACATGAAGGAAAAGGAAGAAGACAGAATCGTCCGCCGCCTGGAACAACGGGGCGTAAAACCCACGGCATTGCGCCTGCTCATATTCCACACGCTGGAACAGTCCCGACATGCCCTGTCCTTGGGCGAACTGGAAGAAAAACTGGAGACAGTGGACCGCTCCACGATATTCCGCACACTGACGGTGTTTCTTTCCCGCCACTTAGTGCACGGGATAGAAGACGGAAGCGGCTCGGTACGCTACGAAGTGTGCAACGGCGACTGGGAATGTACCGTAGAAGACATGCATGCCCATTTCTACTGCGAACAATGCCACCGCACGTTTTGTTTCAGACAGACCGGCATTCCCGCCGTCACGCTGCCCGAAGGCTTCACCCTGCAAGGGGTCAATTACGTATTGAAAGGCATTTGTCCGGACTGCGCCCGCCAGGGAACGGTCACTTCCGGTGAATAACCCCCTCTTCTGAAATGACAAGCGGAGTCTGCGGAAAATCCGCAGACGTAAGTTGACGCATTTCCCGCACCACAGCTCGGGTAGGGTCGGCCTGCGGTCCTTTGCCCCTTGCCTGTATGAACGAATGTATCTGTCCTTCCACAAAAGCCCCTGTCCCATCGACCCGAACCGTCACAACAGGAGCATACCCCGACTTGCCGCTCAGGTTTACCCGGTAGGGTGTACAGAAATTCCCCAGGCTATAGGCAATGAAACGGTCCTTATACAACTCCACGCCCCGCACCACGTGCGGGCCATGTCCATATACGATGTCCGCCCCGGCATCAATACACGCGTGTGCAAAAGCCTCCACGTTGCCCCGCTGTTCGCCGAAACAGGTTTCCATCTTATGAGGGACATGGCTGAATTTCGTACCTTCGCCACCACCGTGAAACGAAACGACCAGCAGGTCGCACTGCTTTTTCAATTCGCCCACCGTACGGTTCACCTCTTCATAGTTCATGATGTTCAATGTACCCTTACTGTGTCCGAACGCACAGAAGCCTATTTTGGTGCTGTCTCTTTCTATCACCACCCCTTCGCATCGCCCGCGCAAGCCGGCAAAGCGTATACCGGCCTGTTGCAAAACCTCCTGCGTAGAGTCCAGCCCTTCGGCACCGAAATCATTGACATGATTGTTGGCCACACTCAGGAAGTCAAAGCCGGCTTCCACCAGATTCTTCACATAACGAGGCGGAGTACGGAAGGCGTAGCACAAAGCCGGATTGCCGCATTTCTTCACACGGCCTCCGCGCTCGAGCAACGTCCCCTCCAGGTTACCGGCCGTCAGGTCGGCATCCCGGAGAATGTCGAGCGGAGCCTGAAACAGACCGGCGCCGTCATCGGCTGGCAAATGGGAGCCCTTCACGGAATCCGGATAAGTGGTTCCCTGCATGATATCGCCCGTGAAAGCAAAAGTCCAGATTTTCTGTCCCGACACGGCCGGGCAGAAAAACACCGCAGACAAGAAAAAAAAGAGCCTCACCCGGAGACTCTTTCTTTTAATCGATGATAATGCGACGTGCACTGACATACCGTTTAACGTAATAGGCCACATCCGGATAAGTATCGATAGTAACCCCCCGCCGGCAGGCATGGATAAAACTAAACTTGTTATTTTCGTTGTCCACCTCGGTCACGATGCCCACATGATTGATGCGGGACTTCTTGCCGGGATTGGCAAAAAACACCAAATCGCCTTTCTGCAAATCCGCGATGGCTATCTTCTCGCCTTCCAGAAACTGGTCGCGCGAGGAACGGCCTATCTTGATACCCTCCTGTGCATAAACATAGCTCGTGAAACCGGAGCAGTCGAAAGCATTCGGCCCTTGGTGTCCGCTCAGATAACGTTTACCCAGATATTTCTTGGCCGTGTCCACGATACTGCCCCACCGCAGACAGACGTCCGGCTGTATCGCAATCGTATCGATGTTTTCTGTCTGCAACGGCACCGCCACCTGTATATCACGACTCAAATCATGATTATCGGTAAAATCGGCTGCCTTCATAGCCGAACAGAACATTAAAAGTACTATTAATTTCTTATACATGAACAGATTATGCGTAAACAAAATATACGCTTTCTTGAAAAACCGCTGCAAAGGTACGAAAAAAAGCACATATAGACAAGGGCTTCCTGCTGAAAATCTGTTTTTTATATTTTTGGGGGCCGCATATCCTCTTCTGCCGCGGCAGGCACCCGCCCGGAAACATCCATGCCGCCGGCGGGCCACAACCGCGGCGCATCTTGCACCTTGCACCACCCTCTCTCACACACACACGCGTACGCGCACATGAGGGAGGCAGACGGTTTCCCTTGTTGCATGCTGCCCGCTTCCCGAGCCGGCAACAAGCGGCTTCCCGAGTGAACAACTGTTCACTTTCTGAGTGGAGCGCTGTCCACTTGGGGTAGTGGAGTGCTGTTCACTTGGGGTAGCGGAGCGCTGTTCATTTGGGGTAATGGAGTGCTGTTCACTTCCCAAGTGGAGCGCTGTCCGTTCCCGACAGGACGAACAAGGCCCGTATACGGCGCGGAATCGGAACAACCTCTCCCGTATCGTATACGAGCCTTTATCTCGTCGGAGCCTTACTTATTGAGCGACCACGAGAAGCCGTCTTTCGTGTCTTTTATCTCGAAACCCAAAGCGGCCAGTTCGTCACGGATGCGGTCGCTCGTAGCCCAGTCTTTATTGGCTTTAGCGATGCGGCGCTGCTCGAGCAGCATGTCCACAACCTTTCCGAACGCTTCCTCGCGGGCGCCGTTGCTGCCCGTCTCCTCTTTCAGCCCCAGAATATCAAACATGAATGTGCAAAACACTTCCCGCAGGGCGTCCAACACATCGGAACTGATGGATGCCTTTTTATCGACAATGGTATTCACCACGCGGCAAGCGTCGAACAAGTGACTGATGACAATCGGAGAATTCAGGTCGTCGTTCATGGCCGAATAACATTTGTCACGCAACTCGTCCACGTAGCTCATATCCACCGTACCGTTCTCCATCGGAGTGATATGTTGCAGGTTTTTCACTCCCTCCATAAGCCGGGCCAGTCCCTTTTCACTGGCCTGCAGGGCCTCGTTGCTGAAGTCCACCGTACTGCGGTAGTGCGCCTGCAGGATGAAGAAACGGATGGTCATGGGAGAATAAGCCTGCGTCAGGCTTTCGTGTTCCCCGCTGAAGAACTGACCGAGCGTAATGAAGTTGTTGTAGGATTTTCCCATCTTCTTACCGTTGATGGTAATCATATTGTTGTGCATCCAGTACTTCACCATCTGCTTGCCTTGTGCGGCAACTGCCTGCGCTATCTCGCATTCGTGGTGCGGAAAGATAAGGTCCATCCCTCCGCCGTGGATATCAAAACATTCGCCAAGATATTTGCGTCCCATGGCCGTACATTCGCAATGCCATCCGGGAAAACCTTCGCTCCAGGGCGACGGCCACCGCATGATGTGTTCGGGCTGCGCTTTTTTCCAAAGAGCGAAATCCACCTGCGCACGTTTTTCCCCCACGCCGTCCAGCTCGCGGCTGGCGTCATGCACATCGTCCAGGTTGCGCCCCGACAGCCTCCCGTAGCCATAAACCTTGTCGTACTTCTCCACATCGAAGTACACCGAACCGTTTGACACATACGCGAATCCATTGTCGAGTATCTGCTGCACAAGCTGCTCCTGCTCTATAATATGTCCCGTGGCATGCGGCTCGATGCTGGGCGACAGTACATTCAGTTGCGCCATGGCCGCGTTGAAACGATTGGTATAATACTGGGCTACCTCCATCGGTTCCAGCTCTTCAAGCCGGGCTTTCTTGGCAATCTTGTCCTCGCCTTCGTCGGCATCGTGCTCCAGATGTCCTACATCCGTAATGTTACGGACGTAACGCACTTTATATCCCACGTGTTGCAAATACCGGAACAACAGGTCGAACGTAATAGCAGGCCGTGCATGCCCCAGATGTGCGTCGCCATACACCGTAGGACCGCACACATACATGCCCACGCGCCCTGGCGTGACAGGCACAAACTCCTCTTTCTTGCGCGACAGGGTATTATAGATGGTAAGTTTCTGTTCCATATTGAATGTTGTTTTTATTTATTCTTCTTTGGACAAAGGTAGTTATTTTTGCAGGAAAGCATAACTTTCCTCCACGAAAAAACTATGTTTTGGCCGGCTCGTCTCCGTTGGCGCGAATCAGTTGAAGCAATTTCTCCACCGCTTCCTCTGCCGGAATGTTCTTTTCTATACATTCCTGTTTCTTGTACAGGCTCACCTTGCCACGGGCTGCGCCCACATAGCCGTAATCCGCATCCGCCATTTCTCCGGGACCATTGACGATACATCCCATGATGCCAATCTTCAACCCTTTCAGATGGGAAGTGGCGGCCTTGATGCGGGCGATGGTCGCTTCGAGGTCATAGAGCGTACGGCCGCATCCCGGACAAGAAATATATTCCGTCTTGCTCGTGCGCAGACGGGCAGCCTGCAGGATGCTGAAAGCCGTGGCATCGATGTCTGCGTGAGACAAATCTCCATTGTTATACAAATACACCCCGTCGCATAGGCCGTCAAAAAGCAAGGCTCCCATGTCGGCCGCACTTTCTATCTGGAAGTCTTCCTTCTCCGCGGCATTGTGGGAATACTGCTGGAACACGATGACCGGGTTGTCCAATCCCTCCCGGGTAAGCTCGTGAATCAATGCACGATGTTCGCCCAGCCGGTTGGGATGATTGCTTTGCGAAATGACAACGACTTCCGGATGATATTTCAGACAGGCACGCACTTCTTCCGTCAGCGCCCCATAACAAAGAAACAGGAATTTCCGCTCTGCCGGACAAGCTCCGAGAAGCGGCAGCATGTTATAGGGGAATGCGGGATAAGTGTCCGCCTCTCCTGTCCACAGGTCGGCATCCACGATATAAGCGGCCTGTTCACGCTCTTCCCGGGGAGGCAGATGACGGCCGCAATAAATATAATCCGGCTGGAAATCCTCTACAGGGCGGAAAGCGGACCATCGGCCGGAAGCCTCCAGGTCCATGCGATCGGCCATGACCACGGGGACGTTATCCCCGCCGATATTGCCCACAGCCGCCGTATGGCGGCGCACAGGCCGCAGGAAATCAAAATCCGAAGCGGCCTCGCCCGGTATCATCAGATGTCCTGCACGGCGCGTGACATATTCCGTCAGTTTGCGTGCCACGGGTATTTCGGCCTCGGGCGCCTCGCTCAACGACACACGCACGGTGTCGCCCAGTCCGTCTGCCAGCAGGGCACCTATTCCCACAGCGCTTTTGATACGCCCGTCCTCGCCGTCCCCTGCTTCCGTCACTCCCAGATGCAGGGGAAAATCCATGCCCTCGCGGCCCATCACATCGGCCAGCAGGCGCACACTGCGCACCATCACCGCCGTATTGCTGGCCTTGATGGAAATAACAACGTCACGGAAGTCCTCCTTTACACAAATGCGCAGAAATTCCATGCAACTTTCCACAATGCCTTCCGGAGTGTCCCCATACCGGCTCATGATGCGATCGCTCAACGAACCGTGGTTCACTCCGATACGTACAGCCGTATGGTTCTCCCGGCATATATGCAGGAAGGGCACGAAACGTTCTTCTATTTTCCGGAGCTCTCCGGCATATTCCTCGTCCGTGTATTCCAAATGTTTAAACGTGCGCGCCGCATCCACGTAATTACCGGGATTGATGCGTACCTTCTCGGCATATAAGGCGGCCACATCAGCCACACGGGGGTTGAAATGGACGTCGGCCACCAAAGGTACGTTGCAGCCGGCGGCCCGCACTCCTGCATTGATAGCCTTCAGGTTCTCAGCCTCGCGCACCCCTTGTGTCGTGAGACGAACGTATTCGCCTCCGGCCTCCGCAATGCGGAGGGTCTGCGCCACACAGGCTTCCGTATCCATCGTCACGGTGTTGGTCATGCTCTGTACCCGTATGGGATGGCGTCCTCCCAAGGGCGTACCGCCAATGTTCACTTCACGGGTGGCACGGCGGCAGTAGTTAAACAGGTCCATATCCTTTATGGAATTAAGTCTGCACTTCAGTTATCTACTTTATACTTATATTTCACTTCGGCCAATTCACCGTTTGCCTTTACAATCTTGTTTTTCAAGCTTTCCTTGAACGCAGCCAGCCGTCCGGCCAGTTCGGCGTCAGAAAGCGACAGCATCTGGGCGGCCAGAATAGCAGCATTCTGAGCACCGTTCACACCTACCGTAGCCACGGGTATTCCCGGCGGCATCTGCACGATGGACAACAAAGCATCCAATCCGTCCAGCATACCTTTAATAGGCACCCCAATGACAGGTAATGTGGTGCCGGCCGCAATGACGCCGGGCAGAGCTGCCGCCATACCGGCACCGGCTATAATGACTTTCAGCCCGCGGCCGGCGGCATTCCTCGCAAAGTTCTCCACCTCGTCAGGCGTGCGGTGCGCCGAAAGAGCATTCATTTCAAAGGGTATTTGGAGTTCGTCGAAAAAAAGAGCGGCTTTCTCCATGACAGGCAAGTCGGAAGTGCTGCCCATGATAATGCTTACAACTGGTTTCATATCTTCAATTATTAAAATACTGTCCTACTTCCTAATTCCCAGCATCGCCAGTGCGCGGTTTTCCTCTTCCTCCATCACCGCCCGTTCACCGGGTCCCTTGTCATTGATGCCGCACAGATGAAGGATGCCGTGAATGATGACGCGGCGCAACTCCTGCTGATAGGGAACTCCCATCTGTTCGGCATTCGTGCGCACAGTGTCCAGACTGACAAAAAGATCGCCGGAAATGATGTCTCCGTCGGTATAATCAAACGTGATGATATCCGTGTAATAATCGTGTTGCAGATACTGACGGTTTACTTCCAGTATCTTCTCGTCATCTACGAAAATATAGGCAATCTCCCCCACTTTCTTCCCGTGAGCGGAAGCCACGGATTTCACCCAGGCCGTGTTCTCACGTCGCTTGATATCCGGCATCTTCACGCCGTCTGTGTTATAGGTTATCATAAGAATTTTGTTTTTGTCTGTTGTTACCCCCGGACGGCTTAAAATAACGATCCCTGCGAATCGGACGCAAAGCGGTTCCGCCCCAGATGTTCGTAAGCCAGTTCCGTCACCTCGCGACCCCGCGGAGTACGTTTGATAAAGCCCTCTTTAATAAGAAAAGGTTCATAGACTTCCTCCACCGTATCCGCATCCTCCGCCACAGCCGTGGCAATGGTCGTGATACCCACAGGACCTCCCCGGAACTTATCAATGATCGTAAGAAGGATGCGGTTGTCTATCTCGTCCAGCCCATAACGATCGATATTGAGTGACTCCAACGCATAGCGTGCAATATCCATGTCGATATTTCCATCGCCTTTCACCTGCGCGAAGTCACGCACGCGACGCAGAAGTGCATTGGCAATACGCGGCGTTCCCCGGCTGCGACGGGCGATTTCAGCTGCGGCATCGTCGAAAATAGGAACACTGAGAATGCCGGCCGAACGCCGGATAATACGCGAGAGCACGCTATTGTCATAATACTCCAGATGGAGGTTGATACCGAAACGCGCACGCAAAGGAGGTGTGAGCCGTCCGCTGCGTGTGGTAGCTCCCACGAGCGTGAAAGGATTCAAGTCTATCTGTATGCTCCGGGCCGAGGGGCCTTTGTCTATCAGGATGTCTATACGGTAGTCTTCCATTGCGGAATAAAGATATTCTTCCACCACAGGATTCAGACGGTGTATCTCGTCTATGAAAAGCACGTCGTTGGGCTCCAGCGAAGTGAGTATACCGGCCAGATCACCTGGCTTATCAAGCACAGGTCCGGAAGTGATTTTAAACCCCACCCCCAACTCATTGGCTATGATATTGCTCAAAGTAGTCTTTCCCAATCCCGGAGGACCGTGGAGCAGAGTATGGTCAAGGGGTTCGCCACGATACTTGGCAGCCTCAACAAAAACGCGCAGGTTTTCCACCGCTTTCAACTGGCCGCTGAAGTCCTCGAAACGCAAAGGGCGAAGCGCATTTTCAAAGTCCCGTTCACCGGCACCGCTCTGTTGTTTCCGTATGTCGAATTGTTCTTCCATTGCCACAAAGATAAATGTTTTAATTGAAAAAGCCATCTTGTCATACCGATTTAATAAAATTAGCATGAAAGCCGTCTAAATGTCAGTTCATTACTACATAAGCTGTTAAAGGAAACTAATGTCTGTTTTCAAAAGCGGACAGGCCCGACATTTGCTGTTTTTTCAATGTACATAACCCTCTTAAAAATAATGTTTATGGAAAAAGAATCTTTGAAACAGCTGATAGAGAATAACAATCTCGTACTGGTGGACTTTTATGCTACATGGTGTGGCCCCTGCAAACGCATGCATCCCGTACTGGACAGCCTGAAACAAGAGATGGGCGACAGCATCCGTATAGCAAAAATAGACATCGATACTCATCCCGACCTAGTGGAGCAACACCGCATCCAGTCCGTACCTACCCTGATGCTTTTCAGAAACGGACAATTGGAATGGAGAGAAAGCGGCGGCATGTCGCTCGAACAGTTGAAAGCCCGCATTTCCTAAGTGAAACCAAACAAGTGAAAGAATAAGTGATGGATATTATTTCCAATTCTTATTCTTTCACTTTTACATATTTATATAGCAAACCAACCAAGAAGTAACTTTACTCTACGTTTTTTAACAACCGCAAGAAGGTACAAACCGTAAAAAACATGTAATTTTGTCTAATTATGCTTATTTGCAAATTATGGTACTAAATTACATCTGGATTGCTTTCTTCGGTATCGCCTTTCTCACGGCTATCATCAAACTTGTGCTTGCCGGCGACCTGAATGTCTTTCCTTCCCTGATAGATTCTACTTTTGCCTCCTCCAAGACTGCTTTCGAGATTTCGCTTGGATTGACCGGTGTCCTGTCCTTATGGATGGGGCTAATGAAAATCGGAGAGCGGAGTGGGCTGGTGGCCAAACTAGCTCGATGGCTCAGTCCGCTGTTTGTAAAACTATTCCCCGAAATTCCAACAGGACATCCCGTCATAGGAAGCATCTTTATGAACTTGTCCGCCAATATGCTGGGACTGGACAATGCCGCCACTCCCTTGGGTTTGAAAGCCATGGAAGGACTGCAGGAACTAAACCCCAGAAAAGACACCGCCACCAATTCCATGATCATGTTCCTTGTACTCAACACGTCGGGATTGACGCTTATCCCCGTAAGCATCATGGTGTATCGGGCACAGATGGGAGCCACACAGCCCACGGACGTGTTCCTGCCTCTGCTGCTTGCCACACTGGCAAGCACCCTCACCGGCTTGATCGTCACTGGCATCTATCAACGCATTAACTTGCTGAACCGTACCGTCATAACAGTTCTGGGCAGCCTTTGCCTCTGTGTAACATGCCTCGTTTGGGGACTAAGCCGGCTGGAGCGGGATGCCGTGAACGTATGGAGCACATCCATCGCCAACATAGTTCTATTCCTTATCATCATAGCGTTTATCTTCTCCGGTGTACGCCGCCGCATTAATGTATACGAGACTTTTATCGAAGGAGCCAAAGACGGATTTTCCACCGCCGTGCGCATAATACCCTATTTGGTGGCTATGCTGGTGGCCATCGGAGTGTTCCGCGCTTCCGGAGCCATGGATCTGCTTATCGACGCTATCAGCAACGCCATAGACAGCATGGGATTCGACACCGAATTCGTCGGTGCATTGCCCACAGCGTTGATGAAACCCTTGAGCGGAAGCGGCTCACGGGGAATGATGGTGGATGCCATGGCCACCTACGGAGCCGATTCGTTTGTCGGACGACTGAGCAGCATCTTTCAAGGCTCCACCGACACGACGTTCTACATTCTGGCCGTGTATTTCGGCAGCGTGGGCGTACGCCATACCCGGCATGCCGTGACCTGCGGACTGATAGCCGATGCAGCGGGCATTCTGGCAGCCATAGGCGTGGCCTATTTTTTCTTCGGTTAAATAATATAAAAAATGACAGAACTGAAATCCATAGCAAAAGATACCGCCATTTACGGACTAAGCAGCATTGTGGGCCGCTTTCTCAACTATCTGCTGGTGCCTCTCTACACGGCACAGCTGGCAGCCGCCTCCGGGGGGTACGGAGTGATAACCAACATCTACGCCTACGTGGCACTGATACTCGTATTGCTCACCTTCGGCATGGAAACCACATTCTTCCGTTTCGCCAACAAAGAAGGAGAGGATCCGCGAAACATCTATTCCACGACACTCATCCTGGTAGGCACCGTGGCCCTTCTGTTCACTACCGGCATATTGGTGTTCCTTCCCGCCATATCCTCTGCCATGGGCTATGCCGACCATCCCGAATACGTAGGCATGATGGCCGTCTGCGTGGCCATCGACGCATTCCAGAGCATCTCTTTCGCCTGGCTGCGCTTTTGCCATCGGCCGATGAAATTCGCCGCCCTCAAACTGCTGTTCATCATCCTGAACATCACGCTCAACATACTTTACTTCGCTGTCCTGCCCAATCTGTACGAGCAATATCCCGATACAATAGGATGGATATACAATCCACAGACAGGTGTAGGATATGCATTCAGTCTCAATCTCGTATGCACGGCTTTGATCACGATATTCTTCTGGCCTGAATTGAAAGAATTCCGCTACAAACCGGACGCACAACTGGTAAAGAGAATGCTCCGGTACAGCTGGCCCATCCTCGTGCTGGGCATCGCCAGCATCCTGAACCAAACAGCGGATAAGATGATATTCCCGCTCGTCTACGACGACGGACAGGGCGGAAAGGTACAGCTGGGCATTTACGGAGCCTGTGTCAAAGTAGCCATGATCATGGCCATGATTACCCAAGCGTTCCGCTATGCCTACGAACCGTTCGTGTTCGGAAAAGCCAAGGACAGGGACTGCCGCGAGACATACGCCGCCGCCATGAAATATTTCATTATCTTCACCCTGCTGGCCTTCCTCTGCGTGATGGGATATATAGACATTTTGAAACTTATCATCGCTCCCGACTACCGGGAAGGACTGCGCGTGGTGCCCATCGTCATGGCGGCCGAAATCATGATGGGCGTCTACTTCAACCTCTCTTTCTGGTACAAACTCATCGACAGAACCATCTGGGGAGCCTGGTTCTCCCTGGCGGGATGCAGCGTACTGATTGCCGTCAACCTGATTTTCATCCCCCGCTATGGCTACATGGCTTGCGCATGGGGCGGATTCGCCGGATACGCCACGGCCATGACTCTGTCCTACATCGTCGGACAAAAGAAAAATCCCATCGCCTACCCGATGAAAGACATCCTCATCTACACGGCCTTCGCCGCCCTGCTGTACGGCGGTATGGAACTGCAGCCCGCCGCCTGGCATCCCGTCGCGCGGATGGGAGCGAACACTGTGCTGATTCTCCTGTTCGTCACCTACATCATACGCAAGGACTTCCCCATAGAACCTATCATCCATAACATAAAAAGCAAACTTCGCAGGCCATGACAAACACACCTCCGACAGAACAGAAAAACATCCACGAGCAACTGAAAGACATACTGCACCGGTTGCTGAACATCCGGGCTGAAAAAGCTCCGGAAGAGGAGACCATACAAAGCATCAAGGACGGAGTGGACTTCCGCGGAGCGAAACTCTGGATTCTCATACTGGCCATCTTCACGGCTTCGCTGGGCCTGAACACCAATTCCGCCGCAGTCATCATCGGAGCCATGCTCATCTCTCCCCTCATGGGACCTATCATCGGCATGGGACTGGGCATGGGCATCAACGACTTCGAACTTTTCAAACGTTCGTTCCGCAGCTACCTCACGGCAACGGTATTCAGCATCCTCACCTCCGTCATCTACTTCATCGCCACCCCGATAGCCGAGGCACAGTCGGAACTGCTGGCACGCACGTCGCCCAACATCTACGACGTGTTCATCGCCCTCTGCGGCGGATTGGCCGGTATAATCGCACTGAGCAGCACCAGCCAGCGGAACGGCAACGTAATCCCCGGCGTAGCCATCGCCACCGCCCTCATGCCTCCGCTCTGCACAACAGGATTCGGCATCGGCACGGGCAACTGGATGTATGCCGCAGGGGCTTTCTACCTTTATATAATAAACACCATCTTCATCAGCCTGGCCACTTTCATCGGCGTGCGGGCCATGCATTTCAAACCCAAGGTATTCGTGGACAAACAACGGGAAAAGCGTGTCAAGCATATACTTGTCACGATAGCCGTGGTCACCATCCTGCCCGCCTCGCTGCTCACCTACCAGCTGGTGCGCGAAACGGCTTATACAAAAAAAGCCAATGATTTCATCAACCGGGAACTGGTTTCGGAAAACACACAAATCATCGGACGGCAGATAAGCCACGCCCAAAGGAACATCCGCGTCGTAAGCATCGGACAGGATATCAGCGAAAAAGAGATAAACACAGCCAAATGCAAACTGAAGAACTATGGACTGGACGACACTGAACTGACCATCATACAGGGAACTGCCGGCGTGGAGGTCAAGGACCTGCGCTCCATGTTGCAGAACCAGGAATTCATCTCCCCGAAACAAGCGGAACAGAACGCCCGCCTGCTGACCGCGCAGCAAAAACAAATACAAGGACTGGAGAAAAGGCTACAGCCCTACGAACGTAACGAACAACTGGCCGCCTCGCTCAGCCAGGAAATCCGGACCCTGTTTCCCGAAATCAGCACCTTGTGTCTGGGGCGGAGCCTGTGCTACTCTTTGGGTAATACGGAAAAAGCCGACACTCTGATTATGGCCTACATGCAACTGGAACGAAAACTGAATGTGGAGGCGAACACCCGCCTGCGAGACTGGCTGGTGGCACGCGTGCGAACGGACAAGGTGAAAATCATCCTGGAGATGAAACAGAACGAACCGAAAGGGAAAACGCCTGCAAAGAACCAGAAATAAATAACTTTATCAACAAATATAAACCAAAAGACAGACATGAAAAGAAAAATCACAGCGTGGCTCCTGTTGCTGGCCTGTTGCCTCAGCACACGGGCGGATGAAGGCATGTGGATGATGAACAACATCAATCCCAAAACGATGGAAATCATGAAACAACTGGGCCTGAAACTGACGGAAAAAGAAATGTATAATCCCGAAGGCACGTCGCTCAAGGATGCCGTGGTCGTCTTCGGCGGATTCTGTACGGGTGTCGTTGTGTCGCCCGACGGACTCGTGTTCACCAACCACCATTGCGGTTTCTCGTCTATCCAGGCGTTGGCCACCCCGCAGAACGATATTCTGCAAAACGGATATGTGGCGCGCACCCAGGAGGAAGAACTGCCCGCCGAAGGACTCTTCGTCATGTTCCTCGACCGCACGGAGAACGTCACCGACCGCGTGAACGCCGCCGTACAGGAAGCCTGGAACAAACATCCGGAAGCAGCCAAGACATACGGAAAGAACTGGAAACGGGAAATAAGAAAACAATGCATAGACTCGCTCTACACCGCCATCCGGCAGGAATACATCGACCGGGACAGCACCAAAGACGTCGTCATGCAATCTTATTACACCAACAACGAGTTCTACGTGAACATCTACACCACATACAACGACGTGCGACTCGTCTTCGCCCCGCCCCGCAGTCTCGGCAAATACGGCGGCGAGACGGACAACTGGATGTGGCCGCGCCAGACGGCCGACTTCAGCGTATTCCGCATCTATGCCGACTCCCTCAACCGTCCCGCCCGGTATTCGGCCGACAACCGCCCCTACCGATCCAAGCGCTATGCCCCCGTCAGCCTGGACGGATATGAAAAGGGAGACTACTGCATGACCGTAGGCTTCCCCGGCTCCACCAACCGCTACCTCTCCTCCTTCGGCATCAAGGAACGCATGGAGTGCAGCAACGAAGCCCGCATCAACGTGCGCGGCGTAAAGCAGGGCGTCTGGAGCAAATGGATGGATTCCGACCCCACCATACGCCTCCAGTATGCCGCCAAGTATGCTCAGAGCTCCAACTACTGGAAAAACAGCATCGGCATGAACCGGGCACTCGAACGCCTGGGTGTCATCAAGGAAAAGAAAACACTGGAGAAGAAACTCTCCGCATGGTGGAAAAAGAACCCCGACACGAAAGAACGTTTCGGTTCCGTACTGAAAGACCTGAAGAAGGCCTACGGGAAAAGAGCGGAGACCTACCGCGCCCTCAATTTCCTGAATGAGACCTACCGCGGCATCGAAATCTTTGAACTGAGCAAGTTGCTCAAAAAGCTGTACCAGGAAAAAGACTCCGTCGAACGGGCCGACCTGACAAACCAACTGGAAACTTTCTACAAGGACTACAACCCGCAGGTGGACAAGGAAACCGCCGTCGCCCTGCTCCGCAACCTGGCCACCGTGGTCCCCTCGAAATACCTGCCCGACTTCTACAAGGACATCCGGAAGGAATATAGGAAAGACTACGAGGCTTACGTAAACGCCCTCTTCGACAGCCTCCCCTACACCGACGCCGCCTACTATGCGCAGCACGGAGCCGGCGAGGACATCCTGCAAAGCCTGGCCCTGAAAGACGCCGAAAGCATGTCGCAACAGATTTCCCTCCAGTCTATGCACATCCGGAAATACAACGAAGACCGTAACTACGGCGAACAACTGCTCTGCCAGGCACTGCTGGAGATGGAACAGGATCAGCCGCACTATTCGGACGCCAACTTCAGCATGCGCCTCAGCTACGGATTTGTCAACGACTACACCAGCGAAGGCACGCACCACAATCACTACACCACCGTGGAAAGCCTTCTGGACAAAGTGGCCCAGGCCGACAAAGTAAAGGAATATGCCATGGAACCGGCCGTAGCCGATGTGTTCCGCACCGGTGATTTCGGTCCTTATGCCGACCGCCGGACCGGCCGGATGCAGCTCTGCTTCCTGACCAACAATGACATCACCGGCGGCAACTCCGGAAGCCCAATGTTCAACGCACGGGGCGAAGTCATCGGTCTCGCCTTCGACGGCAATTGGGACGCCATGAGCAGCGACATCAGCTACACGCAGGAACTCACCCGCTGCATCGGTGTGGACATCCGCTACGTGCTCTTCCTTATGGACCGCTGGGGAGGCGCCGACCGGTTGTTGCATGAACTGGGCGTGAAATAAAGACCTTTTAAGCAAAAACAAATACGAACTCAAAAAACAAAAAAGAAATGAAGAAGATAAGAGCAGCCATCGTCGGTTATGGCAACATTGGACACTACACCCTCCACGCCCTGGAGGCAGCGCCGGACTTTGAAGTGGCCGGCATCGTACGCCGCAACGGAGCGGAAAACCAGCCGGCGGAACTCGCCGCCTACCCCGTGGTGAAAGACATCCGCCAACTGAAGGACGTGGACGTAGCTATCCTGGCCACCCCCACCCGTAGCGTCGAGGCATACGCCAAAGACATACTCGCCCTGGGCATCAACACCGTAGACAGTTTCGACATCCACACACAGATCACCTCTCTGCGCCGATCGCTCGACGAGAGCGCCCGCGCAGGCCAGGCTGTGTCCGTCATCTCTGCCGGATGGGACCCGGGTAGCGACTCCGTCGTGCGCTCCCTGATGCAGGCCATCGTGCCCAAGGGCATCAGTTACACCAACTTCGGCCCCGGTATGAGCATGGGCCACACCGTGGCCGTGAAGGCCATCGACGGCGTACAGGCCGCCCTCTCCATGACTATCCCCACAGGCACGGGCATCCATCGTCGCATGGTCTATATCGAAGTGAAGGACGGCTATCGGTTTGAAGACGTGGCCGCCGCCATCAAGGCCGACCCCTATTTCGCAAGCGACGAGACACACGTGACGCAGGTGCCCTGCGTGGACGAACTTCTGGACATGGGGCATGGTGTCAACCTGACGCGCAAAGGCGTTTCGGGCAAGACGCAAAACCAGCTGCTCGAGTTCAACATGCGCATCAACAACCCTGCCCTGACCGGCCAGGTGCTCGTCTGCGCCGCACGCGCCAGTATGAAGCAACAGCCCGGCTGCTACACGATGATTGAAATCCCCGTCATCGACCTGCTTTACGGCGACCGCGAGGAACTCATCAGCCACCTTGTGTAAACACCCCGGCCCTCTCTGTACAATAAGAGATTGTGCCGCAAGTAAAGTTTTGAAATGCACCCCGAAAGTTTTTTGTCTGACTTTCGGGGTGCGGTTTATTTCACCGGATGCCTAAGTTACAGATCCGGACACACGGCAGGTACAGAATCCGCACCGGAAGTTCTGTTTGCCCTGTCCACAACGGACAGTACTCCATTATCCCAAGTGAACAGCACTCCACTACCCCAAGTGAACAGCGCTCCATTACCCCAAGTGGACAGCGCTCCACTACCCTAAGTGAACAGCGCTCCACTCGGGAAATGAACAGTTGTTCACTCGGGAAGCCGTTTGTTGCCTGTTCGGGAAGCAGGCTGCATACGGCGACGGAAACCGTCTGCATAACGCGCGCGTACGTGCGTGTGTGTGTGAAGGAGGGTGGTGCAAGATGCAAGATGCAAGGTACGCCGCGGCTCCGGCATGCCGTATCTTGCTTAATTCACTATTTCCCAAAAACAGCGATGCTGCAACGTAACCTTCCGTTACGATACAGCATCGCTGTTTATATATCCTCCGGACGCTATAGGGACCGGAGGACGGACACCTGCTTTTTCTACCGTAGGAACAAACAGACAAAAAACAGGCTGCGGCGCCAATGAAGCACGCCGCAGCCTGCGGATTATCGGGTTCCGCCCGAGGGAACGGAACGAAAGGTTATCACTTCACGACAAGTTTCACCGTCTTGCCACCAGCTTCCACGAAGTACACACCGGGCTGCAGGTCTATCGTCTCGGATGCATCGAGCGACGAACGGTGTGCCACCCGCACGCCGTCGGCCGAGTAGACATTCAGCGACAGACCTTCCATGCCGCTCACCACGATGGCGCGGCTCTTCACGTCGATACGGCCGGCACGAACCGTGGAATCGATGCCCGTGACGAGCATGAAGACGGTGTTGGACAGCGGATGTTCAGTCTCCACGCCTGCGGCCTCCGTTACGACGGACACGTTGTAGGAGTGACTGCCGCGGCCGGCGTCGGCGTCGGTATATTCGGTCGAAAGAACTTCCGTGGCCAGGACTTCGCCGTCGCGATAGATGTTGTAGGACTTAATCCGCGCGTCCGTGACGGGCGAGTAGACTATATCATCGAGGCAAATGCCGAAGACGTCTTCCGTACGGTAGTGGAAAGCGAAGTACTTGGCATCTTCGGGGAGAGTCAGCGACAGCGTTATCCATCCGGTAAGACCCTTGGAGAATGTTTTCAGCAATTTGAAATCACTGGTGTCGCGTCCCGTCGTGGAGTAGAGAATGTCGATATACTCGGCGCCGTAGTCCTCGGAAAGAATGTTGAAACTGAAGCTGAGATCAGTACCACCGATGACTTCGGGCGAGATGAGCCAGTCGTCGGCCGCGGTGCCGTCGGCAGGCGTCACAGCAAGGAAGAACTGACTGCCGCTGTTCGGCGTCAGGTTGGTGGACAGACCGAGAAGGTCGCTGTTGAACACCTGGAAGCCCTTGGGCAGACCGGCGCCTTCGTAGTTGAAGCCCACGCCGTAGATATCCTTACCATCGCCGTCGATATTGAGCCATCCGCCAATGTTCTCGGCATAGGTGAACGGTTCGTAAGACTCTACATCATCCACGCCCGTAAGACGCATGGCGGGTTCGCTCCAAGCGAGGCTTACGCCTTCCTTACCGGAAAGAGCGGCTGTGAGGTCGGTGACGACGGGCAGGCCACCGACCGTGATTTCCGTCTCCTTCTCGTCGGCGTTATCATCGGGCACTTCGTCGGTGAAATCAGCAAGTTCGAAGCGGAGGACGTAGCCGCCTATCATGTCGGTCGTGGGGACGAGGGTATAGGTATACTGTGCTGTCTCACGGGCGCCGAGTGTGGCAACATCGGACGTCGCGTCGGACGTGAGGACAGTCGTCGTTCCATCAGCTGCCACGAGCGTGCAACGCACCTCGGGCAGGGCAACGGCTTCGGTTCCTCCGTTGGAAATCTTACCCGTGAGAGTGTATTCCGTACCGACGGTCATGGATGCGGGAGCGGAGAGACGTGCCGTAAGCTGCTTCTCATAGATGCTTTCGAGGGTGTATCCGCCCAGAACGAAGACGCCGGGAACGGAGATGTTTTCGTCGAAACAGATATGCAGACGGAGGTTGACCCACGTGCGTCCGATGAGGGACTGCGGGAGGTCGAACCCTACGGTGGTCCACTCGCCGTTGCCGCCGGCGGCTATCTCGCCCACCTTGATGTCACGGGCGTCGTACGTGTCGGCATAAACTTCTACAACCGGGGCAAGGGCAGAGGCGTAGTAGCGGAAGCTGGCACGCACGCGGGCGGAAGCTCCGACGGTGGTAAACTTAGGCAGAGCGATGCGGCCGTAGCGGCAAGTATCGCCTTCTTCGAGACGGAAGCAAAGGAGAGCGTCGCCATTGCCTTCTTCAATCGTAGGAATGAGAAGAGCGGGATCGTCAAGGAACCAGTTGCCCGTATAGTAGCTGTCGGGCAGCTCAGGCACGAGAGGCTGGTAGGTGACGGTAGCAGCGGAGAAGTCCTCGACCAGCGGCAGGGGGTACGGGGTGCCAAGAACGCCGTAGGCCAGACCGAGCTGCGATTCGCCTTTCTCGTTGGTGGCGGAGATGCCCACGTAAGAGATGGACTGAAGGACGGCGGGGCTTACTTCAAACGTATAAGTATCCGTGCCGGCGGGCAGTTCGCCCAACTTGTTCCAATAGGTGCCGCTTTCGTCCACGGGCACATAGACGGTGTGTGTCAATCCGTCGGGTACTACAACACCGCCGTTGACGCCCTTCGCGGGATCGATCCATGTGAGGGTCATTGAAAGGTTGTCCTCGCCGACAGTCCAGGTCACTTCAGGTGCCGAGGGCTTGTCGATGCCGCAGAACACGGATACTTCGGCCGGTTCGCCTTCGCCTGTAGAGGCGGCTGATACACTGACGGTGAAGAGGTTGTTACCCTCGCGCGCGCCGATGGTGACGGACTGCATGGAGCCCGGCGTGCCATCTACGCTCTGCGTCTCGCCCGTGGGCGAAGTCACGGTGGCCGTCAACTGTTCGTCGGCAGGCAGTTCGCCACCGAGGATGTCGAGCAGCGGCATACGGAAACCGACAGTGGCGCTGAGTGCACCGGTGGGGTCGGCCTCGGCGGTCAGGTTGTCACAGGCTTGCGGGGCACGTGCCGAGAAGCCGGAGTCCTCGATCCGGAGGTTGCGCACCCTGAGCGTATGACCTGTCTCGGCCGATACAGCGTGGATGCCGACAATATAGTTTCCTGCCTCCGGAGCGATATAAGTAGCCGCGAAGGGGGTGTAGAGGAAGCTCGCCAGGTCCTCCTTGCGCACAAGCACAGTGGTCATGGCCTCGGGAGCGGCCTCACGGCCTATGCACATTTCGAAAGCCTCGGGGTACATTTCGGTATAGGCACGGGCTTCGATGCTGATGTTGTAGATGCGCGAGGCGTCGTCGATGGCGACAGCTGGGAAGAATACCCATTCGTCGGCGGCTGTGCCTTCGCTAAAGGTGTAGTTCAGTGCCTTGTCCGTGGTGTTATATGTCCACGTATTGCCGTCGCCGTTGGCATCGACGATAGTCAGTATCTCAAATTCGCCGGCCGTGGGTTCCATAAGGAACGGCAGCGGATAGGCATATCCTTCGGGATTAGTCACCTTGACGGTGCGGGTAACGGAAGATCCCATCAGGCGGTCGCCGTTCTCCTTGACGTAGGTAGCTACGCTTACGGTGTGCGTGCCGATCGGCAGTTCCATCGGTACGGTCACTTCGGTACCGGGCTCGGCGGGTTCCACCTGCGTGTATTCCGCTCCATCCACGGTAACGACAAGACCCACGGCCGATGTCATCGGTTTGCCTTCGACTGTGAGCGAAGGTAACGTCACCACGACAGCACCCTGACGTCCGTCAAAGTCGAGACTCTTTATTTCCGCCGGGGCGGGTGTCACATCTGGGGCTCCCTCCACATGCACGTTGCCCACGTAAAGGTTCCACATGTCGCCGTCCGACGTGGCATGAATACCGATCACCCAGTTTCCACCCTCTTCAAGGGTTATCTTTCCTGTGTACGTATCCCAGATGGTGTTCGTTATGTTGGTGCAGGCCATCATGGAAGTCATGCTTTCCGGTTTGGCCTCGCGTCCCACGCAGATTTCAAACGACTCGGGGCAATAGTTTGCCTCGCACTTGGCGTCCACCGACAGGTCGAAGGCCCCGCCCTTGGCACCGAAGTTCACCGGTGGCAGGAACACCCAGTCGTCGGCACTCTGCGAACCGTAGGTATACTGGAAAGCGCCTTCCTGACTACTGTACGTCCACGTTTTGCTGTCATCGTTGACGTCGAGAACGATACAGTCGCCGAAGTCCTCCTCCGTCGGCTCCATGTCGAACGGCAGGGGACGGGCGCCGGTGTTGCGCAGGGTGACTTCTTCCGACACGGCACCGCTTTCAGTGGTCTTCCCGTCCGCAGTCAGGTAGGCCACATAGCTGATGGTGTGCCGTCCCGAAGTCAGGGTCATCGCCACCTGCTTCAGCTCTCCGGCCACACACGAGGGAGAATCCTGCCGCACTTCGTCGTCAACCAGCACTTTCAGGCCCACGCTACCGTTTATCGGCTCGCCCTGCAGGGTTTCCGAGGGGATACGCACCGATGCCGTGTAGTCCAGTCCGTCGGCCGAACTCTCCTCGATGGCAGGCTTCAAGGGTATGGGGTCGGTCAGTGCCTCCAGCGAGATGTTGCGCACGGAAATACCGCTCTTAAACTTATCGGAATTGGCGTGGAAACCGATCCATTGGATACCCGTACCGGTGGGCTTGAACATCTGTCCGTAAGTCTTGTAGCTTGTGTGCTTGAAATTGTCCACGTCGAGAACTATCGTCATGTCCTCGGGCGTGGCTCCCGCTCCGATGCCCACTTCGAGGCACTCTTCGTCACTGGAATACTGCGCCTTCATCTCGAAAGAGAGACTGTAGAGCACGTTTTCGTCCTCCACCTCGACGGGGATGAATGCCCAGTCGTCGGCAGCCGAATTGTAAGAGTAACCGTAGTTGATGCACGTGGTCGTGCCGGAACCCATGAAGTTCCACGTCTTATTGTCCTCGTTGACATTCACGATCACGAAGCGGTTAAACTCCTCGCGCGTGGGCGCCAGCGTGAACGGAACCGCAAAAGGCACCGTCCCGTCACTCTCTGATTTCAACTTAATGGTCCGGGGATTCGCAAGCTGCTGCACCTTGGACCCTCGTGTCTTCACCGGTTTCAGTTTGCCGTCGGCATGGGCGAGCCATGTGGAACCGGCAACGAAAGCGGTGACAACCGATAGAAATGTAACAAATCTCATAGAATATTATTTAAAAATAAAAATGTGTCCGATAATAAAAAGATACGGCGCATAAGAAGTTGCAAAGGTACGCAACTTTCCATAGCACCGCAAATCTTTTATAAGAAAACGGAAATATCCGAAGACAACTAAATAGGAAACCAGACAAACACCGCCGCATCCCACAGGGCATGCGACACTATCAGCGCCGAGAGACGACGGGGAAACAGGCGGTAGAGCGCTCCCCACACCGCACCGGCCACGAGGGCTGCCATCAGCAGCATGAAATTGCAGGCTCCCGCATGCACCAGCGCATAAACGGAAGTGGTGAGAACGAACCCGACATCGGGCGTCCAGCGTTCGGACAAAGTGCGCTGGACATATCCCCGCCAGAATATCTCCTCGGCCGGTCCTATCAAAAACAGCAACAGCACGGAAAGCGTCCAAGGGGAATAGCCGGACTTCATGCCGTAAATAAGTTCCACCTGAGGACGGGCGAAGGAGAAAAGGCACGAAGCTACTTTGTCGCCCACCCAGAAAACGATCCACAGGAGCAAGGCAATGCCTATGCCCCACCCCACGTTAGCCACGGACCAGTTCATACGTCGCCATCCATCGGGACGGAAACAGAGGGAAAACAATGTCAGCGTACAGGCCGAAAGGGTCATCATCAGCCAGAAATCCACCCGCGGAGCCGTCCACGGGGAAAACATTACCGTCCACAGGACGGCCGCCACCACAAGCGTGAACACCAGCCGTCTCATCTCACCCAGACGGCTATAAGGAACGACACAACAAACAGAAGACCGAACACGAGCTGGAGTTTGGCCGTCAGCTCGTCCAGCCCGACGATGGCCGTCGCCCCTTTGCGGGACAGCCGGCCCATCATGCGCACGTTGCCCAGCGCCGGGAAAAACGCCACAACGACCAGTAATGTCCAGAGAGGAAATACGCCCGCCGTCACGCAAGCGGCCACCCATACAAACGGTACCAGCACCTCGGCCCAGTAGATATAAGCGGAGGCCCTGCCGCCCGCCATCATCGCCAGCGTACGGATGCGGGCCCGCATGTCGGTCCGTATGTCGCGCGTATTGTTCGCATGCAGGATAGCCACCGTGATAAGTCCCACGGGAACGGCTATCCACATCACGTTCCAGTTTATCACACCCGCAGCCACATAGGACGTGCCGAGCGTAGGCAGGAAAGCGTACGACAAAAAGATGCATACGTCGCCCAGCGCATTGAATTTCAAAACAGGATAAAACACGGCACAGGCCAGGCCGCCCAGCCCGATCCATACCAGAGGCCAACCCGTACGGACAGCCAGCCACAAGCCCGCACCGACGCCCGCAGCCAGCAATCCCACGGCCAGATTCCTTATCTCGTGCGGACGGAACATGCCTTCCGTCAGGGTACGGGAACCGAACGTGTCGGCGGCGTCCACCCCTTTTTTATAATCGAAGTAGTCGCTCCACGCATTGCCTGCCGCGTGGAAAACCACGATATTGAGCAGCGCCCACACGCCGTTTACCATATTTATTTCCAGTCCCGCCCAGTACAGATAAGCCAGCGTCACAGCGACAGGCACGACGGAAGCGGGAAAAGACCAGGGGCGCACGGCCACCAGCCATTCCCCGAAAGTATGTTTTTTCTTCATGCTTTTCTTTATTTTCTTTTCATTACACTATTGACCACCCGGACGGAAGACACCAACTTCCCGGTGGAAGTAAACACGTCGACGTTCCACACGTGCGAGGAACGCCCTTTGTGGACAATCGTAGCCACGGCACGGACCGTGTCGCCCTCGTGAGCGGAGGATATATGATTCCCGCTCACCTGCATCCCCACCACAAACTCATCGGGATTGCAGGCCACCATCGAGCCCAGTCCGGCCACCGTCTCGGCCAGCGCCAGCGTAGCGCCTCCGTGCAGAATGCCGAAGGGCTGTCTGTTGCGATGGTCCACCGGCATCGTGGCCTCTACCCGTTCGTCGGAAGCAAACGTGTACTGAATACCCAGATTACCCATCAATGTACTCTTGGACTGCGCGTTGATAGCGTCGATGGGTACATCGGAAATCCTCACTTCGGCCAAGATAGCCTTTTCTATGGCCACAGCCACGCCGTCCTCCTCGTTGGTAAGCGTCACCGTCTCCGTGCAACGCTTCACGGAATCGGGGGCGTTCCCCATCGCGATACCCAGCCCGGCCATCTGGAGCATGGACACATCGCACACACCGTCTCCGATGGCCACCACCTCCTCGCTCGTGATGTTCAGCAGTTTCATCAGCGCCGCCAGACTGTTGGCTTTGTCCACCTGACAGCCTACAACTTCCAGAAAGTAAGATTCTGAACGGAAGACATCCAGCACACCGGCCAACCGGCGCTTCCAATGTTCTTCCAGTCCGGACAGAGCCGCTTCGTCGTCGCTCGACAGCACACAATTGCAGGGAGCGAAATCCACAGCTATGGAGAAATCATCCACCTGTTTCAGCGACATCCCGTTCAGACGGGCTTCCTCCTGCACATGCGGATCGGCGGCATCGGTCGTGACAATACAGTCTCCGTCGTACGTGAACAGAGAAAAACCGTTTTTCCGGGCTTTCTTTTCTATATAGGATAACATTTCCGGATTTATCCGGCGTTCGAAAACCACTTCTCCGTTGGAGGCGCTGATAATCTGACCGCCGTTATAAGAAGAAATAAAACCGTTATATGTCCCCAGTTCCAACTGTCTGGCCAAAGGCAACAGACCGTAAGTTGGCCGGCCCGAAGCCAGCAGGATGCGAATCCCCATCTGCTGCACCTTGCGCAGGGTAGCCAGCGTGTGTTTCGTTATTTCCTTGGCTTCGTTGAGGAGCGTTCCGTCCACATCGAGCACCAATAATTTATACTTCATAGTCCCGCATTTAAAAATTGTCAGAGACAAATATACTTAAAAAAACGGATATATCCCCGTAGACGGTGGGAAATATCCTCTACCGGCACAGCCACTGGCACACCCTGTCCTGAAAGTCACGCCCCTGACGTGCGCGGGATATACCCTGGTTCATAATGCTGAAAGCAAGCCGGTGACCGTTAGATGCCGTGGCATATCCGGCCAGCGTAACCACTCCTTCCACCGTCCCCGTCTTGGCACGTACATTTCCGTGAGCCGCCCCGTTACGCATCCGTTTTTTCAATGTGCCGTCCTCGCCGGCGACCGGCAGGGAAGGATACAAGTGATTAAACACCGATTCGTTGTGAAAAGCATACCTGAGCAAGGACGTCTCCAGTTCGGGAGTAAGGTAGTTATAGAGCGAAAGACCGCTGCCGTCGGCTATCCGGTAGTCTTCCGGACGCAGTCCGAGACGCCGGATAAGGTCATGAATCACCTCGCAAGCTTGCTTGGCCGACGCGTATTTCCGCCCGCTGTGGGCCGCGATACGATAAAACATGGATTCGGCAAACAGGTTGTCGCTCTCCTTCATCATGGTGAGCAGAATCTGGTCTGCCGGATGCGTGCGGCGCGCCAGCAAACGGGAGGAGGCAGGACAGAAAGCCTTGCCCGACACGCCGCCGTTCAGACGTATCCCCCGCACGGAAAGCATCCGGGACAGCACCGGCAGGAACTCGTCGTGCCGATCGTAAGGCAAGGGGGTAAGTACCTCGCAATCGTCGTCCCAGCACCATCCGCTCCCCCACTGTAACGTGTCCTTCATAGACACATCGGCCAACAAACGGCCGGACACGGAATCTACACCGGCCCGACACAAAGCGTCGCAGAAAGCTTCCATGTCCGTACGGTCGAAACAAGGGTCGAAGCCGCCCACCACATACAGGTCGCCGCAAAGCACTCCGTCTGATACTTCACCCGTACAACGCAGTTCGGTGGCATAAGGCTGCAATCCGCCGGGCAAATCGAGCGCGGCTACAGCCGTCACCAGTTTCATGGTAGAAGCCGGACGCAGGCGCTGGCGGGCATTGAAACTGTACAGCATGGAGTCGGACGTAAGATCATAAACACATATTCCCACCACGGACGTATCGAACAAGGGGTCGCACAACAGGGAGTCGATACCCGCCTGCAGACTGTGCGGCCACGGAAGCCCGGACACACAGGAAGATTTATCGGCTCCTGCCTCCTGCGCCTGCAAGCATCCGATAGAAAACAGATAAAACAAAAGAAACAGATCTGCTATCCGGCCAGAGAATCGTCTTTGCATAATTCACTTTTTCTTTTTAACAACACATGACAGAACTCTTCCATCGCCATAGGAGTTACCGATCTGGAGCATCCTCCGGCACAGGTGATAACCACCACATCCGTACGGAACCATCCCGAACGACAGATCTCCACATGCTCCACCTCGCGCAAAGCCACCGTTTCCCTCCGGGCGAAACGCCCCTTGGAAATATGAAGCTCCCCTTTGTCCGTAAACGTATATGTCGTATGAATGAGGCGTTCCACAATGAACACCATCGCCAAAAGAAACAGCAAGGCTGCCAGCGGCAACCGGATCCAGAAGAAATAAACGGCCAGGACAGTACTGGGCAAAAGACAACACATCACCATGACCTTATCCACGCGAGATTGAAAAGTACGTATCATTGTAAGGTAATTTGGGGCAAGTTACTAATTTTTTTCCATTAATGAGGCCTGCGGGTAACAACGAATTGACTTTTTAAGTAGTTTTGCAGGGAAATACACAAAGACGTATGATACGCAAATTCGATTTTCTGATTATAGGCTCAGGAGTTGCCGGCATGAGTTATGCCCTGAAAGTGGCCGGATCCGGCAAAGGAAAAGTAGCACTCATCTGCAAGACCACGCTGGACGAGGCCAACACGGCCAAGGCACAGGGAGGTATCGCGTCGGTGACAAACCTGAAAGTGGACAATTTCGAAAAGCATATCCATGACACCATGGTAGCCGGAGACTATATCAGCGACCCTAAAGCCGTGGAACAGGTGGTGCGCAACGCTCCGCAGGGCATCCGCGAACTGGTGGAATGGGGTGTGAATTTCGACAAGACGGAAACGGGAGAGTTCGACCTGCACCGCGAGGGAGGACACTCGGAGTTCCGCATCCTCCACCACGCCGATGACACAGGATTTGAAATCCAGCGCGGACTGATGGAAGCCGTGCGCAGCAATCCCGATATCACTGTACTGGAGAACCATTTCGCCGTGGAAATCATCACGCAGCACCATCTGGGCATCACCGTTACCCGACGCACACCGGACATCGAATGCTACGGAGCATACGTACTAGACCCCGACACAAAGAAAATCGACACATTCCTGTCCAAAGTGACTCTCATGGCCACCGGCGGCACGGGAGCCGTCTATGCCACCACCACTAACCCGAATATAGCCACCGGAGACGGCATCGCCATGGTGTACCGCGCCAAAGGCACGGTGGAAGGTATGGAGTTCGTGCAGTTCCACCCTACAGCACTCTATTGTCCAGGCGAGACGCATCCGGCTTACCTCATCACGGAAGCCATGCGTGGCTACGGAGGCATCCTCCGTCTGCCCAACGGCGAAGAGTTTATGCAGAAATACGACAAACGGCTTAGCCTGGCACCGCGCGACATCGTGGCACGGGCCATAGACAAGGAAATGAAAATCCACGGATTGGATCATGTCTGTCTGGACGTAACCCACAAACCGGCAGAAGAAACAAAGCACCACTTCCCGAACATCTATGCCAAATGCCTGAGCATCGGCATCGACATCACCCGGCAGTACATACCGGTGGTGCCCTGCGCCCACTACATGTGCGGCGGTATCAAGGTAGACCTGAATGCGTGCTCCAGCATCCGTCGCCTGTACGCCGTGGGCGAATGTTCCTGCACCGGTCTGCACGGCGGTAACCGATTGGCCAGCAACTCTCTGATAGAGGCCGTGGTATATGCCGACGCTGCCGCCCGTCACAGCATCGAACACATAAGTGAATACACGTTTAACGAAAACGTTCCGGAATGGAATGACGAGGGTACGATGAGCAACGAAGAAAAGGTTCTCATCGCCCAGGATATGAAGGAGGTAGGACAAATCATGAGCAACTACGTGGGCATCGTGCGGAGCGACCTACGGCTCAAACGCGCCTGGACACGTCTGGATCTGCTTTATGAAGAAACGGAGGAACTGTTCAAACGGGTGAAAGCCACCAAGGACATTTGCGAACTGCGCAACATGATAAACGTAGGTTATCTCATCACACGTCAGGCCATCGAACGGAAAGAGAGTCGCGGACTGCATTACACCATTGACTATCCCAAACACGCCTACGACCAGAAGTAAACGGAGGCACGGCTATTCCGTCCATCTCACCACCCGTATGCTTACTTCATAAAGCAGGTATAGAAGTATGGAGACGAGGACAAGCGTCATTAAGTCGGGCGGAGTAATGACAGCTGACACGAACATTATGACGAGTAGAGCATGTTTGCGATAAACCGAAAGCATGCCGGAAGTCAGCACTCCCATTTTACCGAGAGCAAAAGCTATGACGGGCAACTGAAACACTACGCCCATCAGTAGCGTCAGCGTGGTGAACGTAGCGACATAACTGTCGAGCGTTATCGTGCTGTGTACTCGTTCCGCCACACTGTATGTACCGAGAAAACGGAACGAAACGGGAAAGAGCACATAGTAGCTCATCAGCACACCGAGGACGAAAAGCAGGTATATCACGACGACGGCCCGGATGGAGTAGCGCCGTTCGTTCTCGTAAAGTGCAGGCGAAACAAAACGGAACAATTCATATAATATATAAGGCGAAGCACCGAGCAACCCGAGATATATCGCCGTGGTGACGTGCGTCATGAACTGACTCGACAGGTCGGTGGCGATAAGGTCCACATGATATTCCCCGAGGCGGAACTCCGTGAATCCCGCCGCATGCATGCCGCGCTCTATTATCCTGTAAGTGACAAAATCCCACTCGCCCGGAGCGAAGAGCAACCGCCACGTGGCATCTTTCATACAGAACACCACAACGGCAATCGCCCCCGCCACACCGAGTATGCGGAAGAGCATCCGACGAAACACCTCCAGATGCCCGCCGAAAGTAAGCATGTCATTGTCTCCGGCGTTATTCTCCATCCTTCGCTGTCTCGCCTGCCGGCTGTCCGTCGTCCTCGTCCGCGGCTTCCTCTTCTTCCAGCGGAGCCTTCACCTCGTTCATTCCTTTCTTGAACTCCTTTACGCCCTGTCCCAGTCCGCGCATCATTTCGGGCAGTTTCTTGCCGCCGAACAGCAGCAGAGCCATGCCGCCGATGAGCAACAATTCGGTGGTGCCGATAAACAAGGGCTGAATCATCAGTACATCCATCATCGCGCCTCCACTTTATTCGTTCGTCACCAAATAAATCTCACACGTGTCGAAGTTTATCTCCCAGTTGCCGCCCTCGGCACTCTCCCACCGGTACTTTTCTCCCATCGTGTCCCACCACGCCTGGAACTTCGTACCCGTCTCACCCAGATCTTTCACCAGTTTTTCATACAGTTCCGCATTGTCCGCTGTGAGAATCTTCGCCAGTTCGTTCAGTCCGTTGCGACGCTCGAAAAGCATCTGGATTTCATTCTTTTCGTCTACGGTCACCTGACCGATAAGTTTCCTTGTCACCATTGTTCTTTAATTTCAAAAGGATCTAAATATGTGATTTCTTTTATTTCCTCCCGTTCCGGCAGGAAGGTTGCGCATTTGCGGATGTTGCTGAGCAACTCGCGCGAGGCATTGCGCTCCAAATGTGCCGCCACGCATTGTTCGTGTCCGGGCGTGTTCACCTCCAGTGTCGTCTTGCGATTCAGCCATACACAACGCTTACACTGCCAGGCATCGCAAATGCGGCACAGCGGGGCATGGTCGAGCTTGTAAAGCTGTTTGTTCTTCACATGCAGCCCGCTATCCAAATCTCCCACGTCATTTGTTTCATTTTCCATATAGAATGCCGGACATACATAAAATTTCCCGTTGGGCGCAAGCGTCAGGTTGTTGTCTCCCGCTCCGCAGTTGTTCATCCGGTCCAGCATCATGCGGTCTGTCAGAATGTTCAGTTGCGGTGTCTTACCGCCGACATACAATTTCTCCACATTCTCCGACAACTCTCCCAACACACGCTTATATCCGGCAAAGTCATCATCCGTAAAAGTCTCCACGTCTGTCAACACGACATTCACCCTTGTTGCCTGTGTCAACACTTCCATAATCAACCGGTAATTCGCAAATAAGTCGGACTTATCTGTCCGAAGAACATAGGAAACGCCGATATCGACAGTCATTTGTTCCAACGAACGGCATCCGTTTACGACCACCACATCCGCTCCGTCAGACACCGCCGAGGGTTTTATGTCGGTATGGTCGATGCTGTCTATCACCTCTCTGTATGCCTCGGGCAATTCGTAGTCGGGATAGACAAACTGGATATTGAGGTTCTCTTTCATGGCAAAGAGAATGCCACGCTTCAGCGTGTCGAGTCCGATAAGGCGGCGTTCAGTCTTAATATCCGAATAATGGCAATACGAATAACTCGTATCGTCTAACAATATAATAAGGTATTGCAGCATGGCTATTAACAGATTTCAGGATTAGACTTCTTGACATGTTTTTCGGCTTCTTCTTTGGCGATACCTTCCAGCTCCAGTTTACGGAACAATTTGTTCCAGTAGTAGTTGTTGGCACGCACACGCGCCTTGTGCATCTTGCAGATGGCGGTGGCACGCTGGTAAACAGTCGGTGTGTCGGCAGCATCATAGTTTTCTCCCTGACACCAGGCACAACCTTCCGCCACCTCGCACTCAATACATTCTTGGTTGGATTGCGTACAACGGTCAAGCGTGAGGAAAGGCCGTAGCTTGTTCTGGTCTATACCGTCGTGGATATTGCCGATAATCCATGCTTTCTTTTCCCTCAGCGAATACTGTGCAAAGCGTGTGCAGGGGTAGAAGTTGCCTGCGGCATCCACCGCCAGCATACGACCCGCACCACACCAGTTTTGGTTCTGCAACTTACAGTCGAGTGGCTTTCCCATGTGTTCCGTAAAGAACGAACATGCATAATCCTTGTAATACCCTCCGTCGATAATGGCATCGGCCAATTCAGTCAGTTGCTCTTCAAACCGAAGGTCGTCACCCTCGTTCCACACATCCTCAAACACGCAGTTAATGTTCACTTCATGAATACCGAGAGAATAGAGATGCAAAACACTTTCGGAAATATAGGAAATATCTGCAGAAGAAATTGTAACTTTTGCACTTGCGTTAGGAAATTGACTCAAATATAATGGTATATTCTTAACAACATCATCATACGAACCACGTTCTTCCTCAGGTTTTGGCATAATTCCTTTCTCCATTTCCTTTGTTTTCCAGATACGATTCAAATCATGTTTCCGACGCGTACCATCAATCGTGATAGTTATATTCAGATGAGACTTATGTTTCTTTATAAAAGATTGAACCTTATCACTATTGTAATTGATTCCATTTGTTGTAAACACGAACCGAAAAGAATTAAACCAATGATGATTATGTTTGAAAAGTTCAATTTTTATATAGTCACAAATTTGATCTATCAAATTTATTTCCAAGAATGGTTCTCCTCCAATAAAATCCCACACAACAGACTCTTCAAGAAAATCTGATTCATGAGCAATAATATAGTCTATTGCTTGTTTAGCTACCTCGCCAGACATACGCTCTTTCGAGTTTTTTCCAACGAGGTAGCAATATTTACAAGCAAGCTGACAGTCCTTTGTTACAATAAATGTAATGCTTTTTGTTTGTCCTGTCAACCAACCATTTTGATGGTTATCCTTACCAATCATGCAATATTAATTCAAAGATAAATTAATACTTTGAATAATTTAGTCCACGACAACCTGTGCATCCTGTCTGACATGTACCACGACAAGAGCCTGAACAAGTAGTGTAGCAATTGCCCTGACAACTTCCATCACATCGGCCATAACAACTACCGGAACACCCATATTCACATCCCATAGGAATTTTTTCAGATGCATTCATAATAGCCGGAGCACCAGCCAATACCACTGCACCCAGAATAGGCAATGCACTCTTAGCAGCTTTCTTGAAGAACTCGCGTCTTGACTGCAGTTCTTCGTTTTGATTCTTTTTCTTCATAACCTTTTTGAAGTTAAACAGCCTGTCGACCTCCCAGCTTCGGCATAAACAATAAGATAGTGATGATTGACTATAAAAAAAGAGCGTGGAGATCCGTACCTGTTACTCGTCCCACCGCTTGAGGCTCTGGCATTTGCCCATCCAGTCAGAACGAGCAACGCAGAACCCACGCCGATGAGTTTATATAAATACCTCTATAATCCTATCTCTTCCTTAATTATTATAAGGAAATAGGTATGGATATAGAAATGTTTTATAAAAACATCCCATGAGCGTCTACCGTTGCCTTGTTCAATGACTGAATTTTGAAACTGCCAGATTCCAAGCGGTCAAGAACAAAGCGCATTGTAACGCTTTTCTAATATAGTGACTCTCTTTCCCACCCAAAGCCGCTGTAGGTCCGGTATTACCCATTCCTAAAGCTCGGCGCAGGTTGTCCCCGCTACTTCGTAGTGTACACTTACACTCAGCGAAAGACTTCGAGAATCACCGGCAAAAATAATGCTTTATTTTAAAAGCACACTATATTTTACATATTTTCTTTTATCCAGTAGTATCTTTCATGTCTATTGGAATAGACAGAATTTCTTTCCCGCTAATTTCCCATAAGTATTGATTCCCTACTTTATTTGCGCAAATCATATTTTCTGTTTCCAGAAATCAGGAACAAAGAGGAAAAGAACTGTGAATATTTCCAGACGGCCCACTAACATAAAGAAACTGAGCAGCCATTTGCCCGCTTCGGGGAACATGGCAAATGTGGAAGCCGGACCCGTGGCTCCCATACCGGGACCTACGTTGCTCAAGGCCGATACACAACTGCCCAGCGCCGTGTCACCCGAAACACCCAGCAAAGAAAGAATGAAGACACCGGCTATCACCAGTATACAATAGAGAAAAAGGAAGGCCAAAGCCCGCACTACCTTGTGCTCCGGCAATACGTTTCCCGACAGGCGGATGGGAACGACGGCACGGGGATGCAACTGAAGCTTGAATTCGTTCACGGCATTTTTCAGACACACCATGATACGAATCACCTTTATACCGCCACTCGTGGAACCGGCACAGGAACCTATCGCCATAATCAGAAGCGTGGGCAGAAAGAAAGCCGTACCCCAAGCTACATAATCGAAACAGGAACTCTGGTAACCGCTGGTGGAAATAATGGAAACAACATGGAACAACGAGGCGCGGAACGTCTCTTCCAACGTACCCGGCATGTTTTCTTCCACTATCTGTTCGCCGGGCACCATACCCCCTTTCGTATAATAGAAAAGTCCCATGAACAGGAGTACGGAAAACAGGATAATACATAAAAACCATTTCAATTCCTCGTTCTTGAAAAAAACACGCATGCGCCCTACACTGAAATAATAGTAAAGAGAGAAATTCACGCTTCCTATGATCATAAAGAAAGTGCATACATACTCTATATAGGAAGAATGGAAATAGCCTATGCTTTCCTGGTGGGTGGAAAAACCGCCGGTAGCCAACGTGGTCATGGCATGACACACGGAATCGAACAGGTTCATAGGACCGGCATAGAAAGCCGCCACACAGATACAGGTGAGCAATATGTATATCAACAGCAATCTGCGGGCGGTGTCTCTTATCTTCGGCCTCAACTTGTCTATACCGAGCCCTGTCACTTCGGCTGAAAAGATATTGGTGTTCTTCAATTCATACACCGGTATCAGGGCAAAAGAAAATACGATGATCCCCAGTCCGCCCATCCATTGCAGGATGCACCGCCAAAACAGAATGCCATGGGGCTGACTGTTTATATTGGTAAGAACGGACGCACCTGTGGTGGTCAGTCCGGACATGGTCTCGAAAAAAGCGTCCGCCACATTGTCCGTCGTCCGGTAAAAGAGGAAAGGCAGCATTCCTAATAAAGAGAACACGACCCATATCAGCGAAACGATAAGGAAACTGTCCTTGCGGGAAAAGGTATTACCGGAACAGTATTTTCCCTTCACGAGCAACCCCGCCCCTATCAGAGCCGTAATGGCAGCCGAAGCTGCAAAAGCCGGCCAGTCGTTATCCCCTTCAAGCAACTGATAATAATAAGAAATGCCGCACGTCAGTGCCATGAAAAGCGATTCCATGAGCACAAGCAACCCGAATATTTTAGATTTCACGTTTCGTCTACGCTTTTGTAAGTATACAAAAGTAATGATTATTTTTTAATACGCTGCCCGTCTGTTTCTTTTTTCGGAGAGAGAGCGGATGTCCGCACAAATATTCTTTGTTCAGTATGAAACGGAAACTGTCAGTCCTTCCTTCCGCAGGAGAGAGGCTATACGGTCCAATTGTTCGGGCTCGGCTTTCACCAGATTCTTATCCGGCGTCTCGCGGTCTATCGTATAAATCATCACTTGCCGGGGCGCTATCTCTTTTACCGTCCGCAGCCAGGGAAGCACGTATTCGTCCGACGTATTGTCCAGACGGCTCTGCCTGTTGCCCATGAACATGGTCTGTATGATAACCTGGCCGTGAAACTCTTTCAACTGCCGGACGACTGCGGACAAATCGTATTTTCCCGTCGGACGGTCTGTACTGCGAATATAGTTTTCGTCCACCGTGTCCAGCTTCTGGATATTGTTGTCCACTTTCAGCAAAGCCTTCACTACGTCCGCCCGGTGGAGCTGAGTGGCGTTGCTGAGCACGCTTACCTTCGCATTCGGGAAATAGGCATCGCGCAGAGCCAGCACGTCGTCGATGATTCCGGCAAAGTGAGGATGAACCGTAGGTTCTCCGTTGCCGGCAAAGGTAAGCACATCAGGAGTCGGACCGTTGGTCTGCATATCCTGCAACTTTGCTTCCAGCGCTTCCCTCACTTCTTCGCGGGAAGGAAGCGGAGTATGAGGTTTGTGATCCTTGTTATACCCACATTCGCAATACACGCAATCAAACGTACAGACCTTGCCGTCCGCAGGCAAAAGGTTTATACCCAAAGAAACTCCCAGTCGTCTGCTGCGGACCGGTCCGAAAACAGGAGACGGATAAATTACTGTCGACATATATGCTTTATACCTTATTATTAACAGGACTTCCTTGACGGAACCCGTGCAATATTCGCAAAATTCTCCGATATCTGCAAGAGCATCCTCATAAAAATCACATTAAAAGACGTATCTCAATTGAAAAGAGACATCATTTTTCGATGAATGGGCAATGCGCTGCGTACCGGTTCCGATGCTGTTTCTGTCGAAATAACCGGTAAGACCGTATTTGCCAAGCAATGTCCACCGGGAACAGAACGTCCACTTTCCGGTCAGTGACAGACGGATTCCTTCGCCGTTGTAGGAAGGAAAAGCAAACGTGTATAACAATGTAGGTTCGTAATCATAGAGCCGGCTTTCGTAGTCGTTGCAACGGAAATAGGCGGCATACAGGGATAGCTTCAGCCTGTCGGAAGAGAAACGGTAACCGGCCTGCTGGCTTATCAGTATCCCGTTGCCCGGGGCAACCGCGGAAGACTGCGTGTGATTGTATGCCACGGTGTATTTCAGAACAAGATTACCGAAAGGCGTATATTCAATCCGGGTTTTCAGCTGATGATAAGTGCGGTATATGTCAAACTTCTCTTTTCTCTTCACACGGTAACTGAACAGGGCGGATACATTGCCGGAACAACGGGAACGCATCCGCAACAGACCGTCGTATCCTCCGGAGGAATGTGACAGACCGTAGCGGGGCCATTTGAAATAAAAGAGGTCTGCATAGGCTTCCAGTTGCAGGTAATCGACGGGAGACGCTTCCACTCCCGCATATATTCCGTTTTCATTTGTAACGGAAGTATTTTCGGAAAAGGCTCCCGAATAGAACGAACTGTAACGGTGGGAATAGTAACGATGCAACAGTTTAAGGCGATAACGGGAATTAAAACGGTAAGCGAACGTATTCAACGCAGCCCAACCTCGGCGGTTGAACGAATACCCTGCCTCTCCGGATGCGGAAAACCTGTATCTGTGGAAACCGTAGTAAGCTCCCAATACGCCGAATTCCTTTCCGGAAGGATAATATGTCCGGTAGAAATCCGTACCCGGAACGAAAGAACGGTCGAAATGCTGATAATAACCCACAAGACCGGCATATCCCTGTGAAGCGTTCCACAGGATGTTCCCTCCCGCAGTCCGGCCGGTCAGATTATGTTTCCTGTTCATTTCACCCAAAGTACGGTGATACCCGTCCTTGCGCCAGGTAGCCACAGTTCCGTCCGTATTCAGAGTCGCATCATGGCGGTTCTGCGAGACAAACAGAGTTACTTCCGTCTTGTTCAACCTGACCGTGGCGGCCGCTCCCCGGAAATGAGGCATTTCGGAAGTTGAGAAAAAGCGTTTTATTCCCTGGTTGGACGCCGAAACATTCGTATGGATACTTTTGCCGAACATAGAGCCCATACCCAGCACAAGCCCTTGCCCGAAATTCAGTTTATAGTCTCCCAGAGCCAACGATTTAAGTCTGCCGTCTGTTTTCAACAAGGCATGAAAAGAAAACATATCATAACTCCAGTTGCCGTAAGCGCCGAAAGGTTCGCCCGGATCCTTTTCTGCTGTAAAACCCGCAGACAGTTGGTTGTCATACCTGTAATCGTACCGGATATTATGATAAAGCGGATTCCCCAAGTATTTCTTATTGGGACTTTTCAACAATGTTTCCTTATCATAGTTCTTATATCCATCTCTCTGATACAAAGGTATATCCAATTTAGTTATCAACTCGTTTTTACCATATTTAAACAAGTTTTTCAACTTAAACTTCTTCTTTTCAACAGGCACATCAGCCGCATAGAGAAACAAAGGAAGAAACATTCTCTCCCAATATCCGACAGAAGGAATGAGCAGGAGTTCGTCCATCGTTTTCATAGGACCGCATCTGTATATATAAGCCTGAATGTCTTCTATCTGACTGTCCGTTAGAAACGGTATTCCGGCCAATTCATCTTCAGAGGCCGTATTTATGTTCACCGGGTGTTCGTGCATGTTCATCAACTCTTCCAGCCATTCCTCCATTTCGGTTTCCCCCATCTCATCATTCATTTCCGTACGGGCGTATTCCACAAAATCAGACCAGGAATAACTTTGCGAACATGCTTTATCAACAGGATAAACAAATGTAAATAAGAATATTAATATTGTTATTAATAACAGGTATCGATAATTATCACTATTCTTATTTACAGGCAATATATTCATGCAACTCAGTTCCGATATGCAAACAAAGTATATTATTTGCAAAATTCATAATCCTTACCGATTTAATTTCTAATTTTGTGAGATTATGACGAGAATACTGATATGCATAGTCTCTTTTCTTTTGTTTTCCGGAACAATAGCCGCACAGACAGAAGACATCCTCCCAGCTGACGAAAAACTGGAAGAAATTCCTGTCATACTATATAAGAAGGCACAGAAAGAATGGTACATAGACGACTCCATAGAAGTATTTATCCTGCCGGAAATACCCGTGTATCCCCCTTTGAAATTTAAAAACCAAAAAGAAATCAAACGCTACAACCGGCTTGTCTACAATGTAAAGAAGACATTGCCCATAGCCAAAAGGGCCAACATGCTGATATTGGAAACATACGAAATACTGGAAACGCTGCCGGACAAGAAGTCCAAAGAGGAACATATAAAGGCTGTGGAAAAGAGCATCAAAAAGGATTATACTCCTCAGGTGAAGAAACTTACCCTGTCGCAGGGAAAACTTCTCATCAAACTTATCAACAGGGAATGCAACCAGTCGGCCTACAGAATCATCAATGCTTTCTTCGGTCCTCTGAAATCAGGTTTCTATCAGACGATAGCCACCGTATGCGGAGCCAGCCTGAAAAAAGAATATGATCCGGAAGAAGACGATAAAATGGTGGAACGCGTTGTCCGCATGGTGGAAAGCGGACAACTCTGACACCGTTTTCAACAGAGTTTCAACAACCGGGCGAACTCCCATATAAGAATGCCCGCCGTCACGGATACGTTCAAGGAATGCTTCGTACCGAACTGGGGTATCTCTATACATCCGTCACACATGTCGACGACACTCTGCTGGACACCTTTCACTTCGTTTCCCAACACAATGGCATACTTTTTATGTACATCCGGACGTATATCCTGAAGATATACACTACCTTCCACCTGTTCCACCGCCCACAGTTCATAACCGGCGGACTTCAGTTCACGAACGGCGTCCCGGGTATCCTTCACATACTTCCAGTTCACGGAATCTTCCGCTCCCAAAGCCGTCTTATGTATCTCGGGCTGAGGAGGAACAGCCGTAATACCGCATAGATAGACACATTCGACCCGAAATGCATCGGACGTACGGAACACAGCCCCCACATTGTGAAGGCTTCTCACTTCGTCCAGCACAACGACCAAAGGCAGTTTATCGGCCTCTTTGAACTGCTCCTGCGTGAGACGGTTCATCTCTGTTATCTTCAATTTCCTCATGCGCATACTCCTGTTTACAGAACAAAGATAATAAAACGGTAAATAAGTACTTAATAACTCGTTTATAAAAAAACGACACTTAAGGGAAAATAAATTTGGAAGCTATTGAAAAGCCATACGTGATATAAAAATCCAAATAAACAAGAAACAAAGCCAAAAGAAGAAAACCATGTTTGAACTTAATTTTCATCTGTAAAAACAGTAATCTTTGGCATAAAGTTCCTAACTTTGCGAGTTGTGAACATACGGTTGAAAACATATATGAATCTTATATTATCCTTTCATTATCAAAGGTTATATGCAGACGTACGTAGTTGATAAACTGTTTATGCCACACAATCTCTACTTAATAAGTTCATAGGCAAACATAAGAAGAATTTCTTTTAAACACTTTCAACAGACAATAAACATAAACATAAGTTTCTTTTAAAAAAGAAAAAGAATAAATAATAAAGATATGGTGAAAGAAGAGTGGATTAAAAAAGGATATGTTGATGAACCGATTGATGAGACGGTGGATCTGAAAGCCGGTATAAGGGCGCTGTGCAAGGAAAAGAACGCCGTGATAATGGCGCACTACTATACGGAAGGGGAAGTGCAGGACGTAGCGGACTTCGTAGGAGACAGTCTGGCATTGGCTCAGAAGGCAGCCGCTACGGAAGCCGACATCATAGTCATGTGCGGCGTCCACTTCATGGGAGAAACGAACAAGATACTGTGTCCTGACAAGACGGTACTGGTGCCTGACCTGAATGCCACCTGTTCGCTGGCGGAAAGTTGTCCGGCCGACAAGTTCTCGGATTTCGTAAAGGCGCATCCCGACCACACGGTCGTTTCTTATGTGAACACGACAGCGGCCACCAAGGCTGTCACGGATGTGGTGGTGACATCCAGCAACGCCCGGCAGATAGTGGAGAGTTTTCCGAAGGATGCCAAACTCATATTCGGTCCTGACAAGAATCTGGGAGGTTATATCAATTCGCTGACCGGACGGAACATGCTGCTGTGGGACGGTGCCTGTCACGTGCATGAGAAGTTTTCCGTGGAAAAGATTCTCAAGCTGAAAGAAGAGCATCCAGATGCCAAGGTTCTGGCTCATCCGGAGTGTAAGGGAGCTGTGGTGAAACTGGCGGATGTAGTAGGCTCTACGGCTGCCCTGTTGCGTTTTGCCATAAAGGACGAGGCGCAGGAGTTTATTGTGGCTACGGAAAGCGGTATACTGCATGAAATGCAGAAGTCATGTCCGAACAAGAAGTTTATTCCGGCACCGCCGGAGGACAGTACCTGTGCCTGCAACGAATGCAACTATATGCGGCTGATAACACTGCGCAAGGTATACAATTGTCTGAAGTATGAATGGCCTGTCATCGAAGTGGATGCTGAAATAGCCGCGCAGGCTGTGAAACCCATCCGCCGTATGCTGGACATTTCAGCTGAATTGGGTTTGTAATATACTATATATATTATAAGGTATGAGAGGTTGTCTGACGAGTTCAGGCAGCCTCTTTCTTTTTTAGGCAGTGTACAGACAGTACAATAGGCTCTGTACAGGTCGTACAACAGTTACTGTACACTTTGTACAATAGGCATTGTACACTCTGTACAACAGTTACTGTACACTCTGTACAACAGGCATTGTACAAAGTGTCCAGATAAGAGTGAATAGAAAAAAACGAACTGTCCAGCTGTTTTTAATTTATGCTGGACAAGTATAGAAGATTTATTATGAGTTGATTTCTATGTTATATACAGGATGAACCGTCAAGCCTGTATAATCAATAATTTTAAACTTATAAAGTAGGATGGAATACTCAAATGGATAGTTATAAAAAGTTTTGTCATATATTACTATATAACAATCATTACTTCACCACCTTCTTTCCATTCTTGATATAGATGCCCTTATTGGGTTCGTTCATGAATTTGCGTCCTTGCAAGTCATAGCATGCGGTCTTGCTGGTATTGGCCTTTACGTTGGTAATACCGTTATATGTGTCCGTTTCTTCTATGTTTGCAAAGTCACCCCAAACGCTTGCAGCCTTATATGTTGTTTTCGAGCCCACAGGTACATAAAGCGTAGCAGCCACTTGTTGGGTTACTTTTGAAAAGATTTCATCTCCGTTCATGCTGGGCGGAACATCTCCCTCCATCAAGATTCTGTTAATACTGCTACTGTTATAAAAAGCATGCTCATTTATATTTTCCAGCGTTTTGGGAAGGCATACCGTGTAAAGCCTATAACAGTTGGCAAAGGCACTTGTTTCTATAGTTTGCACATTGTATAACTGCACTCTTTTCATACTTCGGCATCCCTCGAATGCCGAACTACCAATTTCCGTCACTGACGGCATCTTTATTGATGACAGACTGACGCATTCGTAAAATGTGCTATTTTCAATCCTTGTAACTCCGTTGGGTATGATGACGTTGTCTAATGCATGACACCCTTCGAAAGCACTGGGACCAATTTCTGTCACACTCTCTGGTATATCGATGTGAGTGATGTGTTCACTGATGTAGAAAGCTCTTTCAGGCAGAGATGTTATGGCACTTCCTTCTTCAAATTTAATATCAACTAACTGGCTATAGCCGAAAGCTCCTTCTCCCATAGATTTGACAGTTGCAGGAATACAAATCGAAGTAATCATCGTTTTATAAAAAGCATAGGGTCCTATTTCTGATATTCCTTCGGGAATGTCCACATCAATGCAGGCCTTTATCAATTTGTTCGTCTTCTTCTCAATGAGACACTTGTCGTTTACTGATGTATATACGGGATTTGCCTCGTCTACATGGATGGAAAGCAAAGTACTGGTTTCGGGCGTAGCGTCCGTTATCTTAACAACACTGGACGGGATGGTGAGGTAAAAGATTCCATGGTCGACTCTTCCTAATATTACCATCTTTACCGGAAAAGTTCGTCCCGCATAAATTACTTCTGCAGGGATATCCAATGTACTATATCGTCCAGCATGCCCACACCATATGGCATATTGTCCTTCATCATCAACCCCAAGGTCATATCCATATTCGCCAACATTAAAAGTAGCGGCAAAAGATTGGTATATAGAAAACAATGCCGCCAGGCAAATGAATAGAATTCTTTTCATAAGACTCTATGTTTAATGTTCATGTGTAAAAATACAAAGTAATTTGAAGTCAAACAAATATATTCGTTCGTTTTTCAAATTTACTATTTGCTCTTTGTGATCCAAGGAATGATAGTCCTTGGATATGTGCTGATTACCACTGTACCAACATTATTATGATTTGTTATCGACATTCCTATAGATGTTATTGTGGTAATTGTAAAATAATTGTTTATTGAAGTTCTCCTTGCCATGAACGATTGTCTGCGGCTTTCAACTTGCCTCCAATTTTAAACTTATAAAGTAGGATGGAATACTCAAATGGATTAGCTGTAAAAAGGCTTATCTTTTATGTAGCGGCTGTTCGATCCATTTATGTGCTGCCCAGGCCGGAATGAGCGTTGCGAGCGTGACGCATAGAAAACAGAGAACGGGATACTGTTGCAACAGCCGGGTGGCTACGAATATCTGGATGACGGGGAAATGATACAGGTAAATCCCGTATGTGAGGTTGGGTAGTCTTCCTGCGGGAACGTAGAGAGGTATCCGATAGGCCAGAAAAACCAACAGAAGCGAATAGCTTATGGCATTTATATAAGAAAACTGGTTGATGAACAGGGACATCGACCAGCACGCGAGAACTATGACTGCGGTGGCGGCTTTTCGGGTTTTGGCGTAATCATATAGATAGTATGCCATCATGCCTCCGCAGAAATATACGTATTGGCCGGGAATCTGTCTTTTCATGAAGATATAGAAGACATCCTTTGTGGAGTCATAAAGGTAACGGAACAGTTCATTGTAGCCTATCGAAAGTACGAAAAGTACCGTCAGTACGGGCAAAGGACGAAAGCGTCTGAACAGGCTGTGCAGGATGGGGACCGTGCAGTAGAACAGCAGCTCCACTTTCATGCTCCAAAGTGCTCCGTTGACGTCTGTGAAATAGTTTGAGGCGAATACGCCCGGAAGGTCGGGCTGCAGGAAATTGAGGAACACAAGGTTGCACAACAGATAGCGCAGACTGTCCGGATGAAAAAAGAACTCTTTCAACGGCAATGTGCTTATCACGGCGCCGGCCGCGAAACATACGATGACAGCCGTCGTGTAAGGAAGTACCGTGCGGCAGAATCTCCGTTTTACATAAGCCGATAATCTAAACGGCCGTTCAAAACTGACCATTGTCAGGAATCCGCTCAGTATGAAAAATCCCTGTACACAATTGTCAGCCGTAAGAGGCCAGAAATAGTCTTTTCCCATCAGTACGCTGAAATGCCATACAATCAGTGAGAAGGCAAACAGGTAGCGCAACAGTGTAAAAGCATTCTCTTTATGGCCGAATCCGGTGTGCATCGTTTCTTAATTGATGACGGCTATCCTGGTGACGACGGCTTCTTCCCCGTCGGCCGTGGAAGCTATTACATTATAGATACCTGAAGAAACTCTTTTTCCCTGTCGTGTACGCACATTCCAGGTGAACATACCGCCGTTGGAAATTCCGGAATAAACGAGTTGTCCTGTATTGGAGGTTATCTTCACTTCACTGTCGCGTGTAAGTCCGACGATGCTTACCGGGCCGTCGTAGTCAGGCTTCACGGGATTGGGATAAGCATAGATATTGTCGTCCTCCAGTTCTTCCTCGGGTTCTGTGGCATCGCTTGCATAAGATACGAGTCCGTTGTCTGTTCCGAAGAATACTTCTCCTGTACGGGGATGTATGGCGATGGAATAGATGTTGTCGGACAATAGAGGGGAATTCTCCGTTGTGAAATGGTGGATCATTTCCTGTCCGTCGGCACTGACCAGATACGCTCCGTTGTAAGATGTGCCTATCCATTTTCTGTTTCCTCCGTCTACGACGATACAGGTGACAGCTATGCCGTTCAACAGATAGTCCGCCAGGTTGCTACCGTCGTTTCTGGCAATCTTTATCTGTTCGTAGGTGAAATCGGAATGAGTGAATTCCGCCGGATTGTTGATGACAAAGGGACCTTGTGAAGTACCTATCCATATCTTGCCGTCATGATCTTCCGCTATACAATAGTATTGGCTTACTTCGTTATAGGTCGTTCCGTCCTGATTGGTTATCTCCTGTCGCAGATAATGCGTGTCGTCGGATGTTTTTTCAAGTGTCCCGTTCGTATTCAGTACGAAAATTCCTCTTTTTTCTACGCGGCGGGAATTCATCCATATATTGTTGTTGGAGTCGAACATGATGAAATCGCACGTCTCGGCTCCTTTGAGTTCAGGATAATAAAGTCTGACCCATTTACCGTCCGGTTTCATCACTTTGAATATGGTATCTACCTGGTTGTTGAGCATCCAGAGGTTTCCTTCCTTATCATAGGTAGCTCCGGAACAGCAAACGACTTCCCAACTCTTTTCGTCATTGGGAAAGATAGAATACAGCGAACTGTTTCTATTGTCGTATTTCTTTATGAATTTTCCGTCTTTAAATTCGTATAGTCCGTTGCGGGTAGAAGTGACGAAGTGGTGGGAAGGATCGGACGGGTCCTGCGCGATGGTAGTCATGTTTCTGTAGATGGAACCTGTTTTCTGGTAGATATCTTCCTCTTCGAAATTGGTCCATTTCCCGTTTTCATAATACATCACTGTGCCGGGATACACTTTTCCCGTATAGTTGTAGAAGGCTCCGGCAATCAGCAACCGTTCGCCGGCAAATCTCAGATAACAAGTATAGTCTCTTACAGGACTGTCGGGTTGGATAGAGCCTTGCAGAGCCGTCCATTGCTGGTTGGCCAATTTATAAGGCTGCAGTCCGTGCAGTCCTCTGCTGGCCCAGTATGTCCCTTTGCTATACGTAAGGTATGTGAAGTCGTTGTCGTATCTGATGACTTTTTCATTGTCTGTTTTAAAGTCCTCTTCCTCTTCTGTTTTAAAGTCCTTGGCCGAGTCGAATATATATTGTTTGTTTGCTGTGCCTGAGATAAGTTTGCCGCCGCTTATTCCCATATACAGGAATTTTTCATTGATTCGTTTGGAAGGTACCAGGTTTACGTTGTGTTTATAAATGCCGAGTCCTTTGCGGAACGAAAATAATTCCCCGTCGAAAAGAACCATCTTGTCGCATGTCCAGTTGCATTTGAATGTCCAGTTCTTTTCGTCTTTCAGATTCTTTGTTCTGTCTCCTACCAGCAATTCCGTCTTTGTAGTCAGATAGATAAGCGTGTCGTTGGCGGTTATGGCCGTTACGTATCTGTTGAAGTCGTATGTATCGGCTATTTCTTCTTTTTTCATGTCCACAATCACCACGCCGAAACTGGTAGTGATAAAAGCCATATCTTTGTGGACAAACAAATTGTTGATGGTTTTGGTGATCAGTGTCTTGTTCTTCAGTTGAGGCAGATTCACGATTTCTCCGTTTTCGTAAAGCAAATCGATGTTGCCGTTTTCATATACGAGGATGAGTTTCTTCTGGGAAGTACAGTAATCCATGCATACGATTTTGTAATCGCTCAGATTGTTTACCTTGTCATAACAGAATACTTCGGAATCCGTCGTGTTGTAGGAAAACAGATTACCTTCGCACAAAGAATATATTTTATCTCCGGCCGGTATGTTCATGGTCGATATCCGATAAGCCGGATAAGCTTTCCAACTGCCCAATATCTGGGCATACTGATGCATGGATATGTACAATAAAACCAGTGATAAAATATATTTCTTCATGATAAACGACGTTTTTTAATCAGACAAATGTTTGCACAGAAGAGCTACGGCCCGGGCCCGGTGACTTATTTTGTTCTTTATGTCGTTGCCCAGTTCTGCAAAAGACAGATCATATCCTTCCGGTCGGAAGACAGGATCGTAACCGAATCCCGAACAACCTCTTTTTTCCGTAAGTATGTCTCCTTTGACAATACCTTCGAACTGAAGTTCCTTTCCTTGTTCTATTAACGAAATAACAGTGCGAAATTGTGCTTTCCGGTCGGTTATTTCCTTTAAATTAACTAAAAGCTTCTTCATGTTCGCCTCCGAATCATGACCGTTTTCTCCGGCATAGCGTGCAGAGAAGACGCCGGGTGCTCCTCCCAGTGCATCCACTTCCAGCCCTGTGTCATCGGCAAAACAATCCATGCCGTAATGGTCGTATATATAACGGGATTTCAGACTTGCATTGCCTTCCAGCGTATCGGCTGTTTCCGGGATATCCGCTTCGCAGCCGATGTCTTTCAGACTCAGTATTTCTATTTTTTCTCCCAGAATAGCTTTTATTTCTTCCAGCTTATGAGCATTGTTTGTGGCAAAAACCAGCTTCCTTTTCATAATATCTTATTTTACTTTGATTTTATCGAATCCTTCCCCATATACTCCCACTACATTGCTTTGTGAAACAAAGGCTCTGGGATCTATCTGGTTGATAAGCCGGAATATGTATACACTTTCTCTGCGCTTTGCCAGAATAACCAGCACCTTGCGGGATTCCTTGCTGTACCATCCCTCTCCGTGCAGAACGGTAATCCCCCGCCCTACTTCCTTGCTTATGACTTCGGCTATGTCTTCATATTTGTCGGAGAAGATGAGGAACTGGACAGACTGGCGTGCGCTGTTCATCACGTAGTCCAACATAAGATTGGAAATGATGAGCGTGCAGAAGCCGAGTACTACTTTCTGCCAGTCGTGGAATACGAAATAGCAGGAACTTACGATGGTAATATCGCAGTACATCAGTATGCGTCCCAGCGTGACATCCCTGTATTTGTTGACAATGGCCGCAATGACGTCCGTACCTCCCGTGCTTCCGTTGTTCAGAAAGACGATAGCCAGTCCTATGCCTTCCATGCAACCTCCTATGACACAGGCCATGAAAGTTTCATTCTCCAGTACGCAGGGAAGATTTCCTGCCTCGTCCGCAATAAGTTCCTGCATAAATCCCAGAAGAACGGTAAGCGTTATGACGGCTGTGATGGTTTTCAGGCAAAAACGGAATCCCAGAATCTTGACGGCAGCTATCAGCAACAGTCCGTTGATGATCAGATAGGAATATTGTACGGGAAATCCCGTGGCATAGAAGATGATGGATGAAACACCGGTAAGTCCTCCGGTGGTTATCTGATAAGGCAGCATGAAAAAGATGAATCCTATGGAGTAGCACAGCAGTCCCAGAAAAATGAAGATGTAGTCTTTCACTTCCTGCCATATATTGATTTTTAAAGTATACATAAGCCGTGTATGACAATTAAGAGTTATTTTAGGTAATTATGTTCCGAATAGATAGGTATGTGTGTATAAAAGGACAAAACATCTGTAGTGTTTTGAACTACAGATGTTTTAAAGTCCTTTGTTTTCATCAGATATGTTTTATGAACCGACTATTTGATGACGATGTTGACAATGCGTTTTGGCACGATGATCACTTTTACCACCTGTTTTCCTTCCAGGTACTTTTGCGTCTGTTCGTTTTCCAGTACGCTCTTTTCAATGGTGACGTTGTCGGCGTCTGTAGGGAATTCCAGTGTGAAACGGGTCTTTCCGTTGAATGAAATACTCAGTTTCATATTGTCTTCTACTAGATAAGCCTCGTTGCATACGGGCCATTGAGCGTCGCATACGCTGGTGTCGTGTCCCAGTTGTTCCCACAATTCCTCAGCAATGTGAGGAGCAAACGGAGCGATCAGGGTAACGAGAAGTTCCAGCACTTTTTTACTGTTACATTTCATCTGCCCCAGCTCATTGACACATATCATGAAAGCACTGATAGACGTGTTGTATGAGAAACTTTCAATGTCGGCCGTCACCTTCTTGATAAGTTTGTGGATAGATTTCAACGCTTCTTTCGAAGGTTCGTTATCCACAGGCAGGAATTGTCCTTCCTTGTTGTGGAAAAGAGCCCAGAACTTCTTCAGAAAACGGTGACATCCGTCTATTCCGTTCGTGTCCCAGGGCTTGCTCTGTTCCACGGGACCGAGGAACATTTCATAGAGACGGAGCGTGTCGGCACCGAATTTTTCCACAATCATATCCGGATTTACCACGTTGAACATACTCTTGCTCATCTTCTCCACAGCCCATCCGCAGATGTATTTGCCGTCTTCGAGTATGAATTCGGCATTGTTGTATTCCGGTCTCCAGTTTTTGAAAGCTTCTATGTCCAGCACATCGTTGGCGACGATATTCACGTCCACATGAAGCGGAGTGGTTTCGTATTTGTCTTTCAGACCGACGGAAACGAAAGTGTTGGTATCCTTGATTCTGTATACGAAGTTGCTTCGTCCCTGAATCATGCCCTGATTCACCAGTTTACGGAACGGTTCTTCCTCCACGCTGTAACCGTAGTCATGCAGGAATTTGTTCCAGAAGCGGCTGTAGATAAGATGTCCCGTGGCATGTTCCGTACCGCCTACATACAGGTCGACGTTCTGCCAGTAACTGTCTATCCGTGCATCCACCAAAGCCTTGTCGTTTTTCGGATCCATATAGCGCAGATAGTATGCCGAACTGCCGGCGAATCCCGGCATGGTATTCAATTCCAGCGGGAATACGGTGACATGGTCTATCTTTTCGTTCTCCACTACCTGGCATGTCTTTGTGTCCCATGCCCAGCGGGTGGCATGTCCCAAGGGGGGCTCTCCCGTTTCCGTAGGCAGGAATTTGCTTACTTCGGGCAATTCCAGCGGCAGACACTCTTCGGGTATCATATAAGGCATGTTGTCCTTGTAATATACGGGGAACGGTTCACCCCAGTAACGCTGGCGGCTGAATATGGCGTCGCGCAAACGGTAGTTCACCTTCACACGGCCCAGATTATGTTCTTTCACATATTTTTTCGTAGCGGCTATGGCTTCTTTTATGGTCAGACCGTTCAGTGAGAAATCTATGTAAGGCTTTACATCCGTACGTGGCGAGTTCGTGACTATGCCTTCTTTGGCATCGAAACTTTCTTCGCTCACATCACAACCTTCCACCAGCGGAACAATAGGCAGATTGAAATGTTTGGCAAAAGCGTAGTCGCGGCTGTCATGGGCGGGAACGGCCATGATGGCTCCTGTTCCGTAACCGGCCAGCACGTAGTCGCTCACCCAGATGGGGTTTGCCTCGCCGGTGAAAGGATTAATAGCGTATGAACCGGTGAAGACACCCGTCACCTTACGGTTAGCTATGCGTTCCCGCTCGGTGCGTTTCTTGGTAGCTTCGAGATAATCCTTCACGGCGGCTTTCTGTTCTTCGGTCGTCACTTCGTCCACCAGTTCGCTTTCGGGAGCCAGCACCATGAAGGTGACACCGAACATCGTGTCGGCACGTGTGGTGAAGATGGTAAATTCCTTGTCACTGTCTTTCACCTTGAACTGAACTTCCGTTCCTTCGCTCCGACCTATCCAGTTGCGTTGTGTCTCTTTTAGGGAATCCGTCCAGTCCACTGTTTCCAGTCCGTCGAGCAGTCGTTGCGCGTAAGCCGATACACGCAGACACCACTGGCGCATTTTTTTCTGTACCACAGGGAATCCGCCCCGTTCGCTCACTCCGTCCACCACTTCGTCGTTAGCCAATACCGTACCCAGCTGCGGACACCAGTTTACCATCGTCTCGCCCAGGTAGGCGATGCGGTAGTTCATCAACACTTCCTGCTGTTGCTTTTCGTCCATGGCTTTCCACTCGTCGGCGGTGAAGTGAAGTTCTTCGCTGCATGCGGCGTTCAGTCCTTCGTTACCGTAAACGGGAAAAGCGTCGATGAGTTCCTGAATGGGTCTTGCTTTTTTCTCATCGTTGCAGTAATAGCTGTTGAACATCTTTTGGAAAGCCCATTGCGTCCAGTGGTAATAACTTGCGTCGCAGGTACGTATTTCGCGTTCCCAGTCGAAACTGAAACCTATTTTATCCAACTGTTCACGATAGCGGTTGATGTTGGCTACGGTCGTGATGGCCGGATGCTGTCCCGTCTGGATAGCATATTGTTCGGCAGGCAGTCCGTAAGCGTCATATCCCATCGGGTTCAGTACGTTGAAGCCTTGCTGTCTTTTGTAGCGGGCATAGATGTCCGAAGCTATGTAACCCAGCGGATGACCTACATGCAGTCCCGCCCCACTCGGATAAGGGAACATATTGAGCACATAGAATTTCTTTTTCGTTTCATCCTCTGTCACCCGGTATGTATGGTTTTCCATCCAATACCGATGCCATTTTTGTTCAATTTCTCTGAAATTGTATTCCATCTTTATGCTTATAAATTGTTGTTGTCTGTGTTATATCACGGTATGAGCGCTTCTGTTATTTCCATTACGTACATCTTGTGATATCCTCCTTTTTCTCCGTACCATTGTCCGGCAACGGACTTGTCCGTGAAAGCGTTTTCTTTCAGGTCGTCGGCATACAGTTTCCGGCATACGAGCGTCAGCCGTGCCTGTCCGAAAGTTACCTGTCCGCCGTCCGTTTCTAAGACTTTCAGTCCGCTTTCTTTCACTTTATCCGTGTCCCGTCCCGATTTTGAGCCGCACAGATTGTATATGTTCCGCATTTCTTTTTCCTTTCCTAAGAATGCGAGCGTCATGAACTCTTCCTGTTCCGCGAACCCGAATGTGTAACGCTCCGGACGTATGAAAACAAAAGCTACCGGCTTGTTCCACAACCAGCCGATGCCTCCCCACGAAGCTGTCATCGTGTTGAAGCGTCCGGGTGTGCCGGCTGTCACCAGCATCCATTCCTTCCCTATGGTTTCGAAAAAGTTTTCCGTCAAATTGGAAATCTCCACTTTCTTCATGGTCTGAATAGCTATTAATTTAGGTTGCAAAGATAGGAAAAACTATGTTCTTATCTGTTGTAAAACCATGTTTTTCTATTGCGGTGCCATTGTTTTGCCGGTCAGGTGGTTTTCCACTTCCAGCAACATATCCTCGACGGTATGTATAATCCGTCCGTTTATGGTGAAACAGTTATCCGTCACGTGAATATGTAAGGGAGAGACCGCTTCCGGATTTCCTTGGATACCGTTGCGCAGGAGGGCTTTTCGAGCCATGTGAAAGCGTGTACCTTCACCTGTGAGGCGAAGGCTGGTGTCCGGCTTCCTGTCGATGCGGAACAATCCTTCTTCCCGGTCGAAGACGATTCCTTCGTGGCGGAAGAAGCGTTCCAGGCTTCCGTTCAGGGAAAGGTCTTCCGGATTACCGGTCTCTATTCCTTTCTGTTTGTCCATCAGCCACAGCTGGTCTGCAATCTGGAGGGCCAGTTCCATATCATGGGTGGACAGGAAGATGGTTTTGTCCTTTACCTTTGCTATTTCGTGAAGCAGTTGCATGATTTCCACTTTACTGGGATAGTCCAGAAAAGCCGTGGGTTCGTCCAGGAATATGACAGGTGTTTCCTGGGCGAGTGCTTTGGCTATCATAACCTTTTGCCGTTCTCCGTCGCTCAGTGTCTGCACCATGCGGTTTCTTAGATTCCCGATCTTCACCCATTCCATGGATTCCTCTACTCTCTCCTTGTCTTTCCGGCTCAGCTTTCCCCAGAATCCGGTGTACGGACTTCGTCCCATGCCCACCAGAGCTTCTACTGTCATATTGTGGATGTCGCATCGTTCGGTGAGCACAATCCCTACGGTTGTGGCCAGCTGTTGTTCGGTATACTCCGTGAGCGGTATTCCCATCAGACGTATTTCTCCTTCGAGAGCCGGCTGAAAAGCCGACAGGGTGCGGAGCAATGTGGACTTTCCTGCCCCGTTGGGACCAAGCAGACAGGTAAGTTCGCCGGATTTTAGGGAGGCATTGATGCCACGGGCCACTATGATGGGATTCCTTTTGTTGCGGTAACCGGTAGAAAGGTTACATACGCGTATGGTTTCGGTATGTTTCATTTTTGCAAAAGTACGGAAAAAAACAATGATTTGGCTCATATTATTGATATAAGTCAATAAAAAGCCTGTTTTTTGCAAACAATGATTCTTTTTTATGGTTTCATGTTTTAAACTGTCTATCTTTGTATTGTCATTTAAAACAAAATGATAACGGCTCTTCGTGAGAAGGGCAAACAGGTATTAGTGACTAAGGAAAGTTGTTTTTAAATATTAAGTTATTTTTCATCCGTGGAATGTAGTGATACAACGGACACGGTTGATTATAGAAAAAGCTATAGGATACGTTAGGTATTATAAAAGGATTTGAGAGATTTAGGATTTGTGTGTCGGGTGTTTTTCCATGCAGGGAGAACACCCGCTTTGGTTTTATCGTTGCAGTAAAAACCGGTGCATAGTAATTCTTTTTATCATAAATCAATGATAAAATATAGTTGCCAAATAATATAGGTGTACATTATATGATATTACCGACTTATCAGATATTTTGGCCTTAAAATAAAGTTCTTTTCCTAAAAACACCCAATAACTAATCGAAAAAAGTAAGCCTGTACTCGCAGATTCCGGGCTTTAATCGTACATTTGCAGAGTATTTCCATCGTATCTCTTTAATCATGGCAAAAGAAGGACTGACCCCCATGATGAAACAGTTCTACGACTTGAAGGCCAAGCATCCCGATGCGGTCATGCTGTTTCGTTGCGGGGATTTCTATGAAACGTATTGTGAAGATGCTTTGATAGCATCCGAAATATTGGGCATTACGCTGACCCGCCGAAGCGGAGGAGCGAAAAACGGCGGTGCGCCTACCGAAATGGCCGGTTTTCCGTTTCATGCGCTGGATACTTATCTGCCTAAGCTTATACGGGCGGGAAAGCGGGTTGCCATCTGTGACCAACTGGAAGACCCGAAACTGACGAAGAAACTGGTGAAGAGAGGAATAACGGAACTGGTGACACCGGGTGTGGCCATGAGTGATAATGTACTTTCTTACAAAGAGAATAATTTTCTGGCAGCGGTTCATTTTGGAAAGTCGGCTTGCGGAGTTGCTTTCATGGACATCAGTACGGGAGAGTTTCTTACGGCGGAAGGAAGTTGTGAATACGTGGATAAACTGTTGGGTAGCTTCGCTCCCAAGGAAGTGCTTTACGAACGGGGAAAGAAGGATTTTTTCGAATCGAACTTCGGCAACAAGTTCACTGTGTTCCAACTGGACGACTGGGTGTTTACCGAAGACAACGCACTGAAGAAACTGTTACGACATTTTGAAGTGAAGAACCTGAAAGGCTTCGGCGTCGACCATCTGAAAAACGGTATCGTGGCTTCGGGTGTCATCCTCCAATATCTGGAAATGACACAGCACAGCAGGCTCGGGCATGTGACTTCGCTGGTGCGCATCGAAGAAGAACGCTATGTGCGTCTGGATAAGTTCACCGTACGCAGTCTGGAGCTTGTCTATCCGATGAATGAGGGGGGAACATCGTTGTTGAACGTTATCGACCGTACGCTTACTCCTATGGGAGGGCGCTTGTTGAGACGCTGGATGCTGTTTCCGTTGAAGGACGTTAGGCAGATTACGGAGCGGTTGGATTTGGTAGACTATTTCTTCCGTAACTTGAATTTCAAGGAAATGATTGTCAACCAGCTTCACCAGATAGGCGATCTGGAGAGAATCGTTTCCAAAATATCCGTGGGCAGGGTGTCGCCGCGGGATGTGGTGGCGCTTAAAGTGGCTTTGCAAGCGCTTGTTCCTGTGAAACGTGCCTGTACGGACAGCGGGGAAGAGACGCTGTCGAGGATAGGGGAGCAGTTGGACTTGTGTACCGGACTGACGGAGCGTATAGCCCGGGAGGTGAACAATGATCCGCCTCTTGCTGTAAACAAAGGTGGCGTGATAGCCGATGGAGTGAATGAGGAACTGGACGAGCTGCGGCAGATGGCTTATCAGGGAAAGGATTATCTTCTGAAACTGCAGCAACGGGAAACGGAGGCGACCGGCATTCCTAGCCTGAAAATTGGGTATAACAATGTGTACGGCTATTATCTGGAGGTGCGGAACACGCATAAGGACAAAGTGCCGGCTGAATGGATACGGAAACAGACGCTGGTGAATGCCGAACGTTATATTACACAGGAACTGAAGGAATACGAGGAGAAGATACTCGGAGCCGAGGATAGGATTCTGGCTTTGGAGACTAAGTTATTCAACGACTTGGTGACGGAACTGGCCGGACATGCGGCAGAGATACAGACGGATGCCAATCTGGTGGCCCGGCTGGACTGTGTGCTTTCCTTTGCCCGAGTGGCCGAGGAAAACCGTTACATACGTCCGGTGGTGGAGGACAGCGACGTGCTCGATATCCGTCAGGGACGTCATCCGGTTATCGAGAAGCAGATGGAAGCCGGGGAGCGGTATGTGGCGAACGACGTGCAACTGGATACAAAATCCCAGCAGATAATCATCATCACAGGTCCGAACATGGCTGGTAAGTCGGCCTTGCTTCGTCAGACGGCCCTTATCACACTGATGGCTCAGATAGGATGTTTCGTGCCGGCCGAGAGTGCCCGCATCGGACTGGTGGATAAGATATTCACCCGTGTGGGAGCAAGTGACAACATTTCGATGGGAGAGAGTACTTTCATGGTGGAGATGAGTGAGGCGGCCAATATCCTGAACGGCTTGTCTCCGCGCAGTCTGGTGTTGTTCGATGAGTTGGGACGGGGAACGTCCACTTACGACGGTATCAGCATTGCCTGGGCTATTGTGGAATTTATCCACGAGTATGCTAAAGGCCGCGCGCGAACACTTTTTGCCACGCATTACCATGAGTTGAACGAGATGGAGAAGTCGTTTCCACGTATCAAGAATTACAACGTGTCGGTGAAAGAATCCGATGGGAAAGTCATTTTCTTGCGCAAACTGGTGCGTGGCGGCAGCGAACATTCTTTCGGTATCCATGTGGCCAAACTGGCCGGTATGCCGCGTTCCATCGTCGACCGTGCTAATGTGATATTGGCGGAACTGGAGGAGCGCAGCAGAAAAGGAGATCTTTCTTCCGCCCGTCCCACAGTACTTTCCGCTCAGTCGTCCGACGGTATGCAGATGAGCTTTTTCCAGTTGGACGACCCTGTGCTATGTCAGATAAGGGACGAGATACTCACGCTCGACATCGACAATCTGACGCCGATGGAGGCACTGAACAAACTGAACGATATCAAGCGTATTGTAAAGGGAAAGTAGGAGAGAGCGCATCCCGTTTAAGAGGAATCTATTTCGTGATGTGCCGCGGCTGTTGATACACCCGGACATAATCCACCTTATATACCATCGGTATTCGGCTGTCGTCTATCCGGCCGCCACTTTGTCCGCCCAGGGCTAAGTTGAGTATCAGGTATAGAGGTGTGCGGAAAGGGTTGGAAGCCTTGTGCCAGCGGCCTTCGTTCTCCGTACGCGAGAGGGCGCATACAGTAATCAGTTCGTCGTCCAGATACAGTTTGACGGATTCCTCGTCCCAGTCCATACGCCATATATGGAATGCCGTGTCCCATCCTTCGAAACGTTTCATCCAGTAGTCCGTCACAGGTACGTGGCGCGACTCCCAGTTGCCCACAAACCGTTCCTGCGATCCCCATACGACGTTGGCCAGTGTCATGTCGCGGTAGTATTCCATGATGTCTATTTCTCCTGAAGAAGGCCATTCGCCGGCCGTCTCGCGGTAGCCGTGCATCCAGATAGCTGGCCACGAACCGCTGTGGCAGGGGATTTGCGCCCTCACTTCGATACGTCCGTACAGGAAATCCATCTTATGAGCTGTGGTAAGGGATGATGATGTGTATTCGATGTATTCCCGTTGCTTGCCCCATTCGCGACTGCCGGCTTCGTACCACGGATTCGGTTTGTGTTCCCGCCGTCCCGTTATCACCAGACATCCGTCTTTCTGTATGGCATTATCCTCCTGATACCATTGGTCCTCGTGGTTGCGCACGAATCCTTTTTCGTAGTTCCAGACATTTTTGTCCGGTTTTCCTTCCCGGTCGAATTCTTCGCTCCATACGGGTTTATATCCCTTGCGTGCCGTGCGGCTGTTCATTGTGGCCAGCACCGTTTCTTCTTCTGTGGCGGCTGTCAGTTGCCAGCAGGAGGCAGAGCGGGCGGTATGGTTCGGCCAGGTCACGACAAAATTGTAATCTTTTTGGGCATGCAGAGCTTTTCCGTCCGGATAGCCTATCCAGACGCTTGCATCTTCTTCCATATCATGAATGCGGAAAATACCGGCTTCCTTTTTCCGCTCGGTGGTGGTGATACAGTTCAGTCCTTTGTTTGGATCGGAGGCTATATACAGTTTGGTGGCCCGGTTCTGTATACGGTAACAATTGTCTCCGGCCGGGATGAAACGCCACAGGGCATTCTCGTCCAGTGTGCGGTCTCCCCACCGCAAGGCGGCACCCGGTATCCGGCTGGTGTTGTAGATAACCCGTTCGCGGCAATAATCTTTGCCTTGTGACGTAAGGAAGTAATACGTGTTTCTGTGGGGCTGTACGGCTGCCATCGTTAGACAAACGAATGTGCAGAGTAACGAAAACAAGGTATGTTTCATTGTGTAATGGAATAAACTTGAACGGTGTTTATGGTTTGTATTCCTTGCCGACGATGATGCGGTCGCCTGAGTCGTCCACTTCGAACAGATGGGGGACGCGATGGTAGTGTCTGCCTGTGTCCTTGTGGCTGTGTACGGACATCAGCAGTTTGCCGTCGAAAGTGCGGAACAGCATGCCGTGTCCAAAGTCGGGCAGGGTGACGGGATCTTTTTCCTGTATCCACGGACCGTCCAATGTGCCACTTTCGGAGTAGGCCACTCCCTGCGTATAGACATTGTAAATCCAGCTGGTCCATATCATGCCTAGGCGTCCTGTCTGTGTGCGGAACAGGTAAGGTCCGTCTGTCACGCGGTTGGGCACGGTCTTTCCCTCTATATTTTCGCGGCTCCAGGGTGATTCGCTGGCCCGGAACAGCAGGCGGCTTTCGCCGGTGCTTCCGCTCAGATCCGGTTTCAGTTCTATTTTTTCTATGGTACCGTCCCAGTTTTGCAGCCATTCATGGCAATACACCATATAGGGTTTTCCGTCTGTGTCCGTCCAAAAAGTCCCATCGAGTGTTAGTTTGTCGGCAGGGAGATAAACAGAATCCTGCATCGGGGTATAAGGTCCTTCTGCTTTGTCGCTTACCAACACGTGGCAGGCTCTTCGCTCCAGTTTGTTTCCTTTATACGAGCCGATGATTGTCTCGCGGTTCGTGAATGTTGCGAAATAATAGTATTTTCCTTTGTATTTGTGCAGTTCGGCCGCCCATATCATAGGATGTTTCCCCATCCAGGAAGCCGTGTCTGTCTGTGCCGCATCATATGGTCCGTCCCAGAGCTTCAGGTTTGTGCTTTTCCACAGTTTTCCGCCGGTGCCGGTCATATAGTAAGTCATGGTAGCCGTGTCGGCCAGTATGCACGGGTCGCTCAGTACGATGGAATCCATAGGCACGTGCGTGCGTTGTGCGAAGACGGCGACGGACAGGAATATTGGCAGAAGCAGGGAATATATTCTGTTTGTCATGGTGTATCTCATCCTGTGTTATTTAGTCTTTTTATTCATGCGGACAGAGCGTTTTTATTTTTGCTCTCCGAGTTTCTGACAATACTGTCCTCCCAGCATGCAGTAGATTCCCAAGGCGATGAATGGCAGGCTAAGAATCTGGCCCATGTCCAGCGGCAATCCTGCTTCAAAAGCCTCCTGTACCTCTTTGGTGTATTCGATGAGGAAGCGAGCGGCAAAGATCGTGGTGAGACAGAAACCGAAATAGAATCCTGTGCCCACTTTTTCGCTTTTCCGGCGGTAGATGGCCAGTTCGATGAAAAAGAACACCAGATAGGCCAGCGCTTCGTATAGTTGTCCGGGATGGCGAGGCAGATTGTCCACACGGGCGAAGATGAAAGCCCAAGGAACGTCGGCCGGCCGGCCGATGATTTCGGAATTCATCAGGTTTCCCATGCGGATGAAAAAGGCACAGACAGGAGTGGCGATGGCGATATTGTCCAGTACGCGCAGAAGGTTCACGCCTGTTTTGCGCACATACAGCCATAGGGCAATCATCAGTCCCAGTGTGCCTCCGTGGCTGGCCAGACCTTCATAGCCTGTGTATATCCATCCTTGGGGAGTCTGGCGCATGGGAAATAGCATTTCGACCGGATGGGAGAGGTAATAGGCCGGTTCGTAGAACAGGCAGTGTCCCAGACGGGCACCAGTCAATATGCCTACGAAGCAATAGAGAAATAGGGGTTCGAACAATTCTTCCCGGATACCTTGGCGGCGATAGAGACGTTGTACAATCAGATAACCAGACAGCAGGCTGAGACACCAGCAGAGTGAGTACCAGCGGATGCCGAACCCTCCGATGTGGAATGCCTCGAGAGGCGGATTCCAGAAAATGTATTGCAGGCTTGTCATATACTATACATTAAAACGGAAGTGCATGATGTCGCCGTCCTGAACGATGTATTCCTTGCCTTCCACGCCCATTTTACCGGCTTCACGGACAGCGGCCTCGGAACCGTATTGGATATAGTCGTCGTACTTGATGACCTCGGCGCGGATAAAGCCTTTTTCGAAGTCCGTATGGATGACGCCGGCACATTGCGGAGCTTTCCAGCCCTTGCGGAATGTCCATGCCTTTACCTCCATTTCGCCTGCGGTGATGAATGTCTGTAGGTTCAGCAGATGGTAGATGGCCTTGATCAGGCGGTCGCAGCCGGACTCTTTCAGTCCCAGATCTTCTAGAAACATTTGTTTCTCTTCATAGTTTTCCAGTTCTGCTATATCGGCTTCCGTCTGTGCCGATATGATGAGCACCTCGGCCTGTTCGTCTTTGATGGCTTCTTTCACGGCTTCCACATACGGATTACCGGCAGCGGCCGAGCGGTCGTCTACATTGCAGACATAAAGTACTGGTTTGGATGTCAGCAGGAAAAGGTTTTTGGCGGCAGCTATCTCATCTTCCGTTTCAAACATGACGGTACGGGCCGATTTGCCTTGTTCCAGCGCGTCCTTGTACTGCATCAGTACGTCGTATTCGATTTTGGCCTGTTTGTCGCCTCCGACCTTGGCTACTTTTTCCACGCGCTTGATTCGGTTTTCTATTGTCTCGAGGTCTTTTAACTGAAGTTCCGTATCGATGATTTCCTTATCGCGCACAGGGTCTACAGAACCGTCTACATGCACAATGTTGTCGTTGTCGAAACATCTCAATACATGAATGATGGCATCCGTTTCGCGGATGTTCCCCAAAAACTGATTGCCCAATCCTTCGCCCTTGCTGGCGCCTTTTACCAGTCCGGCGATGTCCACGATGTCGCATGTAGCGGGCACGATACGTCCCGGATGTACCAGTTCGGCCAGTTTGTTCAGCCGTTCGTCGGGTACGGAAATCTGTCCCAGCTGTGCATCGATGGTACAGAACGGGAAATTGGCTGCCTGTGCTTTGGCACTCGACAAACAATTGAAAAGTGTGGATTTTCCCACATTGGGAAGTCCCACGATACCTGCTTTTAAAGCCATAGTCTATCTGTGTTTTTATTGATTATCCAACTAATTGGCTACAAAATTAAGAAAAAGGTAAGAATAGACCTACTCTTTATATTAAGGGATTATTTTTTGTGCCATAAAATTTATTTATAACGACTTTAAAACATAACTTTGCGAATAGATGTGAATGACAATTTTATACCATGAAAAAAGCTGTAAGTATACTGTCGGCAGTATTTCTGTCGCTGGTTCCGTGTGATTCTGTTGTAGCGCAGCGGCTGCAACAAAAGTTGGGAAGAGGTGTTGTTGCCGTACAAAACGGTTCGGACATGTTCGTGTCGTGGAGGCGTTTGGCACAGGAGGCGGAAAATGCCACATACAATGTCTATGTGAACGGGGCGAAGGTGAATTCGTCGCCGGTGAAGAATACGAATTACAAAACGACTTTGTCGGTTGTGCCGGCAGGAAGCGAGGTGTCCGTTACGATTGTCCGCGACGGAGTGGAGTCGGAGCGGAGTATTCCGTTTCTGGTGAAGAGTTACGATACCCGCAATATATTCATGGATATCAGTTTTCAGGAATCCCCGCTGGATGCAGCGAAGTTCAACACATCTTATGTCTGGCCGGTAGACCTTGACGGCGACGGTGAGATGGACTATGTGGTGAACCGTATGAATCTGGACAACGCGCTCGATTGTTATGTGGAAGGGTATCTGCGCACTGGAGAACATCTTTGGACCGTAAGGATGGGACCGAACGAACTGATTTGTTCCGGACAGGACGATCAGATTCTGGCTTACGATATCGATTGCGACGGAAAAGGAGAAGTGGTGATGCAGACCAGCGACGGGACACAGTTCTGGAATCCTGATACAAAGACATTCGGTTTGTATGTGAATGGTTCCGAAACCGGAGATACGGACGGAGACGGCATCATCGATTATGAGACGCAGACCGTGCGTAACGCTCCGCGGTATATGACCGTTGTAGACGGTATGACCGGGCGTGAGAAGTGTTCCGTGGAACAGGTATATGCATCGGATTGTTATACGCGTACAAACCGGACCCAGCTGATGGGGGATGAATATAATAAGCATGTGGGGCACATGGGCGTATTTTATCATGACGGTGTTCATCCGGCAGTGGTTATGGAGTATCACAGTCGGTTTACCGACGGTTCTCACCACTATTACAACGGTGCATGGGCTTTTGAGTTTGCCGGCGGAAAGGCGAAGAACTGGCATCAACTTTTTAATGAAAAGCCTGGAGGTCCGGCCTTTCATCAGATACGTATAGCCGACCCGGATGGTGACGGTAAAGACGAAATGGTTGTGGGAGGATACACGATGGACCACGACGGGAAGACCCTGTTCAATACGGGAATCGCCCATGGTGACCGCTTTCGCACCGCTGATATTGATCCGGAACGTCCCGGATTGGAAACGTTTGCCATACAGCAGTATGCAGGAGATATGCTGGGACAAATTCTGTACGATGCTTCTAATGGAGAAACGATAAAGAAGTGGTTCTTGTCGGCAACCGGTGATGTGGGGCGTGGTGAATGTATGGATATAGATCCGGATCATTTGGGCTGGGAAATGTGGTCGACAATGGGCGGTGTGTATAGTGCCAAGGGAGACCTTATTCCAGGGCTGACTGCTCCTTATCCGACCGAAGGCATCTGGTGGGACGGTGATCTGGACAGAGAAATAGTCCAGACGAGCGACAGTCATTATAATGTATACGTACAGGACTTTTTCAAAGGGCGTCTCATTGAAATGGCGAAACTTAGCGGTTATCGTTATCTGACGGTGTATGCTAAACGTGCCGCTTTTTGGGGCGATATTGTCGGCGACTGGCGCGAGGAGCTTATACTGCGTCACGTGGAAAACGGCGTATGTGTCGGAATCACCGGATTTACTACGGACTACAAGACCGATATAGACTATATATATTGTCTTCAGGAAGATCCGGCATACCGTATGCAATGCACTACCAAAGGATATTATCAGAGTCCGGATCCCGGATTTTATCTGGGTTATGGTATGCCGCGTCCTCAGCTTCCTCCTTGTATGGTGACGGACCTAATATGGAAGGGAAAAGGTGAATGGAAAGAGGGTAGTACGAACTTTACGGATTATGGCCGTTCGTCGGATGTTGCTTATACTGACGGCCGGAGTGTGCTTATAGATCTTACCTCCGGTTCGGATATTACAGTCAACACCTCTCTCTCGCCGGGGGCTATCTATGCCATGCCGGTGAAGGGGCAATGCGTGCGGCTGGCAGGCAACGGTATGTTTGCGGGGACGATGGATTTATGGAAAAGCCAGCAGGGAACGCTTGTTGTGGATGTTCCGCTTGGGTATGAAGGGACCACTTATATTTCGGAAGGGGTATTGGAGGTCAATGCTGCCATAGAGAGTAAAGTTGATTTAAGGGCAAGAGGTACTTTGGCAGGAAACGCGACGGTCGGTGAAATAACCTTTGAAGGCGCATTGAATCATGAAGGGTGCCGCCTTGCTCCGGGGCACATGGCCGTGACGGATAAGAGCCGTATCGGTGTGATGGTTTTCCGTAAAGGACTGGCTGTTGTAAAACGCAGGGTGTTTATGGATATGGATATCGCTGTAAACGAGAAAGGTGGGATGGAAGCTGATTTGGTCAAAGTGACGGGAGATTTGCGTAACGACGGGAATATTATCTTCACTATCCGGACCAACGGGACTGTTCCAGCTTCCGGTAAGTTTCGGTTGATGGAATATACAGGAGACTTCAAAGGCAGTGTCGAAAATTTCTCCGTGAACGGTCTGAAAGGAGTTTCTTACCGCATCGTGAACGAGGATAAGTCTATTTATCTTGTCATCAACGAACAGCGTCAGGCAGCGGTCGGTGTTAGATGGACGGGGGAAGTTGACGGAAATTGGAATTATCAGACGGAAAACTTCAGTCTGAACAATGCTGCAACCGGTTTTGTGGCGAATGACGAAGTGGAATTTGCAGATGATGCCGTGCGTACGACCGTTTATGTGGATGAACTTATGCCGGTAAAGAAAGTGGTGGTTGATAACACGAAAGAGGCTTATTCGTTCAGTGGAAACGGTGGTTTTAGCGGAAGTGGTTCTCTGTTGAAGACAGGCGGAGGAAACCTGCTCCTGAATGTGACCAAAAGCGACTATACCGGAGTTACGGAAATTCGTGGAGGCATAGTTACGGTAAAGGAACTTGCGGACGGAGGTATTCCGAGTTCTGTCGGTGCGGCCTCGGCCTCGGCCGACAATCTGAAAATAGGGAAAGCTACTCTTGTGATAGACAATACCAATACGGCTACCAATCGAGGAATCACTCTTACCGATACGGCTGCCATACAGGTGGCGGACGGAACCACTTCATTCAAGGGGCTGATAAAAGGGAAGGGTACTCTTTTGAAGAAAGGTGCCGGACAGCTTAATATTACGTATGGCGGAAGTAATACGTGGGAAGGTGGGACAGTCATAGAAGGCGGTACGCTTGCCATGGGGGCATGGAATACAACCTTTGGGCAGTCTGCCTCGAAAATAACGGCAAAAGGAGGAACAATCCGCATTTTCGATAACAATACATCTTCGGCTGTACCGGTGTTCAACAATGCGCTTGAAGTCGTTTCGGGAAAGACACTGACTTTCGTCGGAGGCAGCAGGTGTAAGATACAGGGTAAACTTCAGGGAGAGGGTACGTTGAAGATTTCTTTCCCTTATGTACGTGGAGATGTGTCGACGGATATGTCGGCATTTAAGGGAACTTATGAAGTGACTTCCGGACAACTGCGTCTTGTGAGTGCGACAACCGACTTGTCCCGGGCTGCTTTGAAGCTGGGTTCCGGGGTGTATGTGGCGCACTATAAGGAGCAGAGCGGTACGGAGCAGAACAAGATAACCAAAGTGGGAAGCCTTGTGAGTGATGCTGCGGACTGTACATTGTCTACCGGAACGTATAATGTCGGTTATCTGGGCGGTACTGATACTTTTGCCGGAAAGTTCAATGCCAGTGCTGTGCTCAATAAATATGGAAACGGCATTTTGGTACTTACCGGTGAGAATCAAGGGAAAATGACTGTGTATGAGGGAGTGCTTTCTCTTTGCGGGGCATCTTCCGGCAGTGATGTCACGGTCAATAACGGTGGTGTGCTGATAGGAACGGGAAGTACGGCCTCTGTGACGGTGAACAAGGGTGGTATGGTCGGAGCCGGTAAGACATTGGATACTCCGACTATCGGCAAACTGAGTGTGACAGGCAACCTGAATGTGAAATCGGGTGGAGTAGTACGTACCCGTGTGCGCAAGTCTTCTTCTTTGCGTTGTGATGCACTGAAGGTAGGTGGTAAGGTGACGCTTGCTTCTCCTGTTTTCAGCATAGAACTTTTGAGCGGCAGTTTCTCGGAAGGTGATGTCTTGGCGGTTTTTGTCGCAGACGGCGGACTGAGTCTGACAGGAACGCCTGTATTTGAGCCTGCTGTGCCAGGTGCCGGATTGCAGTGGGATGCCTCTTCTTTGTCAACAGACGGTTGCATACGCGTGGTTGCGGATCCCGTAGGAATTAATGAAATCAGGGCTGCCAAACAGCGGAATAATGATGAGATTTTCGATCTGTCGGGGCGTAGGATGCGCGATACGGACAGAAACGGCGTGTATATTGTCAACGGAAAGAAGATCTTAAAATAAGAGTTCTGTAAGATATGGCTGGTGGCACTTTCTCAATGTGCCTCCAGCCAGTTTGTTCCCCATCCGTAATCTGCTTCGAGGGGGACACGCATGTCGCATGCATGTTCCATTTCTTCAATTACGATACGTTGTACGCGTTCTTTTTCCTCGGGGTAGACATTGAAGTTTAATTCGTCGTGTACCTGGAGTATCATCTGCGAACGTAGGCCCTCTTCCCGAAACCGGCGGTAGATGCGTGTCATTGCTATTTTGATGATGTCTGCCGCTGTGCCCTGAATCGGTGCGTTGATGGCGTTTCGTTCGGCGTAACCGCGCACTACGGCATTGTGGCTGTTGATGTCGCGCAAGTAACATTTGCGGTGGAAGATAGTTTCGGCATATCCGTTTTTACGGGCTGTCTCGATACTTTGGTTCATGTATTCGCGGACATACGGGTAAGTCTCGAAATATCCGTCTATCAGGTCTTTGGCCTCTCCGCGGCTTACGTTCATACGCTCAGCCAGTCCAAATACCGTGATGCCGTAGATGATGCCGAAGTTGGCCGTTTTTGCCTTGCTGCGTTCCTCCCGGCTTACATCTCCGATGTCTTTTTTATAGATTTTGGCTGCCGTGGCCGCATGGATGTCGTGTCTTTCGGCGAACGCCTCTGTCATGTGGGGGTCGCGGCTTAGGTGGGCCATGATGCGCAGTTCTATCTGGGAGTAGTCCGCCGAAAAGAACTCGCAACCGGGATCGGGGATAAATGCTTTGCGTATCTCCTTGCCTTCGGCGTTTCGTACGGGGATATTCTGCAGGTTAGGATTGCTGCTACTCAGCCGACCGGTGGATGTAATGGTCTGGTTGAAAGACGTGTGTATGTGTCCGGTAGCGGGATTGACCAGTTTGGGTAATGCATCGATGTACGTACTGAGTAATTTTTTCAATCCACGGTGCTCCAATATTTTTTCCACGATTTCGTGCTTGGAGCGCAGAGACTCCAGTACGTCTTCCGATGTTACGTACTGTCCTGTCTTCGTCTTCTTCGGTTTTTCCACAATCTTCAGACGGTCGAACAGAACTTCGCCCACTTGTTTGGGAGACGATATGTTGAACGGTTCGCCGGCCAATTGGTGTATCTCTGTTTCCAGTTGTTGCATCCGGGCGGTGTATTGGCGTGACGTTTCGGCCAAGGCCTTCGTGTCTATACGCACACCATTACGCTCCATATAAGCCAATATGGGCATGAGAGGCATCTCTATGTCGTGGAACAGTTCGTAGGCACCTTCCTCACGGAGTTTCGGTTCAAGTATGTTCCACAGTTTCAGTGTAACGTCCGCGTCTTCGCACGCGTATTCATAAACTGTCTCCGGAGGTAGATCACGCATGTTCTTCTGGTTTTTCCCTTTCGGCCCTATCAATTCGTCTATATGGATGGTTTTGTAGTGCAGGTAAGCTTCGGCCATGTAGTCCATGCCGTGATGCAGTTCGGGTTGCAGGACATAGTGGGCTATCATCGTGTCGAACAGTTCACCTTGCAACCGGATGCCGTAATTCTCCAGCACTAGTAGATCGTATTTCAGATTCTGCCCGATTTTGACAATATCGTAAGACTCGTAGACAATTTTAAATTCATTAACTATTTTTTGTGCTTCTTCTCTTTTGGCGGGGATGGGAACGTAGAAAGCCTCGTTTTCCTGGATGCTGAAGCTTAGACCCACCAATTCGGCCGTTATCGGGTCGGTACCTGTGGTCTCTGTATCCAGACTGAGTATTTTGCTTGTAAGTATTAAATCAATTAAATTCTTTCTTTTATCCTTGTTGTCAATGAGTTGATAAGATACAGACTCTCTATTGTAGCTCGTGAGATTTGAATATTCAGAGCCATCCTGTCCATCGGGCGTGAATTCTGTAAAGAGAGAGCCTTGTAAAGGCTGTTGCGGAACAGTGTTTTTTTCCTTTTTGTATTTTCGGTCGAGCAGAGAACGGAATTCCAGTTCCTCGAACAATTTTTGCAGTTCCTCCCGGTTGGCCTCTTCTGTTCGGAGCGCTTCCATATCCAGCAGGATGGGAACGTCGGTTTTGATGGTGGCTAGAAATTTTGAGAAGCGAATTTGCTCTATGTTTTCTTCCACTTTCTTTTTCAAGGCTCCCTTGAGGCGATCGGTCTGTTCGAGCAGTGACTCGATACTTCCGAATTCGGTAATCAGTTTGACAGCCGTCTTTTCTCCCACGCCGGGGCATCCGGGTATGTTGTCCGATGCATCGCCCATCAGGCCGAGCAGGTCTATCACCTGCATGGGGGTGGAGATACCAAATTTGGCTTTCACTTCTTCCGGTCCCAGTATGTCGAATTCTTTATCACCGAACTTGGGGCGGTACATACGGACATGTTCACTTACCAATTGGCCATAGTCTTTGTCCGGCGTCATCATATATGTGGGTATGCCTTTGGTGTCGGCCTGCGTAGCTAGTGTGCCGATAACGTCATCGGCCTCGTAACCGGCAACTTCCAGGATGGGGATACGGTAAGCCTTTAGGATTTCCTTTATATAAGGTACGGCTGTGCGGATGCCTTCTGGTGTTTCCTCACGCTGTGCCTTGTAGGCCGGATAAGCTTCGTGGCGGAAGGTGGGGCCGGCCGGGTCGAACGCCACGCCGATATGGGTGGGTTTCTCCTTGGAGAGAACTTCTTCCAGCGTGTTTACGAACCCCAATACGGCCGATGTATTCACTCCTTTGGAGTTGATTCGTGGACTTTTGATGAATGCATAGTAAGCCCTGTATATTAAAGCGTAAGCATCTAAAAGAAATAGTTTATCCATAAGGCAGTAGTTTTTCTCTGTAAATTTACTCAAAAAATATTATCTACTTTCGATTTTTATGTACTTTTGCACTCTAAACGGTGCTATTGGTGTATGAGTGTATTGTTACGGATGCAGCGTCCTGTGGAGACCGGGCTGGAGGCTTTCAAAGCTTTGTTTCAGTCCGAAGTGCGACATACGAATCCTTTGTTGAGAATAGCTTTGGAACATGTGACACGGCGCGGAGGTAAGTTGATGCGCCCGACGTTGTTGTTGCTGTCCGCCCGCGAAGTGGGGGAGGAAAGCGAATCGGTGATGCATGCGGCTGTAGCCTTGGAGATGCTTCATACGGCCAGTTTGGTGCACGATGATGTGGTAGACGAGAGTGATCAGCGTCGCGGACAGCGATCGGTGAATGCCCTGATGGATAATAAGGCAGCCGTGCTGGTGGGGGATTATCTACTTTCCACGGCGCTGAAGCATGCGGCACAGACCGGGAGTAATTGTATGGTGGAACGGGTAGCTTGGCTGGGACAGACGCTCTCTGACGGCGAATTGCAGCAGTTGGCCAATATTTCGTCTGAAGATCTGTCGGAAGATGCTTATTATGATGTCATACGCAAAAAGACGGCGTCTTTGTTTGCCGTCTGCGCGGAGGGCGGAGCCATGCTGGCCGGCGGTACAGACAGGGAGGTGGAGCGTGCACGGCAGTTGGGTGAAAATATCGGCATCTGTTTTCAGTTGCGGGACGATATATTCGATTATTACGATGCAGAAGTGGGCAAACCTACTGGCAACGACATGAAGGAGGGCAAGCTGACACTCCCTGTCTTGTATGCCGTGTCGCAGCCGCAGGCGGAGGATATGCGCGGGCTGGCTTTGAAAGTACGTTCCGGAGAGGCTTCCGACGCTGAAATACGGCGTCTGGTGGATTTCACAAAACAACAGGGCGGTATAGAATATGCCCGTCAGGTAATGGAGGAATATCGTAACCGTTCGTTCCGTTTGCTGGAGGGGTACCAGAATGCAGAGGTAGTCGAGGCGCTCCGGTTGTACGTGGATTTCGTTGTGGACAGAAGTTTGTAGCGGATGTCTTTTTTAAATGATAAACCGACGATTTTCTGAGTCATCGGTTTATCATTTTGGGATATGCTTTTCAGAAGAAACAATCAAAAGAATTTAGTCTCGCTGCCCAGTATGTCGCTCAGCAACTGGTTGGCCAGACGGCTTGTGCCGAGCCGTAACCATTGGTTAGTGAGCCACTTTTCGCCCAAGATTTCTTTTACGATGGTGTAGTAAATCAGTGCGTCGTGTACGCTGTTCATACCTCCGGCCGGTTTGAATCCTATCTGGATGCCCGTCTTGTCATAATACTCCTTGATGGCCTGACACATGACATAGGCGGCTTCCGGGGTGGCGGCAGGATCCAGCTTTCCGGTGGAAGTTTTGATATAGTCGGCGCCTGCATACATGGCCAGCAGAGAGGCTTTCTTGATGTTTTCGGCTGTTTTCAGGCATCCGGTTTCCAGAATCACTTTCATTTTCCTGTCTCCGCATACGGCTTTCAGTTCGCTTATCTCGTCGCAGACCGTTTCGTAGTCCTCGCTCAGGAACTTGCCCACCGACATCACGATATCTATCTCAGTGGCACCGTCTTTCAAAGCTAGTGCGGTCTCGGCCACTTTTACCTCTATTACGGCCTGTGAAGAGGGGAAACTGCCCGATACGCAGGCTACTTCCACGCCTTCCACTTCGAGTGACTGGCTGACAATCTGGGCAAAGCAGGGATATACACAGATGGTGGCCACGTGGGGCAGGTCGGGGTACTTGTCCTCGAATTCGTTTACTTTTTCCGTAAATTTCAACACGCTTTCTTCGCTGTCGGTTGTTTTCAGGGTGGTAAGTTCCACGCTGCCCAACAGGAATTTCTTCACTTCCGTAGTATCGTTCTCAGGCACTTTCTCGGCGATGATGCGTGCCACTTCCGCTTTCACGGCTTCATCGTCCTGCTGTATGTTGTATTTCCTCAGGGCTTGTTCGTACTTGCTGGTTGCAGTTTCGTGTACATGATGATGTTCGCTCATTTTGATTGTAGTTTTGGGTTGTTTATATGTCTTTCCTTATCTCTGTTTGTCTTTTTGGCAAAGCTTTTTTCCAGTGCCTTGGTCAGGTCCACTCCCGTCTGATTGGCCAGGCAGATGAGTACCCAAAGTATGTCGGCCATTTCCTCGGCCAGATCTGTCTTTTCGTCTTTCTTGAACGACTGGTCGCCGTATCTGCGTGCCATGATGCGTGCCAGTTCGCCCACTTCTTCCGTCAGGCAGGCCATGTTTGTAAGCTCGCTGAAATAACGCACGCCGTAGGAGTGTATCCATTCGTCCACGCGCTTCTGTGCCTCTTCTATTGTCATAGTGTTATTCCCTGTTTTTGGTGTCCATACAGATGGTTACAGGGCCGTCGTTGAGCAGTTCCACCTTCATGTCCGCTCCGAATTCACCCGTACCCACAGGTTTGCCCAATGCTTCGCTCAGGTTGTGGCAGAAAGCGTCGTACAAGGGGATGGCGGTGGCGTGTCCGGCGGCGCGTATATAGGAAGGGCGGTTGCCTTTCTTATAGGAAGCCATCAGTGTAAACTGACTGACTACCAATATTTCTCCGTCGCAGTCCAGAATGCTTTTGTTCATCACTCCCGCCTCGTCATCGAATATGCGCAGTCCCGTCACCTTGTGGCAGAGCCATTCTATGTCTTCCTGGCCATCAGCTTCTTCTATGCCGATCAGGATAAGCAGTCCTTTGCCTATGGCCACCTTGCATGTTCCATTTATCGTGACCGATGCGCGGGCCACCCGTTGTATAACGATTCTCATATTCCTGTCATTGCGTTAAAAGCCTACAATATTCGGCAAAAAAAAGCATTTATGCAAATGTAATTTCAGCTATTTGTTGGTGGATGATAACGTTTTTATATATATCTTTGTAACTAAAGTGATTGAATAATGTGTACACGTGAGCAATGTATTGAGCGATTGCGAGAGTCTGCTCCCTATATCCGTCAAGAATTCGGGGTAGAATCTATGTGCCTTTTTGGTTCCATGGCACGTGGAGACAATCGGGAGGATAGTGATGTTGACGTGTGTGTCAGTATGCCTCCTAAGGCGTTTAAGTTGGTTTCGTTGAAAGATTTCCTGCAACATCTTTTGGGTGTTGCGGTTGATGTGGTTCGTCGTACTCCACGCCTTGATCCATTTTTGCTGAGTGAAATAGAACGTGATGGAGTCAGTATCTTCTCATAAAGATTTGGTTCGTCACATTCTTGGTCAATTGGCAGAGGCTTGTGAAATGGTTGTGGCATGGAATAAGAATGTAGATTCTGTAAATGATTATTTGACTTCTTCAGATGGAATGCAAAAAATGGCAGCCACTTGTATGTTGATTGAGAGTATTGGGGAGGGAGTGAAGAAAATAGATCGTCTTCTTCCTGATTTTCTTACTCGTATTGAACCGGATATACCTTGGCGTAGTATAAAAGGGTTGCGCGATCATATTGCTCATGGGTATTTTAATATAGATGCTGATGTTGTTTTTGATGTTGCAATAAATGAAATACCACGGCTTAAAGGTATATTTGTATCTCTTCAATCTTGCTTATAGCTGTTTCTTTAAGATGTGGAGTTATGGAAATACCCGAAAATAATTATTGCTTTGGCTTTTCCTATGGTATTTCCCAGTTGTTCGAGCGTAGCTTCCCGAATGCGCTTTACGCTTTTGAATTCTTTGAGTAACAGTGTTTTAGTTTTATCTCCGATACCCTTTATGCGATCTAGTTCCGAAGTCACCTGGTGCTTGCTACGCTTGTCGCGGTGGAAGGTGATGGCGAAACGGTGCACCTCGTCCTGTATCTGTGTCAGCAGGCGGAACAGGGGGCTGTCCTGCTTTAGTCCGATGACTACGGGAGGACAGCCGAAGAGCAGTTCATGGGTGCGATGACGGTCGTCTTTAGCCAGTCCGGCGATAGGAATAGACAGGTGCAGTTCATCTTCGACAACCTGCCTTACCACCTCCATCTGACCTTTTCCTCCGTCGGTGATGATAAGGTCGGGCAGGGGAGCACACTCTTCTTTGAGTCGTCCGTAGCGCCTTCTCACTACTTCCTGCATAGAAGCGTAGTCATCCGGCCCTTCAACCGTTTTGATGTTGTATTTACGGTAGTCCGCTTTGCTCGGTTTGCACTTTTTGAATACCACACAGGCTGCTACGGCATTAGTTCCGGAGATGTTGGAGTTGTCGAAACACTCTATTTGCAGGGGTAGTTTGTCCAGTTTCAGCTGCTCCTGTATTTCCTTCATTAGGCGTACGCTTTTCTGTTCCGGATTGAGCTTTTCGGCCTGTTTCAGGCGATCCGCTTTGTATTGTTTGACGTTGAGGATGGAGAGTTCCAGTAGCTTCTTTTTATCTCCCCGTTGCGGTATCGTCAAGGTGATATTCTCCATCGGAAGTTCGATTTCAAACGGGATGATAATCTCTCGCGATGTGCTTTTGTAGCGTTCTCTCATTTCCACGATACCCAGCGAAAGCAGTTCTTCCTGCGTTTCGTTCAGCCGCTTTTTGTATTCGAAGGTGAAGGCTTGGTTGATACACCCGTTCGTCACGTGCAGATAGTTGATGTAAGCCACATTCTCGTCATCTTCGATGGCGAAAGCGTCAATGTTGTGCAGTGCGTTGCTCACCACTTCGCTTCGGTAGCGATGATTCTCTATCAGTTCGTATTTCTGTTTCAGTTCCTGTGCCTCTTCAAAGCGGAGTTCGCTGGCCAGCTGTTGCATTTCCGCCAACAGTTTTCGTCCCACTTCCGCCGTGTTGCCTTTCAGAATTTCCTTGGCTTCCGTTATATATTGCATGTACTCCTTGTGGCTCTGGTTGCCTGTACAGGGGCCTTTGCAGTTCTTTATGTGATACTCCAGACACACCTGGAACTTGCCGTTTCGGATGTTTTCCGGTGTGAGCGGTAAGTGGCAGGTACGGAGCGGATACAGCTTTTTGATAAGTTCCAGCAGGGAGTTTATCGTGGGGGTATGGCTGTAAGGACCGAAGTATGTGGAACCGTTGCGGATGATGTTCCGGGTCTTGAAGATACGCGGAAAATATTCGTTGGTGACACAGATGGAAGGGTAGGTCTTGTCGTCTTTCAACAGCACGTTGTAGTGCGGCTTATATTTCTTGATAAGGTTGTTTTCGAGCAATAAGGCATCCGCTTCCGTTTTCACGACGATGTATCTGATGTCGCGGATACGGCTCACAAGTATGGCTGTTTTCCTATTAAGGTGTTCTTTGCTGAAGTAAGAATATACCCGCCGTTTCAAGTTTTTTGCCTTACCTACATAAATGATTTCTTCTTTATCGTTCAGATATTGGTAGCATCCGGGGCATTCGGGTAGGTTAAGTACAATACCTTTCAGATAAGCGTCGGTCTTTTCTTTTTCCTGTTGTGTCATGGGCTTAGTGTTAAACTGGGAGGATACACAGACGATGCCGGTTTAAGCCGGTGTGTCGGAAAAAACAGTCTGTGTCTGTCTGTCGGACCGGCATCGTCTGTGTATCGCATGTGTTTAGATGCGGAGCAGGGTACTTATTTCACAGTCCTTGTCAAAGACTTCCCGTCCGTTCAGTCCTTCGCCGTTCAGTTCTATGATAAAGTTGATATAAACCTGCGACGGATTGAATTGCTTTACGAGGTTATAGGCTGCTTTCATGGAACCACCGGTTGCCAGTAAGTCATCATGTAAAAGAACGACGTCTTTCTCTTCGATGGCGTCTTTGTGGATTTCTATGGTATCCTTTCCGTATTCTTTCATATACGTTTCCTGTAGAGTGTCGGCTGGCAGTTTTCCTTGTTTTCTGCACATGACGAATCCTGCGCCTAATTTCACGGCTAAAGCCGCGCCTAGTACAAATCCTCTGGATTCTATACCCACCACTTTGGTGATGCCTTTGTCTTTATAGATTTCGTAGAGTTCGTTAAGCATAATCTTCAGACACTCGTTGCTTTTGAATAGTGTTGTCACATCTTTGAACTGAATGCCGGGGATGGGAAAATTAGGTATGTTCCTCAGATTTTTCAATAGTGTTTCGTTGTTCATAACCAGAATTTTATGAGTTAAAGTTTTAAGTGATGTTTCACGTGAAACGAGGAGGGGATTAGCGCCCCAGAAGAACCAAGAGTACGTTGATGTCGCTGGGGGAGACGCCAGGGATACGTCCGGCCTGCGCCAGTGTTTCCGGATTTATCTTTTCCAGTTTCTGGCGGGCTTCTGTGGACAGGGAATTCATGTTTGCATAGTTGAATCGTCCGCGTATTCGGATATTTTCAAGGCGCTGCATCTTTTCGGCTATAATTCGTTCGCGTTCGATATATCCGTTGTATTTGATGAGAACCTCCGCCGCTTCCGTTATTTCTTCCTTTCGGTCGGGGATAGACTCCAACAGAGTGTTTAGTGCTTGGATATGTGGGGCGATATTCGTCAGTGTGATTTGCGGCCGATTCACCAGTTCGCTTAATTTGCATCCATGTTTCAGGATAGTGGTGCCCAACTGTTCAAGCGTTCCGTTTATCAGTGCTGGTTTTAGCGAGAAGTTCTCGCAGAATGATACGATTTGACGGATATGTTCTTTCTTTTTTATCCATGCTTTGTATCGCTCCTCAGAAGCCAGTCCAAGCGCATAAGACTTTTCTGTGAGGCGCGCATCAGCGTCATCTTGTCTCAGCAGGATGCGGTATTCGGCTCGGGAGGTAAACATCCGGTACGGCTCGTCCACGCCTTTTGTCACTAAGTCATCGATTAATACGCCTATATACGATTCGTCCCGATGCATGATGAACGGGTCGCTGCCCGCGCATTTTAGTGCAGCGTTCATGCCGGCCACCAGTCCTTGTCCTGCAGCTTCTTCGTATCCTGTCGTTCCGTTTACCTGTCCTGCGAAGAACAGATTGGGGATAATCTTCGATTCCAGCGAATGGAAAAGCTGTGTCGGGTCGAAGTAGTCATATTCGATGGCATATCCAGGACGGTAAATGACCAAGTCGCGGAATGCGGGAATCTTCTTCAACGCTTCTATCTGTACGTCCAATGGAAGGCTCGATGAAAAGCCGTTCAGGTAATATTCCTGTGTACTGTCTCCCTCCGGTTCCAGAAAGAGTTGATGCTGTTCCCGTTCTGGGAACGTGACGAGTTTCGTTTCTATGCTGGGGCAGTAACGAGGGCCGATGCTTTGGATTTGTCCGTTGTAGAGCGGTGAATCCGGCAATCCCTGTCGCAGTCGTTCGTGTACGTCCGGATTGGTGTAACAAGTCCAGCAGGGGAGTTGTTTCAGTTGTCGCGGTTTGCCGAGAAAAGAGAACTTATGGAAGTCGCTTTCGCCTTCCTGTATCGTCATATCCTCGAAGTGCACGCTTCTCCCGTCGATGCGTACGGGCGTTCCCGTCTTCATGCGTCCGGCCGTTATGCCATGCCGCGTGATGGATTCGGTCAGGAGGTAGGATGCCGGTTCCGCCATGCGTCCGCCCGGCAGTCGGGTATGTCCGATATGCATTAATCCGTTCAGAAAAGTGCCGGCAGTCAGTATGACACACCTCGCCCGTACCGTTACGTCTAAATACGTCTTCACGCCTGTCGCTTCTCCGTGCTCTACTACCAGTTCCTTCACTTGATCCTGCCATATATGCAGATTAGGGGTATTCTCGAGTATTTCCCTCCAGGTCCAGATAAACTTTCCGCGGTCGCACTGTGCGCGGGGGCTCCACATGGCCGGACCTTTCGAACGGTTCAACATGCGGAACTGGATGGCCGTACGATCGGTGACGATGCCGGTGAATCCTCCCAGAGCATCCGTTTCACGTACGATTTGTCCTTTGGCTATGCCTCCGATGGCTGGATTGCAGCTCATCTGCGCGATTTTGTTCATGTCCATCGTGACGAGACAAGTGCGTGCACCCATGCGTGCTGCCGCAGAAGCCGCCTCACATCCGGCATGCCCGCCTCCGATAACCACTACGTCATACTTAAATTCCATCATCTTGCGTTGTTAAAAACCGTTGCAAAAGTAATGTTTTTCAAGGAATATAATAAGTAAATCTTTTGCCCAATCGAGGATTTAGATTAATTTTGCAACTACCAATACTATGGTATACGTGCGAAATCTTTAATTTTCTTTTTATAAATAACTTAAATTCAACAATCTATGTGGTTATGTGATTCATCTATTGGAAGGAAGGTGGTGATGTCGGTGACCGGTATCGCGCTTATCCTGTTCTTGACGTTTCATGCGTCAATGAACCTTGTGGCTCTCTTCTCAGCTGAAGGCTACAACATGATTTGTGAATTCCTGGGTGCCAACTGGTATGCTGTTGCTGCAACGCTCGGTCTGGCCGCTCTTGTGGCTATTCACATCATTTATGCTTTTTGGCTGACTATCCAAAACTACCGTGCCCGCGGCAAGGACCGTTACGATGTTACGGACAAACCGGCCAAGGTGGAATGGGCTTCGCAGAATATGCTCGTTCTGGGTATTATTGTTGTTTTGGGTATGATTCTCCATCTGTGGAATTTCTGGTACAACATGATGTTCGCCGAACTGATCGGCGACCCGACGTTGGGCGGTCTGGAAGCGACCAATGGATACGGTTATATTGTGAAGACATTCAGTTGTCCTATCTACACCGGGCTGTATATCATTTGGCTGGCCGCCATTTGGTTCCATTTGACACACGGTTTCTGGAGTGCCATGCAGACACTGGGCTGGAGCGGTAAAGTGTGGTTTGAGCGCTGGAGGTGCATCGGTAATGCCTATACCACGATTCTCGTGCTGATGTTCATGGCGGTAGCCCTGTATTTCTCTTTCTGCGGAGGTCGTCTCTGCGATGCCGCTTGCGATGCTCCCTGTGAAACAGTCTGCAATACAGTTTGCAATGGTGACTGCAGTACTTGTGACGCTTCCTGCAATGCTGCCTGCGGCGGTTGCGAGGTTTCGGCTTGCGGTGCCTGCTGCCAATAATAAATGAATCATAAAATTGAAAACAAAAAGCTATGACTAAGATAATAGATTCCAAGATTCCCGAAGGGCCGGTGGCCGAGAAGTGGACCAATTACAAAGCTCACCAGAAACTGGTGAATCCTGCAAACAAGCGTCGTCTGGATATTATCGTGGTAGGTACCGGCTTGGCCGGAGCTTCCGCAGCGGCATCCCTCGGCGAGATGGGATTCCGTGTGTTCAATTTCTGTATCCAGGATTCCCCCCGTCGCGCACACTCCATTGCTGCACAGGGAGGTATCAATGCCGCCAAGAACTATCAGAACGATGGTGACTCCGTATACCGTTTGTTCTACGATACGGTGAAAGGCGGTGACTATCGTGCCCGCGAGGCCAACGTATACCGTCTGGCCGAAGTATCCAACAACATCATCGACCAATGTGTGGCACAGGGCGTACCTTTCGCCCGTGAATACGGCGGCATGCTGGCCAACCGTTCTTTCGGTGGCGCACAGGTGTCCCGTACGTTCTATGCCAAGGGACAGACCGGCCAGCAGTTGTTGCTGGGAGCCTACTCGGCTCTGAGCTGCCAGGTGAATGCCGGCACCGTAAAGCTCTACACCCGTTACGAAATGATGGAGCTGGTGATTATCGACGGCCGTGCCCGCGGTATCATCGCCCGCAATCTCGTGACCGGTAAACTGGAGCGTTTCGCCGCCCATGCTGTGGTTATCGCCACCGGCGGTTACGGTAACGCATATTTCCTGTCCACGAATGCTATGGGTTGCAACTGTTCGGCAGCCATGCAGTGCTACCGCAAGGGAGCCTATTTCGCAAACCCCGCCTACGTACAGATTCACCCCACGTGTATCCCCGTACACGGCGACAAGCAGTCCAAACTGACATTGATGTCCGAGTCTCTGCGTAACGACGGCCGTATCTGGGTTCCGAAGAAAGAAGAAGATGCCAAGAAACTGCAGGCCGGTCAGATAAAGGGAAGCGATATTCCCGAAGAAGACCGTGACTACTACTTGGAGCGCCGTTATCCCGCTTTCGGTAACCTTGTACCCCGCGACGTGGCTTCGCGTGCTGCTAAGGAGCGTTGCGATGCCGGTTTCGGTGTGAACAACACCGGTCTGGCCGTGTTCCTCGATTTCTCCGAGTCCATCAACCGTCTGGGCATCGACATCGTACGTCAGCGTTATGGCAACCTTTTCGATATGTATGAGGAAATCACCGATGTCAATCCGGGCGAGTTGGCTAAGGAAATCAACGGTGTGAAGTATTACAATCCGATGATGATTTATCCGGCCATCCACTATACAATGGGCGGTATCTGGGTCGACTACGAACTCCAGACTTCCATTAAGGGACTATTTGCTATCGGCGAGTGCAACTTCTCCGACCACGGAGCCAACCGTCTCGGTGCGTCCGCGCTGATGCAGGGATTGGCCGACGGTTATTTCGTTCTGCCTTACACTATCCAGAACTATTTGGCCGATCAGATCACTGTTCCGCGCTTCTCCATCGACTTGCCCGAGTTTGCGGAAGCCGAGAAGAAAGTGAACGACCTCATTGACCATCTGATGAACATCAAAGGAAAGAAGTCGGTAGACTCCATCCACAAGGAACTCGGACACATTATGTGGGAATATGTCGGTATGGGGCGTACGGCAGAAGGTTTGAAGACTGGTCTGGCCAAACTGAAAGAAGTGCGTAAAGAGTTTGAGACCCAGCTGTTCATTCCCGGAAGCAAAGAAGGCGTAAACGTCGAATTGGAAAAAGCACTCCGTCTGAACGACTTCATTACGATGGGTGAGCTTGTCGCTTATGACGCCCTCAACCGCGAGGAAAGTTGCGGAGGCCATTTCCGTGAGGAATACCAGACGGAAGAAGGCGAAGCCAAGCGCGATGATGAAAACTTCTTCTACGTGGCCTGCTGGGAATACCAAGGCTCCGACGATAAGGCTCCCGTGCTCTACAAGGAACCGCTCGTATACGAGGCAATCAAGGTACAGACACGTAACTACAAGAGCTAATCAACGGTTTGTTCAACGAATAAAGTAAAAAACGATGGATAAGAATATATCATTTAAATTAAGATATTGGCGTCAGAACGGACCGAAGGACAAAGGTCATTTTGACGAACGTGAGATGAAAGACATTCCCGGCGATACGTCTTTCCTTGAAATGTTGGATATCCTCAATGAGGAACTGGTGAGCGAAGGCAAAGAGCCGTTCGTGTTCGACCACGACTGCCGCGAGGGCATCTGCGGTATGTGCTCGCTCTATATCAACGGTACGCCGCATGGAAAGACTGCCAGCGGTGCCACCACTTGTCAGCTCTATATGCGCCGTTTCAAGGACGGCGACGTGATTACCGTCGAGCCGTGGCGTTCGGCCGGTTTCCCCGTCATCAAGGACTGTATGGTTGACCGTACGGCTTTCGACAAGATTATTCAGGCCGGCGGTTATGTGACGGTACGCACCGGACAGCCGCAAGATGCCAATGCCATCCTCATACCGAAGCAGGATGCCGACGAGGCCATGGATTGCGCCAGCTGCATCGGTTGCGGTGCCTGTGTGGCAGCCTGCAAGAACGGTTCCGCCATGCTTTTCGTTTCGTCCAAGGTTAGCCAGTTGGCTCTTCTGCCCCAGGGACGTCCCGAAGCCGCCCGTCGTGCCAAGGCCATGATTGCCAAGATGGACGAACTGGGCTTTGGCAACTGCACCAACACGCGTGCCTGTGAGGCTGTATGTCCCAAGTGCGAGAGCATTTCCAACATCGCCCGTCTCAACCGTGAGTTCATCAAAGCGAAGTTGGCAGACTGATTTTCCCGACGGAGAATTAATGAGATAGATGGCGTGCATGCCCTTGCGGGGGTGTGCACGCTTTTATTTTATGACCATTATTCCGTTGTTTCGCGGAAAAGCCGTATCTTTGATTGTCGATAGAACAACAGTATATGATAGACCGGATATTGGAATATAACAGGCGTTTTGTGGAAGAAAAACGCTATGAGAACTTTATTACGAGCAAGTACCCCGACAAGAAAATAGCCGTTGTTACATGTATGGACACACGGCTGATAGAGCTTCTGCCCGCTGCTTTGGGATTCCGCAACGGCGACGTGAAAATCATCAAGAATGCCGGCGGAGTCATCACCAATCCTTTCGACAGCGCCGTGCGTAGCCTTCTGGTGGCTATTTACGAACTGGGCGTCCAGGAAGTGATGATCATCGGGCATACGGGATGCGGAGTGCAGGGCATGGATAGCGCCGAGATGCAGCGTCACATGAAAGAACGCGGCATTTCGGAACAGAATATAAAGCTGATGAAACATTGCGGCATCGATCTCGACAGTTGGCTCCACGGTTTTGACGATACGGAAGGCGCCGTGCTCGAAACGGTAGATCTCGTGCGTAATCATCCCCTGGTGCCCGCAGACGTGGTCGTGAAAGGCTATATCATGGATTCCACCACCGGAGCCTTGCATCCTTTGGATTTTTAGTTCTTTACAAATCCGGTTTCCATTCCCGTTGTTCCTGTTGTGCGTCGTGTATCGTGCAACTTCCTTGGTAGTCCTCTTGATACAGACAGGTCTGTTGAAGTGATAAACACCGCGTGTGGCTCCCAATAGAGGTATTATTTTTGTTTTATTTGGTCTTATTTGGGTAAATTGAGTGTTTTTGATATAATTTAACTCTCTAACAAGATACTCTTTTTTGTTTTTATATATATTTATACCCGAATACGCAGAAAGAAGAGGATTGTATGTGTTGATGGGACGCTGTGGAGAAGTGTGTCCCTTGTCTGCTGTAATGGAAAACCAATTAACCCTGGTGTTGAAAAACTATAACTTAAATCTATATTTATGAGGTGTTTTCATGTGTTTATGCCCATGCGACGAATGGCTGCATGGGCAAATGTAGGAAAAAGATGTGCTTTGGCAAGCATATTCTTTTTATGCAGTTTATTTTCCGTAGCCGAAGATTTTGTTCCGGTGGATGGAACGAAGTACATGATTCGTTGTATGGTGACAGATGGAAAGAAGTTTGTACTCTTCAACGACAATTGTTCCAATGCTGACGATGTGAAGATTCTTTCTACGTGGCTACAGTATGATTTGCGGAGTTTTTTCCTGATTTCGGGAAATGCGACAGACGGGTATACCATCCGCAATGCACAGAATAATTTTTATGTTTTTGCTGTTAATACGAATGATGAGGAGAGTAATGTCGGCCTGAAAGAACAAACAGGAGAAACCGTCGATGCGGACTGTCTTTGGAAAATTGTACAGAATGGCAGCGGATGGAACATTATCCCAAAAGAAGGGCAGAATGGATGGAATTGTCGGGGGGATCTTAACGGGAACGGTTGCGTGGGACAATGGTCCCAGAATAATACCGATGACAATAGATGGCAGATTCTTTCTCCGGCAGATATGGGTATTTTGATAGAGAGTGAGAAAGCGTCGGTAATCGGTTTTCCGGTTTTATCCGATGAGATACGTGCATCGATTGTTGCTGCGGGTGATGCTTTGAATGAGAATTTGACGCAAGAAAATCTGACAGCCTTTAATAGCGCTATTAATAGCCCGTCAGACAATCACTTGTATCTTCCTACAGGATATTACCAGATGAAAAGTGTGGCTTCTGCCAGACGTGAATATCTGTATAATGATTATTTGCTTGAGGCAAACGCGCATAATCTGACATTACAGTCGGAAGCACCGGAGACGTTGACCAATAATTATATCTGGCATGTCACAAACAATGGGACATCCATCGATCTCATCAACGGGCAGGGAACTTTTATCAAGCCTTCAAGTTCCGGTAACGGAGTGGGAGAAACTTATCCAACGCTGAATTTTGATAATTATATAAACGGAAAACAAGGTATTTACTTTACGGAAGGCATAAATTGTTGTAACGGGAATCCTTTTCTGTTGAGTGATGGAACCCATCATCTTACGACTTGGGCTGATCATCCTAATGCGGATGATAACCGTTGGCTTTTTGATGCAGTGGACGAGTCGAATCTTTATACGCTGACTATCGAAGGGCTTACGGAGCCAACGATTTCCAATACATATCTCACACGAACGTCTACGGGAGAAATTGCTTTTAACGGTGGATTCTTTGTATTGGAAACAGCCCCTTCCGCTGCCGATTTCGATGTGCCTGACGTGGAGAACCATAACAAGACAGTCACTATCGAGGGAAATTCGATAACGGTTACTTATACGCCGAATGTTAAGTTGGTAAGCCATGCGGTTCGGGTGAATGCACTTAGCCAGTTGAAAACGGGTAGCAAAATTGTTATCAGGAATGATGGTTCGAATGCCGGACGCACGGGATTTGTACATGAGTCGGGCGACAATCTGCTGATAGATAATACAGCCATAGATTTGACGAATTTAACGTATGATTATGTGTTTACGGTTTCTGATTATGCTTCCTCTACGGGTACGTGTTATTTGACTGCACATTCCGGCAGGAAAATAGCAGGAGCTTATCCCACAGGTGGAATACCGATGAAGACAGTTGACGAACCGGAAGGTATGATCACTCTGCTGACCGAAGGAGCCAATCATTGGGACTTGAAATACGGAAGCAATGGTTATTTCAATGTTAATGATAATAACACGTATGGTTCTTTCTTGAATACTTGGACTGTGCAGACAGATGCAAATGCTTCGTGGGAGATATTCCTGGTTGATGATGAAGACATGTTCCAGCCGGTGGAAGGAGCAGTTTATTATATAGACTGTGTGTACACAAATAAGGGCAGAGCTGTTTATTTGCCTGGAGCGACAGCGCTTGGAATAACGGCGGATGCTGATGCTTTGCATCTCGGCAACCTGTTTACGGTAGAACCTGTTTACGGTACATACGGGGAAGAGTATTACCATATCAAGCCCTATGCCAACCCCGATGAATATGTTTATTATATAAATACGAATAGCAACGATGCGAACGTTGGGATAACGGCGGACGCCAATCACGCGAACCGGGAATGGTGTATTACTCCTTCACAGGCAGAGGATGTTTCCGGCTTTAATATTTTGCCGAAGACGGGGCAAAACGGATGGAACTGCCGGGGTAGCGAATCGGTGTGGAATACCGGTGCGGTCGGGCAATATGGTTTTAATGCAACAGCGGATAATACATGGGCATTCGTTACGGTTGACGAGGAAGACATTGCTGTTGCGACTGAAACATACAAGACTGCGGTTCGTCCGCCTACTTTGGATAGAGTCGGCGGAGTGTCGTTGTCGGCGTATGAGGCTGCATTGGCAGAGCTGACAGACCTGAAGGACTTCTTTATGGCTCCGCTGACACTCTGTGAGTCGTTGTCATTGTCTTTGCCGTTGATAAAGCCCACAAGTGCAAGCGGACTGTACCGGATTAAGAACAATGCTCTTCAGAAATATCTCTATCAGGAGGCCGACGAAAAGAATATCACTTTTATCAATGATAAATCCGGCGAAAACGATGATGCCAACAGCCGGTATTATTATCGGGTTACTTTCGGTGAAGACAACAATGAAGCCGAGATTGTGAACTCCGATGGAAAGCCTCTGGCAAGAGGTAATATGAATGCCAGTTATGCCAATGCGAATACGGTTGTGGTTTCGCCTGTCACATTGACGTTCTGCGGTAGGGAGAATTATTTCCTCTTCCCGGGAACTCATTCTACGGCTCAGGCTGTGTATACTAAAAACAATGCGGCCTATGACACCGACTCCAACCCTTATTTCCTTACGACCTGGACGACGACGGCAGAAGCCAATCAGTACACTTTTGAGGAGGTAGAACTGCCGGCGGATACACAAGTTTATAATGTAATCATCACGGGCGGCTCCGATGATATCACGATTACTTATACCGGCGAAGGCTATGATGGTAATGCGACGGTTTACAACGGCGGATTCTTTGTATTGGGAACAGTTCCTTCTGCTGCCGATTTCGATGTGCCTGACGTGGAGAACCATAACAAGACAATCACTATCGAGGGAAATTCGATAAAGGTTACTTATACGATGAAGATAAACCATGCGGTTCGGGTGAATGCACTTAACCAGTTGAAAACGGGTAGCAAGATTGTTATCAGGAACGATGGTTCGAATGCCGGGCGCACGGGATTTGTACATGAGTCGGGCGACAATCTGCTGATAGATAATACAGCCATAGATTTGACGAATTTAACGTATGATTATGTGTTTACGGTTTCTGATTATGCTTCCTCTACGGGTACGTGTTATTTGACTGCACATTCCGGCAGGAAAATAGCAGGAGCTTATCCCACAGGTGGAATACCGATGAAGACAGTTGACGAACCGGAAGGTATGATCACTCTGCTGACCGAAGGAGCCAATCATTGGGACTTGAAATACGGAAGCAATGGTTATTTCAATGTTAATGATAATAACACGTATGGTTCTTTCTTGAATACTTGGACTGTGCAGACAGATGCAAATGCTTCGTGGGAGATATTCCTGGTTGATGATGAAGACATGTTCCAGCCGGTGGAAGGAGCAGTTTATTATATAGACTGCGTTCGATCGGATAGGGGTAGAACTGTTTGTCTGCCCGGAGCGACAGCGCTTGGAATAACGGCGGATGCTGATGCCTTGCATCTCGGCAACCTGTTTACGGTAGAACCTGTTGACGGTACATACGGGGAAGAGTATTACCATATCAAGTCCTATGCCAACCCCGACGAGTATATTTATTATATAAATACGGATGATGCCAATGCGAACGTTGGGATAACGACAGACGCCAATCACGCGAACCGGGAATGGTGTATCACTCCTTCACGAGTCGGGGGGAATGTTTCCGGCTTTAATATTTTGCCGAAGACGGGACAAAACGGATGGAACTGCCGGGGTAGCGAATCGGTGTGGAATACCGGTGCGGTTGGACAATATAGTCAGAATGCAACAGCGGATAATACATGGGCATTCGTTACGGTTGACGAGGAAGGCGTTGCTGCGGCGGTTGAAACATATAAGACTACTGTCCGTCGTTCGTCTTTCTGGGATAAAATCGGCGGAGTGTCATCGGCGGCGTATGAGGCTGCATTGGCAGAACTGACAGCCTTGAAGGAAATCTATATGGCTCCGCAGACACTTCTTGAGTCTTTGCCGTTGATAAAGCCCACAAGTGCAAGCGGACTGTACCGGATTAAGAACAATGCTCTTCAGAAATATCTCTATCAGGAGGCCGACGAAAAGAATATCACTTTTATCAATGATAAATCCGGCGAAAACGATGATGCCAACAGCCGGTATTATTATCGGGTTACTTTCGGTGAAGACAACAATGAAGCCGAGATTGTGAACTCCGATGGAAAGCCTCTGGCAAGAGGTAATATGAGTGCCAGTTATGCCAATGCAAATACGGTTGTGGCTTCGCCTGTCACATTGGCATTCTGTAATGTGGAGAATTATTTCCTCTTCCCGGAAACTCATTCTACGGCTCAGGCTGTGTATACTAAAAACTATGCGGCCTATGACACCGATTCCAACCCTTATTTCCTTACGACTTGGACGGCGACGACTGCAAATGATCAGTACACTTTTGAGGAGGTGGAACTGCCGGCGGATACACAAGTTTATAATGTAATCATCACGGGCGGCTCCGACGATATCACGATTACTTATACCGGTGAAGGCTATAATGGTAATGCGACGGTTTACAATGGTGGATTCTTTATATTGGCATCTGCTCCGACAAAAGAAGACCTCCGGTCGGAGAACGAAGATTATGAAGTTGCCGGTGTCGAGGTGAACGGAACAGAAGTGACTGTAAGGCTTGCCGCTCTTTCCGCTACGGAAGAGGAAAAGGCACAGGCGCGCGAGATATTGGAACTGCAGGGAGTAGGCTATCCGATGATTGCGAGTGAAGCACGTTCTGCGTTGGAAACAGCTATCGAGAATGCGAGGAGAAAAGCAGAATTGACGGCTGCAGTCGATGCCTATAAATCGGTCGTTACCGACATCCAGATGCCGGAAGACGGAAAGGCATACACTTTCACTTGTGTTTTGAAGGATGGCACCCGTCGTTATATGGATTATACGGAAGACGGATACCAATTGGTGACCACAGAGGAAGCAGACAACAGCAACTATCCTGTGACAGCAACGCTTATTTGTCATAGACTGGAGGATGGTACGTATGCCTTTGCCAACAATGCCGGCAAATATTTCATGTGGAAGGGAAGCAACGCCGGCCATAACGGCAATAAGGGATATTCTGACGAATGGGACGGAAGCTGGTGTCCTATTATGGTTTCGAAGATTTTGAATGCGGACGCGAATGTTACGGCTCCCGGCGGTCAGGCCGATCTGTTCGGCTATATGGCGGTTCAGGGATACCGTGGACTGGATAATCTAAATTATTTTGTTGCTGCATCGCATTTTGAAAATAATTCCGGATATGACCAGGCCGGTGTCGCTTACTATAATGACAATTACTCTTCTGCTATTCAGATAGAAGAGACGGCTTATCCTAATGTCGTGACATTGAGTGATGCGGGGGATATAGAAGGTATCGCAAGTATCGGTACGTTCAGTGCTCCGTTTGCCACTTTGGTGCCGGAGGGCGTGACAGCTTATTATGTGACAACTGCGGACGGCGAGTCTTCCGAGGCATATACCGCTCCTCTGGGTGCGGGTAAGGCTATACCGGCCAATACGGGTGTATTGCTGACAAGAACGGATGGTGATGTACCCACGACTGCGACGATGGTGCCGGCGGCAGAAGAGGAACGGGCTGCTATTAACAGAAACCTGTTGAATCATTCTGCCGGTGTTGACAAGGCAATCCCTGAAGAAGAGAATGCCTATATTCTGACAAAGAGAAATAACGTTGTCGGTTTCCATCATTTGAAGTCGGGCGGTAACCGTACTTTGAAGATGAATAAGTCTTACCTCGTGGTTCCGGGAACTGTGGGGGAAGCCGCATCTTTCACTTTGAAGATGATCTTTGGCGATGAGACCGGCATCGGTTCGGTATCGACAGCAGAAGACAGTCCGGCACCGGTTTACGACCTCTTTGGTCGTCGTGTGATGCAGGTTTCAAAGGGTGGTATCTACATCAGAGACGGAAAGAAGTTTATTGTGAAATAAGGTAGTATTTATTTTAAGACTGAAGAATAATATGAAAAAGAACTATATAACTCCCGTCGTGATTGTAGTGGAAATGGAAACGGAAACGTTTTTGGCATCTTCGCCGAAGATTCCGGTTATAGACAACGGTGACGATGATTTTGATTTTGACGAAGGTGATTCCTATAGCATAAGTTTCTCCGATGTCTGGGATGACGAAGAAGAGGACGACTGGTAACCCCCTTCTCTCATAGTGACGGCGGAACGCACCACCCGAAAACGGGATGCGTTCCGCCGTTTGTTTATGGCTTTTTCATCGTAGCCGTCCGGAGCCGGGGCCGTCCCGTCCGGGTGGCATGCACTCTTACCAGACGATGGTGTCCTCGTAACCGTCGAACTGAGGGGCATGCTGGATGCCGGCCGTGCGGAAGATGCGGGCAATCCGTGCCTGTTCCTCGGGGGTGATGAGGCGTTCGCCATTGCGGCACTGGTAGAAGACGGTGCGGCAGGAGAAGCTGTCGATTACGCGCTCCTTGACCGTGGCGGCAATCTTCAGCGGCAGTTCGTCGAAAAGCCTGGTCATGCCTTTTGCACGGCGCTGGGGCGTGTTGGTGCGGTAGTGTTTGCAGGTGCCGTCGGAGGCATGCCGACGGGTGTAACAGGGGTGGACACACGTCATGAACGGCGTCTTGGCAGTTCCGCTTTGCAGAACTGCTTGTGCGGCCAACGCTCTGAGACAGGAGTCGGCTTTCGGACAGTTGTCCGTACTCTCGAAGCAGTACTCATAATTCTCGGGGATGTCTTTTAGTTGAATCATGGCTTTTGAATGATAAGGGTGATACATGGAGTTTATGTCTCTCGCATGCAAAGATAATTATTAATGCTGGAATAAATTCATATTCTCTCTCTTTCTTTCTTTTTTATTGCTTTTCAGTCTGTTCTGTTGTGTCCATGTATATTTGCATATTGCTGTACAGTCAGTTTATTTTCTCGTGTTTTTAGCTGGACGGTTTGTCCAGCTCTGTTCATTCTCATGTGGACACTTTGTACAGTGCCTTCTGTACACACTGTACAGAAGTTGTTGTACGGAGTGTACAATACCTGTTGTACAAAGTGTACAGAAGTTATTGTACGGAGTGTCCAGCAACTATTGTACAGAGTGTACAAAGTCTATTGTACTTTTCTTATCCGGTGGTGATTGTTGCAACAGGGAAACGGCGCATGGTAACGCCATTTTCAGTAAATGCGTATGGTGATTTTCTCGTTCTTCAAACTCTTCTTTGGTAAGTTGAAGCATAAAACCATCAGGGAAGTTTTAGGGACAAATATAGCGGTTTCTGGTCTAAAAAAGATGCTCTGTGTTTATTAATCGCGCCTTATCTCAGCAACCGGTAACGGCCTCCGTTGAGCATCTTTACCACTCCTTTCATTTCCATGCCGAACAGGAGGGCACTGACTTTGTGGATGGGAAAGTTTGTTTCGATGGCCAGCATGTTGACCTGCTTGTCGTCGCATTGGGCCAGACAGTCGGCTACGAGGCGTTCCTCGTCCGTAAGGTCGGGAAACAAGTCGCGCTGTACCGGTTGGCGGCGTGCTTCCTCTATGGTTTGACGGGTGGCCCATCCCATGGCGTTCACAATGTCTTCCGCACCGGTGACCAGCATGGCACGGTTGGTGCGTATCAGACCGAGGCATCCCTGTGAATACGGGTCCGTGGTGCGTCCGGGGAAGGCAAAGACGTCCCTGTGGTATCCTTCGGCCAGCTCCGCCGTGATGAGGGCGCCTCCCTTGGCCGCCGACTCCACAACGACTGTGGCGTCAGCCATGCCCGCCACGATGCGGTTGCGGCGTATGAAGTTCACTTTGTCTGCATTCGTGCGGCTCATGAACTCCGTGAGCAGGCCGCCGTGGGAGGTCATTTCGGCGGCAGTGTCGCGGTGGATGCGTGGGTAAATCTGGTCCAGTCCGTGTGCCAATACGCCCACAGTGTCCAGTCCGCAGGCCAAGGCATGGCGGTGTGCCTGTATGTCGATTCCGTAAGCCAGTCCGCTCACGACCAGGACATCCGGGCATAGGCGTTGCAGTTCGGTCGCCAGATGGCGGCAGATCTCTTTCCCGTATTCCGTGCAGTGGCGGGTACCTATGATACTGATGACCCGTTGTGCGTTCAGATTCCGGTTGCCCCGGTAGTACAGCAGGACGGGAGCGTCGGCGCATTCGCGCAGCCGTTGCGGATAGCGTTCGTCGCTTTGGCAGATACACTGTATCCGGTTCCTGCGGGCAAAGTCCAGTTCCTCCCGGGCACGCTCCATCTGTGTGTCCATGTCCCGCAGAGCCTCAGCGACGCGTGGCGATGCCTGTGGCAGCAGGTCTTTCAGATTTCCGCGTTTCCGGTATAGTTCGGTGGCAGAGCCCGCCTCCTTGAGCAGCAGTTGCTGGTGGAGGGAATTCAGGTGCAGCGCCCTGCTCAGGGCCATGCTGCAGAGTATTTCCTGTTCGTCCGCGTACATGGTTCTTGTTTATGAAAGTCCGGTCAGAAGGCCTTTTGCAGCCAGTTTCTCGTCCAGCTCGGGGCATTCGGCCAACCGGCCGTTCACGAGGCACACTGTGTCCACCTGGCTGCGCACGGCACATTTCATGTCCGGCAGCCGGAAGATGTCCTGGTAGAACACGTATTTGATGCCCTCTTTGCGTATATAGAGTTTGCAGACAAACTCGTCCCCGCTTTTCAGGGGAGTTTTGAATGCCATGTTCAGCCGTGCCACCACGGCGTCCGTGCCCTGTTCGTGCAGGCGGGCGAAACTGATGCCTGCCGCCAGCAGGCATTCGTGACGTGCATGTTCGATGTAGTGCTGGTAGTTGGCGTTGTTGACGATGCCTTGCAGGTCACATTCGTAATCGCGCACTTTCATGCGCAGTTCGTACGTATAATTGTCTTTCATTTGCGGGTGAAATAAGTATGGTTTCTTTTCAGGTATTCGAATCCGAAGCGGCAGCGCAGACAGTCTTTGGGGTCGCAATAGGCCTGTTGCAGCTGTATCAGTGCCTGGCTGTCGGCCGCGTTGCGCGCTTCCAGGCCGCACGCCTGCCATTGCCGGGTGATGCGGTTGTTCTCCGCTTTCAGTTCCTCCAGCCATCCCATGGCCCGTTCACACAGTTTCTCGTTGTTGTGCTGCAGTCCGTAGGCATAGAGGACGGGGGCGGCGGTGTTGATGACAATCAGGTCGAGCGAGCCCCGGGACAAACGTTTCTCGCTCTGCGGACCGGGGCATCCGAAGATGTAGTGGGTCTCCCAGTAGGTGGTGGCGCTGCATTGCAGGCATGTGCGCAGTCCTTCGGTGTCCGTTGTCTCCAATATGCGTGAGAATGGTGCCGTCTGCCGGAAATAAAGTTGTGCCAGCTGGGACAGGCGGATATGGGGGAAGTTCTGCGGACGCAACCGCAGGTATTTCCATTCGTGGCAGGACAGGGGCGTGAGGCTGAATTTGTGGGCCAGATAACGGTATTCGGAACTCAGCTGGCTGAAATAAGGGTCTTCCATGGCCTCCCGGCGGAGGCTGCACGGCACGGCTTCCGGTTCCAGCAATCCGGCTTGTCCCAGAAACAGAGCTTCCAGTTGAAACAGGTTGTCGCGGTGTTTGGCGGCGGCATGCAGCGGCATGTGGCGTGCCCATGTCTCGAAAGCATCCCCGTTGAGCCCGAAACCGAAGTTGCGTGCCAGTGTGATGAAGAAAGCGGTCTCCCAGTCGCCGTTCAGCACCTTCATGCGCTCCGTCACCTTGGCAGCCCGTGCGGCCAGCCGCTCGCAGAGCAGGGCGCTCATCCATCCGTGCACCGTCATGTCGTCGAGCAAGGGTATGACATCGAGGCATCTCGGGCTGTTTTCCGTGGTGCACAGCGTGTCGTACTGTTTCCGTATGTGGTCGGGTATGGGCAATATCAGCTGGGGAATGGTCTTTCCGTCCGAGACGGTCACGTCGGTGTCGCATGTTGCCACGACGTGAAGCACCACGTTGCGGTAGGCCGGGTCGCTTTCGTGTCCGTGGCGGTACCAGTCGCTTGCCGTGCCGTGGATCTCCACGTTGCCCACCCACATTGTCCCGCCTATCTTGATTTTGGCGTTGAAGAAGTCCGGACCGGCGTTCGTGTTGGGCAATCCGGTGTCTATGACCTCTATATCCTCGCCGGAGCATGTGCGCAGGGGAGCAAGGGGGAATATTTTGTGCTTCCAGACGTAATGCAACAGTTTTTCCATGGCATGCAATGTTTAAGATGGATAAAATATGTAACAAATGTAATGAAATTCAGGGCAAATCCCTATCTTTGCCTAAGAAATTGTTATTGAAATATGAAATTAGCTCTGATAGGGTACGGCAAAATGGGCCGTATGATAGAACAGGTCGCAGTAGGCCGGGGGCATGAAATCGTCTGCATCATCGACGTGGACAACCAGGAGGACTTCGGGTCGGACGCTTTCCGCAGCGCGGATGTGGCCATAGAGTTCACGGCTCCGCATGTGGCGTATGACAACTGCATGAAGGCCTTCCGGCAGGGAGTGAAAGTGGTGTCCGGTTCCACGGGATGGATGGCGGAACACGGGGACGAGGTGAGCCGCTTGTGCCGTGAGGAGGGGCAGACGTTGTTCTGGAGTTCCAATTTCAGTCTGGGGGTGGCTGTCTTCAGTGCTGTCAACAAATACCTGGCGCGCATCATGAACCGTTTCGGGGATTATGACGTGAGGATGGAGGAGGTGCATCATGTGCACAAACTGGATGCTCCGAGCGGTACGGCCATTACGCTGGCCGAAGGCATACTCGCGAACCTGGACCGCAAGACAAAGTGGACGAAAGGAACGCTGCTGGCTCCGGACGGGACGGTGAGCGGTACGGACGATTGTGCACCGGACGAGCTGCCTGTCGACAGCATCCGTCGCGGCGAGGTGCCGGGCATACATTCCGTGATTTACGACAGCGAGGCCGACCGTATCACCATCACGCACGACGCCCACAACCGCAAGGGGTTCGCGCTTGGCGCCGTGCTGGCCGCCGAATATACGGCCGCGCACACGGGATTGCTTACCATGGATGATTTGTTTCAGTTTTAACAGGACACTATGAAGATGAAAAAAGAAAAGCCCACGTTGCGTCAGTGGGTGACGATGGGCACGGTGATGGCGCTTTATCTGGCTTTCCTTGTCTGGGTGGAAAGTTGGTGGGGACTGCTGGTCGTTCCTTTTATATATGATGCCTATATCACGAAGAAAATCAACTGGGGATGGTGGAAAGACCTGGAAAACCCCGTCACCCGTACCATTATGAGCTGGGTGGATGCCATTGTGTTCGCGCTGGTGGCCGTTTATTTTGTCAATATCTACTTCTTTCAGAACTATACGATACCTTCTTCCTCGTTAGAGAAGTCCCTGTTGGTGGGAGACTACCTGTTTGTCAGCAAAATGGCCTACGGGCCGCGTGTGCCGCAGACGCCGCTGTCCATGCCGCTGACCCAGCACACGATGCCGGTCATCGGATGCAAGTCCTATATCGAATGGCCGCAGTGGGACTACAGGCGGGTGCAGGGCGGAAAGCCCGTGCAGCTGAACGACATTGTCGTGTTCAACTATCCCGCCGGGGATACCGTGGTGAGCAATCCCGCCTATCAGGCGATGGACTATTACGGTGAATGTTATAAAGCCGGGCTGCATTGGGCGGCCCAGGTAAATCCTTCTTTGCCGTCGCCGGACAAGATGTCTCTGACGGACCGCCGCCGTTACTATGACTATGTGTATGCGCTGGGGCGCGAATATGTGCGGCAGAATGCGGCGGAATACGGCGAACTGCTGTCCCGGCCGGTGGACCGCCGCGAGAATTATGTGAAGCGTTGCGTGGGACTGCCAGGGCAGACGTTGCAGATCAAGGACCATGTGATTTATTTGGACGGAAAGCCCAACAAGGAGCCGGACAACGTGCAATACAGCTATCGGATTGTGCTGAGGCAGAACCTTCCCGAGGAACTGGTGCGCGAACTGGGTATCAGTCAGGAGGACCTGCAGGTCTGTCGCTATACGGGCACGCTGCCTCTGACGCAGGCTGCCTACCGGGCTCTGCTGAAGCGTCCGGACCTCGTGGAGAGCCTTGTGTATGACGAGGATGACAGTACGGAAGGGATATACCCGCTGAATGCCTCCACGGGATGGACGCGGGACAATTACGGTCCGGTGTGGATTCCGGCCAAGGGGAAATCCGTATGCCTGACGCTTGAGAACCTGCCCGTATATGAACGCCCGATCCGGGTGTATGAAGGCAATGAACTGGAAGTGACGGAGCAGGGGGATATCCTGATAAACGGGCAGAAAGCGGACTCTTATACGTTCAGGATGGACTATTACTGGATGCAGGGGGACAACCGTCACAACTCGCTGGATTCACGTTACTGGGGCTTTGTCCCGGAAGACCATATCGTGGGGAAACCTATTCTCATCTGGCTGTCTCTCGACAAGGACAGGGGGTGGTTTGACGGCCATGTGCGATGGAGCCGTCTGTTCAGATGGGTGGACGACATTAAATAAAACGATTGCGGTTTGAAGCGTTACAAAGGATTGTTGGCTGCGTTGGTGACTGCCGTGCTGGCAGTCGTGTGTGTGCGTCTGTTTTTCGCCATGATACTGGTGATTCCGGCCGATGGCGAACGTCCGGCATTGTATGCGGGAGACCGCGTCTGGGTGTCCCGGTCGGCATACGGCATACGTCTGCCTTTCTCCGGTCGGTGGGGGTACAGACGTGTGGGAACTTCCGCCGTGTCGGAGGGCGATTGGGTGGCTTTCAACAACCCGGTTGCAGGGCCGGATGTCCCGCTGGAGCGGCGTGAAGTCTTTGTAGGGCGTTGTCTGGGGTTGCCGGGCGATACGCTTTGGTTCGGTGTGGACGGCTGTCCTTCGCGCAGACGTGATGAAATCTGTGGTGATGCCTGGCCTGTCGTAGTGCCGGCCAAAGGGCGGAAAGTGAAGGTTGAACCTTGGAGCGCCCGTCTGTATGGGCAGGCGGTCAACGGGCATGAACGTGTGAAGGCGGCTGTCATAGACGATTCGCTGTGTGTGGATGGCCGGATGATTTCCTGTTACCGTTTCGGTCAGGACTTCTATTGGATGTCTTCTTCTGCTGCTTCCGGTCAGGCTATGGATTCCCGTACGTTTGGGCTTGTGCCCGCGACGCATCTCGTCGGTCGGCTGGTATGTGTGTTGTATTCGCTGGATCCGGATGTTCCTTGGTACAAATCGTTCCGCACGGACCGTGTGGGCGTTTTGCTTCCCGCAGCGGATTAAGTGTTGTTTTTTCTTTGGCAGACAGGATGAAATCGGCAGTTCTTCTTTCCACGGCTTATTGGGCCCCGGTGCAGTATTATACAAAATTGTGTGCTTGTCCGGTTGCGTATGTGGAGATGTACGAGCATTATGTGAAGCAGACCTACCGCAACCGCTGTGTTATAGCCTCGCCCAACGGAGTGCAGGCGCTTACGGTGCCCGTCGTGAAACCGGAGCATGATAAATGCCCGATAAAGGATATCCGTATTTCGGATCACGGGAACTGGAGGCATTTGCATTGGAATGCCTTGGAGAGTGCCTATCGCAACAGTCCTTTCTTTGAATATTACGCCGACGACTTCCGGCCTTTTTATACGAAGAAATGGGAATTTCTCTGCGATTTCAACGAGGCGATATGCCACAAGGTGTGCGAACTTGTCGACCTGCATCCGCAACTCCTGCGGACATGCGCTTACGGCCGGACGGAGGAAGATTTGTCTTGTGACGATTTCCGTATGTCCCTTTCCCCGAAAACGGGGTATGCCGCGGATGCCGCTTTCTCACCCGTATCCTATTATCAGGTGTTTCGGGAAAGGCACGGCTTTCTTCCGAATCTAAGTGTGGCCGACCTGTTGTTCAATATGGGGCCGGAAAGCATACTGGTCCTGCAGGCCTCTCTGACGGAGCTCCGTCCTTGAAAATCCGGTTCATCGATAAATCAGTGTGGTGAGTTTTTCCGGTTGGAACAACTCTTTCGCCACCTCGTACAGGTCTTCGGCGGTCAGGGCGTCGATGCGTTCATACAACCGCTGGATGTTCCGTCCCCGGTTGTAGTGAAGGTACGTCTTTCCCAAGGCGAGAGCCGCATTCTCGAAATTGTCGCATGATATCCCTATTTGTCCTTTTATCTGTCTTTTGGCGGCTTCCAGTGTCGTTTTGCCCAAAGGAGCCGATGATAGTTTCCTCAGTTCGTTGAAAACCAGCCGGCGGCAGTGTGCCACATCTTTCGGGTCGCATCCGAAATATACGCACCATATCCCCGTGTCGGTATAGGCCGTCATGTTGCTTTCCACGGTGTATACGAGCCCTCTGCGTTCCCGCAGGCTCAGGTTCAGGCGTGAGTTCATGCCCGGTCCGCCCAGCATGTTGTTCAGCAGGTACAGGCTGAGATGCCGCGGGTCGCATGCGCTGTAAGCCTGTGTGCCGATCATGACGTGCGCCTGATGCGTGTCTTTGTGCAATGTGATTTCCTGCGGAAGGCTCGTGGAAGGTCTGACCCGTCCCTGTTCTTCGTTGCTGACGGGAAGGGGGAAGTCAGTGGCTTCGAGCAGGATACGTCGGGGGTGTCCGATGGGGAGAGATTGTCTTACCCGTTCCAAAGCCCGTTCTGTCTGTCTGATGACTTGCCGGATGTCTATTTTACCCAGTACGAACAGGGTGGCGTTGCGCGGAGTGTACAGTCGGTCGGCGAACTCTGTCAGATGGGCGCTCCGGTAAGAATAGAGGCTGTCTGCATTTCCCAGGATATTCCTTGCCAGGGGATGTCCTGTGAAAACGAGGTTCTCGAAGTCATCGAATATCAGTTCGGAAGGCGAGTCGTTGTAGCTCTCGATCTCGTCGGCGACAACGGCCGCTTCCTTGTCCATTTCCCCCTGGGGATATACGCTTCCCCATACCAGGTCGCACAACAGGTCCACGGCCCGGCCGAAATGTTCCTTCAGAAAAGCCGTATAGTAGACCGTTTCTTCCTTTCCCGTATATGCGTTCAGGTCGCCTCCCACGCTTTCCATACGGTTCAGTATATGCCATGAGCGACGGCGGCGGGTTCCTTTGAACGTAAGGTGTTCGCAGAAATGGGCCATTCCGCTTTCGTTATCTCGTTCGTCTCTGGTTCCGGCGTTGATGGCTATGCCGCAGTATGCCACATCGGTAGCGGAGGGGGCGCATACGAGGCGCAGACCGCAGGGAAGGGTGTGATAGGATGTTTCCATGATATTATCAGAGATATAGGGCGATTCGATAAACGGTGAAAGCCATGATGTAAGCCAGTCCCGTGGTGTACAATATGGTGAATACGCCCCATTTCCAACTGCCGCTTTCCCCGATGATGGCACCCACGGTTGCCAGGCAGGGAAAATACAGCAGGGCGAAGACCAGATAGCTGAAAGCTGCTTCGGGAGTCGTGTATTGCCTGAGGGTCTGTGCCAGTCGTGTTTGAGAGGCATCTTCCGGACTCTTTGCGGATGTATCGTCCTCCGAGCAGTTGTACAGTACGCCGAGGGTGCTCACCATGAGTTCCTTGGCTCCGATGCCGGCCATGATACCCACTCCCATGCGCCAGTCATATCCCAAAGGTCTGATGGCGGGTTCGATGGCATGTCCTATGCGTCCCATGTAGGATTGTTCCTGTTGTTGGGCGGGAGTGAGGCTGTCGTCCCTGTTTGTCGGGAAATAGCCTAAAGCCCAGATGATGATGCTGGCCACAAGGATGATTCTTCCCATTTTATGCAGGTATTGGTGCCCTTTTTCCCAGGTGTGGCGGAATGTGCTCCGCAATGCCGGCAACCGGTAGGGAGGGAGTTCCATGACGAAGTGGCTCTCTTGTTTCCGGTACAGGAGTCTGCTCATGACCCATGCGGCCAGCAACGCTGTAACGATGCCCAGCATGTAAAGGGCGAACAGGACATTGCCGGCTTCTGAAGCGAAAAAAGCCCCGGTGAATACGATGTAAACCGGCATGCGGGCGCTGCACGACATAAAAGGCGTCACCAGCATGGTGATAAGTCTGCTTTTGTGGTTCTCGATAGTGCGTGTGGCCATGATGGCGGGTACGTTGCAGCCGAATCCCATCAGTAGCGGGATGAATGATTTTCCGTGCAGGCCGGTACGTTTCAGGAAGGGGTCGGCCAGTAAGGCCGCTCGTGCCAGATAACCGGAGTCCTCCAGTATGGATATGAAGAAATACAGGATGAGTATGTTTGGCAAGAATACGATGACACTGCCCACGCCTCCCAGAATGCCGTCGGTGAGCAGGTCGTTCAGCATGCCTTCTTCCATGTGCGATCTGATGAAGTCACTCAGTGCGGAGACACCTTCGTCTATGAGGTTCATGGGATATTCTCCCAGGACGAAAGTGGCCCAGAAAACAAACCACATGAGCAGGAAGAACAGCGGATAGGCAAGCCACTTGTTGTTCATCCATCTGTCCAGCAGTCCGGTGATACGGTCCGTCGGTCCGGCTTTCCGTTCATAGATGCCTTCAAGCAGTCGCCCGATGGAATCATAACGGGCTTCATCTTCTTTTTCACGTTCGGGGCAAGGGCACTGAAAGGGCATCCGCGGGGTATCTGCTGTTCCGGCCGACTGGTCGCAGAGACATCTTTCCGGATGGGCGCAATGTGTTCCTGCGCTGTGCGGGTTCACGGGCTGCGTGTGTCCGAAGGCTCTGTGTTCGTCGGCGACGCGGATGGCTATTCTCAGCAGTTCGTCGATACCTTGTCGCCGGCGTGCGACCGTAGGGACCAATGGCATCTTCAGACGCCGTTCCAGTTCCTTGATATCGATTCGGCTGCCGCTGCTTTCCAGCTCGTCGAACATATTCAGTGCTCCCACCAGCGGTTGTTTGCGTTCTTTCAGCTGCATGGTGAGCAGCAGATTGCGTTTCAGGTTCGTGACGTCGATGACATTGATAACGGCATCGATGTCTCCCTCCTCCAGTTCATGGTCTACGTAGGCCTCTTCGGGGCTGAATGCGCGGAGCGAGTAAGTTCCGGGCAAGTCGATGATACGAAGCCTGCGGCCTTCGAACGTCATGTGCCCGATGACGCTCCGCACCGTGACCCCGCTGTAGTTACCGGTATGTTCGTGGCCGCCCGAGGCTGCGTTGAAGAGCGATGTTTTGCCGCAGTTGGGATTACCCACCAAGGCCAATGTCAGTTCGTCGTTTTCTTTGGTTTCCTTGCCATTCTTTCCGGTGCAGGAACAAAGAGAAGGGCGGGAGGAGTGGGGCATACGTATGGGATGCGCTGGTTTTTCATGCAAGCATGTCGTGTCGGTCTTTGTCTTATTGTCGGAAAAAAATGGCATGCCATTTGAAACAGCGGCTTCTATTTTTATAGCCTCTTCCCGGCGCAATGCTATCCGGCTGTCCATGATTTCAAATACGATGGGATCTCCTAACGGAGCCGTGAGCAGACGTTTCACCGACTCTCCTTTCACGAATCCCATCTCGCCCAGGCGTGCACGGAAAGCGCCATTACCCTGTATATGTGTTATTACAGCGGTTTCCCCTTGCGGGATGTCTGTAAGTCTTGTGTTCACTGATGCCTGTTTCACTGTTCCCGTTTGTCTTTGGTTTAAATTACAAAATTACAGACTTTAGCCGGGATGTCCAATACTTAGAAACAATGATTTGTCCGGAAAATCAGTATGGAAGCAGGGTGTTGTCTCCTTCCGGCAGGACGGCGATGCACTCCATCTCGATGAGCCAGCCCGGCCTACAGACGGGGGCCTGTACGAACAAGGTGGGTGTATCCGGCAGTTTCTGTCTTATGATGTCTTGTGCAGCCGGGTAGTCGGATGCATCCCTCAGATACACGATTGCCTGCATGATATGTCGGCCGTCGGCTCCTTTTTCTGCCAACAGAGCCTCCACGTTTTCCCACATGCGCAGGGTTTGTTCTTCCACATGATAGGGATGTACAATCTCTCCCCGGTTGTTTATGCTGGCAGTTCCGCTGATAAACAGGTGGGTGCGGTCGCCGTATATAACGGCTGTGCCCCGTTCGAAAGTCACGCCGTATTCGTGGGTGGGATTCAGGTGGGTGGGGGCATGCAGGTAGGATATCTGTTCGGGTTGCAGACCTTTGACGGCATAGGCATCCATGTGAACCAGAACATTTTTGTCTGTGCCTTTTCCTTCTATGCCTGTACTGGCTATGTAATGAGTTTGAGGCGTAAGCCCGTTGGTCTCGAACAAGTCTTTTCTTGCTTTGACCAGACCTGCGTAATACAAGTCTATGTCTCGTACATAAAACCAGGTACGTATGCAATTGTCGGTTAAAGTGGCCTGCTGGCGGTGCAGGTCTTCCATGTATTGCTTCATGAGGACGTATGTCTGGTGTTCGGAAGTCCCCTCTGCGTGTTCGTAGTTGGCGGACCATACATGTGTACGTCCGTTGTGCTTCCAGATGGTCGCGTTGTGTTCTCGTGTAAGGTCTTTTGTTGTATGATCCGTTCGGACGGCGTATAGCCACAGAACTATTTTGTTCCCGTTCAGCGGATACTGTCCGATAAAGGAGCAGGCTCCATTGTCTTCCGTCTTTTCGGGCAGACAGGGAAGCTGATTGGGAACATCGCTTAAGAAAAATCTCTGCCAGATGATATCGTAGTTTCCTTCCGGGGATTCCTCGGTCAGTTTCCGTGCGGTTTCCTGCAGGAGAGACCAAGCTGTTCCGAAGTGCAGGCCGGGAAGGACACGAAGGCATGCATGCATTTCCTCTGTTCCGCAGGAAGGAGAGAAACGTGAGAATTCCACTTCGACCTGTCCGTCAGCATAAGACGATTTGGAGTTCTGTATCATATCGATAGGAGTGTTTATCATCAGATGTCGTATTTTCGGGCTGCAAGTTCCGAAAAAAAAAGCATATATGAGTATGTTTTCTTTACTATATGCTAAAAACCGCCGCAACCTCCGGCCTTATGAAACATAAACGGGAGTGAATGGCGGCGGTTTTCTGATTTTCTTTAATTCTTTTTATATGATTCATCCATGGCTGAGATAATGCAAAGGTAGGGAGATGTTTCGGAGGATGCAATCCTCATATCATGTGATTTTTCTGTTCCGGATATAGATGTCTTTCGGTAGCGGGTGTAAAGTCCTGCTACTTCGAACAGGTGAAAATACCTAAATATAGGGATTGTATAAGTCGTTGAAAAGTGCTTTCTTTGTCTCCGCTTTAATTATAAGGAAGGGTAATATGACGGAAAAGTACAAGTTGACCGATCACATGAGCGATATTATCAGCGACGATTATCGTTTGCTGCAGGTGATTAGCCGGTTTGGTCTGACGCTGGGATTTGGCGAGCAGACGGTTGCTGCGGCTTGTGAGGCGTGCGGAGTGGATGCCGGAACTTTTCTGGCGGTTGTCGGCTTCATCAGGTCCAACGGTCGGGTGAATATCGGTGATATGGTGGAAACATTGTCGGTGGAGGCGCTGGTCAAGTACTTGCAGAACTCACACTCTTACTTTGTGGATTTCCGGTTGCCTTCCATTCGTCGGAAACTGATAGAATCCATCGATTGTTCGGCCCGTAACCAGATAGCGTTCCTTATCCTGAAGTTTTATGATGAGTTTGCGGCGGAGGTGGGCCGTCACATGGAATATGAGAATAAATACATCCATTCCTATGTCGACGGCTTGTTGGCGGGTAAAGTGCCCGATCAGTCGGTGAACATATACACGCTGGTCCACCAGCACCATGACAACCACGCTTCGATCGAGAAAAGCCTTGCGGAGCTGAAGAGCATCATCATCAAGTATTATCCCAGCGACAGCAACAGTTCGCTGCTCAATGACGTGCTGATGGACCTGTATATCACGGAGGAAGATTTGTTCAGCCATTGCCACATGGAGGATACGTTGTTCGCCGAGGCGGTTCACCAGTTGGAAGAAGAATGCCAGCGCAAAGCCGAGATGGAACAAATGACGGAGGACGAGAACAATGTGACTGACAATGCGAATGCAGGCGGGCTGAGTGACAGGGAACGTGAGGTGATCGTGTGTGTGGTGAAAGGCATGTCCAACAAGGAGATTGCGGAGCAGTTGTTTATTTCGGTCAACACGGTGATGACCCACAGACGCAATATCAGCAGGAAGTTGCAGATTCATTCTCCGGCGGGGCTTACCATCTATGCCATTGTGAACGGTCTGATTGCTCTGGACGAAATAAAATTGTAATTTGTATAATTCCGGAATGAGTGTGATGAAACGTATCGGTGTTTTTTGTTCGGCTTCCGATAAACTGGATGCCTGTTACTACGAGAGTGCTGTCAAGGTGGGTCGTTGGTTAGGCGAACATGACAAGGTATTGGTATACGGCGGAGCCAACTCCGGTATTATGGAGCATCTGGCCCGCGGTGTGAAGGAAGCCGGCGGATATGTGGTCGGTGTGATACCAGCCATTCTGGAGGAACGGCGCAGAGTCAGCCGTTGGGTGGATGAGGCTTTGCCCTGCAACGACCTGAACGACAGGAAGGCGTTGATGGTGGAGCAAAGTGACATACTGATGGCTCTTCCGGGCGGCGTGGGGACGTTGGACGAGATATTTACGGTGTTGGCGGCCCATTCCATCGGTTATCATCACAAAAAAGTGATACTTTTCAATGAAAATGGTTTTTGGGATGATTTGTTGCGGATGCTGGATGTGATGGACGGCAAATGTTTCATGAACACTCCGTTGTCAAACAGTCTGTCGGTCGTTCATTCGTTATCCGAACTGGCCGGACAATTGGCCTGACGCTTTTCAGGCTTTGTTCAGCCCGAGTTCTTCGTTCAGGCGTTTTCCCAATTCTATGTCGATACTGTTGTTGAGGCTGGCACAGACATTCGTCGCAAAGCATTGGCCGTAGTTTATAAGGATGTTCCATTGCTCCTCGGAGAGCGTGCCGAGTGTGCCTTTTGTTATGCGTTCGCGGAACAGCCCGTATATGAATCCGGCGTTGAAGTTGTCTCCGGCTCCTACCGTGCTGACGGATTCGACGGGGCGGACGGGAATTTCATAAGTGCCTGCGGGCGTGCAGACCGTGGTAGGACGGTTGCCGTCGGTATATATGAATGACGGGCAGAAAGGTGCTATCTGTTCCCGGTAGATACGGCCGATATCGTCTGTGCCGAACATAATCCGGCAGTCTTCGGAAGAGCCGCGCACCACGTCGCTCAGGCGGAAGTTCTCCCGGATGGCAGGCATCAGTTCGTCCAGTTCGTGCCGGTGGCTGCTGCGGAAATTCACGTCGTAATATAGGATGGCGTTGTGGTCCCTCGCCTTGTTGAGCAAAGCCCGTACCTGGTCGCGTGTGTCTGCGTTGATGGCATAATAGGAACCGAATACGACGACGTCGTCTGCGGCGATGGCCGGAGAACCGTTTTGTTCGAAAGGGCGGGGCTGCTGTTTGAAAAACAAGTAGTCGGCATCGTTCTTCTCGTCGAGGTAAGCCAAGGAGACAGAAGCGCGGCCGCCGGGGCGTGCGAACATATATTCCGTGTGTACGCCGTTGTCTTGCAGAAACTTTATAATCTGTCGCCCGACCCGGTCGTCACCGGTTTCTCCCACGAACCACACCGGCAGGCCTGCCCGGCTCATGGATATGACACTGTTGTATGCCGAACCGCCCGGAACGGCGGCAACGGGCTGTTCCCCGCGGAAGACGATATCCAGGATGGTTTCCCCTGTACCGATGACTTTGCGTTTGTTTTCCATGGATAGGATTTGTTTTTGGTTGCAAACTTACGATAAAAATCGAAAAAAGGCTATGCCCCGGACGGATTATCCGTTATATTTTTCTACCTTTATGCCGAATTTAAACGTATATATATTGAAAACATTTGAAGAGCTTGGTGTTTCTTCGGAGATCAGACAAGCTATTGATGAGCTGGGATATGAGCATCCTATGCCGGTGCAGGAGCAAGTGATTCCTTTTTTATTGGGTGAGAACAACGATGTCGTGGCGCTGGCGCAGACAGGAACGGGTAAGACCGCAGCTTACGGATTGCCGGTCCTGCAGAAAATAGAGGCCGAACGAAAAATACCGCAGGCCATTATCCTTTCCCCTACAAGAGAATTGTGTTTACAGATTGCGGATGACCTGGAGTCTTATTCCAAGTATCTGCCCGGTGTGCGGGTGTTGCCCGTATACGGCGGCACGAGCATTGAACATCAGATACGTGCTTTAAAGCGTGGCATACAGGTGATTGTGGCTACGCCGGGACGATTGATAGATTTGATGGAGCGCGGCGTGGCTACGCTGGACGAGGTGGAAAACGTGGTGCTGGATGAGGCGGACGAAATGCTTTCCATGGGATTTTCCGAGAGCATAGACAGGATATTGGCCGGTGTGCCGGAAGTGCACAACACACTGCTTTTCTCTGCCACGATGAGCAAGGAGATAGAGCGCATCTCGAAAAAATATCTGCGGGATGCCCGGGAGATTGTGGTCGGTTCGCGCAACGAAGGAGCGGAGAATGTCAACCATGTATACTACCTTGTGCAGGCAAAAGACAAATATCTGGCTTTGAAGCGTGTGGTGGATTATTATCCGAAGATATACGCTATCGTCTTTTGCCGTACGCGGCTGGAGACCCAGGAAATTGCGGACAAACTGATACAGGACGGTTACAATGCGGATGCCTTGCACGGAGAACTCTCCCAACAGCAGCGGGACCTGACCATGCAGAAGTTCCGGCAGCACAGGACGCAGTTCCTGGTGGCCACGGATGTGGCGGCCCGCGGACTGGACGTGGACGACCTGACCCATGTGATCAACTATGGGATGCCTGATGACATAGAGAACTATACCCACCGGAGCGGACGTACCGGGCGGGCCGGGAAGAAAGGAACGAGCATCTGTATCATTCATGTGCGTGAGCGCAGCAAGGTGCGGGAAGTGGAGAAAGTTATCGGAAAGCAGTTCGTAAAGGGAGAACTGCCCAGCGGTAAGGATATTTGTGCCAAGCAACTGTATAAGGTGATCGATGACATTGAACGTGTGGAGGTGGACGAGGAGGAAATCGCCCAATTCCTGCCGGAGGTGTTCCGCAAACTTGAATGGCTGGACAAGGAAGACCTTATCAAGCGTGTCGTGAGCCGGGAATTCGGACGTTTCCTGCAATATTATGCCAACGCGCCGGAGATAGAGGAGCCGGCCGAACGGGGAGCGAAAGGAAAGGACGGGCGGAGCAGGAAAGGAGGTGCCCGTACGGCGGAAGCCGGTTATGCGCGTCTGTTCCTGAATCTGGGAAAGACAGACGGTTTCTATGCGAAGGAAATCATGAAACTGGTGAACGACCATGTGGGCGGCAAAGTGGAAATCGGTCGTATTGACTTGATGAAAAACTTCTCTTTCTTTGAGGTGCCGGAGCAGGATGCCCGGCGTGTGGTCTCTTCGTTTGATAAGGTGAAAGTCAAAGGGCGCCGTGTGGTTGTGGAGGTTTCTTCTCCCGAAGGAGAACCGGCGGGAGAACGGAAGAAAGCGCGTCACGCCGACCGCAAGGGCAAGGCAATGGCTGCCCCCAAGGGACAAGAAAGAGGCAAGGAGCCGAAAGGAAAGAAGCAGGGTAGGGCCGATGGGAAACCCAGCCGCGAAGAGCGGGGATACACAGCGCCGCGAGGCAGAAAAACAAAGGATGACTGGAAGAAATTCTTCACACCGGAATACAAGGAACTGGCCGGTGAAGAACCCGACTTCAGCGAAGAAGGTTGGGCACGCCGTTATCCGAAAAAGAAATAAGAAATGAAAACACTCCCCAAAACCTCATGGGCGTGGCTGCTTTTAATTGCGCTGTGTTGCGCCTCAGGGGCGGCAGCACGGAAATCACGGATGTTTTCCCGCCCGGCATGGGTGGGCACTACCACTTCCCTGATTCGCATTACAAAAGTGGAGTTTACTGATACCGCCACCATACTCAGTTTCCATGAACGACACAAGCCGGGCTGGTGGATTCGGATAGCCAAGGATTCCTGGCTGTTGGGAGATGACAACCGGACATACAAGGCCTTGCGGGGCGAGGGGATAGTGTTGGGGGAACAATATGTGACCCCTCCAAGCGGTGAAGGGGAGTTCAAGGTGCTGTTTGAACCCATGCATAGGAAGACCCGTTTCTTCGATTTCATCGAAGGAAATATGAAAGGGGCGTTCAGAATCTACGGTGTGCACGAAGAAGGCCGTGCTCCCAAAGTGCCCAAGGGAGGTGATACATTCGTGATGACACCGGAACTGGAACGTCAGTTCTTTACGGCAGACACCGCCTGTGTCAAGGGGCGGATCGAGGGGTATTCACGCAGCCAGGGCTATTCCACTATGCTGTTCAACCGGAGTGAAGCCACTACCGGAGAGACTACCCCTATCACGGTGGATATTCGTGAGGACGGCACGTTTGAGTGTCGTTTCCGGGCTTTTCATCCCGAGGAGGGAGATTTGCTGATACAGGGGAAGGATTTTTATCAGTCTCTGACTTTCTATGTCGTTCCGGGGCAGACTACGGAGATGCTTGTGAAAAAGGACTGGGATGTTGTGTACACCTCGTTTCCTTCCGGCCCGTTCGGACGCAACCGTTCCTTGGAACATGACATTTCAGAGCTTTGCTGGTATCCGTATAACGAGCTTTCCACCGATGCCGATTCGCTCGATTTCAAGGGTTTCACCGATAATGCCCTGCAAAAGATGCATCGGCGTTTGCAGGTAGCGGACTATGTGGCCTGGCGTTTGGGGTACACGCCGTGGGAACGGCATTGGGCGGCATGTTATACACGGTTGCAACATGGCAGGGCTATCTTCGGTTACCAGGCGATCCGGCATTTCTTCGCAAGCGGTGAAGACTGGGCGCTGTATTGCGACCCGGCCAACTACCGTTTCATGCGCGAAATGCCCTGTAACGATGTGTCTGCTTTGGCGCTTAGTGGCTTGGACAACTTCATGAACCATTACGAGTTTGCTCCGGTCATGTGCTGCAAAACCTATCAAGTGATGACGCCTGATAGTGTGGCTGAGGATGACGCCTACATGATGGCCGCGGATACCGCGATAGTGGGGGCGGGCGAACCGTCTCTTTTTGGGCGTATGGTGGTATTGCGCGCTTTGGCCTCCGACTTGATAAATGGTTATAACGGTGCACCGTCCGTGTACGACAGCATTTACCAAAACCGTATGGCCTATATGGACCGTGAGGTGTTGCGTGAGCAAGCCGGACGGTTGCTCGAGCAGGCGCGCCGCCGCAACACACTCACATACGCGCTGCCCGACACCGAAGGCGGCCGGCTGTTGCGCCGCCTCACGGAGAAATACCGGGGTAAATACGTCCTGATAGACTTCTGGGGCTTGTCGTGCGGCCCTTGTCGGTATGGTATCGAGCATTCGAAGACGATGCGCGAGGCCTTGCGCAACCATCCTGACGTGGATTTCCTGTTTATCAGTGCAGAAGGAGACGGACCGGAAGCGGACTACCGGAAGTATGTGGACGAGCATTTGTCTGGGGAAGATGTGGTGCAGCTAAGCCGCGACGATTTCAACCGTTTGATGGAGCTGTTCAACTTCCTGGGCATTCCGCATTACGAGACGCTCGACCGCGAGGGGAATGTAGTTCGAAACGGTTTGCGCTATGAACCGGAGGAAGGCTTCCTGCAACAATTGGAACGTCTGGAACGGTAAATGAGTAATGGGGATAAGCCTCATCCATTGCCGCTTGACGGGAACGGTGGAGAATGAGGGGAAGCGGAACATTCCTTGTAGACAGCGACGGCACGCTACTAGCTGTCGGTGCATCGGCTGATGAGGTACGCGGTATCTTACGGAAGAAGTTGGGGAATTGATAATTGCCCTGTAAACACGAAAGCAGGAGATAAACGCCTGTGAGCGGTGTCCATCTCCTGCCTGTTGCTTGTCTTTTTTATACTCTTACAGTTCGTTGCTGAACATGGGGTCCCATGCGGGCAGACGAACCGGTTTCTCTTTCAGCAGTTTCAGCATTTCCGGTGTACAATACTTCCTGTTGACCACCAGACGGAACATGTACTCGTCGAACCATTCGTCCGTCATGATAAGGAAACCATTGTGGCCGTAACTGGGGCCCCAGCTGTTTTCTACTTTCCATTTCTTGGGCCGCCCTTCTGCGTCCTTTGTCCTATCCTGTCCGCCAGACGCATTACGTTCGCCGTGTGGATGTCGAAGAAGATGTACAGGATTTCTGTACGCTTTGTCCTTGCTTTGACACGCCTCAGAATGTAATCATAATTATCCTGTTGATGATTGTGGATTTTATTTCAGTTTTTTGAGAGTTTCGATGAATAATTTTCCTGACGCATAGAATTGGAAATACATTACGAATGGTTTAAGGAAAAAGATGAAAGACATTATAATGTCAATTACAAATGCAACGATTAAATTTACGATAATTCCCACTCCTATTAATTTCGTTGAATTGTCCGCAAATGATACTCCGACTTTATCTGCAATTTTACTATACATACGCCATAGGATATATATATACGTCAGTTCGGGATAAGTATCTGTTAAAACAACGTCAATTGAGTTGTTCTT
>CAMWUI010000003.1 GCA_947177395.1 uncultured Paraprevotella sp.
ATATTTTAATTGTCATGGATATTCAATATAACAATTATCTTCTCCGAACAGGATGCCGTATGATTCTCTCCAAATGCCCACTGATTTTCCACTGAGCCCATCGGGCGCATTTCATACGTACAATGGCTACTGAACAAAGTGTCCATATAAAAGCGAACGGAAGAAAACGAACTGTCCAGCTGCTTTTTAACTTGTTCCGGACAAGCATAAAAGTCCGCCTGTGTTCCTGCCAGACGGGCAACAACAATAAGCAGTTTACACATTTTCCTTTTCACAAAGACAACAGCCTGCATTTTTCATGCAATTCCACACAATCTACAACAGGGCATCACAACGCCCAAACACTATGGCAAGAAAACCTTATCCTTAATAACAAAATACTGCAATTATACTATTTTTAATATTTTATTGCTATTTATTTGCATTTTATATGATATTTATGTTACCTTTGCCGAGAATATATTAATATAAATAAATAATAACACCATCCTTTGATTAGGATATTAAAAAGTTTTGTTATGAAAAAGTTGTTTATTCTAACTCTTACGACTCTTTTTGCCGCCGGAACGATGCTGGCACAGAGTCCTAAGACATTCGCGAAACTGGGAAGTGCAAAAACTGCCATTCCCTCTGTGGTAACCCACTCCGGAAAGGATCTTTCCACAGTCAAACCGGTAGAGCACAAACTGGAAAGAGATGAAAAGAAACTGGAGCTGAAACAAGAATTGCTGAACCGGCCGGTATCCCCCGTCCGCCCCGCACAGAAAGCATCCAGTGCGGTAAAACCCCGCGCGGTGGATGCAGCCAACCCTACCATCGACGAACTCGTGGGAGACTACATTCTAAAGTACACAAATGCATTGAAAGGAAACGACAAATCAGGCGCTAAAATCAGTTTTTCCAAGAAATCCGATACGGAAATCACGGTAAGCGGATTGCCGCATAAAGATTACACCATAGACGGAACATACGATGCTGAAAGCGGAACCCTGACTTTCACACCCCAGAATCTGGAACTTTATCAAGCAGACACCTATCTCCAATTCGCAAGTTGGACGACTTCACCAGCAGCTGCTAACCCAGATGCTTTCTCGGCAACCTGGAACGGGGATGCCTTCGTATTTGACGCATCGACTTTTATCGGCGTAGGCGCCAATGGTGCAGGATGGTTTTGGTTGGGCTACGAAATGACCTGGCAAAAACCTCTGGAAGGAGACTACTCCGTTGCCATTTCCATGAAACAATCCTGCACAAGCGACAACGTGATTCCTTTCGGAGTACAAATAGGGACATCTGCCGCTTCCGCCAAATACATGCTCATACAAGGACAATATTCTGGAAGTACTGCAAACTTTGAATATGTGGCAAGCCTGAAGAGTACGATTACATCCGGAAATAACTACTATTTCGATCTTTCCAATGACACACCGGGCATCTATTCGTTGTTCGTCGTTTCGGTGGATGCAGACGGAAAATTCGTAGAAGGCGCCGTTAAATGGTTTTTCGTGCAAGATTATAGCAGAAACGGTTGGATTTCAAAAGGCTATGCACGTTATTCAGATGACATCATCTATGGTTTATATTCTGGTTTAAACACGTATGCCGGTAGCCAATGGGGTGTAGAAGTACAAGAGTCCTCCGCCACCCCCGGAACTTACAGACTGGTGAACCTTTATGGAGAAAACTCCATATTCGCGGACGAAGAAGACATACACGCCGGTCACGACCACTTCGTCAATATCGATGCAGCCGATCCGACAAAGGTCGTAATTGAAGACAGCCCGCTTGGCATACAATGGAACGCCGAGGACGGAGACTGGATCGTTACCACCCAACAGTACGGAAAGTTGACCGACAACACAATCACGTTCCCGACGAAAGGGCTGTTCTTTACTATGGCATCATCATGGGAAAGCAGAAGAGGTTGGTCTGGAAACACCAACGGAAAATTCAAAATCGAACTCCCTGGCCAACTCAGCATCTCCGTCACCGACGCAGAAGGCCAGCCCTTGGAGGATGCCTTAGTAACAATCGACGGAAAGGATGTCGCCACAACAGATGAAAACGGCCAAGCCTCTATCACCATAAACGGTGCCGGAGCCGAAGAATTCAACGTGACCATAACCAAGGAGGGATACATAGCCTATGAAACGACCGTAGATTTCAAAAAAGATGGAACGGCCACGATAAAGAGCACGCTGGAGGAGGTCACTGCCGTGGTATCGGAAGACGGCTACGACGCCAGCCTCAGCGGTCTGTATAAGGTGACGTTGGACCGCGCCTTCAACGCCGGCTGGAACACGGTGTGCCTGCCCTTTGCCGTTCTTCCCGAAAGCATCTGCGAAGGCGCCATCGCACAAAGTTTCAGCGGCTGTGACGCCAACGGCCTGAACTTTACGAAGGTGGACATCATGGAAGCCAACACTCCGTATCTGCTCTACTGCCCCACGGCAACGGAATCCGGCAAAGAGTTCCATGCAGTAACCTTATCCGCCGAAGCACCCAAAAGCATCACGCAGGGCGACTTCACTTTCACGGGTACGTATGACGCTGTGACAGACATGGAAAACAAATACGGTGTAGCCACCATCGGCGGCGAGGACAAGATCACAAAAGGAGCCGCCGGCTCTACACTGAAAGGTACACGTGCCTACTTCACGACCTCCCTGGCTGACGTACAATCTGTAAAACTGAACTTCTCTGACGGCGAAACGACAGGCATCGTAACGGCCGATACAGCTATTTCGGAAACATTCGATGCATACACGCTCTCCGGCGTACAGGTGCTCCGCAACGCCAGAACGTTAAAAGGCCTGCAGAAAGGTATCTACATTGTGAACGGCAAAAAACAAGTAATTGAATAACTTAAAATAAGACAATCATGAAAAAGATGACATATACGGCTCCTGCATGCGAGGTAACTCCGGTAAGAATGGAAGGCATGCTGGCCTCCTCCACCCTGACACCGGGCGGCGACAATATAGGTATCCTACCGGGTGACAGCGGTTACGACGGAGAATTCAACTCGAATGAATGGGAGGGAATCTGGTCTGAATAAACACCTCTCCTGAAGAACAACAAACCGGCGGCCTTGCAGCAAATTTTCTGCGAGGCCGCTTTTGAAATACCGACGCGCACAATCAATGTTAATGCGTTATATTACATAGTTCATTTATACGAGTTTCTTACATAGGATTTCAAGAAACGAATCCGTTTGCGGATACGAAAAATAAGCAATATCGCCGCAACAGACAACCCGACAATATATCCCACGTAAAATCCCACCGGCCCCATCCCAAACACAAACGCGAACAGATAGCCTACGGGAAGATTCAACAGCCAATAAGCCACAAAGGCAATAGGCATGATTACTTTCACATCCTGTATACCGCGAAGCACACCTACCGAAACATTCTGCAAACCATCGGACAACTGAAACAGAGCCGCAAAAATAAAAAGCGAAGAGGCGATACCGACAACTTCCGCATTGGACGTAAACAGCGTCGGAAGGAAATCGCACAACGAAACAAACACCACGGCTGCAAAGGCATTCCACGCCAGCACCAGATGATAGGATGCCTTCACCGCCAAAGACAGTTCATCAATGTCACGCCGTCCGTAACAATGGGATGTACGTATGGTCGTGGCGGCACCGATGGAAAGCACGATCATGAAGGCACTGTTGCTCATCGTACCCGTTATCTGATTCGCACTCATGGCTTCCTTGCCCAACCACCCCATCATAATGCTCGTGCCGATAAATGCAGATGATTCCAGAAACATCTGCGCTGAAATAGGCAACCCCATGGACAACAGGCGACGGACTGCGCCAAACGAGAAACAGCGCATGGAAAAGTCTTTCAGATAAGAACGGTAATCGGCCCGCCACACAAAATAGGCCGCAATCAGCACCGCCGCTATGATGCGCGACAACAAGGTTCCAAGTCCGGCTCCCGCCACTCCCATCTCGGCGAATCCCATACGGCCGTAAATAAAAACATAATTGAACACGCAATTAGCCAGATTCGCGACGATGGTCACCGCCAGTTCCACCTTCGTATTTCCCACACCCTCGAGAAACTGTTTAAACGCGAAGAACAGCATAACGAAGGGCATGCTCACAATCAGCATACGATAATAAGGAATGGCCATCTCCACAACTTCTTCCGGCTGCCCCATCCTGTACATCAACGGAATGGAAACATACTGCACGACAGAAATCAGCACACCGAGCAACACATAAAACAACATAGCGTTCTGCAACAGGACGGACGAACGTTTGCGGTCGGCCTGCACGTACAGTTCGCCAATGAGCGGCGTAAGCCCCAAAGCCATGCCTATGGCCGCAAAAAAAAGAATCAGTGCGACAGACCCACCGAACGAAACAGCCGCCAGCGGCTCGGAAGCACTGCCCCCATAGCGACCCACCATAAGATTGTCAACCACTTGTGTGAATATCTGTCCCAGCTGGGTCAACACGACCGGAAACGCCAGTTTCAGATTCTGCTTGTACTGTTCTTTGTATTTACCGAAAAATGTATTCATAAACAAACCGTCCCCTCAGACAAAAAGATACCCGGACAACAAATGACCGGGCATCTTTCCCTTTAAAAACAAGCCTGCGCCTGTTACTTCTTTTCTTCTTCAATCTCTTCAGCTACAGCCGGTTCTCCCGCCTTTTTCTTTGCCAGATATTCCGGCAGATTCAATCCGGCCATATCAAACAGCTCGTTCAAAGGAGGAACGGATTTCATCAGTCCGGACACGAAATTAGCCGTCGAGCCCTTTCCGTTGGTTCCTTCCGCACCACTGTCCCAGACAGTCACGTGGTCGATATTGATACCCTTGACAGCTTCCACCTGGGTCTTGACCAGTTCCGGAAGTTTCTCAAGCAACAGAAGCATATAAGCCTTATTCGCATCGCCCCCGGCAGCCTGCACCATCTTGTCGTAACCGGCAGCCTGCTTGGTAAGCACCTCGAACAAACCTTTTGCCTCAGCCTCCATCTTGGCATAAATGGCATCCGCTTCACCTTTTGCGTTTACACGCAGCTTCTCCGCTTCAGCTTCCGCCTCGATGATACGACGCTGTTTCTCTATTTCCTGAGGCACAATTACATTGGCATACTCGGTGGAACGTTCACGCTCGGCACGCGCCAGCTCGGCCTCCCGTTCTGCGGCATAAGCGTCGGCCATGGCCTTCGCCTGCTGCACCTTTTCGGCAGATACGGCCACGCGCTGTGCCTCGGCTTCTTTTTCACGACGGAAGGCTTCGGAATTGGCAATCGCCACCTTGGCCTCGTTCTCGCCCTTCACAGCTATGGCATTGGCCTCGGAAGTACGGATACGCGTTTCCTTCATCGCTTCCGCCTTACCGATTTCTCCATTCTTCTCCTGTTCCGCCACACTCACCTTGGCTTCATTGATAGCCTTGGCAGCAGCTTCCTTACCCAAAGCCTCGATATAACCGCTCTCGTCCGTGATATCCGTCACGTTTACGTTAATCAGACGCAAACCGACTTTCTTCAATTCCACTTCCACATTCTTTGAGATGTTATCCAGGAACTTATCACGGTCGCTGTTGATTTCCTCGATGCTCATGGTGGCAATCACCAGACGCAACTGGCCGAACAATATATCACGGGCCAGATCCTGAATCTGTCCGGCCGTCTGTCCCAGCAAACGTTCCGCCGCTGCCGTCATACTTTCAGGGTCAGTAGAGATAGCTACCGTAAAACGACAGGGAACATCCACACGGATATTCTGCTTGCTCAGCGCATTGGTCAGATTCGCATCGATACTGATAGGTGTCAGGCTCAGGTATGCGTAATCCTGTATCACAGGCCAGACAAACTTACCGCCACCATGCACACACTTGGCCGAACCTTTGTTCATCGTACTACCGTAAATCACCAGAATCTTGTCCGAAGGACAACGACGATAACGGTTGGCCACCATCAGCAACACCGCGATGACAATCACCATTCCTATTACCGGAATCGTTAACATTTCCATACTACATTAATTTAAAGGGGGTTATTAAAAAATCATTATACATACAATTCACACCGTCAGACCGACTCTACCAACAAGGTGTCGCTATTGACAATTCCTCTCACACGGACTTTCTGGCCCGTGCTCAGACGCGCTCCTTCTGTCAGCGCATTAAACTCCAGAACGGAACCGTTCAGACTAAGTTGCACCTTACCCATACCTGTTTTACCCTCCGGCACAGGCACATATACATCCACAATCTTTCCGATGCTGTCTGCAAGGTCGTAATTGCCTTCATGTTCCAGTTTCAGCATTTGTTTCAGCGTGAAAAAGAAAATCAACATGAATACCACTCCGACAAGTACAGCGACCAGCCCGAGCAACACATGATCCGGGATATGTTCCCAAAAACTGACACCGGCCCAACCCAGCCCCAGAAAGAATGTGATAAGGCTCTTTATGGACACCAACGAAAAACCGCTGTCTACGTCTGGAGCGTCCACATCTATATCCACATCCGAAAAATCCATTCCCGTAATCATCAGCACCATCTGAATAAGGAACAGCGCGGAACTTATCAATGCGCACACCCAATAGAACTGGAGCAATGTTTCCATGGAACCGAACCATGTGGTAAAATTTTCAATCATACTATTCACCTTTTAAGTTTCTACAAAAATAATAAAAACATTCAATATTCTATTACGGAATATGATTTTTTAATAAAATCCCGTCCAATCAGACAGCCTCTTATGAAAAAGTATGCTTTCATACAAGAGATAACGCTTCTTTTTCGTATTTTTGGCATTCGTAACCATCCATCGAACTACCATGACCCGCGAACACCCGTTCGAATCCTTTCACTTCTGCCCCCGTTGCGGCTCCGGGCATTTTGTCATTCATGACGAAAAATCCAAACGCTGCGAGACATGCGGTTTCGTCTATTATTTCAATCCCAGCGCAGCTACAGTGGCGCTCATCACCAATCGGCGGGACGAACTGTTGGTGTGCAGACGTGCAAAAGAGCCGGCCAAGGGAACACTGGATTTACCCGGCGGGTTCTGCGATTGTTTTGAAACCGGCGAAGAAGGAGTCGCCCGCGAAGTAAAAGAAGAAACCGGACTTACGGTGACAGACGCATCATTCCTGTTCTCACTGCCGAACACATACCGCTATTCGGATTTCCTTGTCCACACGGTCGACATGTTTTTCCGCTGTCACGTCGCGGACGAACTCCGGATACAGGCGATGGACGACGCGGACGAAGTTTTCTGGATGCCGAAAGAAAACATCGTGCCGTCTCTGTTCGGCCTGGATTCCATACGCACCGGCATTGAAAAATGGCTGCTCGGGAAATGACCGTCACACGAAGACAGGAAGCCTCTACCCAAGACACATTCAAAAAAACTCCCATATAATAAGGTGTACAACGTTTTTTTTCCTACTTTTGCGCCCGAATATACATAAAGCTATTAAAAACGATGCAAAGGAACCTTGTTATTGTAGAGTCCCCCGCCAAAGCCAAGACCATAGAAAAGTTTCTGGGGGACGATTACAAAGTATTGTCAAGCTACGGACACATCCGCGATTTGAAGAAAAGAGCATTCAGTATCGACACCGACACATTTAATCCCCAATATGAAATCCCGGCAGAAAAGAGCAAACTGGTAAACGAACTGAAGACCCAGGCCGACAAAGCCGCCACCGTATGGCTGGCGTCCGATGAGGACCGGGAGGGAGAAGCCATATCCTGGCACTTGTACGAAGTATTGGGCCTGAACCCGGAGAAGACAAAACGCATCGTATTTCACGAAATAACAAAACCGGCCATACTGTCGGCCATAGAGCATCCGAGAGAAATCGATCTGAACCTGGTCAACGCCCAACAGGCCAGACGTGTACTGGACCGTATCGTCGGTTTCAAACTCTCCCCCGTATTGTGGAAGAAGGTCAAACCGGCTTTGTCCGCCGGACGTGTCCAGAGTGTCGCCGTACGGCTCATTGTGGAGCGGGAACGTGAGATACAGCAGTTCAAAAGCGAGGAAAACTACCGTGTCACCGGTGTTTTCTCTGTCGGACAGACATCCGGAGGCACATCCGAGCTGAAAGCCGAACTAAACCAGAGATTCAAGACCAAAGAAGAAGCGGAAGCTTTTCTGGAAACCTGCAAGACTGCCGGCTATCACATAGAAGAAATTGCCACCCGTCCCCAGAAACGGACTCCGGCCGCTCCGTTCACGACGTCTACCCTACAACAGGAAGCCGCCCACAAACTGGGCCTCACGGTCGCACAGACCATGAGAATCGCTCAGAAACTTTACGAATCCGGACGCATCACTTACATGCGTACCGACTCTGTGAACCTATCCTCCCTCTGCATCAACGCCAGCACAAAGGTCATTACGGAGACGATGGGAGAGAAATATGTGAAAAGCCGCCAGTATCATACGAAAACCAAAGGCGCGCAAGAGGCTCACGAGGCCATACGTCCCACCTACATGGACAAAAGCGAAATCGACGGCACCCCTCAGGAACGTAAGTTATACGACCTGATATGGAAACGCACCATCGCTTCGCAGATGGCGGATGCCGAATTGGAAAAGACAACGGCCACCATCAGCATCGACGGCCAGAATGCCCAGTTTATCGCAAGCGGCGAAGTCATCAAGTTCGACGGCTTCCTGAAAGTCTACCGGGAAACCTACGAAGAAGAAAACGACGCGACGGAGGACGAGAGCCGGCTGCTTCCGCCGCTGTTCAAAGGACAGCCACTGGAGCGCAAGGAGATACAGGCCCAGCAACGGTTCACGCAACGGCCAGCCCGCTACAACGAAGCCAGCCTGGTACGCAAATTGGAAGAACTCGGTATCGGCCGGCCTTCCACCTACGCCCCCACCATCAGCACCATCCAGCAACGCGGATATGTGACCAAAGGAGATAAATTGGGAGACGAACGGGAACAGACCATATTGATACTGAAAGAGAACCAGATTACAGAACAGGTCAAGACCTGTCGCATCGGAGCCGAACGGGGCAAGCTGTTACCCGCGGATATCGGTATTGTCGTCACCGATTTCCTGCTGCAATACTTCCCGGAAATCATGGACTATAACTTCACAGCCGAAGTGGAAAAGAAATTCGACGATGTAGCGGAAGGCAAAGCCGAATGGACACACGTGATGAAAGATTTTTATACGGGATTCGACCCCTTGGTGGAAAACACGTTAAACGCAAAGGCCGATCACAAGATCGGAGAGCGCAACCTGGGAGTGGAACCATCGACCGGAAAGCCTGTAATTGTCAAGTTCGGGAAGTTCGGTCCTGTCGTACAGATCGGTTCCACCGACAGCGAAGAGAAACCCCGTTTTGCCCAGATAGGGAAAGAACAAAGCATCGAAACCATCACGTTGCAGGAAGCCCTCGACTTATTCAAACTGCCCCGCACACTGGGCGAATACGAAGATGCGACCGTCACTGTCGGTAGCGGACGGTTCGGCCCCTACGTCCAGCACAACAAGAAATACGTTTCCATACCTTCGGACAAGGATCCGATTACCCTCACGCTGGACGAAGCTATCGGACTGATACAGGAAAAACGGCAGGCAGAAGTGCAACGCCATCTGAAAACGTTTGAAGAAGAGCCTGAGCTGGAAGTCCTGAACGGACGGTTCGGTCCTTATCTGGCCTATAAGGGAACCAACTACCGGTTACCGAAAACACTGGCCGAGAGAGCCAAAGACCTGTTGCTGGAAGAGTGCATGGCCGTCATCAAAGACCAGAGCGGGAAAACAGCGAAAACGCCTCGCAGCCGCAAAACTCCAGCCAAGAAGAAATGATACGTATCGCGCTGACAGGCTACATGGGAGCCGGAAAAACCACCGTCGGCAAAGCCCTGGCCAAAGAACTGCATGTCCCGTTCTATGACCTGGACTGGTATATCGAAGAACGGTTTCACAAGACCATAGCCCAGATATTCGCCGAGAAAGGTGAGGCCGGTTTCCGCAAGACGGAACAGCAGATGTTGCACGAAGTCGCTGAATTCGAGAACATCGTGCTCTCCTGCGGCGGCGGCACTCCCTGCTTCTTCGACAACATGGAGTATCTCAACCGCCAGGCGGACACGGTCTATCTGAAAGCATCTCCGGAAGTCCTGTTCCAGCACCTGAAAATGGGCAAGACAGAACGCCCTTTGCTGAAAAACAAGACGGAAGAAGAAATGATTCTTTTTATCAGAGAATCCCTCGCCGCCAGAGAACCCTTTTACAATCAGGCGCGACACATCGTCGATGTCAATCTGTTGGAAACCCACTCCAAAATTAAAGAAACAGTATATCAGCTTCGTAAAACCATAAACATTTAACGCGAATGAGAAAATGGCGTATTGAGGATTCCGAGGAACTCTACAACATCAACGGTTGGGGAGTGAATTATTTCGGCATTAACGAGAAAGGGCATGTATATGTGACCCCACGGAAGAACAGCGTGCAAATCGATTTAAAGGAACTCGTCGACGAACTTGCCACCCGCCACGTGACAGCCCCCATGCTGTTGCGCTTTCCGGACATCCTTGACAACCGCATCGAAAAAACAGCCAATTGTTTCAACAAAGCCGCCAAAGCCTACAACTTCCAGGCGGAGCACTTCATTATTTTCCCTATCAAGGTAAACCAGATGCGCCCCGTTGTGGAGGAAATCATCAGCCACGGCAAGAAATACAACCTCGGTCTGGAGGCCGGCTCCAAACCTGAATTGCATGCCGTGCTTGCCACCCACATGGATTCCGACAGCCTTATCATCTGCAACGGACACAAAGATCAGAGTTTCATCGAACTGGCTCTCTTGGCCCAGAAAATGGGCAAACGGGTCTTCCTAGTGGTAGAGAAACTGCCCGAACTGGAAATCATTGTCCGCACCGCTGAAAAGCTGGGCGTACGCCCCAACATGGGCATTCGCATCAAACTGGCCTCCAACGGTTCCGGCAAATGGCAGGAAAGCGGAGGCGACGCTTCCAAATTCGGTCTTAACTCCTCAGAACTGCTGATAGCTCTGGAAAGACTGAAAGAGATGGGGATGAGCGATTGCCTTAAACTCATTCATTTTCACATCGGCAGCCAGATAACCAAAATCCGGAGAATCTCGACAGCCCTGCGCGAAGCCGCACAATACTACGTACAACTGCACTGCATGGGATTCAATGTGGAATTCGTAGATTGCGGCGGAGGTCTGGGCGTGGATTACGACGGCACCCGCAGCAGCAACAGCGAAAGCTCCGTCAACTACTCCATCCAGGAATACGTGAACGACTGCGTGTACACGTTCGTCGAGGCTGCCAACAGGAACAATATGCCTCATCCCAACATCATTACCGAAGGAGGGCGTTCGCTCACCGCCCATCATTCCGTCCTGATCCTGGATGTATTGGAGAGTGTCAGCACCCCTCAGATGCAGGAGGATTTCCAACCGGCGGAGGGGGACCACCAGTTGGTGCACGACCTCACGGAAATCTGGGACAAACTGTCCTCCCGCTCCATGCTGGAAGACTGGCACGATGCGGAGGACATACGCGAAGAAGCCCTCGACCTGTTCCGCCACGGCATCATCGACCTGAAAACCCGCGCACAGATAGAAAGCTTGTACTGGAGCATCTCACACGAGGTTTCCGAATTGTGCCATACTCAGAAACATGTGCCCGACGACCTGCGTTCGCTGGACAAGCAGATGAGCGACATGTATTTCTGCAATTTCTCTCTGTTCCAGTCTCTGCCGGACTCGTGGGCCATCGACCAGCTGTTCCCCATCATCCCCATCCAGCGGCTCGATGAGAAACCGACCCGAAGTGCCACCTTACAGGATATCAGTTGCGACAGCGACGGCAAGATATCGGCTTATGTAAACCACAACCAGCAGACAAACTATCTGCCTTTGCATGAGATCAAGAACGGCGAACATTACTATATAGGCGTATTCCTCGTGGGCGCCTATCAGGAAATACTGGGCAACATGCACAACCTGTTTGGCGATACCAACGCCGTACACATCTCCGTGGACAACGACCGGTATACCATCGACCAGGTAATCGACGGGGAAACCGTGGCGGACGTTCTGGAATACGTCCAGTACGACCCGAAGAAATTAGTAAGGCGGCTCGAAATATGGGTAAGCAAAGCCATCAAGGAGGGACGCATCAACGACGCGGAGGGTAAGGAATTCATTTCCAACTACCGCGCCGGCCTTTACGGATATACCTATCTGGAATAAACAGACATGATGAAAGAGAAACTTACTGTAGTCAAGGTCGGAGGCGGCATCGTCGAGGAAGAAAGTTCCCTCCGCCAACTGCTCGCCGCTTTCAGTGCGATAGACGGATACAAGGTGCTCGTGCACGGCGGGGGACGCTCTGCGACAAAGATAGCCGAACGACTGGGCATAGAAAGCCGGATGGTGAACGGCAGACGGATTACCGATGCCGACATGCTGAACGTTGTCACCATGGTATACGGCGGACTGGTGAACAAAAGTATCGTGGCGGGCCTGCAGGCCTGCGGCGTCAACGCACTGGGACTGACGGGAACGGACATGGACGTGATCCGCTCACACAAAAGACCGGCAAAAGATGTGGATTACGGCTTCGTGGGAGATGTCGACACCGTCAACGGGAAACTGCTGGAAGAGTTGATCAGGAAAGACATCGTCCCCGTAATGGCTCCCCTGACCCACGACGGGAAAGGGCATATACTGAACACCAACGCCGATACAATCGCCGGTGAAACGGCCAAGGCACTTGCCCCTTATTTCAACGTGACTCTGATTTTCTGCTTTGAAAAAAAAGGTGTGCTCAGGGATGCCGACGACGAGAACAGCGTCATCGGACACATCGACGAGGCCGACTTCAAACGCTATGTAGAGGACGGGACCATCCAAGGAGGCATGATTCCCAAACTGGAAAATTCGTTCGATGCCATCCGGGCCGGCGTCGACAAAGTAGTCATTACGCTGGCAACCGCCATCGACGGGCGTTCCGGCACCATCATTGAAAAATAAAAAAGGGGGGGGGTATCCGACTCTTTACCAGCAACAAAGGAATACATCATAAAAAAATACGCGGGTGAGTGTAACTTTTCGGGCACTCACCCGTCTTCATAATAGAGAGATGAAAGAAATCAGCTTCCGGAACGACGTATTGCCATTCAAAGATAAAATCTTTCGGCTGGCTCTCCGCATCACCATGAATCGTGCAGAAGCGGAAGACATCGTTCAGGATACGCTGATCAGGGTGTGGAACAAACGGAACGAATGGTCCGGGTTTTCTTCGATGGAAGCATATTGCCTCGCCGTATGCAGAAACCTGTCGTTAGACCGTATTTCTCTTAAGGAGAACTGCCACGCGACGCTGGAGGACCAGCCCGACACTCCGGATTCCTTCACTCCTCACGACGCTCTGACCCGCAAGGAACAGATAAGTCTGGTGGAGACACTGCTTGCAGGACTGCCCGAAGTCCAGCGGAGTATCATACAGCTCCGGGAAATCGAAGGCAAAAACTACAGGGAGATAGCGGAAATCCTGAATCTCAGCGAAGAGAAAGTCAAAGTATACCTGTTCCGGGCAAGACAACGGATAAAGCAGGCGTACGCAAAAATAGACGGATATGGACTATAAATACATCGAGCAACTGCTGGAACGCTATTGGGAAGGACAGACCAGCCTACAGGAAGAAGCCATCCTGCACATGTTCTTTGAACAAGAAGACGTCCCTGCTCATCTGCAACGTTACAAACCTCTGTTCGAGGGTCTGGCACAGCAGGCAAAGATTCGTCTAGACGAGACATTCGAAACGCATCTGCCGATACCAGAGAAAGAGCGGCCGGCCGTAAAAGCACGACCCATCACGTACATGCAACGGCTGTCCCCCCTCTACAAGGCGGCGGCCATTGTCGGCATCACCCTGACATTGGGAAACGCGGCGCAAAGTTCCTTCAAACCCGAGGAGGACTATAACGACAACGGTTACCAGAACTCTTACGAGAATGCGGCGGCCGTTTATGCCGAGGAAACGGAGACCGTGAAATTCGTGTCGGAACGCATGGACGAAGTGAACGGAAACGACTCGCTGGACATTGCAGAAGATACGCCCGCCCCATAATCCTGCGACACAAGGAGGGGGGGGGAGAGAAAGCAGCCCACCCGGCTCCGGCGCATGTCTGGAACGGCGAAAACAGAAAACAACGAGATAATTTTGCTTTTTCTATAAAAACAAGTTAGTGCTTAATAAAACAACGAAACTGTGAAGTTTCATTTTCTCTCAAATTTTTTCATAACATACTAACGACGAAAGAGGTTGCCTGTGGAGGTAGCCTCTTTTACTTTACAGACAACCCGACATACAAAATAAAAGCGTATCTTTGCCGACGGACCATGATAGACCAGACATTCCACATCGATACGGACGTGCTGCAGATGTCGCTCCGCCGCGGCACCGACCGGAAGTTCTATGTCAGCACCAAACCGGGGACAGTGATTATCACTTATCCCCCGGAGACGGTGTTCAGCACCCCCGAGATGCAGCGGTTCCTGTTCAAGGCCGTCACGGAACAACTGCGCAAACAGGCACGGGGTTACCTGCCGGGACGGCTCGGACAGCTGGCCGGCCGATACGGTTTCACCTACACCGGCGTGAAAATCAATTCGGCACACACGAGGTGGGGAAGCTGCTCCTCCCGGCGTAGCATCAACCTGTCTCTGTTCCTCATGCTGCTGCCCTCCCACCTGTCCGACTACGTGTTGCTGCACGAACTGTGCCACACCCGGGAGATGAATCACGGTCCCCGCTTCTGGACGCTGATGGACAGCGTCACAGACGGATGCGCCCGTGCGCTTCGGGCGGAATTGCGCGGTTTTCATTCCCCATTCTGAATATTATAGCATTTTTGCGGTTTTTTTAAGGCAAAAGCCCACTTGTGTTACATAATTTTTCTACCTTTGTAAGCAGCCCTTTTACTGTTATTTAACCGGATATATACTAAAAACACAATAAACAATTACACTTTATGAGAAAAGCAGCTTTTAGTTTCATGCTGTGCTGCCTGGCAGCTACAGCCAAATCCGAGAGCCAGCCCCTGCAGGGATTCTATTACGGCAACGACCTGCATCCCTCGGGTATCGAATGGCAATCCACGGATTCATTAGCTTACAACAAAGAACAGCCCCGCGCCACCTTCTTTTCGTTCGCCAACATAGAAAGTGCACGCCGCGTACTGCCGGAGAACAGCACCTACTGGGCCTCCCTGAACGGGGAGTGGAAGTTCCACTGGGCTCCCAATCCGGACGAACGCCCGGCAGACTTCTACAAACCGGAATTCGACACCAGCCAATGGGACGACATCCTCGTGCCGTCCAGCTGGAACATCGCAGGCCTGCAAAAGGACGGGAGCCAGAAATACGGCACCCCCATCTACGTGAACCAGCCTGTCATCTTCCAGCACCGCGTGGCCGTGGACGACTGGCGGGGCGGAGTGATGCGCACGCCTCCCACACACTGGACCACCTATAAGCATCGCAACGAAGTGGGCTCTTACCGCCGCACGTTCGAAATACCGGCCCACTGGGACGGCCGCCAGGTATTCATCAGCTTCGACGGCGTGGACTCGTTCTTCTACCTGTGGATAAACGGCCGCTACGTGGGTTTCTCCAAAAACTCACGCAACGCCGCCCGCTTCAACATCACCCCTTACCTGACGAAGGGCACCAACGTGGTGGCAGCGGAAGTGTACCGCAGTTCGGACGGCTCCTTCTTGGAGTCGCAGGACATGTTCCGCCTGCCCGGCATATTCCGCACCGTGGCCCTCTACTCCACGCCCGAAGTGCAGATACGCGACCTCAGAGTCATTCCCGACCTGACCAACGACTATCAGGACGGCGTGCTGAACATCACGGCCGACATCCGCAACTTGGGCAAAAAGGATGCCAAGGAATACTCGCTGACCTACAGCCTCTATGCCAACCCGCTCTACTCCGACGAAAACACACCAGTGGAAGGTTCCTCCCTCACAACCGTACCGCTGAGCATAAAGGCCGGTTCATGCAAGAGCTCGACCGGCAAGTTGTCCATACAGATGCCGAACCTTTGGAGCGCTGAAGCCCCCTACCGCTACACGTTGGTGGCTCAGCTCAAAGACAGCAAGGGCAAGGTCGTGGAAACGGTATCTGTCTACACCGGTTTCCGCAAGGTGGAGATCAAGGAGACCAAGGCCGAGGACGATGAGTTTCACCTGGCCGGACGCTACTATTACATCAACGGAAAGACGGTGAAACTGAAAGGCGTCAACCGGCACGAGACGGCGGCCGCCATGGGACACGCCCTCACCCGGACATGGATGGAGGAGGAAGTGATGATGATGAAACGCGCCAACATCAACCACGTCCGCAACTCCCACTATCCCGACGATCCCTACTGGTACTACCTGTGCGACAAGTACGGTATTTACCTGGAAGACGAGGCCAACATCGAGTCCCACGAATACTACTACGGCGCCGCCTCGCTCTCCCATCCCGAAGAATGGAAAAACGCCCACGTGGCCCGCGAGATGGAAATGGTCCACAGCACGATCAACAGCCCGTCGGTTGTCATCTGGTCGCTCGGCAATGAGGCCGGCCCCGGCAAGAACTTCGTGGCTGGCTACGAGGCCATCAAGGCGCTCGACACCTCGCGCCCGGTACAGTACGAACGTAACAACGACATCGTGGACATGGGTTCCAACCAATATCCCTCCATCGGATGGACACGCGGAGCCGTCAAAGGCAACTACAACATCAAATACCCGTTCCACATCTCCGAATACGCTCATTCGATGGGTAACGCCGTGGGCAACCTCATCGACTACTGGGAAGCCATCGAAAGCACCAATTTCTTCTGCGGCGGCGCCATCTGGGACTGGATCGACCAGTCGCTCTACAACTACGACACCAAGACCGGAGAACGCTATCTGGCCTACGGCGGCGACTTCGGCGACACGCCCAATGACGGGCAGTTCGTCATGAACGGCATCATCTTCGGCGACATGACACCGAAACCTCAGTATTTCGAAGTGAAGAAGGTCTACCAGTACATCGGAGTGAAAGCCGTAGACATGAAAAAAGGCCGCATAGAAATCTTCAACAAGAACTATTTCACACCGTTGACAGACTATGCCATGGAATGGAGCCTCTATGAGAACGGGAAAAAGGTACAGAGCAGCAATGTCTTCGGCGGGCCGCGCAACATCGTCGGGCCGCGCGAAAGGCAGGAATACACCATCCCCTACGACTATGACAAGCTGAACCCGCAAAGCGAATATTTCGTCACCGTACAGTTCACCCTGGCATCCGACAAGCCGTGGGCGCGTGCCGGATACGTACAGGCCGAAGAGCAGCTGGCCGTGAAGGCCGCCGGCGAGAAACCGCTTATCAGCGCCGTGACAAAAGACGCCCCCGCACTCACGAAAACAGAGACCGCAGGCGAGAACATGCAGACGATAAAGGGCGAGAACTTCGAAGCCCGCTTCGACATGACCACCGGCACGCTCTACAGCCTGACGTACGGCGGCCAGAAGGTCATCACCGACGGCAACGGTCCGAAACTGGATGCGTTCCGCGCGTTCACCAACAACGACAATTGGTTCTACACCCAATGGTATGAGCGCGGCCTGCACAACCTGAAACACAAGGTGCTCAGCAGCCAGCAGTTCAAAGGCAAGGACGGGTGCCAGGTGCTCTCGTTCACGGTAGAGTCTCAGGCCCCCAACGCCGCCCGCATACACGGCGGCACCAGCTCTGGCCGCAACCGCATCGAGGAACTGACAAACCGACCTTTCGGAACCGACGATTTCAAATTCACCACCAACCAAGTGTGGACCATCTACAAGGACGGCTCCATTGAACTGGAAGCCGCCATCACGTCGAACATGCAGAACCTCGTCCTACCCCGTCTGGGCTACCTGATGCGCGTACCGCAGCAACTGAGCCGGTTCACCTACTACGGACGCGGTCCGGTGGAAAACTACGCCGACCGCAAAACCGGCCAATTCATCGCGGAATACCAAAGCACCGTGAAACAACAGTTCGTCGATTTCCCCAAACCGCAGAACATGGGCAACCACGAAGATGTGCGCTGGGCTGCGCTGACAAACGGCACGAACGGCGTAATCTTCATCGCCAACCGGCCAATGGCCACGACGGCCCTGCCTTACTCGGAACTCGACCTCACACTGGCCGCCCACCCCTATCAACTGCCGGCTGCCGGTGACACATACCTGCACCTCGACCTCGGCATGACGGGACTCGGCGGAAACAGTTGCGGACAAGGCGGCCCGCTGGAGCACGACTGCGTGAAGGCGTCCGACCACAAGTTCGGCTTCATCATCCGCCCCGCCCTCCAGGACAAACTGAGCGAAACGGCCCAAGTGGCGCCCGACGGCTATATGCCTCTCAGCATCAGCCGCGACCGTACAGGCAAAGTGAGCATCTCCTCTGCATTGGCCGATGCCCGGATCCTTTACACGGTGGACAAGCGGAAGAAACCGTCCGAATACACCGGCCAGCCCATCTCCCTGCGTCAGGGCGGCACAGTGACGGCCTGGTACAAGAACCAGCCGGAAATCAAGGCCGCCATGGCATTTCCCAAGATAGAAACGGTGGATACGGAGGTTATTTACGCCAGCAGCGAGGAAGGCGGCAGCTCCAGGTTCCTGACCGACGGCGACCCGTCCACCATCTGGCACACCATGTACTCCGTCACAGTGGCACAGTATCCCCACTGGGTGGACCTGGATGCCGGAGAGACGAAGACCATCAAGGGATTCACCTACCTGCCGCGCCAGGAGGGCAACAACGGTGACATCAAGGGCTACCGCATCTACGTGAGCAACGATGGCAAGGAATGGGGTGAACCCATCCACGAAGGCACTTTCGAATTTACAAAAGACCAGAAGAAAGTCATATTTGGCAAACCGGTGAAAGCCCGTTATTTCCGTTTCATGGGGCTCAGCTCGCAGGACGGACAGGATTTCGCATCCGGTGCGGAACTGGGCATCTTGGCCGAGTAATCGCCGTCTGACCAGGGGATTTCCTGGTTTATAGTGCACGGGAGGCTGCTTCATAACGAACCCCAAGTTATGTCGCAGCCTCCCGATTTATTCCCCCACCGGCCATGCGAATCCCGCACCGGCTCCCCAGCTTGTCCCGCCCATAGCGGACAGCACTCCACTACCCCAAGTGAACAGCACTTCACTACCCCAAGTAAACAGCGTTTCGCTACCCTAAGTGGAGTGTGCTCCGCCCGGGAAGTGAACAGTTATTCACTCGGGAAGCCGCCTGTTGCCGGCTCGGGAAGCGGGCGGCACATAGATGACTATCATCCGTGTGCATGAGTCTCATGCCGTACAGTCAATGACCTCAACAACTATTCCCGAAGCGGCGCATCCTGCAATCCGGCACCCCGAACTCACAAACTCACACACTCACACCCCCCTTTCCTTTCACACGCGCACGCACGCGTATATAACTAGGCATATGTTAGGTGAAGAAAGACGGTTATCATTCCGGCCGGCGAAGTCCGGAACATCCCTCCAGCGGCATTCCTGCGGTTTTTCGTTGTTGCCTCCATTCATCGTCCCGGAACTCCCGCGCATACGCGCGTGTGTGAATGAAAAGAAAAGGGCACTTTTCGGCATATTTCATCGGGTGGATGCTCTCTCGCATACGCGCGCGTGTGAAAGGAAAAGGGGGTGTGAGTGTGTGAGTTTGTGAGTTCGGGAGGGGGAAGGAGACAGTCTTAATTAAAAATCACGTTGAAACATTTCTGTTGAATTCGGTTACAAAAAACAAGAAAATGATATTTTGCGGAATAAAAAACTAATATTAAATTTGCAACCTAATAACGAACATCCTCTGAAAAGTAGCTTAACCAACTATAGATATACCTATTTTATTAATTTAAAAAGTTAGATGCTTATGAGAAAAACTATCTGGAATTTCGGATGTGCCGTTCTGGCATTGTTATCCACTTCATCCGTATGCGCGCAGATTACGGACCCGTCCGAATTGTACGGTACGTATGAATTCACGGCAGATGTGGAAATCACGGAAGACGGCCAGCCTTATGCCGACCGCTTCGCCTCCAAATGTGAAGTGACCATCGGAGCGCACGATTTCCGTGACCTGACTATCACCGGTCTGGCTGGCGGTACGGACGTTCAGACCGCCAATCTGAAGAACGGCAATATCGAAATCTTCGACTACAACGGAAGTAGCTACTACTTGTGGGGCGAACCGGTGTTGTATGGCAACGAGAACGGCGAAAGCCCGTGGGGAGGAAACCAATGGACTATAATCTATACCGTAGATCCGGCTACTAAAAACATCACCGTTGCCGATTTCACGGCTATCACGGTAAACAAGAGTTGGAGTACAGACAAGATTCTGGCCAAATTCACCAACTGCAAGCTGACCTTCAAGGAAGCTGCCGTCATCACGGCTAACGACGTGAGCGGCGACTATCACTTCAAAGGCGAAGGCACAATGGACGGATCGACGTTCCCGACGGAATTCGACGTCACCCTTACCACCAAGGACGAAACCAACAGAGCCTACTCCGTAACCCTTGATTATGGCGAAGGATTCAAGACATTGGAACTGGAGGCCTCTTTCGACGGTTCAAAACTGACGATTCCCTTCAAGGATGCCTATTTGAACGAGACCCAGACACTGGCTATCTGTGAGTTCCAGGCTCCCAGCAAGTTGGAGGGCAGCATCGTCTTCAATATAACTCCCTCCGGCACTGCTTTCTCGCTGACCAGCGGTATGAGCATCAGCCGTGCCGAGAAGAGCGGGGATGAGGTGAAATATAGCTACGAACAGTGGTACATGTCCGGTGCCATGAGTAAGCCGGTAGCCGACGCTGACAACTTCGGCGGAACATACCATGTGAAGACCAACAACTTCTACAATCTCCTCACCATGGGCGGCGGAACAGACCCGTATGCATACGAGTATCCGGAAGAGTTTGATATCATCGTAGAGAAAGATGAAATGACTGGCGGATATTATCTGACGGAATTCATGGGTCCGGAAATGTACGCTAACAACTATGGTGCTACGGATTGCACCGTCGAGGGCAATACATTGAAAATCCCCGCAGGCCTGCTTCTGGACAGAGTCCACATGTCTGAGGATCGTATGACCTTTGTATACCATGTCCTGTATAACGGCGTGGGTGAGAATTCCGGCACGATAGACCTGACGGTAAACGAGGACGGAACCTGCACAATGGGTGATTTCTTCATCTACCGTGATACAAAGACATACGACGCAAACTGGAATGCAACTTCCGAATATTCGCGGGCTGCTTTCTATGGTGAACTGACCGTGACACGGGCAGACGCAACCGGCATTGCCGACGTGAAGAGCGCCGCTGCCGCACCCCGTATCTCTGTAGCCGGCGGAGTTATCTATGTGACTGGCGAACCGACTCCGGTTAAGGTTTACAATGCCGCCGGTGCCCTCGTATTCAGCGGCACTACATCAGCCGTGACCGGCCTGCACAAAGGCATGTACATCGTGAAAGCCGGCGATGCTTCCGTGAAAGTCGTTCTTTAAGACATATCTTTAACTGCATGAGAGGAGTCTCAACAGCTCCTCTCATCATTTTTTTATCCCACATATTTATAAAGAATATGCGCAATAGTTTATCAGGGATAATGACCGCCCTGTTTCTTACCGTATCTTGTCAGGCGATAGCGCAGACGATATCCGGAACAGACCCTTATCTATATATCACTTCCGTCGAGGGAAGCCTCGGCATGATGCTGGAGCCCGACTATGCTCCGGAATCAGACATCCTGACACTGAAAGGCGGCGACCACTTCACCTTGACAGTGTCTTCTCTGACCAGTGTCTGGAGCGTAAAAGGCCGCCTGGCGGTAGGTCTGGTACGTCAGGACAACACAGTGGTCGACATCCTGGCAACATACACGCTGTCAAGTTCCGCACCACTCGGCTTTATGTATTTCTCCTGTAGCTTGAAAGCCGATACCGAAGTACAGACCGGCGACGAGATTCGCCTGTTGTTCACAGAGGACAACCTGTCCTATACAATCATCAGCTCTCTGTATCCCGGGGAAGCCACCGACAAAATCCCCGCGACAGACTATAAATTGCCTTTGTGCCACATCACTTATCCGACCGATGTTCCCGGAGCGAACATACATACGAACGAGGACGCTGTATGGCCGGACAAAACTGTCAAGGGCCGTAACTTCTACCTTTACATCGAACCGGAGGATCCGGAGTCCACCGTTGTGGCACGGGTCAACGGACAATTGTGGTACAGTTCGGGAGACAACCTGTATATGCTCAGCCGCGTGATGGAGGACTGCACCGTAGACATCAAAGTATACCCGCGCGGAACAGTATATCCTTATAAGAAAATCGAATGCTCGTCGACAGTGCGTGTCGCCGACTTGCTGACGGAAGCTGAAGCGGACTGTCTGCTCGGCCTGAAGGTGAAAGGCTATCTCACGGACGAGGACTTCACCTTTTTCCGCACCCGCATGGCATCCCTGCAGATACTGGACCTGAAGGAGTCCCGCACACAGTACGACGTGATTCCCCAAAGCGCGTTCGACAGCAACCGGACCCTGCGGGAGGTGCATCTGCCGCTCAACACGGTGGCGCTTTACAACAACGCCTTCCGCTACACGACCAACCTTTCTTTCATCGTACTGCCGGAGCAACTGAATTGGTTCGGCCTGAACCAGTTTTTCGGTTCTTCCGTTAAAACGGTACGGATAAAATGGGACCCCTCCAAGGCCGGCAAAGACCCTCAGACCGGTTTCTCCATCCCTCCGTGTGCTTTCCGCTCCACCACATACGCCAGCGACGGTACGCTGATCGTACCCAAAGGCAGCGTGGACGCATTCAGGAGCGCGAGCATCTGGGGCAACTTCAAGACCATACGCGAACCGTTGCCCATCGACTTTCTGCTGGAACTGGACTTCGAACGTCTGCTTACCGGCATAAGCGGGACAGCCGTCGCACAGGAATGCCCGTTCGAGGTGGAAACGTCCCGGGGAGAATGCCGCGTGATACAGCCCGAACCGATATCCCGCCGAATCGAGGTCATAGATGCCAGCGGGCAATTGCGCTCTACACGCCTGACCGACGGCCGATGCACCGCTCTTCCTCTGCCTAAGGGATTCTATGTGATACGCATCGGGAACGAAAGCCGCAAGGTGTTGATACCCTGAAAAAGAACTGCCATTTAAACGAAACGAAAATAAAGTCATAAATGAAATTACAGATGTTTGCCTGCATGTGGTGTGCCGCCGCCCTTGCCTATAGCGGAATATCCGCTCACGCGACGGAAACACCCGCAAGTGTACCCCAACAGGACGAAACCGTTTCCAAATTCATAAACGGTCTGATTGTCGACAAAACAACCGGCGAGACACTGGTGGGTGTGTCCGTATCCGTATATCAGCAAGACAGCCTCCGCGGAGGAACGGCTACCGACTTGAACGGCAGGTTCAACCTTCCCCGCCCGGCAGGCCCTTTCGAACTGCGTCTCTCTCTGTTGGGATACAAAGGTGTAACCATCCCTGCCGGCAAATACAGACCGGACATGAAGATAGAGATGGAAGAAGACGCCAAGGAAGTGGGAGAAGTCGTGGTAAACGGATTCTTCACCAAAGACAAACAAAGCTTTACAGGAGCCGTAAAACAGATTTCGGGAGTGGAAATCAAACAGGTGTCAGGAACCAACCTGATTTCAGCCATCGCCGCCCTGACGCCCGGTATGGAACTGGTACAGAACACAGCCGCCGGCTCTAACCCGAACCACACTCCGGAACTCATTATACGCGGCATGAGTTCTTTCTCCAATGAAGGACAGGCCGTCAACCAGCCCACCATCATCCTGGACGGAACGGAAATCTCCATGCAGGAACTGTATGACCTGGACATGAACGAGGTGGAAAGTATCAACGTCTTGAAAGATGCTGCGGCCACGGCACTCTACGGTTCAAAAGCGGCCAACGGCGTGATCGTCATCACCCGCAAGCCTATTAAGGAATCTACCCTTCGCGTGGCGTATAATTTCACGGGCAATGTGCAGTTCCCCGTTCTCAGGGATTACAATGTGCTGAATGCCGCGGAGAAACTGCAATACGAGCAACTGGCCGGACTTTATGACGCCAAAGGGGCGCTGGACCCGGAAACCGGAGACCCATTGCAATGGGAATACGACCGCCTGTACAACGAACGTTATCAGGCCATCCGCCGCGGACAGGATTCCGACTGGCTCTCACAGCCTGCGCGCAGGTCTTTCTCTCACGACCATTCATTGCGCGTTTACGGAGGCGCGGGCAATCTGCGTTATGAACTCTCCGGACGTTTCGGAAATACCAAGGGAGTGATGAAGGACGACTATCGCCGCCGTTATAATCTGGGGTTCAAACTCGATTATTTCGTGAACAACGTCCTGCAGGTCTCCAACAGAACGAACTATTCCGAAGTTTCCTCGCAGGATTCTCCTTACGGCAGTTTCTCGCAATACACCCGCATGAATCCCTACGACCGCATGTATAACGACGACGGTACCGTAAATCTGGATTTGGCCTGGGACCTGAATAACCCTCTCTACGAAGCCACGCTGGGTTCCTATTCGCGGGAAGGGACGCACGTCTTGTCCAACTCCACGGACTTCCGCTGGGAAATCAACCGTGAATTCCGGATTACCGGTCACTTCAACATATCCTCCGAGACTGGCTGGGGAGAGGATTTCCAGTCGCCCGACTCACGAGGATTTAAGAACGAAACGGATCCGGACAAGAAAGGATACATGTCTATTTCTTCTTCCAAAGCCGTCAGCTACAACGGAAATCTGGTCGGGTCGTACAACAGGATATTCAAAGACCAGTCGCTGCTGAGCCTGACCGCCGGATGGGAAATCAATCATTCGCAAAGCCGGAGAGCCATAACAAAGGGTATCGGCTTCTATTCGGACAAACTGGCTTTCATAGGCAATGCGGCTTCCTATCCCGACAGCGAGACGCCCTATGGCCAGCAATCGGAAACGGCCGATGTGGGTTTCTTCACCAACGGTACCTACTCTTTCCGCAACCGCTATTACGCCGATGTCACCTACCGCACGACCGGTTCCTCCCAATTTGGCGAGAACCAGCGTTTCGGTCATTTCTGGGCTACCGGCGCAGGATGGAATATCCTGAACGAGAATTTCATGAAGCGCATACGGAAACACTTCGACCTGTTCAAGGTGCGCGGCAGTGTGGGATATACCGGCAAGGTAAGTTTCAGCCCCTTCCAGGCTCTCACCATGTATAAATACAACGGAACTTATTCCTACGGAACCGGTATCGGCGCCATACCGATAACCATCGGAAATGTCGATTTGTGCTGGGAACGCACCATGACTTATAATGTCGGACTGGATGTCAGCCTTTTCGACCGTCGGCTGAACTTCGTAGTGGACGCCTACATCAAACAGACCAAGGACTTGCTGCTGGACAAAGCCAAGGCTCCATCCGTGGGTGTGACAAGCGCCAAGGAGAATCTGGGTGAACTGCAGAACAAAGGTATTGAATATCAGATCGACGGTTACATCTTCCGCAACAGAGACTTCAACTGGAAACTGGGTACGGCCGGCTATATCAACCGCAACAAGATAACGAAAATCAATTCCGCCCTGGAAGAGATGAACAGGAAAAACGAAGAAAGTTCCAAAGGGGCAGTCGCCCCACTGCCGCAATATGCCGAGGGCGAATCCGTAACCGCGCTTAAACTGGTACGCTCGGCCGGCATCGACCCTGCCACAGGAAAAGAAATCTACATCAAACGAAACGGCGAATATACATTCGACTACGACTCGTCCGACAAGGTGCTGATCGGAGATACGGAACCGGCTTTCACCGGTACGGTCAACACGTCTTTGTATTATAAGGGCTTCAGCCTCTATGCGCTCTTCAGCATGCGTTGCGGCGCATGGCTCTACAACACCACCCGTGCCTCGAAAGTAGAGGGCGTCGACCCGAAATACAATGCAGACCAACGTGTGTTCGACGACCGGTGGAAAGCCCCCGGCGACGTAGCTATCTACAAGGACATCGCGGACACATCCACTCCCAAACAGACGGACCGCTTCGCCGAAAAAGAGAATACACTCACCCTGACATCCCTCAACCTGAGTTACGAGTTTTCAAAGAATATCTGTCAGAAACTGCATCTGCGCAACCTGCGCGTAGGTGTCAACGCAACAGATTTGTTCCGTTTGTCCACAGTCAAGATTGAACGCGGAACAGACTATCTCTACAGCCAGGGATTCGAGTTTACAGTAAGTACGATATTTTAATCCGGTATGACGATGAAGATTCTAAGAATTATATACGTATGGTCGGCACTGCTGATGCTGTCGGCCTGTGAGAACTTTCTGGACATTACTCCCGAAGGGCAGGTAAAACGCAAGGAATTGTTGTCTTCTGCCAACGGAATCGAGGACGCCATGTACGGCGCATACGCCCAATTGCGCGGCCAAAATTTATACGGAAGGGAAATGAGCTATTCCGCACTGGATGTCATGGCACAGTATTTCAATTCGTACGGCAATTACAAAGTGGAAAACCTGTTGAAGTACAACTACACATACTCGTCTGTCGAAACATTGTTTCAAAATCTGTGGACGAGCATGTACAGCAACATATCCAACATCAACTCCGTCCTGCAAAGCGAGCTGGTAAGCGGCGCCACGGAGTATCCCTATAAGATTTACCGCGGAGAAGCCTTGGGACTGCGCGCCTTCATGCACTTCGATCTCCTGCGCCTGTTCTCCGAACAGATCACGCTCAATCCGGAGGCAGAGGGTATCCCTTACGCCACGACCTTCTCGCTCGTCACACCGGAGTTCTCCAAGGCGTCCAAAATCTATGAATTTATTCTCGCGGACCTGCTGAAGGCCGAAGAGTTGCTGGCCGATGAAGCGGTCTACGCCAATAACAGAGATTTTATGACCCTGCGGCAGATACATTTCAACATACATGCCGTCCGCGCGACACTGGCCCGCGTCTACCTGACAATGGGGGATTATGAAAAGGCGGAAGAATATGCCCGGAGAGTCATCGACGAGAGCGGTCTGTCGCTGCTGAGGAAAATAGAAATCTCCGGCGATGTGGCCGGCTGTCTGTCCCGCAAAGAGACCATCTTCGGCATTTATTCCACGACCGAGTTTTATTCCAACGTATACAACGATCTCTGGCTGTCCACTTCGTTCTATTCCTTGGATCCCCGCAAAGATTATGCCACTTTCTATGAAACAGCCGAAGGCAATGACTACCGGTTAGGGGCCTATTTCACGACACAACCTTCGGGAGCCATCCGTTTCACAAAGATACTGGACAAATACAAAGTGGACGGGAATGAGGCTAAACGACCTGAAAACACGATACAGGGCCTCAACCTGATCCGGTTGCCGGAAATGTATTACATCGTGGCAGAATGCCGGAACCGGGCCGGCAATCCGGAAGAGGCTGCCGGTATGCTGGATAGGGTTCGTGAGAGCCGCGGCATCGAAGTACGGACTGATTGGGAGCAAATGACCACCGAGATGATACAGGAAGCAATCAGCGCGGAACGCTATAAAGAGTTTATCGGTGAAGGACAGAGTTTCTACCACATGAAACGTCTGAACCAGACCATCATAAATCAGGAAGGAGAGCGCATCGCGCCTTCCCGGAACATCTATGTAATCCCTATACCGGAAATAGAATATGAATATCGTAACTAATCGGAAAAGAAGCATGAAAAAGCATAATATATGGATTAAAGCGGTAGGAATCCTGTGCTCTGTGACCGGATGCCTGTTGTCAACTTCCTGCTCGGAGGAGTATCTGATATATGATACCGACTACTCTGGCATCTATTTCGCAGATGACACGCTACGCTATTCATTTGGAGTGACTCCCACGAATATACGCGAGAAGGAATACATGATACCCGTCCGTCTGGTGGGAACGCCCTCTGCGGACGACCGTGCATTCACTTACCGGATCGATAAAGAGAAGACCACAGCCGAGGAAGGTGTACAGTTTTCCATCGGTCAGTCTGTGATTCCGGCGGACTCCGTCAGGGGATATATCCCTGTGCGCATCCACCGCGATGCATTGGCAGGCGACTATCAAAACGGTTTCATACGTTACAGACTGGAACTCCGACTGACGGAAAACAATACGTTTGTCCCCACGCTGAACGAAAAAGACCAAGTATGCGTACTGTTCTTCGACAATGCCGTAGAGCAGCCCGACTGGCTGGATTACAAAGGAGACAAAGTATGGCACCTGAATGAATTCGGAGTATGGCACCCGTTGAAACTCATCAAGATGGTAGAGTATTTCCATGCGCTGAAAGATATCCTGCCCGAATCTTATGCCAAGATGGTAGCCACTTACGGGGAAAATCTGGAACATGTAGAGTATGGCTCTTTCTACCAATTCCAGACAATTATGAACAGGTATATCAAATACCCTGTTTATGAATATTTCGCCGACCCGGCCAACCGCGAGGAAATCTTGAGATTGTATCCCGACTTCCCGTTTGATTTTCCGAATCCATACGCATAAAAATAAAAGATGCGCTTAACCACTACATAACATGAAGATGAAAAGGTTTAATAAATTAGGTGCCTTATGTATGTTGCTGTGCCTCTCGTCCTGTTTCCAGGATGAGACCACGGACGGCACAGGCCCCATCTCCGAAATTACGATAAAAGAGGGATGTATCAAAGCTGTATACGACATAGACAAGAACGAGACGCTGACCATCTCTCCGGTCATCACTCAGTCGTATGCCAACAAACCGGTGATATACACATGGGAGATCGACCAGAAGGTGTATTCCCGCGAACAAGAACTGATTTATGTAGGCAAGGAACTGGGCAGTTTCCATTGCCGCCTCATCGTGGAAAACGAAGACGGGAAGACATTCTTCCCTTTTACCCTGAACGTAAATTCTCCGTATGAAGAGGGTATTACAGTCATCAGCAACGATGACGACGGAAACAGCATGCTCTCGTTCATGCTGAAACAACGGGTGGAAGGCGTAGCAGATCACTTCACAGAAGGAGATTGCTTTGCGCTGAACAACCCCGAATACACATTCACCCGCAATGTCATGGACGTCGTTCAATGCGACGGCAGCTTGATACTGGCCTGTCAGGGTGATCCCGCCGCCGGCCAGTCTCCCGCCATCTATTACCTGAACGATAAGACACTGGTCATAGAGAATATGATTTCCGTAAATGAATTTGAGGATTTCCGTCCCTACAAAATTCTTCTGCCTTCACACGGAACTGCCGGAACAATATACCCGATTCTGTGTGAAAACGGAAAAGTATATGAACTGTCCCCCACGGAGGGAGCAATAGGCAAACCCGTAAAATTCAAGTCGGAGTATACCCTGTGCGGCTTTATATACGATTCCGGAGCCATCGCTTACAATAATGTATATCTTTGGGACAAAAAGTTCGGTGACGTATGCATGCTGTACAATGGTTACGGGCCGTACTATTGCAGCAAGACATACCTGTTCAATCCGGACGTAGCCGGTGAGGAGGAAGCCCAGGCCTCCAACTATTTCAAAGGCTACGAGCCCGTATTCATGTTCTTGCCGAGAACCGTGGGAAATACAGCTGCTTTCAGCAAAGACATCGTCTTAATTACCAGTAGCCAGAAAGGCATGATGTATCAGAAGACGATTATGGACCGCAACTTCTGGTATTACAACGAAGAAACGTTGCAAAATGATCTGGGAGCCTACGGAGGACCGCAACATGCCGGTTTCAGTTGCCGACTGACAGAAAGGACACCGCATGTGGCCACGGAATTGTATAATTACCTGCTGTATGGAGACGGGAACAAGATTGTACGCTGGATCTACAGCCAACCGCAGTTGTTGGACAACGCGAAGGTATGCGCCACTGTGGGCAGTGACCGGGCCGTCGTCACAGCCATGGAACTGAGCCTGGACCATACGGAAACATTCGTAGCCTTCTATGAACCGGACGAAGAAGGGCTGAACGGTCATGTATGGGTATTGAACACGGAAGACGGCACACTGCTTCGTCAATATGACAACATCTGTTATCGTCCGACCCGCATCATCTATAAAAAGAAATAAGTATCATAATTTTTAAACAGACATTATGAACATAAGAGCATATCTTACAATAGCTGCCACCTTGGGCGCTTTTGTGCTGAACGCACAGACTATCCGCATTCAGGGACGTTATCCGGCCGGCAATGTCGGGGAGTTGGCCTTACATATCCGCCCGCTGGACGGTACGCCTTCCTCTGACGGAGTAGAACTGAAAGCTGCCGGCAAAACATTCGAAGGCGAGACACCAGCGTCTTCAAACGGTTTTTACCAATTGTACGGACGCAACGGAAACGTACAACTGCTGATGCCGGTCTACTCCTCAAAGACAAACGGTTCGCAGACACTTACCCTGCAATTGGAGCAAGGCTGTCCCATGATAACGGATGCCGGAGATGACAACAAAGCACTGTCCGCTTTCAATAAGAAACTGTGGATCAACGACCGCTTCTTCTGGACGCAGGGAAAAACCTTGAAGTCCGGAGAATTATTGCCTTTCCTGCGTTCTTATCAGGAAGCTGCGGACTCCCTCACGCGAGTATATACTTGCTCCGAGCCGGTGGTACAATATCTTCGTCTGTGGGCTTATACCTCGGCTTGTAACAACTATGAATCCATCCCGAGAGCTGTAGGCATCACACACGACAAACTGGACTTTACCTCGAAGGATTTGTGCGAAGACCCGTTGCAGATATTGGACACTCCCTTGGCCGCCTGTTTTCCTTCCGCCGCTTATATGATTTCCCAGATGCTTCCGGCCGGACGCATGAACGAGCAACTGGCCGCCCTACATGCCCATATCTCTGACGAAAACATGAGAAAGAATGTTGGCGATATAATTGCGTCCAATTTTATACGCCGTTTCAACTATGGCAACGATTTCGAAGAAGGCTTGGCTGAATTGAAGGAAGCGGTCAGCAAGTATGGCATAGACGGCAAACTGGCCGAAGAATTTGTCCGGCGCAGATCCTCTGTCAAAGGTTCTCCGTTCCCGTCCGATATAACGTTGGTAGATGCAGACGGCAAGAAAATGGATATATCCGCATTCAAAGGCTCGTATGTCTATATCGACCTGTGGGCTTCCTGGTGCGGTCCCTGTTGCAAAGAGGTACCGTTCCTGCAACAGCTGGAGAAAGACCTGCAAAACGATCAGGTAAAGTTTGTGTCCATCTCCCTGGACCGCGATGAAAAGGCCTGGAAAAGCAAAATGAAGGCCTTGAACATGCATGGAAACCAGTGGCATGACCCAAACGACGCTCTAGGACGTGCATTAAATGTACAAGGCATTCCCCGTTTTCTTGTTTATGACAAGGAAGGACGCCTGTATAACGCCAACGCTCCGCGCCCGAGCCATCCGGACACCCGCGAGTATCTGGAGAATCTGAAATAATCAACAGGAAAAACAAAAAGCTGTTCGACCGGATAAACGAGTCAGTTTATCCGGTCGAACGCGTTATTCCGCGAAACGCTGTAAAAACGCCGGATACAGAAGAAAATAACAACGAACAGCAGCAGGGACAACGACAGGACCGCTGCCGTCGGCCACGGACCGCCCAACATGTCGGTCAACGATACGGACACGTCATCTTCTGCCCTCCAGGCCGTAAGAACGCCTATCAGGTTATTGGCCGCATGAGCGAACCATCCCGGCCACAGGCTACGGCTATGCAAGTATAGATAGCCGAGCATCAGCCCCAGCAGGAAGGCAACGGGTATCTGGGCTGGATTGCCGTGAAAAACGGCAAACAACAGGGCGGAAAACACCATCGCACCACCTCCGGAACATCCGGACCGGAGCATTGTCCCCAACAGCCCGGCCCGAAAGACAACTTCTTCCGCCAAGGGAGCAGCCAAAACGATGTTCAACACGCCCCAGGGCGTTCGCATCCATGCAAGAAACTGTTGTTCCAGCGTATTATCCAACTGCATGGCTTCGGTAAGGAAATTAACCGGCAGAATGGCCGACAGCATCCATGTCACGGCACAGGCATATCCTTTCCACGACCAGTACCCCCAATGCAAATCGATTGGGCGTACCCATGAAAACAAACCGAAAAAGGCAACCGTCAGCACGGAGGACACCAACAGCCAAAAGGCAGAAACGGAAGGAGGCAGTTCTATAAAAGAAGTATCGCCTCCGAACAGGGAAGCCACCCGGATACAACCGAACTGTATGGCAAAGAAAAGCAATATCATCCCCGCCATGCGGACTGTTCCGGAACCGAAAGACAATAAGGTTCGAATATTCATAACCGGCTTCTACAAAACAAAGACATACCCAGAATCATCAGACGAGTGCCAGCAACTCACGGGCATGTGCCTCATCCGCGGCCAGTTGCCGTCGCAAAGCCTGCAGACTGTCGAAACGGTGCTCCTCACGCAAACGAGCCACAAACTCCACACACAGACTTCGCCCGTATAAATCACCGGTGAAATCGAATATATTCACTTCTATGGTCGGTTGCATCCCGTTATCCAACGTAGGACGGACACCCACGTTAAGCATTCCCCCGTAAGAAAGCGACTGTACGCCGTCTACCTGTACGCGCACAGCGTATACCCCTCGAGCGGGCACCAGTTTGCATTCGTCATCCACCTGCACATTGGCCGTAGGATATCCCAGTTTTCTTCCTACCCGGAATCCTCGTACAACCGTACCCGAAAGTGCATAGAAACGGGTAAGGCAATCTGCCGCGCTTTCCACATCTCCTGCGGCAAGCAATGTACGGACAAGCGAAGAACTCACTGGCCCGCTTTTCCGGTTATACACCTCGGCACGCACGACTTCCAGCCCGATTTTACGTCCATAGGCTTCATAATCTTCCAAAGTCGCCGCTCCTCCCCGCCCGAAATGATGGTCATATCCCATCACCAACGTATGCACGTTCAGACGGTCATGCAACACATCACGCATGAATTCAGCGGCTTCCAGCGATGCCAGTTCGCACGTAAAAGGCAACACCAGCAAATAATCGGCCCCGACAGAGGAAAGCAAGGCACACTTCTCGTCCAACGTAGAAAGCAAAGACGGACGAAAACCCGGTTGCAACACACTGCGCGGATGAACATCGAACGTTATCAGAAGAGAAGCCAGACCACGAGCCACCGCACAACGCTTCACCTGATCGATCAGGCTGCGGTGACCGGCATGTACCCCGTCGAAGAAACCAATTGTGGCCACTGACGGCGGACAAACCGCACGAGGAGGATATGTAATTCGTTCCATAGGCTTCAACAGATGAAAAGCGGCATCCAGTCGTCTGCTTCCCTTGGAACATACGTATGCATTCCAACTTTCCGCGCCGCCTCACAATTCACATTCGAATCGTCAATATACAAGGTTTCATCGGGATTAATTCCCGCACGGGAAAGCATTTCAGAGAAAATCCGCGAAGAAGGCTTCGTCATGCGCATCTGATAAGAAAGGAATATCTGTTCAAAGATTGCTCCAGGACTATCATCTCTTTGCCCGAAAAGCGAATCCACCGAATAATTCCAATGGATTTCGTTCGTATTGCTGAGCATAAAGAGACGGTAGTGCTGCCGCAGACGTTTCAAAGCCTCTATGCGCCGTTGAGGAATGCGCACCAGCATCCTGTTCCAGGCACGGCATATATTCCCGTCTGTCAATGCATCCGGAATATTCCTCCCCGGCGCACAGGCCACTACCGCCTCCCTGAGTTCTCCGCAAAACATCCTTGTGTCCGTCTCACCCAATTCCAACCGCTCAAACGGACCAGCTTGTGCATAACGGCCGACATAGGCCTCGACATCTACCCCCAACTCCCGGAAAGCGTCCAGCACCCGCTGTTTGTCCAAATCGACAATGACACCTCCGAAATCAAATACTATATTTTTTAGCTTCCGATTCATCATGCTCAATTCCGTATTAAAATCCGCGCGATCCACCGTTGCAGTTCGCCTATCCATAATACACACGAAGAAGAAATAATTATTATTCCCCATTCCATCGTAGAAAGCGGTTCCGTACGGAACATGTCTCCGCCGAAACGGACTATAAGCCATTGCCCAAAAACAATGAGCAGCAAGACAATCCCGAGCCCGTAACAACCGCGCATACCGCGAAACGCCGATACAGAAGTGGCAAATGCCTTTGCATTGAATAGATTCCAGAACTGCAACAGCACAAAGAAAGTAAAGAAGAGGGTCAATTCATGCACTGTAGTCCGGCCGTCACGGGCAAAACAATACATCAGCGCCAACAATATCGCAACGAAAACAAGACCGTAACCTAAAATATGGTACCACATGGCAGGCGTAACAATAGACCGGGCAAGAGACCGGGGACGCTCTTTCATCACAGCCGGTTCTGCGGGCAGAGACGCCAGTGCCAAAGCGGCAAACGTATCCATAATAATGTTCACCCACAGCATCTGTGTCACCGTCAGCGGAAGTTCCGTACCAATAAACGCACCGGTCAACACAAGAAGCAGAGCTGTAAAGTTAATCGTGAGCTGAAACAGAATGAAACGCTGTATATTCTTATATAATGAACGGCCCCACATGACTGCCGTCACGATACTGCGGAAAGAATCATCGAGCAAAGTAATGTCACTGGCTTCTTTTGCCACTGACGTACCGGAACCCATCGAAACTCCCACATGGGCAAAGTTAAGAGCCGGTGCATCGTTGGTTCCGTCGCCGGTAACGGCCACCACTTCTCCCGACTGCTGCAACAGTTTTACCAGCCTCTGCTTGTCCAACGGGCGGGCGCGGCTCATCAACTTTAACGCCTGGATGCGCTCCAGCGCCTCTTCATCGGTCAATGCGGCAAAATCCGCACCTTTCATGCTATGTTTCCCTTCTTCGTCCGCCTCTGTCCACAAACCGATCTGCCGGGCAATCTGTACTGCCGTAGCCTCACTGTCACCTGTAACCATTTTGATTTTCACCCCGGCTACCATACAATCAGCCACCGCCTGCGGCACTTCCTTCCGCACCGGATCACTGATAGCGATCATTCCCAACAGCGTAAATCCTCCCGTTGTCGCCGCTATCTTATAACCGTTTCCTTCAGCAACCGGCTTATATGCCACTGCCAGCGTACGTTGCGCACAGCTCTGCCACTCAGCCAGTTGCCTGTCAAATGTGCGACGCGCCTCATCATCAAGCACGCAATGCCCCAATACAAACTCTGGAGCTCCTTTCATATACAGAACCTCCATCCCCAGTGACTGAGAACGGACCATCGTAACCATATACTTGCGCTCAGAGGAAAACGGAATCCGGTATATCACAGGCATAGCCTTGCGTAGCGCTTCATAATCCATATCCTGACGCTGCAACCACAGCAACAGGGCAACTTCCGTAGGATTGCCTAATCCCGCACTACGGTCTTCGTTGAGAAAAGCCGTCGTATTGCAAGCCAATGCCTCAGCAAGCACCTCCGCCCGTCCATCCACTTGCACCATATCGGTCACCACCATCCGGTTCTGCGTCAGTGTGCCGGTCTTGTCCGTACAGACAACTGTAACTGCCCCCATCGTCTCACAGGCATGCATCTTGCGCACCAGATTGTTTGTTTTAAGCATGCGACGCATATTCAACGCCAAACTCAGCGTGACCGCCATTGGCAATCCCTCCGGCACGGCCATCACAATCAGTGTCACGGCCATCATGAAATTATCAAGCAACAATTTGAACACATGCACGTAAGCCTGCATATCCCAGACCGATACGTCAGCACGGAAATCCAGCCATCCCCGAAACGTGAATATCAGAAAAGCCAGCACTGCCACTGTATATCCCACCTTATTGATTAAAGAAGCCAGATGATCAAGCTGCATATTCAAAGGAGTCCTGCCTCCCGTAACGACCATAGCTTCCCGAGCTACCTGTCCGATTTCCGTAGCATCCCCCACAGCTGTCACCCGAATACGGGCATTCCCCTCCATTAAGGTTGTACCCCGCATCAGGCAATTGGTGGGGTAAGGTGCGTGTTCATCAAAATCTTCCGGAACGGTGCTCTTTTTCACCGCAGACTCCCCCGTCAGATTCGACTCATTAACCAGCAGACTCTCGGCCTGCAGCAAGGAGCCATCTGCCGGCACTTCGTCTCCCGCCTCTAACAAAAGGACATCTCCCACGACCACATCGCGACGGGCGATTTCCGTCACTGCTCCCGAACGCAAGGCACGCACAGGATATTCGCCACCCAATGTATTGAGTAGGTCAAACTTACGGGCCGCGTCATATTCAAAGTAAAAACCGATACCTGTAGCCAGAAATACGGCACACACAATGCCTATAGTCTCTATAAAATCGTTTTCCACAAATGCCACGGCAAAAGACAACACAGCCGCTACCAACAGGATACGAACCACTGGATCCCGGAATTTCTCAAGATACAACAGCCACAAAGACGGACGCTTAGGTGGAGTCAGCTCGTTACCCCCGTATTGCGCCCGACTCTCTTCCACTTGTTGTGATGTCAATCCCGCCATTTGGCCAGCATCGTCCGGCATAACCATCTCCACGCAGATTATAAAGAATCGATATGCAAAAATAAATATAAGCCGACTACAGGCCAAATTTAGTAACTATTATTTGCATATTCCAAAAGAAACCTCTAATTTTGCACTCGAATAAAGGAAGAAAAGAGTTTCTTACCTCATTCAGGACTTGTAGCTCAGTTGGTTAGAGCAACAGACTCATAATCTGGAGGTCCCAGGTTCAAGCCCTGGCTGGTCCACACTGAAAATCAGCAACTTAGAAGAAATTCAAGTTACTGATTTTTCGTTTCGGGAAAACAATGGGAAAACACAGCGATTTTGAAAACTCCTTGATTTTTTGGTAAACTTGGCATCATATCAGCCTAAGTAAGACATGTAAATAAGGTTTCTCGGAGTATCAAAATCTCGGTGGGAAAACAGTTGGGAAAACAAAAATAAGACCACCTTTCCCTATCAAGCAGACATAATCACTTGTACATTGAGGTGTTTCCTAAAACGGATATACCTCTATTATAATCCTTCGTTAGATAGGATAAAGTTCGAACCGCATGACTCACCTTTGAGTTTTGCGGCTCTTTTTGTATGCCTCTTTATCAAGAACGCTTGTTCGCCCCTATTTTTCAGCCTTTTACCTTACCCAATCCTTAAATTGTGTTTCAAAACCATACAAATTAAACTTACCCAATTTTTGGCGTATAGCACTCATAATTCCTTCATGGATTAAACAGACTACCTTTGCCTTCGAATTCCAAATCACGGGAGTTCAAAGATGGTTCATGAACCGAAAAAGAATGTTTAATCGGAACGTCAGGAAGTACAACTGGCAGACCACAAAAAATTAGGTTTTATGACAAAATTAATAACAATAGAGCAATTGCTGGAGAAGCCCATCTGCATGATGTCGGGACAAGAATTCGTCCTGCTACTCCAGAATGCTGAAAAGCAAACGGCAAAGGTACCTGCCGAGGTGGTGCCAGAGAAACATTATGAATATGGTATAGCAGGAATCGCCAAAATCTTCGGATGTAGCATCCCTACCGCAAATCGCATCAAAAAGAGCGGTGTCATTGATGCTGCCATCACTCAGGTGAACCGAAAGATTACCGTTGATTCCGAACTGGCCCTGAGCCTTGCCAAGGAGGCTGGTACTACCATATCTATTAAGAAATAGTATGGAAAACGATTGGAAAAACAGCCTATCGTTTGATGACAAGGGTAATCTGACGAAGAGTATCAGCAACTACAGGGCCATCTTCACTCACGATGAGAACCTGAGCCAGATTCGTTTCGACACCTTCTGTCAGGACGACATCTCCTTCTCTCCATTGTTCCTCAATGTCAACGGCAACAAGGTGGATGAGGAGTCGGTAGGAAAAATCCAGGACTATCTGGAGCAGACCTACCAACTCCGCCTGACCCAGAACAAGGTGTTTGAGTTGCTGAAGACAACAGCTTCAGAGCGCAGCTATAATCCCGTCCAGAAATTTATCCGCAAGGAGGAGTGGGATGGTGTGCCGCGTATCGAAACTGCCATCATCGACTACCTTGGTGCCGAAGACACTCCCCTTGTCAGAGAGCAGACTAAGTTGTGGTTTGTGGCTGCCGTGGTTCGTGCCTTCGAGCCTGGATGCAAGTTCGACAACGTGCTTACTCTGCCCGGGTCACAGGGAATAGAAAAGAGCACGTTCTTCAAGACCATTGGCGACAAATGGTTCAATGACTCTTTCTCCTTCGCAAGTGGAGACAAGGAGAAGGTGGAGACCATCACCAACGGATGGATTATTGAGATAAGCGAACTCAACGGCATGAAGAGGGCCAATGATGCAGAGGCGGCAAAGGCATTCCTAAGCCGCAGAAGCGATTCTATGCGACCCGCCTACGGGCGTAAAGTGGTTGAGTTTCTGCGGCACAATGTCTTTGCTGCCACCACCAACGAGACCAATTTCCTTCAGGGTGACAACGGGAACCGCCGCTGGTGGATTGTCACAGTAAATGGCAATGGGCATGTCTCTACATGGCTACCCCAATTGCAGTCTGTGGTGAACCAGTTGTGGGCAGAGGCTTACACCTATTATAAGATGGGTGTCAAACTCTATCTCAGCCCCGAACTGGAAGCAGAGGCAAATGCCGTGCAGCTGAACCATTCAAGCATCCACAATGATCCCATCCTAGATGACATCCGTCTCTATCTGGAACGCATGGTGCCAAGAGCCTATTCCACTTGGAGCATCCCGATGCGTACTGCCTATCAGAAAGGAGCATACACGGAATCTACACCCGACAGCAAGCCTGAGGTGCTGCTCAACATGGTTTGTCCCCGACAGATCATAGAAGAGTTGCCCAACGACTTGGTGCGCCGAAATCCTGCAAAGTACACCGCACAGTACATCAACCGATTGATGTCTCTGGTAGATGGGTGGGAACGGAGCGAGCAAGAAAAGGTCAAGGGTCTGCACCCAGCCTATTGCGACAAGACGGGACGGGCAAAGCACCCTTGGGTGAGGATTGGTAATGCTACGCAAGGTTCAATAGAAGGGAAAGAAGAAAGCATAGAGCCCGAACTTCCATTCTGACTTCATAGCATACTACTGTCCCTTGTCCCTTTGTCCCAATAATTTTATCAACAAAGAAAAAATAAGATGCTTAGAAAGAAACAAGAAGTGTTTTCCCAACCGAGGGACAACTTGGGACAAGCCCCAAGCACTCCCCACCTTTGGATTGCCGCTCGCTCCAACTGTCTGTTGGCTGATTCCACAGATTATAATGCTGGCGGAAAGACAACAAACATTCCTCTTTTCAAAGCAATGTCAAATTTTAAAATCTGAAAAACAATGAATAACAATTCCATTTCACTACCTTTTACCAAGGTAAACCTTACTCTCACTTCCGAGGCGATAGACTTCCTCTCCGAGACAACAAACGGCACAAGCCACTTTGCCATTCTCGGACAACTGATAAAAGACACGTCCGTTACACCCAATTCCACCTCCAAGCGCGGCAATGTTATCACGCTTGGCGTGGGCCAGGTGGAGTGTTCCATCCATTCCTGCTGCGCTCGTTTTGGCATCGGGCGCAAGAAGTTCGAGGGCATCATGCGCCAGATGGAGCAACACGGTATCATCCGTATGCACCGCTCGCGTCTGGTTACTATTGCCGACATGACCTGTATAACTTCATGGCTCTTGCCTGATGGCAAAACCATGACTAACGGCACTGATGGTGATCCGGCAGACCATCCCAATGGACAGCCAGACAACCACAATGCCACGACCCATGACAACAGTCATGCACATGAAGGTAAAGCGGATGCCACTTCCGACCTCGACAGTCAGAGTCCTGCGGACACAAACCGCTCTTCGGCTCCAGAGGCAACCGCAGGTGTTTCACCGATAGCACCTTCTAATCCTATCGGCGCATCCTGTGACAACACTCCAGACCACTCCGTGAACCGAGACTATGCCGTAATCATGGCTTCTGATTTCTTCGCTGACCTGGAGTATGGTGAATCTTTGAAACCACATACCGATAACAAGTATCTGGTTCCGAATGATTGAGACGTTTTTTAAGGAAGCAAGTTTGTGTTTTTGGTCGCCAAAAACCACGTCAGCCACTATACGCCCACGTATAGCCGCTTTCTTTGATGCAACGGGCTTTGCCCTGCATGGTGTCAGGTACACTGATGCTGCTTCGCACACCACCGAGCCAGGCCGTAAACTTGCTATCCTTAAAAACGCCTTCTTTCCCTACCTTTATATATAGGTATCATTAGATTGTAGAAAAATTAAAACGGATTGTATATGGAAGAAACCAATAGAAAGAACGGAGGCATCGACACCCGCCGTGCCGGAGGGAGACCGAAGCTTGCCAGATATGAACGTCGCAACCATCACCACAAGGTGAGCTACAACGACGAGGAAGAGAATATCATCCAGTATAAGGCGGAACAGGCTGGCAAGCCTGATGACGTTTATCTGCACGAGGCAGGGCTGGATGCCGTTGTTCAGGCACACATGAGCGACGAGAACATTGAACAACTGAGGGACGTTTGCGGCATGGCGAACAATACCAACCAGATTGCGCATCAAGCCAATGCTGGAGGGTTCGTTTCCGTACGCTTCAAGGCTGAGCAGCTTATCATCTCTTTGACTGAGCTTATACGCAGAATCCTTCGCGGTGGCGACTTGTCAGAGCCTATAAGCGCAACAGACAACCGTATCACCTATTCAAGAAAGGAGCAACTATGATTTGCAAGATAAAACATGGACAGAACTTCCAGGGATGTCTCGACTACATCACTGGGAAGTACGACAAGGATAAACAAGCCAAGATCATCATGCATAGTGAAGGTATTCCGCTCTTAGACAACAAGACTGTTGCTCAAATCTTTGAGGCATACGCCACAAAAGGGAACAACAATATCCGCGAACCCGTGGGACACTATGCCTACTCTTTCCACAAAAAGGATGGTAGCAGAGTGACAGACGAGCTGATACGTAAGATTGTCCGTGAGCACATGGAACTGATGGGCATCAAGAACACCGAGTTCATCATGACACGTCACTATGACACCGACCATGACCACGCCCACATGATGTGCTCTATGGTGGATAGAGACGGTTACGTTATCAGCACAGCCTATGAGAAGGAGCGCAATGCACGTATCTGCAAGTATCTTACCAAGAAGTACGGATTCTACATCTCTGAGGGCAAGGTGAACGTCAACAGAAACAAGCTCCGAGGCAAGGAGAAACTGAAATACCAGTTCTACGACAAGGTGATGCGTTGCAAAAAACAATCTGCCGACTGGCAACAGTTCGATAAAGCGCTCCGAGCCGAGGGATTGAAGTTGCACTTCCATTACAACAATGTCAACGGCAGACTGATGGGCATTGTCTTCACCGATGGGAAATACACTTTCAGCGGAAGGCAACTCGACAATGAGTTGAAACTCTCTGCCCTCACAGAGAAGTTTGGAGACTTGAAGCAGATAACTCATTACAATATGTGTGATTGGTATGAGGGTTATAGGAAGCAGCTCCACTACATCAATGACTGGAAAGCTTGCAAAGTCATAGACAGTGCCTATCCAGAGTTTGACAAAGTGTTCCAGAATGATAAACTACCATCTGGCGGTTATACGTCACCTGACGGTCTGCTATCCCACATGCCGATGGATTATCAGACCGATTTCCAAGCGGAGCATGAAAACTCCAAAGATAGTGAGACATCCTTTGTCGGTCTTGAATTATTGTGTGACCTGTTGCTCATGCCATACGCCAAACCACTCTCCATCGGTAGTGGAGGTGGCGGCAACAACCGTGGCTGGCGCGATCTTGATGATGAAGACAAAGAGAAATACCGATTTCGCTTTAATTTCTCAAAGTTTAATAAACCTCAATTCAAACGTAAACGATAAGATATGGCTACAAATAAACAAAAAACTCAGAAAGCGGCTGACAATGATGCAGCCGCACTTGGCTATCTTCGTAAAAGCGACCTGTCCCACAAGGCTGAGATACAGATGCTCATCACCCTTGCAGAGGCCCACGGAATCAAGATGGCCTACAATGAAAAAGACGGCGAAGTGACTGTTGAACGAGTTGAAGGTGAAAGCCAACCCATAAAAGGGTCCACCCAGACGCAACAATCTTTTGCCCAGTTGCAGAGAACGTCAAATCAACCGCCTGACCAACCAGACATTGATTACGTCAGGTTGGCTAATGCTTTGAAGGAGCCTATTGAGAAGGCCCTGCAAAATGCAGTGGAAAGTTCGCCCGTCCATATTCAGGCTATCTTCGACACTTCTGTGCATATGGAAAACAACCAGACTGCTATGACAATTGCTCATGAAGAATGGGCCAAGTGGATACAGGATTTTGGCAAAGAAACCATTTCACGTCTTTCCAATGCGCCATCTCCAACCAGCACTCCACATGGTAAGGCAATAACCTTTGGAAAAGACACCGTGTATAAAGTGCCAGAGAACGAACTTGATGTGGACCCAAGCCACCTGTCAGGAGAGACAGAAAAGCAACCCGTGAGACGCCATCGACTGCACAAACTTTGGAGTCACGTCTGGAGTGATATGGTGACTTCATGGTGGAAGTGCTTCGCCTACACCATTGCCTTATGCTCTCTTGTACTTGCTGCTGCCTCATGGTACCGACAGTCCCAACTTGAAGCCGTAGTCAAGGAGTACTACATCATCAAGCCAGTCTTGAAGCAAGACCGCAAATACGCCCCCCTCATTCACACGATGGACTCCGTCATCCTCAAAGATGGCATCAACGAGGTGTGTGAGAGGGTATATGGCGAGAAACGCTGAACTACCTCATTCAAAAACTAGATTGGCAAATCACCAATCTGGTTTTTAATTCTTTGGGGATATGTCTCTTTCCTGCTCAGAATCTCCAAACATTTGCTAGCGAAACTCAATTGATTATCAGTCTATCATGTATAGTCGCTCGCAAATTCGCTCGTAATCACTCACAAATTTCATAATTTCACGAGCGATATTTCTCTTTGTATTTCAACGACTTACACAAATTACTCATTCCGCATCTCTCGGAAAACCGCACATAATCGCTCGGAATTTTCATATTTTTGCGAGCGACCATTGAGAATTGATGCTCTTTGCTATATTCGTCAGTTGCAACTGACGAATTACAATTGCATCATTGTTTATGTCCTCTCTTTGACCGCTATCAAATGGAAGTTGTTAGTGGGTTAATTCGCCAATTGCGATTGGCGAATTAGGTTTTTCAAAAGTGGACCACAATATTTTTCGTTGTGATTGCCCCTTTATCGGCCACAAACTACAAAATATCGACCATTTTCTGCTTCAAGTCATCCTTATCAACCACTTCATCTATTACAGCTTTAGTGTATTGGTCAATATCCGATGCTAAGTGTTGGCAATAATGTCGAACTCTTGGTATTGCTGTAAAAGTCTCAGCAGTCGGTCTTTTTTTCTTGCGTCATATTCTTATCATCCTTGATTTTTCATTTTATCAATATATCCTTCTTGGTCATATCCATGGTGGTGCTTGTTGATCATATCTATGAGAGACTGTAAAGAGGGAATATCACACTGAAGTGTATGATATTTGTCATATTGTTCGTTGTAACGAGTTAATGATCCTTTGGCCAACCGTTGTTCAATATCTGACGGAATAAGATATGTGGACCGGTCATCAAAATGTTTATGGAATTCAGTTAAGAAGATGTGGATTCCAGCCAAATCAAAATCACCAAAGTGAACGTATTTGTTTGGAATCGTTAGAAGCCAATTGCGCAAATCAGTTGATTGGGGATAGCGGGATGCAAAAAGTAATTGTTTGTTTCCTAGCAAAGACTCAAATAATTTTCTTTGCTGACGAATCATACGGAAGTTCTCCATATTCTCTATTCCCACCACAACAATATCCTCAGGAATGACAAAATGTTTCCAATTGTCGATAAACACAAAACTTCCTTCAGGGGGATTAACGACAAACGGTTCGCCATTAAGCGAACACTCAATAGACTGATAACTATTGATAGGGAATCCTGGACATGAGCGAATCATCATAAGCTTAGAATTCCCTGTTTCTGCAGCCATTGAAGCACGAGAATCCGCATCGGTAACATCAAGCATCCGATAATTCTCATCTTTGTCAATGAGGTATCTTTTCAGTGCCTCAATATCACGGGCACGATATGACTTCCGAGAGCCACGAGTCGTCACCAACAGCAACCCTTCTGCCAGCAGTTCATCAAGCAACTTGCTGCTTAACTTTGAACTAGCAACCTGCTCGCCAGAAATCAACGCCTGAATGGATGCACTTATTACCATAATTATTTTGTCCGTTTCAAAAGTTTGTCCACTCTGGTCTTCACACCATGTTTACTTAGCAGATAGGTGTATTTGTAATCGTACGGATTATAAGATGTGGGTGAACTATTTATAAGATATATGTTACGCGAGTTGGCAAACTGCAGAATTCCCTTGATGTTGTTGGGATGCAATCGTCCAATTTCATCCATCATACAATGGATGATGAAGTCGCCACTCTTGCGGGCAGCCTTCTTCTTGAACACATTGATGAGCATGATGTTAACCATCGCCTTTACCAAGATGTCTGTACCGTCGGAGCCTACGTTGTTGATACGCTCCACCCAGCCAGTATCGTTGTCATTCTCCCTCACACGAAACTGCAGACGAAATGCATCGCTCAGCGAGACCGTAGGCCGCGACTGCTCGTCCTGCAACTGATGAGAGAGGCTCTTCAAGTAGTCCACCACCCGGCGATTCACTTCGTCACGGTTGTTGGAAGAGAAGAGATTCAGTTCGCCAATGGAAAGTGCATTCTCTGCAGTGTAGTCGTGAATGGACATGAGCAGCTGCATCAGTCTGTCGGACGATTCGTTGGCCCTAAGCTCAATGCTCTTGATAACTCCTGCGAAGTTCTTTTCCACGAAATCCCTGTTGATATCCAGTATCACGCTGTCCACATCCGACCTGCGTTTCATCAGCGCCCCAATCTCCGTAGAGATACGTCCTAGGATGTCCTTATAGTGCTCACTGGTGCGACGACGGAATTCTTCAATTTTGTTGTTGTCCATGAAGTCCTGCAAATCAACCGCAATCTGCTGGTAGTCGTTATCTGTTACGGGTATCGTGTTGAAATGGAAGGCATTTTGAGGTTTAAAGTTGCGATTGAAGTTGATAACAGCTCCCTTCAGTTTTTCTATTGTCTCACGTTTCTGATTGACCGTTCCCCTCAGTTGGCTGATGAGTTGCTGGCAGTCCTGATAGCTCTCAACCATTTTATCATCTGTGAGGAAAGAATCTGGCACAAGATGCTCATTCTCTACCATCTGATGGTATTGGCTCAGCCCCTCACGCCTGTGCGTCAAGTCTTTCAGAATCATCTTCTGATGCTCTTCCATCTCCTGTCGTTTCTTTTCGATACGTGCGCGTTTGTCCTCATATCGCTGACGCATCATTGCCAACTGTTGCTCTATGTCCTTGATGCTCTTCTTGATTCCAGGCTCCTTAGCAAACAGATTTTTCTCTGCATCACGATACCTAATCACCGTTGGGCGTTCTACCTCTATCTGCTTCAGCAGTTCCTTGAGAGTATCAAGTGCCTTACGATATTGCTCCAGAAGATTCACGTCAACACCTTTTCCTTTCAGCTCTGCCTTCTGTTGTTGGTCTAATTGAGACTTTTGAGCCGCAAACTCCTTGTTCCGAGCATTTGCTTCTTTAGCCTGAATTTCCTTGAATAGTCGCAACTCTTCGTCAAAGGCTTTTGACGCTTTGTTGAAAGTTGTGTCAAGCTCCTTTAGTCCCTTCTTATTTTGGGCCTCTTTCGCCTCACGAGTTTCTTTTTCAGCTTGTACTTTCAGCAGGGCTTCATTGAAAGTTCGTTCTCTGATTACCTTTTCTTGAGCAATCAGCTCTTGCTCTTCCATCTCCAATTGGTGTTGCTGATTTTGCAGATTTTGTCGCTTCACTGGAATCTGCTCCTCTTCGACCTTTAGCAACGCTGCTTGCTGACGGAGAGGATTAAGTAGAGAAGCATATTTCTTCCCAAGTTTCGAAATATCTTCTTGAAGGATGATGGGAAGTTGTGTCAGTTCTCGTTTTGTTTGTTGCAGTTGCTCTTCCAAACGTTTCTTCTCGGTCAGATAGTCATCTGGTGTATGATGAACCGCATCCATGTTATCTAAGTTCAGCTTGACACCAAACAAGCCATCAGATGAAGCAATGTTCAATTGAGGTTCCAGTCCTCCTGCATATAGGATTCTTTCTTCATCAACAACTTTACCGATAGTATCTTCCCAGCCTTGCATATTATCTGTCAGCCACTGATACAACGACCCGTCGAGATGTGACAGCAAGTCTTCAATCTTAGCGATTTGTTCACGATACTGAGTACAGCATGACTCCAAACGTTCCTGCTCACGCTGAGAAGCCAGTTTCAATTCTGTTTCCTTCATCTCATACTGAGCAGTCAACTGAGTGATCTGACTTCTAACGGCCGTCTGCTGTGCCGCATTTTCCTTTTCCGTCATCTCCAATAGCCTCAGCTGTTCTTTTGTCTGGTTCATTTCATCGACCTTCGGATGCCACAGGCGCAACTCCTTTACAGCATTGTCGGCTCTGTTCAGCTCTTTCTGTAACAATTCCAGCCGTTCGTCAGACTCATGACGCCAGGTATTGAAAGCATCCATCACTGCATTTCTGTTTTTGGTGCGCTCATCTTCCAGTCGCTTGCGTTCCTTCCCAAGCTGTCCCTGCTTCTGATAATAAGACTCCTTCTGTGCATTCTCAAACGCTACGCGGGCATTCTCCAGTTTTCCTCTGGCAATATTGTACTTCTCTTCTATCGATGCATGGGTTTTCAGCAGGTCATCGACTAGCATCTGTTTGTCTGCAGTCTCACTTTTGATGGCATCCTCACGGACGGCCAAAGCCAGTTTTTCCTCGATATGCAAAGCCTCGAAATCTTTCCGTGCTTGCGCAATCTCTTTTAGTTTGCTCTTCTTGCCACCCAAATCTTGGTTTAGCGTATCTTTCTCCTTGTCATACTCAGAAGTGAGTTCTCTCTCACGACTGCGTTCTTTTTCGAGATCTGTTTTCACTTCAGCCGCTTCAGCTTCCAAAAGCGGAATCTTCTGCTCGCTTTCTGCCGCAGCATGGTTCAGCATGCGCCACACGTCTAATGATTGCTGGTCGAGTGCCACAATTCGTCTGCCTTGTTTAGCAATCTTCAATGCTTGCTGACGTACAGGGTAGTTACCATCACGAGTCTGCCTGAACCAACAGTCTATTTCGTCATATTCTCGTTCAAAGTCGGTCACCAGTCGCCTGTAGGTCTGCAGGTCGATTGGTAAGTCCTCGTCTGCCATTGATTGTATGATGGTGTTCTTCACGAAGTCAGCATCCAGTTTGGTATTTAGGAAGACGTTCTGAATGCTTCGTGGAATATTCTGATAGTGGGCACTCTGTACAAGGGCATAGCGAGAGTATTTGTGATCATGGGTATTGCCAAAGATAATGTCCTTAAACATCACGCCGGAGTCAATCCTTGCAGACACTGACACGTTTTTATCGATACGTTCACGTATCTTCACCCAGTCACTCAGTACCTGCTTATCTTCGCCAATAATCCACTCGCGCTGAAAAGGAGCATCGATAAACCGCCAAGATGCTCGTCCTTGATACCGGCTCACCAGTATGGTATAGGCCTCATTGTCGTGCATTACCTCATAAAGAATATACGAGTTTGACTGACGGAAATAGAACTCGTCAAACGACTTCTGGGCCTGCTGTATTCCTAAACGATGTTTGTCTGCGTTGTAGAAGAATAGCAGCGCTCTCAAAACCGAACTTTTACCAACACCCTGAGTACCCGTGAAATGGACATTGCCATCCACGGAAATCTCTGCATAGGGTATGTTGGCACTATTAACAAATATGATCTTATTCAGGTATTTCATCTTCGTTGGCAATTTGAATCATATCCACCAGTTCCTCGGCATAATGGAAAGCAGAGGTGATCTTGAAGGTTTCGTCCTGTTCGCTGATGCATTCGGCAAATCCCATGCCTTGCATTTCCTGAAGCAGTTTGTTCACAATCTCTAAATAGGAACCTACACCGTATTTTTTATAAAGGTGTCCGGCTTTCTCCTTCAGTTCAATATCCAGGCTGATCTGCTCTATCAGATGGCTCTTACGAAACTGATAGCCAGCCGTAAACGATTGGTTGTAGGTCTTCAGGAAGTCCAGATAGTCGAGCCATTTTGAAAAACTCTCCAACTTCTGTTCTATGGACTGCTTTCCCTCACCAATACGTGAGAAATAGAAGTAGCCGTTGCCTGCCTCCAATTGCAGACCTATCTCCTTGAAGAAATCAGTATAATCGTCGAAGTTCTCCTCAATATCCTCATACAGATGACGGATTGAGGTGTCAGAACTGTCCACCGAAAGGAATTCTCCACGGCTCAGCCGCTCGTATATTCGTTGAGTATTATTTCGCATATATAATAGGATATTCAATGTCTTGATAAGTGGCATATTTCCCTGTCATCTTACATTCGTCAGGATGCAGGATGACCAGTTGGCAAAAGAGGGCTGCGTGGTCTTCTATATCACGTTTAGCCTTATAATCGTATCTTAGAATAAAGTCGAACAGGTTGTAGCTTGATGCAGAAAAAGCATTCCATACTTCATTAGGATCGACATTTTTCAACCGCTGAACGTGTTCCTGCAAGTCTTCGTCTGTTAGTGGTTCGGCCTCTGTCCTTGCGGATTTTTTCAAACCATTTCGTTCGGCTATCCGTCTCAGGATGCTCACTATCTGGTCGTTCTCCCTCAGCATTTCCAAAGAGAGTCGTATTTTGCTGTATTGTCTGGCTTCCATCCATAGTGGATTGCTATTTTCCAACACCTGAACCAGATTTGTATCAGTCTTGATGAGTAACTGGTCTTGCAGATATTTTAGTTTGCGTATCTTCTTATAAAGCAGGTTCTGCTGTTCAATCTGGTTGATATAGACGATAATCTGTCTGTCTATTTCCATCAGCGCATGGTATGCCTCCACAAAGTCATGCTTCACATCGCTGCATGTCTTAGCCATGTGCGGGTCGTTGGCCATCAGGAAGAAGGCGTGTTCCGTATCCATTAGTTTCTCGCATTCGCGTATCATCGAGCGGATGTTATGGCTCTTCTCATCTAAGTTCTGCAGCTTCTTTTTCTTGATAATATAGTTGGGCTCTTGCTTATACGCATTATCCATATTGCGCTTCAAGTCAACCACATTCTTCAGCGTTCTGAACCCCGTCTTTTTTAGCAGTTGCCGCACGCTATCCTGATAGCCAGCCTTACGGTTGATATTCGTCTCTTGCAGAAAATAGCCGATGTGTTCTTTCAACGTGTTGATGCACTCCTGAACACTTAGCACACTGATTTCCTCGTTCACATTCAGTACTTCCTCGAAGAAATTGAGGTAGTCGCTTTCGATCTCTACCGTATTGCCCGTTTCCACCAGTACGCCATAATCCAGCAATTTCTTTAGTCGTGCTTCATTTCCTCCCACCAGTTCCAAAGCCAACCCTTGAGGAAACTTCATTAGTTTCCGTTTCTCAAACATCTCGCTCAGCAATCCTTGTTCACGCGAGAGTGTCTTTGTCAGCTCTTCAATGGTTCTAAAATGTGAAAGAATCTCCATAAAAACGTTTAACTCTAATATTTCTGTTTACTTGGTATCACCCCACGCACACCACCTTTAGGATTGGGGACATCACCCTTATACCTAGGAATAACATGCATGTGGCAATGAAAGACCGACTGGCCAGCGGCTTCACCCACGTTAATACCAACATTATATCCATCGGGATGGAAACGCTCATCAATTTTCTGCTTCACATATTGCAGCACGACGTTCATGGCCTCGCGCTCATGGTTCGTCAGATCAAAGTAGGAGGCGACGTGCCTCTTGGGGATGATAAGCGCATGACCGGGCGAGACGGGATAGCCATCGTAGAAGGCCACGCAGGTAGCCGTCTCGCAGATGATTTCCACTCGGCGGGACAGGCGGCAGAAAGAACACTTCTCGCCTTCCACGCGCGGCAGCTTGTTGAAATGGTTGTATTGATAGAGTTCGTAGCTTTTGTTGGCGACAAGACTCTTGTACGGCAACTTTACATTACATTGGTATGTATATTGCTTGTGGATGGCATGGAGTCGGAAGCCCTCTTCTGTCAAGTCACGACGCACGGCAAAGTAGGCCGTCCCCTTGGGGGAAAGCAGGTTGGCGACATTCATCAGCACCTCGGCTTGGGCGTATGGTTCCAAGACGTTCAGCACATAGTTGCAGAAGATGGTGTCGAACTTGCCCTCGGGAAAGTCGGGGCGATAATAATAGTCGTAGCCCGTGATGTCGTATCCCTGTTTCTTCAGTTCGTCCGTATCGAAACCATAGCCACAACCGAAATCGAGAATCTTGCCCCTGAGCAGATTGTGTTGCATGAGGTATCGCGTCGGCACGGAGAAATCCGTGCGCTTGATGGCCGTTAGGTAGGGATGGTTTATCTTCTCTGGTTCCATAGTTATTGGGGGCTTAGGGTTCGGAATCCCATGTTGACAGCCATTTGGCTGAGAGGGGAGAATGTCTTGCGGCAGACGTTCAGGAACTGCTCGTCGGACATTTGCATCAAATCCTGCGGGGAACAGCCCAAGGCATAGTACTCGTCCAGAGTGTTGTCCCTTTTCCCGCTTTGAGGGATATACAGACGCAACGCCTTGTGCTGCACCTTCGCCATCTTGGGGAGATAGTAGTCGAGGTCGGGGATGCGGTTGATCTTGGAGGAGTTGAACGAGCCGTCGGCAGGAATCAGGTTCCAGTTCTGATTGTGCGACACGAAGCTCCACGGAATGAAGTGGTCGAGGTCATATTCATTCCTTCCAAGCGGCGTGTCCTTGTATATGCACCGGATGGGGCCACCTATCTCGATGACCTTATTCCAGAACTTCTTCTGTCTGTTCAGCGGTTCCCGTTCTTCCGGGCGAAGCAACTTGCCGGATATGTTCGGTACGTTGGGATTCTTCGACTGCAAGAACAACGTGAGGTTCCACAAAGCAAAATCGCGAAGCACCTCATAATTGGTTGTCAGATAACTGCTCCAACGCGGATTGATGGTAACCGTAAGCCTTTCACCACTACCCGTCAGGGAATACAGACAATCATTCTCAAACGACTGGCTGCGACGTTGCATCTCGGAATCGTCGGTTGTGTCAATCCAAGGCTTCTGAAAGCGGAAAGGGACATTATTCAACAGAATCTTGACTCTCTTCTTCACCTCCCTGTCCTCCGAAATGGCATTAGAGATGGCTTCATTCTTGTCTTCGAACCTGTCATCTACCGTAATGCCCGTCAACAGAGCCACATCGGGAATAATCTTCGACATGGAATCGCCCTTGCCAAACAACAGTCGGAAATACAGGGTCGGGTACCAAGCGTAGGCAACCATCCGAGCCGCCACATCGAGAGCCAGCATTTCATCCTTCTGCTCCTTGACGTGCATGTCGAGCAACGCCAAGAGCCAATAGAATTTGTACGTTGCCGTTGTCGTGTCAAACACGCGATTCATGGCGTTGGTTGACAATATGTCCGACTGAGGAATCTGCATATCTTTTACAAATTAAAATGTATTATAATACGAACGTCAGAATTCAGAATGTTTACTGTCCACACCTGTTTCAGCCTGGGAATCAACTTTCTCTTCATTTTTATCAAGCTCTTCATACCTGACAAGGTCTTTAAATTCCACGCCAAGCAACCTTGTTATCTTCATCAGCGATTCCAACGGAGGTTGTGACGAGTTGGTACACCACTTAGATACAGTAGTTGGCGCACATCCCAACTGCTTGGACAGCCAGAGATTAGACTTCTTTTTCTCTGCCAGTATCACCTTCAGGCGATTGAGGTCTTTGTTACTTGCCATTGCAATATGTTTGTTATTCGCTCACAAAGGTACTCATTTTATCTCAGACCATAGGTCTGATGGCCATTAAAACTTACTAAAACGAGTGTTTTTAGTGAATTTTGTTCACTTTACAGAGAGGTTTGTATCTTTTTTCTTGTCAAAAGCAGGATTAATTCAATATCCTAACAACAGATGCTCAGTTTAAGTACCTCATCTGTTTATTCTTCACAGACGGAAGATAGGCTTTCAAAGTTTTACAGTGCTCGCGTTCCATAAACGCCATCACCTCATCGTGTCTTACTAGCCAACATTCTCCCAGATTCATATCACATCCCTTCTGATTCTCGTACAAACCTCCATATCGGGAACTCCTTTAAACTCTTTTTCTCGTCCTCCCGCATCGTCTCAAATAACTGCTGAAATTCTTCCTGCCTGTCTAATAACAAATACACTCCTGCTTTCACCATGTCCCCTGCAAACTCATCATTCAGCATATCCTCCAACATTTGGCGTTCATCTGCCGTCAGTTCGCGCTGCCGTTTCATAATCTGCATCTTATTGATGATGTGTAAAGGTCTCATTTCGTCCTTTGGCTCTTTCCCAATCAGCCAATCATTCAGTTTCGATGCTTCCTCCAACAGTTTCTTGCTTCTTTCCACGTCTGTCTTTTCCAATGCATCCGCAGCCGTTATCATCGCCAGCACGTCGTAGTTAGACATCATATAGCAATACTTATGTTGTCGCGCAGCCTCTTCTGCAGAAGAAATAATATTATCAAAGTCAATATTATCGACCTTCTCCCATAGTTTATCCAACTGCAAATAGGAATATGGACTCACGTTGATTGTCTCATCTTCACTTATCTTATACGCTATTCTTATCGACCTGTCAAAGAAGTCACCAATAGCACACATGCCATCTTTCCCTACTGCACACCACAGCAACAATTCTATATTGCCGATTTCCAACAAAAGCAATGTTGCCTCCTGCCCGGGTAGGTTCACCATATTTCCTTTCCCGACAGTTTCTATCAGTAAATCTATGAGCTTGCCTTGGTCATCTGTAATTGCCGTCAGGTCAAAAGGCTTTGTGACATGAAGTGTTTCGAGCACATTGTCCAGCTCTTTCCATCGTATGAGCTTTTGACGCAGTTCCTCTACATACTCCTTCTCATGCACTTTCATTTGAAGGTCAAGCATTCCAACGCTCAATCCCCCCGTATCATTTAACGCCACGCCGAATTCTGCCTCATTAATGGATTCCTTTAAGTATTTTGCTTTGGTTGTCAACTTCACAGTAGCTTGTTTCATATCCGTATTATCCATTGGCATGTTAATAGTCATAACATTACCAATCTTAATGATGATACGTCCGTCCTTTATCTCATTGTGATAACCCTTGAAATAGACCTTATCTCCAACCCGCACCTCACTATCATCTTCCCGCTGGAATATAAATCGTCCTGGACCGTTCGACAATGGCATATCAACATCCAATTCCTTTGATATTTTAGCGTAGATATACGAACTGTGTGTACTCAGGTATTTCATCAGTTGCAGTCTGTCCGCATATTTTAAGGGTGCGATAAACGAGAAGTCTTTGATTCCCTTCTTCAAAGCCTCTTCCATTGACAATAGTTTCGAATGTGCAAAGCTTATCATCTTCTTACTGTTGCTCAGGAATACCATCAGTTGGTCTTCAAACTCCTTAAGATCTTCAGTTAGCGGATGAAACAATGTCATCCTTGTCGCGTTCTTTCCCATGTCGCGCAACAACTTGTTTACCAGGTCAGGCAATAGTTCCCTAAAAAATAGCATCCGCTCTTTTGAATCCTTCTTTACCTGACAAACAATAAAGAATGTTGGCTCCTCCAAATAGGCTTTTAAATCAGCCTTTTCAAGTTTAAATTTCCACTTCTTTGTGACAAAACGGCCTACCTCTGTTCCTTTTATCTGTATGGGCACCCTTCCTTGTAGGTGTTCTTTATCTCTAATGCCATCAGCATAAAGGTACAAATGTCCATCCCAGCATGGTTCTTTGTCATTGTCTGCAATGAACTGCGAGATCACTTTGCTGTCCTCAATAAAGCTTTTGAAGTGATTCAACGCTTTCTCTTCAATCGCTTTTGTATCTATCGTGTCCTTTACTTTTTTCATTTTCACACCAATTTTCATTCGTTATTTACCATGATTATTCATCACAATCTCCACCCCAGCGCTCAATGCTCGGATGGCTGAAGGTAAATGGATATTATCATTCCCGTCCTTTTTCGACGACGCGAGCACATCCCCTTGTCCGTTCTCCGAGAAGTGTTCATATTGCGAGAAATACTTGTAATAGTGAAACAATCGTGTTGCCTCCTTTTTAAGTTCAGGAATCCTAATCAAGAAGTTTACAACATCTTTGGTCATAACACTCTTCACCCTCGAAAAACCTTCATCTTTCAATTGTTGTTTCGATTGCTTTATTACCGTCAACTCTTCCAGATTATCGTCAAGGGTCAACTGTCCCAAGAAATTATCTTCCATCGTCAACTCCCACAAATGGTCTATAAAGGCATCATCAAGTATCTTTCCCGTACTTTTCACCTGATCTCTGTACACCTCTTTACGCTCCAACATAGAGTTGGCATACTCTATTGTTCTCAGATCCAGTTCCTCGTAAGCTCGTTCCTTGCCAGCACGCTGTATGTATAGGGCGAACAAACAATCGGTAAAGCAACAACGCAACAACAATCCTATCGGCAACTGAAAAAATGAAATCTTTCCTGTTTTCAAGACCCGCGCAGTTAACAACAGTGATGTATACAGATTTGAGTAGATACGGTATAACAGGAGGAGCTTAACCTTCTCAACCCGTTCTAGTTCACCCTGTGAATGTCCTTTCCCGTACTTTTGGATCTTCTTCAACAAGGTTAACTCTTCTGCTAACAGTTCTTTTATTTCAGTCATTATTGTGATTATTTTCAAATTTTATCGGAGGTAAATATTTCATCCAGTCCATCATGTTAGCTAAATTACGCATTCTTTCATCTATATTAGCTATTTCTATTCTTCGGTTGGGAAGATACCGTGCATGTTCCAACGAGTCACCCAAAACCCATGCACGGTTTGCCAAGAATGCCTCATCTCCAGCATGTTGTTCTAACTCGTCAACTAGTAAAAACACATTATGCTCAAAGGCCGCTCTTGAATCAGGTGGCGGCATACCGTATTTACTCTTCTCTTTCATGCATTTTATTAAATATGTCTGATGCTAACATATGAAAACTTGATCTTACAAGTTCGTCAACTGTGTCAAGATTCAACCTACCGTTGGGCAAAACTCTCACACGCATAATAGAGTCCGCAGTTTGAATAGCAACACTTGTAGAAAAATGAATGCGGTCATTCTCCAAACACTCTCTCAAAAGATTGGCACCTCTTTCAAAGTACCTTCTCTCTGGATATGATGAATGTAGGTCTTTTGCCATACTAAAAATCATTGATTGCGTAATACACGTGCTCAGCCCTTGCGTTATCCACTTTGCTATAGAGAATTCGGTCAAACAAGTTCTCCATTATCCGGCTATATCTTCCTTTAGGTGAATAATCCAAATAAAAACTCCTTTGGACGTATACACCCGACCGAATCAGCACCCTAATAGCCCCATTCTTAGCCATCACATGTACTTCATCAAGATACTGCTTTGCGAAGTCTCTACCAGTAACATTTAGGTCATTAAGCCTATCAATTTTATGTTCTACGAACATCTTATCTTCAAAGTCAATCCATACATCTCCCCTATCTGGTAATGATTCAGGAATCACTGACTTCAATTCATTTAACAGGTCGGCATAGTCACATTTCTCAGCAAATACTTTAGCCATCTCATAGAGATTCCAGGAGACAGAAAAAAGAGGGATATGTAGTAATTGCGCCTCATTATCTTTCATCTTCATATGAGCCAATATCCTATCAGGATTATCCTTTGCCATTTCAAGTAGTACAGCAGATGCTTGTGTAGCTAGTCCTATCTCTGACGGCCTCACGACCTCATCAATCAAGCAATCAATCACTCTCTCATCATATTTGACAAGCCAATAAATCGATTCAAGTGCTCTAGACGAAACAGTTCTGTCGGGGTGCAACAAGAACCAGATTAACAAATGAATCATTTGTTCGTCTTTATTACTCTCCTCCAGTTTTCCTACAAACCAATTAAACTTCTCAAATTGTTCCGAGGATGGCCTAACATTGATGTCATAATGTCCTGTCACCACCTCAAATAGTTCATTGAAACTAAAATCCGTTTTTCTGATAAGTGGACTTATGATTTCACTCAGCGAATACCAATAGCTACCTAATGGTGAGACAATATCTTTCCTACATTTCTCAAGAACAGCTTGGCTAGTAGGCAGGTCTGAGAGCTTCTCAATGCGTTCCTCCTCTATCATATCATTTTTTCTCTTCTTGGAAGCCCTTTCCCATTTATAACCCAACTCTTCTAACTTGCTTTCCAGCTCGTTAAGAATTGCTGTCGGAATCTTCAAACGTTCCAGTTCATTTAGATAATCACCTTTTCCATCGTGGTTATACTCATCAATATAGTATTCTGCCATTCTGGGCAACAAATCTTCCTGCACTTTATTTTCTCCCAAGACAGTGAAAATACCTGCATGAAGTTCAGCATATTGGTAATCGTTATGCATCTTGTCCCAGTTATCCCAGAACAATTCGCTTATTGAATACCGAATATACGGCGAAACTTCTTTACATTCCTCTAATAGCTGGCAAATGGCACTTGCTTCTATCAGATGGTTGCATCCAAGTTCATATCCTTCACCAACCTTCGGCATATCCACCTTCCACTCCTCTGCATTTTTCACAATTCTGTCCGCGGCAGGAAGTGTCTCAAACTTATAATATGCAATTGCGTCTTTTAACGAAGAAGTTTTTGCAATCGTTGCAACAAAAGTATTCTTTTGTTGCCTAATGTATCGTTGGAAGGTCATTTCACCTGATGCTTCCTCGAAAATAGCAGCAAAGTGGGCAATCTGCTTTTTATCAAAAGCTACATCTAAACTTTTGAAACGATTGATAAACTCTAATTGTGCCTCTTTATACCATTCCGGTCCCATGGAACTACGCATCACTTCGTGATAAACGATAGTTGCCTTATCACTCTCTCTCATTAAGGCATATTCACGGCATATCTGCAGTAAATAGCCGCAACGCTCGCTGCGATTCTGCACAGCATATTCAATATATTTTACGGCCTCGTCTGCTAAATACAATGCTATGCCACGCATTTGTTCACTTGGAGCAAATATAACAGTCAGTCTGATTAATATGGCACAATAGCCCTCTCTATATAAGGATAGTTGGTCAGACATCCTATTTTGCAAATGCACCATAAAGTCATTGAGCTTGTCCACAAAAAACTCTTTGTATATCTCAGCCAGTTTGTCATATACAAATGGGATTAACTCTTCAGGCAACAAGTAGCTCCGCTTCCATCTCACACGCTGTTCAAAGGAAAAATCCATGGAGTCAATAATCTCTTTGACTGCAGCATACATTCCTTGATAATCCTCGCCAACCGCTCTCTTCCTGTAGAGAACTCCATGGACATATGCTGTTCGGGCAACTAAGGCTTCAATATATCTTGCCCAACTGATGTCACCATGATAGTTGCGGTTCAGTGTCGGGCAAGTCAGTTCTTCATCGAGATATGCCAAATACAGACTCTCCTGATAGAAATGATTCAGCGAATCGGCATCAACATCAACACCATTATCCTTCCTGAATATAAAAGGTCCGGGATTGGGGCCATAATCCTTCAGTATCTTTTGAACGATATCCTTACGGATTTTTTATCAATCAATCCACTAGGTAACACCTTCAGTTCATCTTCACAAAACTTAAAGGTGTGGCATAACATGGCTTCCTCAACCTGTCTCAGACAGTCGTTGAAGGCTTCATTGTGACCAATGGCATGTAACCCCGTATCTGTATAATCATATAACGCTATAACCTTGATGAAGAACATAAGAAGCTCTTCATTCCAGTCATTTTCATATTTTTTCAAATGCTGCCCTATGTCAATCTTTTTGCCGGATCGCAGTTCATTTGAAATCTGATAGGCTAAAATCATCTCGCGAATCATTGATTTCATTTTGATGGTCCCTTCGTCTTTTCCTTCTATCAGACGATTGAGAAAACTGAGGTAGCGTGGTAAATGGGCAGGATCTTCATATCCCGCCAGAATTCCTTCTACCATCAATTGACCTTTGAGCGCAAATACATATGGGCTGTTTTTTTTTCCTATACTTTCGTTTATTTCCTTCCTGATGGCTGCCTCTATAGCACACGATAAAGTGTACCCCTCATCCTCATACCCTAATTCAAACAAACAGCGCAAATAGGAAATCGCCGTATCAATGCCCACTAAGAGGCAATTGTCCCTTACCAGATACTTCAGTGCCACTGCAGGTTTCCCCATAAGTATCTTTATATCCGCCACCTTTTGTGCATTATCAACCATGATTGAGTCACAGCGCGTTTCTATACGTTGCGCTAGAAGCATCAGCCTTACGACCTCAATTGGAAGATTGTTGTCCACAGCCAGTGACAGGCATTCTTTGATGTCATGCATTACCAGGTCTGGTGACACGTCGTTTATGGCACATTGGTCCGCCCAATTCTGATTACACATAGCTAGACCTTTCCTCACATCGCTGCCATTAACTACGTGATACAAGTGATTTTCTATAGAATATATTTGTTCTTTATGAGTATCACAATAAGCCGCTATCTGGTCATTGGTATAATTAATAATAGTTGAAAGATTCTCTGTGATGAAAAGCCTGAACGAGCTATGATATATTTCATATACGTCGGAGTCTTTCTCTTTTAACAAATGCCAAAACTCCTTGGTAACCGACTTGAATTCAAAGGGGTTTGGACTTTTCATCATACCTATCAAATGCTCCTCTTCAACAGGTCCTCTTGTTTGAGACAACAAAGCCAGTACTTCGAATACGACACCTTTAGGATCCGCCTTCTTCCAGACAGCTTCATAATAAGAGCGGATATCTCCACTAATAGTAGGCAAACTAATCAGCCAGTCATTCAGTTCGCGTTCTTTGGTAGTCTCATTAAAGGTTTCAGAAATATAGCGACAGAGATAGTTCATATATAGGGGATGACCCTCTGTTTTAACAGCAACAGCTTGTATAAACGAGTAAGGCTTAGACCACTCGCCGCTGTTTTCTTGTATAAACGATTCGCAAGCAGCCATATTCAATGGCGTAACTTCAATATGGTCGTCCGCAGCAATCCTCCCAATCACACTGGCAGGCAGTATCTCTTTTGTAATGCAAGACAACACTATGCTAATATTATCAGGCAGTGTATCGGGAATTAGTGAAAGGATATCATCTACGCGGTTGCCATTTTCTGTTGACAATTCATCCAGTCCGTCAATAAAAATCACACCACGTTTACCTTCGTTTAATAATACATGGCTAATTACCCTTAACCATCCTGCTATCCCATTACGTTTATCCTCAAATGAGGACTTTACAAGTTCAGCGCCTGTACGATTTGCATAAATAGTCTCTAACCAGTTAACAAAGAACCCTTGAGAGCAGCGTTCTGCTCGACTACGCGTATCATTAGGCACCTTAAAGAAGAACCGACCTAATACTTCCAAATTCTCGTATTTCGACTCAAAGTAAGCGGTTAATGTGGTCTTGCCGCAGCCAGGTGATCCATACAACAAAACCCACTTGCTACTTCTTTCTGTAAGACGCTCATCCAAAGCTTGAATGACTTCAAAATTCGGTTGTGAAGCCTCAACGTCTCGCGCTATTGACGCTGGTATTGTTGTCACTTCCTGCTCTGTTTCTATTGGCAGATACCCTTCTTCTTGAATATCATTCAATTTTTGGACACTCACAAGGTTTAAGCTACTCCCTATTTGTTCTATGACAACACCCACAACATTGTCGCCCTGAAAAACAGGAGCGCCCGACATGCCGCTATAGTTAAAGCTGTCTCCCGTGTCATCAGACTGAAGATTATAATCTGCAATCGAATCTAATACTTTCTGTTTGATGTTGCCGTTAATCCTCAGTCCTTTCAGTTTGGCTGTATCAGGATATCCAAACGTAATGCAACTTTCTCCAATTCTTATATGATGAGATAGCAGAGGCAAATACTCTTCTGACGTTTTTCCCTGCACCTTTAACACTGCGACATCTGCATTCTCATATATTTTATCTACAACAAACTTCAAATCGCCCCCAACAGCCTTCACCACGTTATTTCCATCATTTTTGAATGATTCTACTGTGTGCCATGCTGTTAATAAAAGATCAGGAGCCACATAGAATGCAGTTCCAATTTCTTTGTCACAGATAACTTGTACTATCAGCTTCTCATACATATCATATCTCGATTTGAATGCCGCTCTTTCCTTCAGGAGTTATGACTTCAAAGTCAAAATCTTTGTGGTATAATCCGTCACTTAGCTCCTTGCAGATTGGTAAGTCATAATTGAAATATATCTTCATACCTTTACCCTTAGTGATGATATGTGCTAGCGCAGGCATATCTGGGTGGTTATACTTATCTCCATTCGTGGAAACCAACCATCTGTCCGAAACAATCAATTTAATCAACTCTGGCGAATTATTGTTATAGCTACCATGGTGAGATAGTTTCACCGCATCAAATATATATGGTGCTTTCTCTTCACCGTAAAGAGCCCTCAGAGAAGCTACCACAGTTTCCGAATGTGAATCACCTAAAAACAGTAGTCGCTTTCTTTTCGTCTCAAGCACGAATGAAATGGAACTGCCGTTACTTGCTGAGCAATCTGGTTCATAAGCCTCCTCACACAACTTAAGCAAATCATAACTCTTAGATACCTTTTTCTCATGAAAATGAAATCCAGGCATATCTTTGCTAAGACTAAACTCATAAGCATCATCCCAGAACTCTTCACTGTGAGCCTTCTTAAGCAATCCATCCTTAATCAGTCTTTTCTTCCAAAAACTTTCAAGGGCTTCTATATTCTTATTATTAGGAGAAAGAACGTGAATGATAGCATCTCCTAACGGGGAGGTCATTGGTGCCATAATGGTATAACCTTTTGCCGATGTATTCCATGGAATCCCGTTTCTTGCTATAAGTGCAGACAAGGTACACCCCTGTTTTGCACTAATGGGTTTTGCTTTCTCCGCTCGATACTCTTTGCATATATTTCTATGAATAAACGTTTCTTTTTCTGCCGCAGTGACAGCCACTGACTGAATATGTCTGTAACCGTTATACCATATTTCTTTTATCCGAATAGGCATATCTTCCATCATCCTGATGATGCCAGAGATATGGTCACAGTCTATATGGGTCACAACTACTATATCAAGTTCACCTCCTCGCGCTGCAATTTCTTCTAAAGTAGGTAAAAGATAGTTCTCGTATGTGTCTACGTATCCTCCATCAATGAGGATATAATGAGATGGCTGGATTTCCACCAGAATACAATCTCCATTGAGTGCTGGAAGAATGATAATTCTCATAAATCCTTTCACTTATATTAGTTTATATGCTTATACTTCTTCACCAATTCCAGTATTTCTCTATACTTCTCAATTCTTACACCTCCATCAGCCACTTCCAAACTGGCACCACGGGTATTCCCTCTTCCGTGCCCTCCTCATCATACGTAATCAGCAGGCACTTCCAGTTCTCGTGTGCTTTGGCATACTTCGCCAGTGGTGGCACTTCCCTGTTGTAAGTGGTCTCATCCTTGATGCTGTAGGACACCTGTATGGCCAACTTCTCGTCAGGTACCATGAAGTCTATCTCCTTCTCAGCGTTCAGGAAAAACACATTCTTTTTGCCAAACCGCCTGCACAGTTCCACAGCCACCATGTTCTCCAGTAGTGATGTCTCTGAGTTCATCAAGAACAGGTTCAGCAACCCGTTGTCAACGAAGTAGTATTTTTTCTGGGTTTCCTTCTCCGTCAGCTTACCCACCTCGTTCTCCATGGGCAGTATCAGCCAACTGTCAGCGGCATAACCCGCATAGTCTATCGTAGTAGGCACACTGATGGGCGACCCCGTTGCTACTATAACGTTCTTCAGCCTGTTATACGACAGCGGTTGCTTCACACTCTCTGCCATTTTCTTGATCAGGATGTTCAGTACCCTGTCGTTCTTAATGTTGTTTCGCGCACAGATGTCACCAAGGTAGATTTTCTGGTACAAACTCGAAAGCATAGCCCGCTTGTTCTTGAACGACAGGATTTCTGGCAGACCTCCGTAATAGAAGTACTCATTTAAATGTCGTTTCACCTCGCTTCTCTGGATAGTGTCATACTCCCAATGTTCCTTTAACTCGACATGCTGCGCTGCCAAATACTCTTTGAATGAGTATGGGTACGCATCATAGATAAAGAACCGTCCGCCCAGCGTGGTTGCCACCTCCTTGCTCAGCATCTTCGCATTGCTGCCCGTCACATAAACACGGTATTTAGCATCAGCCAGTCGGCGCACAAACTTATCCCAATGAGGAATATTCTGTACCTCGTCCAGAAACACTACCGGCTTCTTACCATACAGTTCCAAATGGGCTTCCAGCAGGCTGTTGAAGTCTTCTGTCTGGAATTCCGCCAGACGTTCATCCTCAAAGTCCACAAACAGAATCTCGTCCCATCCCTTTCCTACAGCCTGTAGCTGACGTACGCGCTGATACAACAGGTACGATTTACCCGCATGTCTCACGCCAACTATCACATAGTTGCCGTTCTCTTCGAATTCAACGGGACGATTCACTATCACCGCCTCATCCACCTCGCGTTGCTTACTGATCAAGCATTGTTTGATGACATCTTTACTGATACTCATATAAATTGTATTTTATAGGAATTGCACGATTTTATAAAGTTTGGTTTGCAAAGATGGATATTTTTATAAAACAAAATTAATAACCCCTGCCTTTTTGCGATAATTTCACACTTTTTTATCACAAATCATCATTTTCCCTGTTTGCCTATTGTATTTGCGTTGCCCTAAACACTTCTGTCAGATACGACACAATTCTTCTTCCACGTTGCCACTTTGAGTTCTTGGATGTAATGAACTCCTTTTCATCGTGATAGATGACGGTATCAACCCTTTGGGCAGGGTCATACTTGTACTCTCTGCCTGAGAAAGTGCAGATGGCACGGAGGAATAAGGAAAAGGAAGTGTGCGGTTTAAGATGATGAGAACGGATGAGTGCGGCCTTGATATATGCGGTTTCGTATTCGTGTTCCATGTCGTTGAGAGCCATCAGAATCGCCTCCTTCAATGCTTGTTTGTCGTCGGCTATAAGAATGTCATCAATGCTCTGCTCTTCTTGCTGAAAGGTTCTGCGTCCGTGTTTGCCCTTCGTGTCGCGGAGAGTATTCTTCATGGCTTGCTTCAATTCTGCGTCTTCAACGTCCTTAATCTGTTTAGTCCATTCTGACTTCTTGTCAAGTGCATTAGTTACACTAATCTCCATTAGCTTTTCAACTATAGCCTTGACGCTCTCACGTATGTAGGAGATTTGTTTGGCACCCAGGCTGACCTTGCTCAATGCCATTGCGCTTCTTGGCTTTCCGTGGTCATAGTAGAGATAATACAATGTACACATCAGAAGGGGATTGCTGCCAGCATGAATTTGGTCACGGAGCTTGACGAACATCTCCGATAATGCTTGTATGGCAGACAACATGATTCTCTTTGACAGAGTCGCCAGTTCATCAGCGGAATGTCCCTTCCCAAAAGTGAATACAGCCATCTGAACAAAGGACGGCAATGACTCCCAAAACTCCTGAGCTGCCACGGAAGGAACATATATGTGTTCGTCATCTTCCTCACTAAGGTCCTCGTCCGATAAGCTAAATTCCCTTATCAGGAACTGTTCAGATGGGTCAGTGGCATCTTTTTCCCCTACTGTTTCTGTGTACACGCCAAATCTCAGATAGCCCTTCAGCGCCATCAGCTCGTCAACGACCCGACTGGCAGCGATAGTTCTTTCATCATCAGACAGTATTTCTTCAGAATCGGGTGCAAGCAATTTGCGGCATTCGGCAAGAACGGATGTCGGCACAAAGCCTGCCGCCATCTTGAATATACGTTCAAGACAACTGAAGTCGTTGCGCTCCACCTTCATCATTTCCACGGAGAAACGTGAGTATTCTTCTGAATGCTCCTGCTTCCAGGAATACACTCTGTCCATTGCCTCTCTCATGGCAAGCTTTTGGAAATCTTCAAAGGGTCTCATCTGGGGTGAGTTTGCTGTATTAGATTCTTCTTTTTACTTCAATAATGACAGGACGGTTTCTGGAGCAATCTCCATCTTAGTGATAGCACATAGGCTTGTACCCATGTCCTTCACGCTTGCTCCCATCAGATACACATCCTCATCGATAATAAGGAAACGGTCATGAGACTTGTGTGGAAGCTGAATGAAGGTAATAGGATTATACTGTTCATTATGTTTGGCGAGATCCAACCGAAATTGCTCTGTATAGCGAGAATATATAGTAGCAGACACCGCGTCATTTCTTTTGTCTAACAAAGTAAGAACCCTATCATCTACAAAGTTGTCTATTAGAACGACACGCGCATTTGCACTACGGATCAAATCTGAGATATAGCTCCAAGCATCCCACACACAACCTGTAGCGAATATCTGTTCAGGGGTAACTCTTGGTGCCAGTTCGTCCATACGTTTTAGTACCAGTTCGACCTTTTTATCTGTCAACATCTGGTGCTGTTCCACTTTTTCAATGCGTTGGAACATGCCTGCATTGGTAGATAGGAAGCGACGCATGGCAACGAATGCGTCCATAATACGGATGCTTACTTCTATGGCAGTTTTGCTGCGCAATATTGTGCTCAACTGAGTTACTCCTTGTTCTGTAAACACATAGGGGAGGTAACGGTCGCCGCCTCTACCTTTGTTTGAGGTCACAATTTGTGACTTCAAAGAATCCCACTCCTCTGGAGAAACCTGGAACATGAACCTTTCGGGGAAACGTTGAATATTTCGTTTGACTGCTTGATTAAGAACCTTGGTTTCAACTCCATATAGTTGTGCTAATTCTCTGTCAAGCATAACCTCTGTACCTCTAATCGAGTATATGTGAGATTTTACTTGATCAATGCTCAGTTGGTCATGAACAGTAATTTGTTCAAGTGCTCCTTCTTTGAGGTCACGATTTGTGACCTCAAATTTATCTGTGGTCATTTCTTTCTTTGCCATTTCGTTTTCAAAATATAAATGTACAAATTTACATGAAAAAGATTACACTATACCATTTTTGATTGAGATTCTACTTATTTGCTAATAGTTTGAGAAGCATCTCCGTCTTCTGTTCCTCTGTCATATTCTTGACATCTTCCTCGGTTACCTTTGGCTGTAAGTCTAACAACTTGTTGTTGTACTCGAACATGGTTTCCAGCGGATATTGGGCGATGTATCTTTCTGTAATGGTTTTGTCGATTGCATGCCCCATACTCTGTGAGATATACCTCTCCTCTACTTTGGCATGAGTTAAGTTTGTTCCGTATGAATGTCTGCACCATGTTCCCGATGGACGGACTTCCCAATGCAAAACGTCCTCACAAATCTTGATTATACGGTCTTGCACATTTGAGTTCTCCTGAGAGATACGCTTACGCTTGTCGGCCTTATGTGTTGCACATTGCAGAATATTTGGGAACACGAAGCCATTGAGAACGGGTTCTGCCGCTATCTCATCAAGGATTTTCTGTAATGGTTCAATAATGGGGATTATTACTTCACCGCCACCTTCTGTGCGATTTCTGGTCTTCACTCGTTTGAATTTGAACGCTTTCCTACCAGAGTCGAAATAGAATTTCGAATACTTAAGTTCGGCTGCATCGGCCATATTGAAACCGTTACACAGGTATTGGACAAGGAACAATCCCAGTGAGTAATGGGCTTTTTCTGCATAGCCTTTCTTCCATGTGTCAGGATAGCGTTTCTCGATAAACACCCGATACAGTTCTGTCATCTGCTGAACATTCAGGTAGTGATCCTTCCTTGTGTCGCCGACAGGTATTGCTACGAGTTTCTTTTTCTTGACATTAGAAAATGGATATTCTTGGTTGGTAAGATAGCCCCGTGACACACATTCATTCCAAACTGCACGACAGTTTCGGAGATAAAGGCCTCTTGTCGCCTCTCTTATTTGACCGATTAACTCACCATTCTCGTTCTGCACACCATTTTGCATTCCGTTACTCCAATACTCAATATCTTCCTTCCCTACCTTAAAACCAGTAATCGGTCTATCCCAGAGAATCTTTTGGAAGGATTTCATGGCGCACTCGTATGACTCGGCAGTAGTGTATTGCTCTCCGTTGTTGTTAGTCCGAAAGAAATTAATCCTGTCTTGCCACACGCTAAAGAAGGAGGCTTCCTTAGAGGTGTCAACACCCGTGATGGCCGCCTTTATTTTATCGAGCGTCAGACTATTCCCCAGACGCTCAATCAGCTCCACTTGCGCCTCAAAGATGGCATCAAATTCCAATTTCTTTTCGTAGAGTTCTGAGCGGACAGCCTTGGCGCTAAGATTACATACCTTCGCAAAATCTTCCTCCGTGAACTCTCCGGCCACAAAGTTGTACCACGACTTTCTGTCTATGGTATAGCGCATTACGACGGGAAACGTGTTCTTGTCCTTCTTCGGATGACGCTTGTCAAGGATGAGCGCATAGGTGCAATTCCCGAATCGTGCGCTCTTGTAGGTTGTGTCTAATTTCTTTGCCATTTTAAGTCAATAGTCTGGAGGTCTCAACTTCACTTTTTTCTCTATTTGGGGAAAACAATGGGAAAACAAAGTCTCTCATTTTCTCCCGAAATCCCGTGTTTTCCGATGTTTTTCGGGAAAACAATGGGAAAACAGAGGCGTTTTGATACGGGGTTTTGTGGGGTATCATAAACTGCCGCAAAGATAGTAACCATTTGGTAATCAGCCAAACTTCTGATATTAAAAATTCACAAAATATCATTCTGCCTTACTCATAATCTGGAGGCCCCAGGTTCAAGCCCTAGCTGGTCCACATTAAAAGTCAAGCACTTGTGAATTACCCGCAAGTGCTTTTTTGTGTCCATGTAAACAAAGGACAACTCCGGTATAATAAATTGGGGCAATCTTTTCCTTGAAGGGGAATAATCTACAAATATCGCTCGGACAGATCGTAAAGAATTATAGAGAATGCAGCGTCATGTGATACCCCATACGGTTGAGTTGCACAGCGGCACCCATGAGATAAAGCTGGTGCAAGCATGAGACATAGGCACGGAACGCTTCCGGCGTACCCGGCTCCAGATGCTGATGACACAACAGACTGTATATGCGCGAAGCACATTCACCCACCAGTTTCTCCGTTGCGGCATGTTCCTCTCCGCCAAGCCGGAGCACACTCTCGCAAACATATTCGTCTAGATAGTCATACCCCCTTTTGTCACGTATATAAACATACAAATCGGATATATTGGCATAAATCTCCCATTCCATATCCCAATATTTCGCCACAGCCATACCTATATACATCATCCAGCCAAGCGACACCTTGGGATAACCGTTGAACTCCCGTACGCCATCCGGCAGATACGCCTCTGCTATCTGTTGCCACTTTTCCTCTACATCCGGACACTCCGGCAATTTTTCATCCACATGCCCCGCACCGTGCAGATAGTCGTGCAGGTCGTTCCGAAGAGCGTTCTCAAAATCCATATTCATATCGCCATCGCATTATCTTCTTGCAAAGATACAGCAATGAAAGCTCAGTCCGGTTTTCTATATGTTAAAAGACAAGCAAAGGGCAATTTTAATCTTCATTCTTACATATCGCCTGTATAAAAGACGTATATTTGCAGCCGGCATTCATCCGCGGTCCGGCAATATATAACATACGCGACTCGGGAAATGCCCCGACGTTAACCTTTTAATAACAGACTCTTCCTAAATTAAGGAACAGAAATAGCATTATGAAACCATCGAACCATATTTCCGCCCGTCTGGAATCACTCGATATTCTCCGAGGATTCGATCTTTTCTGCCTGGTGGGCTTAGAAGAAGTGATGCACTCCATGAAACACGCCGTGAATGCCCCGTGGTTTGACAAATTCATGTGGGCTTTCACCCATGCCGAATGGGAGGGGTTTTCCACTTGGGACCTAGTGATGCCCCTGTTCATGTTCATGACGGGCATCACCATCCCGTTTGCCCTTGCACGCTACAAAGACGGACGGCAGAGGGGAAAAGCCTACAGCCGCATCGCACGCAGGGTGGTTGTTCTGTGGCTGTTCGGCATGATGTGCCAGGGCAATCTGCTGGGACTGGACCCAGACAGGATTTATGTGTACAGCAACACATTGCAAGCCATTGCGGCAGGCTATCTGATTGCGGCAATATTATACCTCAACACCGGCATCAGAACACAACTGGCGGCCGCCTTCGGGCTGTTGGCCATATACTGGTGCGGAATGGCATTTATCCGTTGCGGAAACTATGGAGGCGGCGTCTATACCCCCGACGGCAATTTCGCCGAATGGGTGGACCGTGTCTGTCTGGGGCGGTTCCGTGACGGTGCCGGTATGAGCGACGGGATGGTCTTTTTCGCCCCGTATTATCATTATACGTGGATATGGAGTACACTGACGTTCGGAGCCACGACCCTGAGCGGGATGTTCGCCGGCCATATCCTGAAAGCCCGAAGCTGCAGCCCGTACCGTAAGTGCAATATGCTGATGCTCACAGGAGCCGCCTTAGTGGTCGTGGGCTGGATATGGGGAATATGGCATCCCGTGGTAAAACGCTTATGGACCGGTTCCATGGTACTCGTCAGCAGCGGATATTGCTGGCTGCTGATGGGGACATTCTACTATCTGATAGATTATAAGGGATACCGGAAACATACCGAATGGCTAAAGGTCTATGGGATGAACTCCATCGTGGCCTACATGCTGGCTTCATGCGTCCGTTTCAGTTGCATCGGCCGGTCGCTTTTCTACGGTCTGGAACAGTTTCTGGGAGGTTACTATTCCGTCCTCATAACAGCCTCAAACGCCGTTCTGCTTTACGCTATCCTATGGCTGATGTACAAAAACAAGATTTTCCTGAAGGTTTAACAAATGAAAACTGTCATGACACGTATTTTCCAATGTTGCATCATCTGGCTGGCAATAAACGGCGCAACACTACACGCCCAGCAGCCCGGCCCCACGGCACAGGCCATGGAAAAGCAGGGCTTCGTGGATGTCCGCCGCATAGACTCTTCCATACAGGTGAGCCTGATGTATGCGAGAGCAGACAACTTCACCGGACAGACTCTGTACACAGACCTCCGGGAGGCTTATCTGCATCCGAAGGCGGCCCATGCGCTGGCCAAAGCACAGCGCATACTGAAGGCACGGCATCCGGAACTGAGCCTGAAAGTGTATGACGCGGCACGCCCGATGCACATACAGCAGAAGATGTGGGACGTGGTGTCCGGTACTCCAAAAGCCATTTACGTGAGCAATCCCAAAAACGGGGGCGGGCTGCATAATTACGGCATGGCCGTGGACATCACCCTGTGCGACGCCCAAGGAGACACTCTTCCGATGGGAACGCATATCGACTATCTGGGCCGGCTGGCACACATCGACACCGAGACTGAGATGGAGAAACAGGGACTGATTACGAAAGAAGCGCGCATGAATCGCGAACTGTTGCGCACCGTGATGCGACAGGCCGGATTCCGGCCTCTGCGCACGGAATGGTGGCATTTTAATTTCATCACACGGAAAGAGGCCAAAGCCCGATACAAAGTAATCAGATAGACAAAGATGATAAACGAAAAGACCCGGGATTTCATCCTCCGGAACCGGCTGGAGGACGTGCGGAAGCTGGCATTGAAAAAGGCTCCCGAAGGCGTGGATCTGCCCATGGCGCTACAACAGATCGAGGGCTGGCAGACCGCTGTCCGCAAACTTCCCTCCTGGGCCGAAAGGGAGGGTTTGTGGTTCCCGCCGCGCCTGGCCATGGAGCAATGTTCTTCCGAACAAACCGCCTCATACAAACACGCACTGGTGAAACGACTGCTGCATATCGGGGACACGCCGGCAGACGGAACGATGATGGACTTGACAGGCGGATTCGGCATAGACTTCAGTTTCATAGCCCCGCTGTTTACCCGCGCCGTTTACATGGAACGGCAACCGGAACTCTGCCGCATAGCCCGACATAACTTCACCGTCCTGCATCTGGATCAGGCAGAGGTACGCGAAGGGGACTCGTCGAACAAACCGCAGGAATGGCCGGACGCCGAACTGTGCTTCATAGATCCGGCACGCCGGGATGCGGCAGGGCATAAGACCGTGGCCATAGAAGACTGTACGCCCGACTTGACGGTCTTACAGGATTCCATACACCGGAAAGCCCGCCTCTGCCTGATCAAACTGTCTCCCATGCTGGACATCCAGGCCGCGCTCAGGGTGTTACACGGAATAAGCGAGGTGCATGCCGTCTGTGTACAAAACGAATGCAAGGAACTCCTGCTGGTGGCGACACACCCCCTCGCCCATCCCGTCGCGTTTCATTGTGTAGACATGGAGAAGGAGCGGACGACGTATTTCACATTTACAGCCGAGGAAGAGAAAAAGGCCGACTGTAGTTATGCACAAAGTGTCGGGAAATATCTGTATGAACCGAATGCCGCCATCCTGAAGTGCGGAGGTTACCGTATATTGGCCGCCCGATACGGACTTTGCAAACTGCACCCGAACAGCCATCTATATACCTCGAACCTGTTGCGTGAAGACTTCCCCGGACGAACGTTCCAAATCGAGAACGTATCGGGCTTCGGCAAGAAAGAAGTAAGCAAAATGCTGCAAGGAACTTCACAGGCGAATCTGACCGTCCGGAATTTCCCGGCCACAGTAGCTGACCTTCGCAAACGCCTCCGCCTGAAGGACGGAGGAGACATTTACCTGTTCGCCACCACCCTGGACAACGGGGAACATGTGTTGCTCCGTTGCAGGAAGGTTTCCCCGACAGCCATGACAAGACTATGTCAACAGCCATGATAAGGCCGTGTCAACAGTCATCATACGACCGTCGCAACAGTCATCATACGACTGTAGCAACAGTTATCATACGACTGTAGCAATAGTCATCATACGGCTGTCGCATCAGCAGTTTACTTATTGCTCCAATGACGGTTCTGGAATGCCCACGCATGCGGCCGGGCGGACGTCCCGACAACGGTTCCCTTCTCCCCGCCCCCACAATCAGGCCTGCATCTTATACTTCTTGGGGGAATAGCCGGTGTGTTTCTTGAAATACTGCCCGAAAAAGGACTGATTGGCAAAGTTCAGCTGATAGGCAATCTCCTGGATGTTCATACCGGAAAACTTCAACAGGTTTTTCGCTTCCCGTATCACGAACTCATCGATCCAGACAGAGGCCGGCTTCCCGCTCACTTTCTTTATCAGCATGCTCAGATACTTGGGGCTCACCTGCATCCGAGATGCATAGAAACCGACGGAACGTTCCGAACGAAAGTTCTTGGAGAGCAACATGACAAATGTTTTAAAATGCTGCTCGCTTTGGTTAAACTGTACGTCATCCGTCACAAACCGGGAATAAGCGGCCGAAAACATATACATTAATTTATAGAAGAACAAAGCGATCGACGCTTTGACCAATTCCCCATAAAAAGCATTTGAATTATCATTTTTCATGGATGTGACGATTGTGGCACAGAGTCTCTCCAACTCATGGCAATCCTCCTCACCGACAGAAAAAGCGGCATTCTTCTGCTGGTATCTGTAATAAGGAAGCATCTTTCTTCCGTCAATATTCAACGTAGCCATAAAGTCGGGGTCCAGCATCACAATGGCCAGTCTGCAACCCGGACTCTTCCCTCCCTGTACGACCATGCCCGGTTTACAGGAAAATATCGTGTTCTTCTCCAACCGGTACTCTTCCAAATCGCACATAAAACTTATGCTCCCCTCCAGACATATCACCAGCACAAATACATTGATGCGACAGGGATAGCTGAAGAACTCTGGTTTCTCCAATTCTTCTCCGGACACATACACGACACACTTGTCGCTATACAGACATCCACGCTCGCCGGTTTGCCTCGCATTCCAAAGCGTCATCAACGAAACGTTGTCAATAAGTCCTTTGCGCTTCATCCGTGTTTCAATCGAAAACCTTAAACTCATAACCTTGCTCCCGCAACCACTGCAAGGATTCCGGCAAAGCCGTTTTCAGTTTTTCTATACTTTTCAAAGAATCATGAAATGTTATAATCGAACCATTGCGGACATAACGTTTCACATTTTCCACCACCTGCTCCGCCGTAATCCTCTTGCTGTAATCACGTGTCACCACGTCCCACATCACAATACGGTAATGGCGGGCCAGGACATTATACTGCAACCAGCGCATCCATCCGTGAGGAGGCCGGAACAAGTTCGTCTGCAACAATTCATTCGCTTTATCCGTATTGGCCAGATAATTGGTAGTCAGATAGCGGAAACCGCCGATATGGTTGAACGTATGGTTGCCTATCCGGTGGCCGCGCTCCACCACCATCCGGTATATATCCGGATGTTTCCGCACGTTGTCCCCCACCATGAAAAAGGTGGCCTTTATCCCAAAACGGTCAAGCGTATCAAGAACGAAAGGTGTAGCCTCGGGAATGGGGCCGTCGTCGAAAGTGATATACACCACTTTCTCACGACGATCCATCCTCCAAAGGGCTTTCGGATATATCCAGCGCAAGAAAACAGACGGTTGCTCTATAATCATGGCTTCTGGTACAAATTACATACGTATACCACGCCGATAGCACAATTGCTCATAGTCCTCCAGCGCTTTTTCGTATTCAGTTGCTTTCCGCTCATCCACACTCTCATAAGCCTTGGCAATATCGCCAAGCAAGTAGAGGTGATACATACATTCGTCGGCCGAATTCCGCAAACGTCTTTCATTCAGACTCAGATACCAATCCAGATACTCCATGGAGTTTTTGGCCACGGCATCACAAATCTTACTTCCTTCCGCAATCTTACCGAGCATGAACCATGTGCGGGCCAACGTAAGCGAACCGCTCTGATAGTTATGGGGAACGGAAGAGGCCGGGATGACTTTCTCGGCATAAGCCAGCGCCTTCAGCGCCTTGTCCGTCTTGCCTTCCCGTACGAGCTCAGCCACAAGCTGTGCAAACAGCCGGCGATGGGTATAGCACATACGCATCACCGTTTCATCAAGATAGATACCCGGAGTGTCCAGCCCGCCAAACTTGAAGCGGTTCATCATATTGTCATACATGCGCTCGCTGTCCACACGCTTGCCGCTCTGCTCCGTATTAAAAGGAGTGATGCGGTTTGCCAATCCTTCCTGCACGAAATTCTTTCCTACGTCACCATAGTTTTCCGCTCCCACTGTCGTGGCGATATACATCGGCCGCTCCCAGTTGCAACGTGCCAACATTTCAAGCATCATCAGTTCGCTCTTATAGATAACCCGACGCCCTTTCAGTGAAATGTGCATGACATCCGGTATGGAGTCTGCCGCAATCATCATGCCGGAACGTCTGACAGCTTCCTTGTCTACCGTCAGCACAATACTGTCTGTCGGGATTATCTGCAAATCCTCATCTTCATTAAGCACCCAACGGTCTATGATATTACTCAACTCATAAGGATTGTCACCCAAGGCTTGCTTCATCGCAGCCGAATCTCCCTGAGATGCATAAAAATCCATCACAGCCTCGATGGCTCCCGGATGAATCTGTATTCCTTCGCGCGTGCCACCCACATATTGCAGACGGCTCCAGCTTATCGGGACCGAAGGCGAATCATAGGCCGGACGCTTCATCTGGTCTATATACCAGTCGGTCTGCAGGTAACTGAAGTTGCAGACACGCACGTCCGTACGGAATCCCTCCGTTTCCTGATTATACCACAAGGGGAATGTGTCGTTATCTCCATTCGTGAAAATAATGGGACATCCGTCCTGAGGCAACGACTGCAGATAGTTTTGTCCGAAGTCGCGACAGGTATAACGGTCGCTCCGGTCATGGTCATCCCAGTTCTGACCCGCCATCTGAACCGGAACAGCCAGACAAACCAGCATCACCAGAGAAGCTGCCAACGTTTCCTGCACCTTGAGACGACGCAGCCCGTCCACCAAAGCCGCTACTCCCATACCCACCCAAATGGCAAAGGCATAGAACGAACCGGCATATGCATAATCACGTTCACGGGGCTGCATCGGGGTCTGATTCAGGTAGAGGACAATTGCAATTCCTGTCATGAAGAAGAGAAAGAATACTACCCAGAACTGCTTTACTCCCTCTTCGTTCTTATAAGCCTGCCAAAAGAGGCCGATCAAGCCCAACAGCAGGGGAAGGCAATAATAGACGTTGCGCCCTTTGTTGTTCTTCAGTTCGGAAGGCAGTTTATCCTGGTCTCCCAGGCGTGCGTTATCAAGCACCGGAATACCGGAAAGCCAGTTTCCGTGTTCTATCTCGCCGTTGCCCTGTATGTCATTCTGCCTGCCGGCAAAATTCCACAGGAAGTAACGCCAATACATGAAATTCAACTGATAGCTGATGAAAAAGCGCAAATTCTCCATCTGCGACGGAACTTTCACGGTTATCATCTCGCCACAGCGGTCATACGGCACATTCTTGCCATCGACTCCGCCCATCCAATCCTCATAGGCACGGGCATGAGCCGACGAGTGCATACGGGGGAAAAGCATGTTCTGCGCATACTGGTAGTCCCGGTCATAACGCAAAACCGCATAAGCATCCTTTTCATCCGCCGTGTGCTTCTCGACCCGCTGATATACGGGCGCCCCTTCTTTATACACCGGTTCGCAGTATCCGTCAGCCGCCTTGAGCTGCATCTGTGACGTATAGGCCGGCCCATAAAAAAGCGGAGTCTTTCCATACTGCTCGCGGTTGAGATATGTACCGAGCGTGAAGATATCTTCCGGTGAATTCTGGTCCATCGGAGTATTGGCTGTGGAGCGGATCACAATGACGGCATAAGAAGAATATCCCACCATTATCATCAGCATGCACAAAAGAGACGTATTCATCACACGGGCACTGATTAAAGGCTTGCCTTCATAACAGCGAGACAGCACGAAACCCACAATCGCCAAAACGATGATACCTATAATCAAGCTGCTCCAGCCATAGCCATAAAAAGGTATACCCAACATGGCTATCGTGCAAAGATACGCCACATTCATACGGGAACGGGCTTTCTGCGCCGTGGTTTCCCAGATAGCCCAGAGAACAACTGCTATCAGACTGAAAATATAGACAATAAGACCGGTATTGAAAGAGAAACCCAGGAAGTTGACGAAGAAAAGTTCGAACCATCCGCCTACCTTCACAATGCCCGGGACAATACCATACAATACGGCTGCCACCAGAACGACAGACGCCAGCAAAGCCAGCAACGAACCTTTCAGATTGGCATTCGGATTCTTCTTATAATAATATACCAGGACCAATGCCGGCAGGCACAGCAGATTCAACAGATGCACACCGATGGAAAGTCCAGTCAGATAGGCAATCAGAATCAGCCAACGATCGCTATGAGGCTCGTCTGCATGATCTTCCCATTTTAATATCAGCCAAAAGACAAGGGCCGTAAACAGAGAAGAATAAGCATATACCTCACCCTCAACGGCACTGAACCAGAAGGTATCGCTGAAAGTATAGACCAACGCGCCGACCAAACCACTACCTTCTATGGTTATCAGCTTACCTGTCGTCATAGCCTGTCCAGCCGGGCAAACCAGTTTACGCGTCAGATGGGTAATACTCCAGAAAAGAAACAGGATACACCCTGCGCTGAACAATGCGGACATAAGGTTCACCATGCGGGCGACTTGCGTCGGATCATCCACAAACTGAGTGAATAAATTTGCGGTCAACATAAAAAACGGTGCGCCGGGCGGATGACCTACCTCCAGTTTATAAGCTGTCGTAATAAACTCGGGGCAATCCCAGAAACTGGCCGTAGGCTCAATCGTGGAACAATACACGAAGGCCGCGACGGCAAATGCAATCCACCCCATCAGGTTGTCTACAAGCTTGAATTGTTTCATGGTTAATCTTTATATTATTATGATTTGTTTTTACTCAATTTTGCAAAAATACGAACTTTTTTGCGTATGCTTACGGGTTTAGGAAACTTTAATACGAATGTCTGTGGTTTTCATCCGAGAGGTGATTCTTCAATATTCTGTGGGGCAGATCTCCGTGTCCGATCAACTCTATCGGACATCCCAGATAGCGACCTATCCATTCCGCAGAGGTTTCCATCTCCGGATGATAATGAAGGGTTTCGTTTACGCAAGCTATCGAGCGCACGTTTTGCAGCACGGAACCCACATCATGGCTTACCAGGATAATAGCACTATGCTGATTGATTTCCTCAAGCAAGTCATACAACTGCCCTTCAAAGCGCTTATCTATATATGTATTCGGTTCGTCCAGTATCAGTATCTCCGGATTAGAGACAACAGCACGTCCCAACAAAGCACGTTGCAACTGTCCGCCGCTCAAAGTCCCGATCGGACGGTCTGCTATACTTTCCAGACCCATGCGCCGCACAACCTCCCGCGTCCGTTCACACTGCTCTTTAGAATAACGCTGCCACACATGTTTCTCATGATTCAGACCGGAACGGATGACTTCATACACCGATATCGGGAAATTCCGGTCTATCCGGCTATACTGAGGCAGATACCCCATATGGATATGAGGTACGGCCTCACCTTTCCTAAAATAAGTAAGGGTTCCGCGCTCAACAGCCTTCAGGCCAAGAATCACTTTCAGTAAAGTGGTCTTTCCACCGCCGTTCGGTCCGATAACACCGAGGAAATCACGTTCATATACAGCCAAGTTTACATCCCTCAGTACTCTACGGCGCCCATAAGCGACACATACATCATTCAGTTGGACTATAGGTAGGCTACTCATTCTACAAAGTTTCGGCTATATGCAACATTTCCTGCTCCCAATCATAAGACAAAGGATCAATCTCAACCGTACGGGCTCCTATCTCCCGGGCAACAACCTCGGCATGCCGTATATCAAATTCCTTCTGCACAAACACTGTTCGTACCCCGATTTCACGACATTCATCTACCAGCGCCTGCAAACGGCTGGCAGACGGTTCCTTCCCGTCCGCCTCTATTGCCAGTTGCTTTAGTTCATAATCACGGGCAAAATAAGTCAAAGCCGGATGATATATAAGAAACGCCCGCGACTGCTTTTCTTTTAAAATACATCCTATGCGTCCTTCCACAATCTGTAATTCCGATAGGAAATCGGACAGGTTGCTTTGATAAACAGCAGCCGAGGCGGTATCAATCCGGCAAAGAGCATCACAGATATTCCGTGCCATAAAAGCCATGTTTCGAGGCGAAGTCCAGACGTGAGGATCGCCTGCTTCCGAATCGGCATGCTCTTTGCCTGAATGATGATGCTCCGAAGGCAACAAAGGTATACCCGATGCTGCAGAGATGAAAATCGTATGCGGGGCACTGGAATGCAACCGATCCAACCAGTTTTGCTCAAATCCCAAGCCTCCACATGCTATATAAAGTTCGCTGCCGGAGAGTTCCATCATTTGTCCGGGAGTAGGTTCATAAGTTTCCGGACTGCTACCACGGGGAACTAATGTATGCACGACATACGCATCGCCGACAAGCCGTTCCGTTACATAACGCAAAGGCTCGATGCTGACCGTTATCCGTTTTTCTTCCGAAGTGGTAGCACGGCGGGTACACCCTATACAACAAGCCGCACATATCAGGAATACCACCGGCCATAGTCCGTTCCTATCCATATTTTTACACCAAAGACACCACATAAATCAATATAGCATAACGTAATAATTTACCAATCGTTATCGACAGAATGCTAATGGACAGATTGGCCCGCATATAACCCATCGACACGGCAATGACACTGCCCAATACAGGCAGAAAACAAAGCAATCCCATCCACGCACCATACTTGTCCATAAAACGCTTCGCATCTTCCACTTTCTCACGCTTCACATGCAGATATTTCTCAATCCATTCCATTCTGCCCATCCGACCGACACCGTAGTTAAACATGCTACCTCCTACGTTGCCAGCCGTTCCCCAGATAAGCAAGAGCTGAGGATTGAGCCCCATCGTCTGCAACACAGCCATCACTGCTTCCGAACTGAAAGGAAAAACACTACCAGCGATAAAAGCCGAAACAAACATGCCCCAATATCCATATTGGGCTAAAAACTCTACTACTGAATCCATAAGGCAATAACAGGAAGAGAAACCAACCAACATACCATTAAAACAAACAACAAAGCTGCCGTTCTGGTATGGTTCAAAGCATAGAAATGGGCCAGCAGGGGAGCGCTACACGCCAACAATATTCCAAACAGTGCATTGAAATCCTGCGGCATCCCGATAAGAAGCAATTGCACAAATACATGCAACAGAATAAAGATATAGAAAAACATGCGTGTACGAATCTTATCGTCATAGTTGGTATGCAAAAAACGGACAACCGCGACAAGCGAAAAAAGGGACAGGCCACCCCAAGCCGTCAACTGCGCCACCGTCAGCATCCCATAATCTTTAAACTCAGGTAAAGATATATGGCTCACATCCTCCCACAACCTGATCCAGAAATCCACATCATCTACATACAATGTCCAGGCCATTAGAAACCAGAACGGGAGCAACACGCCGACCAGCCCCGCTTTGAACGTACGAAAAGTGAACGTACGCAGATAAACAGCCATACAAAAAAAGAAAAACGGTACAAAACCTATCAAACGGGGATATACCAGCATACCGAGTCCCAGACACAGAAAAGCATGAAATGTTCCTGTAACCGGCTGATACTGCTGATAAGTGCGGAATAACAAATGACAGGCAATCATCACAGCCGGCGCAACCAACGAATACAGACAGAAATCCTGCAAAAACACACAGCAACCTATTCCTGCCATATACACAGCAGCTGTCAAATGCGTACGGACACGTATCAGAGAGTTGGCGTTATTCATCTCCTCCAGCAAATAAACCATACAGAGAGAAAGCCCCCAGACAATCCAATGACGCATACCCGTACTTTCGTCACCTGCCACCCAGCTTAAAGTGGCAAAAAGAGTGGCGACAGGCAGTGTCAGACTACTTATCGCCACCTTATTCTGAATATGGTTTACCTGCATACGCCGCTCCCCATAAATGACCTAAAGGTCTTTACCGATGTCGGACCGGAAGTATTTTTTCTCAAAATGTATCTTCTGAGCTTCCCTGAAAGAACGAGCCAATGCCTCATCCTTGTCATTGCCATAGGAACTGACGGCGATAACACGTCCGCCAGCCGTTACAACCTGTCCGTCTTTCATTGCCGTGCCGGCATGGAACACAATGCTACCGTCCACGTCACCGATTCCTGTAATAGGATAACCTTTCTCGTAAGCTTCGGGATAACCGCCGGACACCAGCATAACGCAAACGGCGCTACGTTCATCTATCTCTAATGTTTTCTGATGCAGCGTGCCATCGGCCACTCCTTCGAATAAATCCACCAGATCGCTTTTGATTCGCAACATTACCGATTCTGTCTCAGGATCACCCATACGGACATTGTACTCAATAACCATAGGTTCACCTTCCACATTGATGAGACCAAAGAAAATGAACCCTTTATAATCGATGCCCTCTTCGGCCAATCCCTGCACAGTGGGCCGTATGATACGGTCTTCCACTTTCTGCATCCATGCTTTGTCAGCAAAAGGAACCGGAGAGACACTACCCATACCACCTGTATTCAAACCTGTATCCTGCTCGCCAATCCTTTTATAGTCTTTCGCTTCCGGCAATATCTTATAATGCGTCCCGTCTGTCAACACAAACACAGAACATTCAATTCCACTCAAAAACTCTTCGACAACAACGGAAGAAGATGCATCGCCGAACATGCCTCCGAGCATTTCTCTCAACTCTCTGCGAGCTTCATCCAATGTAGGCAAAATCAGTACCCCCTTACCGGCACACAATCCATCGGCCTTCAATACATAAGGAGCTTTCAAGGTTTCCAAAAAAGCAAGTCCTTCATCCAGTGTCTCACCGGTAAAAGTACGATAGGCTGCCGTAGGAATCCCGTGACGTTGCATAAACCCTTTGGCAAAATCCTTACTGCCTTCCAGCACAGCTCCCTTTCGGGAAGGACCGATCAGCGGCACTCGCTTCAATGCCTCATCTTGTTTAAAATAATCGTATATACCTTTCACCAGCGGATCTTCCGGACCGACCACAACCATGTCCACTCCCTTCTCCAATACAAATGTCCGGATACTGTCGAAATCATCCGATTTTATGGGTATATTTTCCCCGACGCCAGCCGTTCCTGCATTTCCCGGAGCAATATATAACTGAGTTACTTTCGGGCTCTGAGCTATTTTCCAAGCTAAGGCATGTTCACGCCCGCCACTTCCTAACAGTAAGATTTTCATTCTATCCTATTTTAAATAATCCTCGAAATATTGTGTGATACGTTCATGGAGATGAACACGATCCCGTCCCACCATATTGTGCTCGCCACCGGGATACAAAAACAAATCGGGCTGCGTACCGGCATCTATGCAGGCTCTGATAAACGAAAAAGCATGCTGCGGCACACAAACCGGATCATTATACCCGATAATGACCTGCAATTTACCTTTCAGATTTTCTGCCTTCCGACGCAAACTATTTTTTTCATACCCTTCCGGATTAGCCTGCGGTGTACTCATATAGCGCTCGCCATACATGGCTTCATAATATTGCCAGTCGATAACAGGACCTCCGGCCACCCCCACCTTGAATACGTCCGGATATGTAAGCATCAGATTTGTCGCCATGAAACCGCCAAACGACCAGCCATGTACTCCTATACGGGTTTTATCCACCCAAGGAAGATTCCGCAAGAAACTTATGCCTTCCATCTGGTCTTTCATTTCTTCTTCTCCCAGATGGCGATACGTTACGTTTTCAAAATCGAGCCCTCGGTTCTCTGAGCCTCGGTTGTCCAGCACAAAAACGATATAACCTTTCTGCGCCATGTAAATCTCCCAGCCACGGGCCATATAATTCCAACTGGCTTCCACCAGATGGGCATGCGGTCCTCCGTATACATATACGACCACCGGATACTGTTTCGATGCATCGAACCCGACCGGTTTCACCATGCGGTAATACAAATCGGTCTTCTTATCTGCCGCTTTCAAGCATGCGCAAGTAATCTCCGGCACCGTGTAATCTGCCCAAGGATTTTTAGAGGTCAACAAATTTATTTTTCTTCCCGTCCGTGTAGAACAAACATTTATAACCCGAGGAATTTCCGGAGTCGAATAACGGTCTGTCGCATATAAACCGCTTGACGATAAAGCGACTCTGTGTACACCTTCTCCATTATCAAGCAACGTGCGTTTACCGTTGGCAATATTCACTGCATAGATGTCAGACTGCAGGGGATGACATTCCGTGCTACGTATAACCGCCGACTTGTCTTTCACATTGAAACCGGCCAGTTCCAGTACTACCCACGAACCGGCCGTAAGTTGCTTCACCTCCACTGACTCCCAGTAACGGCTGTCTCCCACGATTTGTTCGGCCGCCGTCTTTCTCTTATTCAAATCAAACAGATATAAATGGTTGAATCCATCCCGCTGACTCTGTAGAATAAATTTAGACTTATCCCATGGCAAAAAAGCCAGGCCATGAGCCGGTTCCACGTATTTGGAATGCGCTTCTTTGTAAAGGACTTCCTTCGGTTCACCCGTCTTCACATCATAAGCAACCAGGCGGCACTCGTTCTGTTCCCGGTTCAACTCGAATATATAGAGCAAGGCACCGTCCGGGCTCCATGACAAATTTGTAAAATAACGTTCAGCAGGCTCACCCGTATTCAGCCATACGGTCTGACGGGTCTGGGGATTGAATACCCCCACCGTTACCCGATGAATAGCTTCACCGGCCATAGGATATTTACAAGGCTGCGTCGTAGCTATTCGGGTAGAAATGTCAACCTGAGGATAATCCGGCACCATGCTTTGGTCCATTCGGTAAAAAGCCAACAGATCGCCTTCCGGACTCCAGAAAGTACCCTTGTCGATACCGAATTCATTGCGATGCACACTCTGTCCGTAGACAAGATCATTGCTACCGTCGGAACTTACAGCCACAACATTCCCGTCTGCAGTCGTCACAAACAGATTACCTCCTTTTGTCCAGGCCAGATGTTTTGACTCAGACGACCAGTCCTGATTGGCCATATCACGGCCAGTACTAACCTTCCAAACGAGTTCTCCTTTCTTAAAATCAACCAATCTATAGGCGCCTTCACCTTTTATCAGGACCCAAGGATGTTCTGCATAAGGAAATGAAAGACTATACGTGTTGTATACTGCTTGTTTCTCTGTTTCCCCCAGAGCCAAAAGAACTCCATTTAAATGTTTTACCGTCAATAGTTCCTGCTCTTTTCCTGTCTTAACATCGACCTCATAACAGGCTTCCACATCCAGACGCACCAGACGGTCTCCCCACCATGTCGTAAAAAGATTTTCCGGCTGACAATTATAGAATGTCTTACCGCCCGGAATCAAATCATCTATCGTGAAGCTTTTCTTCGTCTGACTCATAACACCCAATGTTACAAAAAACAGTAACAGGCTTAAACTAATCTTCTTCATTATAACGCGATTTTTTAGTTTTCCGGTCATAAGGTTTATTCGTTTTCCCAAAAGAGCCGCCTTTGGAACGTAAGAACTTCCGGTCGGAAGAACGCCCTTCACGTCCCGAGCTCCAATCCCGACTTCCCATTTCACCATTCTCTCTGTTTTTCCCTCTCCGGGTATCATCCCGTCGGTCACGACGCTCAAAACTCCTCCGCTCTTCTTGTCTGTCTGGACTGAAATGTCGTCCCCGATAAGATGATATTTCTTCATCCTCATCCACTCTTTTCTTAAATTCACGGTGTGCCTTGAAGCGGCGCTTTTCAGCCATCTGACGACGCTCCTCACTTGTTTTGATATCTCCGCCCTTCGCACGCATTTCCTTATACTTCCCGCTAAAAATCTGATATTTATGAAATTCACATTCCAGCGAGCCATTAAACAAAGGTATCTTGAATGAAGGCTTTAATCCGATACTGTCAAAACACTCCTCACGATAGCTAAGCACCCACGCCTCACCATCCTGAAACTGATGCTTAAGCTTTTCTCCAATCATTGCATACAGCCCCAACAAATCAGGAGTGGAAATACGCTCTCCATAAGGAGGATTGGTTATAATGATACTTTTTTCCTCCGGTTGCTTGAATTGATGGAAATCCTGCAATCGGATCTCTATGTCCTTGGACAATCCTGCCGCTTTCACATTGCGAGTGGCAATCTCCTGCGCATTGCGGTTGTTATCATAACCATATATCTTATGCTCAAAATCCCGTTCAGCCGACTCATCGTTATAAATGGAATCAAACAAATCCTGATCGAAGTCCGGCCATTTTTCAAAAGCATAGCTTTTACGGAACACACCTGGCGCTATATTGCGAGCTATCAGAGCCGCCTCAATAGGTATGGTACCGGATCCACACATCGGATCTATCAAATCACATTCTCCCCGCCATCCAGTCATCAGAATCATACCGGCCGCCAACACTTCATTAAGCGGTGCTTCTACCGTCTCCTGCCGATATCCCCGGCGGTGAAGCGACTCTCCCGAACTATCAAGAGAAAGCGTACAGTCATTTTCTGCGATGTGAATGTTTAGACGCAGATCCGGATTTGTCACACTGATATTAGGACGCTCTCCTGTCTTCTCACGAAAATAATCCACTATCGCATCTTTCACTTTATAAGCGACGAATTTACTATGCCGGAATTCCTGAGAGAAAACGACAGAATCAACGGAAAAACTGGTCTTATTGTCCAAATAGCAACTCCAATCAATGGCCTTCACGGCATCATATACCTGATCAGCCGTTTGTGCCCGAAAGTGTTTGATAGGTTTCAGTATGCGAATTGCCGTGCGTAAAGCGAAATTGGCCCGGTACATAAGTTCTTTGTTTCCTGTAAACGAAACCATGCGGCGACCGATTTGTATATTATTGGCGCCCAGATCCGTCAACTCTCCGGCCAAGGTTGCTTCCAGTCCTTGGAATGTTTTAGCGATTAACTCAAATTCAGCTTCCATATCTTTATAGTTCGATGGGATATATTGTGTTTCATTTATATTTTTCCTGTATAAGACGGGCACCAGACGGAACATCTTCCGTAACCCAGATATTGCCTCCGACAGTGGCACCTCGACCAATCGTTATACGCCCGAGAATAGTGGCATTCGCATATACAATCACGTCATCCTCCAATATCGGATGACGGGGTATACCTTTTATTGGATTCCCGTTTTCATCCAACGGAAAACTTTTTGCTCCCAGCGTAACGCCTTGATACAACTTTACATGGTTTCCGATAATGCACGTCGCACCTATCACCACTCCCGTACCATGGTCTATCGTGAAATGATGCCCGATACTGGCTCCCGGATGAATATCAATACCCGTTTCAGAATGTCCCATTTCCGTGATAATACGCGGAATCAACGGCACTCCCAGCAAAAGCAGTTCATGAGCGATGCGATAATTGCTCAACGCCTTGATTATGGGATAACAACTGATCACTTCACCATAAGAGCCCGCCGCCGGATCACCGTTATAAGCCGCTTCCACATCCGTAGCCAGCAAGGCACGCAACGCTGGCAGACGTTTAACGAACAGAGTTGCCAGTTCCTCGGCTTTTCCCCGATTCGATTCACAGACAGACGTTTGATCTATCTCTGTCCCTGTCGGCACATCATTCATTGTGAAACAAAGCCCTGCCAATATCTGCTCTGTCAACAGACAATATAAGCGTTCCACATTCACACCTATATGATAGGTGATAGTATGATTGTTTACTATAGATTTTCCATAAAAACCGGGAAACAGAATGGAACGACACAACTCAATAAATTCATGCAACACCTTTCCCGATGGCAACGGATCTCCGTCATGATGCTCATGAAACAGACCTTTCAGAGAACTACTTTCCGATAGTTCTTCGACTGTCTGTGCCAAGAAATGAGTAAAATTCAAAGGACTCATTAATATCTTAAAAAGGGGCTCACTATTAGTTCACAAAGATAAAGAAAAAAAATATATGCCACGACATTTTCTTTCTTTTTGTTTGATTCAAACCATCCTTACACCACGAGACCACCTATATAACACAGAATGCCCGGAAAACCCGAGCATTCTGCAATTTCAGTTGGGCTATCCGGATTCGAACCAGAAAAAACAGGACCAGAATCTGTTGTGTTACCATTACACCATAGCCCAATAAAGAACAAAAAATGGCGAGTGTTGGGCTATCCGGTTTCGAACCAGAACTAAGACGACCAAAATGTCTTGTGCTACCATTACACCATAGCCCAATCCTCGTGCTTTCTGTTAAAAAGCTCTGCAAAGTTAAAGCTTATTTGGCAAACTTGCAAGCTTTAGCGATAAAAAATCACTTTGCAATCAGCAAAAAATAGTTTTTCTTTCCACGCTGTACCAATAGGTATTTGCTGTCCAACAAATCCTGCTCCGTTACAAGCCGGTCATATTCAAGCAGTTTTTCTTTGTTCAGCGACACACCCCCTCCTTGGGTAAGTTTGCGCATCTCACCCTTGCTGGCAAAGCATGGAACCAATTCCGCGAACAAGTCCACTGCTTTCACACCTTTTTCCAATGCCTCACGGCTTACCTCATAATGAGGTACACCGGCAAAAACATCCAGCAACGTTCTTTCATCCAATTTTGCCAGGCTTTCACGAGTTGCCTTGCCGAAGAGAATATTGCTGGCTTCTACAGCCATATTATAGTCTTCCTCGCCGTGTACCATGATGGTCACTTCACGTGCCAGTTTCTTCTGCAGTACACGCAAACCCGGATCCTGCCTATGTTCGGCCACAACAGCTTCTACTTCCTTCTTTGTAAGCGAAGTGAATATCTTGATATAACGCTCAGCATCATCATCCGCCACATTCAACCAGAACTGATAAAAAGCATAAGGAGTCGTATAATTGCGATCCAGCCAAATATTTCCCTGCTCCGTCTTACCAAACTTCTTTCCGTCGGACTTGGTAATCAGCGGACAAGTTAATGCATATACTTCTCCTCCGTTTGTACGACGAATCAACTCCGCGCCTGTCGTGATATTCCCCCACTGATCACTACCTCCCATCTGGAGTTTACAGTTCTTATGCTGGTTCAGGTACAGAAAGTCATACCCCTGAAGCAACTGATAAGTAAATTCGGTAAAAGACAGACCGTCACGCGCTTCTCCATTCAGACGCTTCTGCACACTGTCCTTAGCCATCATATAGTTCACCGTGATATGCTTGCCGACCTCCCGTGCAAAATCCAGAAACGTAAAATCTTTCATCCAATCATAATTGTTCACCAACTCTGCACGGTTCGGGGCATCACTTTCAAAATCAAGAAAACGAGCCAATTGCTTTTTGATACAAGCTACATTATGCCGCAATGTCTCTTCGCTCAACAAATTCCGCTCCTGACTTTTACCCGAAGGATCACCGATCATACCGGTAGCTCCGCCAACCAATGCCAACGGCTTATGGCCGCACCGCTGAAAATGACGCAACATCATGACACCGCACAAATGACCGATATGGAGCGAATCCGCTGTAGGATCTATACCCAAATAAGCCGTAACTTGCTCTTTGGCGAGCAATTCTTCCGTTCCGGGCATCATGGTATGCACCATTCCCCGCCATGTAAGTTCTTCTACAAAATTCATCGAATGAGTTTATATTATATTTCTTCTGCCGCAAAAGTACGACCTTTCACGCAAACAAGCAAAAAAATCTCTTATAATTGCAAGAGACCGGACACTGTTCTTCTTTCCGGCAACCTGCCTTCCAACAGCCGAAGAAAATTATCCGACTGGCAACCTGCAAGTTCCTCCAATGAAATTCCTTTGAATTCTGCTACAGACCGATATAAATCCGGCAAAGACACATCCCCGTCATCCGTCTCAAGGAAGAAAGAATCCAAAGGACAATCCTGCAAAGCCTGAGAAACAAAACGAGAACCAAAACTTACTATGATTCCGCTTCGCAGCAACTGTCCCAGTTGCCGCGCTCCTCCCCTATACCCATGCCAGACCCATCGCTGACAAGGCCGCATACGCCGACGTACCTCTAACAACAAATCCAGAGCACGCACGCAATGAACTACAAGCGGCATCGACTTCTGCTCAGAAAGAAGAACATGAGACTCAAAAACCGCCATCTGCAAATCCATAGGCACCGTACAGCAACGATCCAGACCACATTCTCCCACAGCCACCACTCCAGCATGGGTCACAGCCTCCGCCACAGCATCCATATCCTCCCGCCATCTTTCGGACACATGCCATGGATGAAGTCCTACGGAATAATAAGTAACTCCTTTCCCGTCCTCCGGGAAATCCAATGGAGGCATCCGGTTACAAACAGCTATCTCCCCGAACACCGCCATCCTATGCGTATGAAAATTCAACAGATTCATTCTATTAAGGTACAGGATCATATCCGCTTCCGCCCCACGGATGGCAACGCAAAACACGTCGTATAGTCAGATACATCCCTTTAAAAGGACCATGTTTGCGCAAAGCCTCAACCGCATAAAGGGAACAGGTCGGTGTAAAACGACAAGAGGGGGGAGTAAAAGGAGACACACAATGCCGATAAAACCAGATAGGAACCAGTAAAAGTTCTACCAGCAGAGAACAAATAAAAAAATACAAACGCCTCATTCCACATTCCTTTGAGGCGAATCAGATACTTCCGCCAGACGATGAAGCAGGTTACGCACCTTGCTCTCGACCAAAGAGGAAGAACATAATTCGTCGGAAAGCCAAAGAAAAGCCATCATCAACCCGGCACGACTCCCGTCGGCCAAGGCATTCTTTAAAATATGCTTATTCGCGCGATACGCCTCTCGAATCTGACGTTTCACGCGATTGCGGCATACAGCCCGCTTGAAACGGCGCTTCGACACCGAAATCAACACACTCACATTTCCTGCTTCCGCGTCCGGCAGAGTACGATAGACCACACGCAAGGGGTAGGCCGAGAAAGAACGCCCTGCTCCCGAAAACAAAGCATCCGTCAAACGCCGGCTGCACAAACGCTCGTTCTTTCGAAATGTATATCGTACGGTTTTATCCTCCACAATCGCCCTGCCTCTATTCATCATCTTCTGGCACATCTCTATAAACAAAAACAGGTTTCCCCTCGGCATTCTCAGGGCAACCTGTCTTATATACATAGCCTTTTATCCGTTCGACTTGGCTATAAAGTCACTCAATGCCGCCGTAATGGAAGGATATTGAGGCGAGGGAGCTTCCATATCCAACCGCAATCCAGCGTCTTTGACAGCCTTTGCCGTAGCCGACCCGAAACATCCGATAGCAATATCCTTCTGACTGAAATCAGGAAAATTCTTCAGAAGTGACTGAATACCTGAGGGACTGAAGAAAATCAGCATATCATAGTCAAAAGGCTCATCCTCTGTAAAGTCATTACTTACAGTCCTGTACATGACACCTTCCGTATGCTGCAGTTTCTTTGCATCCAGCAGATCACGTATCTCATCGTTATGAACATCCGACAAAGGAACAAAATACTTCTCCGTTTTATGTTTCACCATCGTCGGTACCAGATCATCCATCTTGCCCGTAGCCCCATAGAAAACTTTTCGTTTACGATACTGAACATATTTCTGGATATAAAGAGCGATGGCCTCCGTCACACAGAAATACTTCATGTCTTCCGGTATCACAACGCGCATCTCCCGACACAACTGAAAAAAGAAATCAATCGCATGCCGCGATGTGAAAACAATCGCCGTATGATCCAAAATGGAAATCTTCTGCTGGCGAAAATCCTTAGGAGACAAACACTCTACCTTGATAAAAGGACGAAATACAAGCTCAACACCATATTTGGCCGCAATTTCATAATAAGGTGACTTCTCGGAGGAGGGCTTCGGCTGCGATATGAGAATCTTCTTTATCATGCTTACGTTAAATTTTTGTTAGGATAATTTCATTCACATACGCCAATATCCGTACAAATACACATATTGGCACAATTTCCAAGGCGCAAAAGTACACAAATAAATGCAATAAGCCATGAAAATCCCGAAAAAAGATAGCAAAGCTTTTGTAAAATAATAAAATTCGCATCAAGATATGCAATATCACAAATCCCCAAACGACATTTTGAACCGAAAGCGCATAAAAAACAGTTGAGAAAGCAAGAGGATATAAAACAACGCCCTCCATCGATACAACAAACAAATAGGCATTCTTCCATTCCTCATGTTTCCATTTGTCATAGAAAATCCCATTCACGAAAGAGTACGCCAAAAGTTTGAAACATTGGAATAACAAGGATATTGCAATATTTATCCCCAACAGCAGAACAGGAACAGAAACCGAAAACAAAGCACCGGAACAATAACTATAAAGAAGTCCGTACAGACAGGCTGACTGTATGGTCAAAAAGAAAAGACAACGCACGTCCCGGCCTGTCTTCACTGACGGGCTGGAATCATGTGTACGGGAGATATTAAAAAAACCTTTAAACAAACGAAGAAAAAAAGACTTTCCACTCGCTCCGACGACACATATACCCAGAAGACAAACAAGCAACAGCAAAACCACTCCATCGTCACGCTGCGGGTCATAGGCAAGGGATTCCCCCCATACTCCCAAACGGTCATCTTCCAACTCCGAACACAAAGACACGGAATCTCTGTCGAAGAGAGCACCGACCGACATCGTATCCTGCTCACCGACAGGCCAAAGGGCCATTCCCGAATCTACCTGTTTCATATCGCTGCAAATTTGCGGACGTTCTCGTCCCACAAAGGTGTCTCAAACAACAGACGGAGTGCCTCCTCCGGTGTCTGCGCCACCTGCCAAATTCCCGCATGCTCCGGGCGCATAAACCGCTCGTCCACCGCCTGACGCAACTGCTCCAGCAGATGGTGATAAAAGTCCGACGTGTTCAGAATGACGATGGGATGGGGATAAAGCCCCAGTTGCTTCCAGGTGATAACCTCCAGCAGTTCTTCCATCGTACCGCATCCGCCCGGCAAGGCAATGGCCCCGTCGGCCAGTCTCATCATCGTCTGTTTCCGGACATGCATGTCCGGCGTCTCTATTAGTTCGGTAAGCCCCGTATGATGCCATCCCTGCTCTATCATAAAACGAGGTATCACTCCCGTCACCCGACCACCGACCTCCAGACATGCATCCGAACATTCCTTCATCAGCCCCAGGCAACCGGCTCCGTTTACCAGACGAATATCCCGTTCGGCCAGCAAACGTCCTAAATCGCGGGCGACGTTCACATATTCATCCGCCACCCGGGTACTTGAGGCACAATAAATGCAGACCGTACGGATGTCATTCATCAGAGTCCGAATTCTTTTTTGATTTTATCCACATAATCCAGCTTCTCCCAGGTGAAGAGCTCCACTTTCAGGCTGCGGGGAGGCATGTAACGGCTATGAAACGTCTTCACCACTTCACGCGGTTCACGTCCCATATGACCATAAGCAGCCGTTTCTTCATAAATGGGATTGCGGAGCTTCAGCCGCTCTTCTATGGCTTTCGGCCGCATGTCGAACAACCGGCCGATAACGCGCGCTATCTCTCCGTCACTCACCTGAACACGACTCCGTCCATACGTATTCACATATATATTAATAGGTTCCGCCACCCCTATCGCATAACTTACCTGCACCAGCATCTCGTCGGCAACTCCGGCGGCCACCATGTTTTTGGCTATGTGGCGGGCCGCATACGCAGCCGAGCGGTCGACCTTCGAAGGATCTTTCCCCGAGAATGCTCCACCGCCATGGGCTCCCTTACCGCCATAAGTGTCCACAATGATTTTACGCCCGGTCAGTCCCGTATCCCCGTGAGGACCGCCGATAACAAACTTACCCGTAGGGTTCACATGATAGGTGATATGATCGTCAAACAGTTTCAACACATCGGGATTGTGGATTCCTTCAATCACGCGGGGCATAAGCACATGCTGGACATCCTTGCGGATGATATCGAGCATCTGCATATCGGCTTTAACTTGATCTCCGTCGTGCGCCTTGATAAAATCATCATGCTGGGTAGATACAACAATAGTATCCACACGCACGGGACACCCGTTGTCATCATATTCTATCGTCACCTGGCTCTTCGCATCGGGCCGCAGATAAGTCATCTTCTGCCCTTCCCGTCGGATTTCGGCCAGCGTCCGCAGTATTCTGTGCGACAAATCCAAAGACAGGGGCATGTAGTTCTCCGTCTCGTTCGTGGCATACCCGAACATCATGCCCTGGTCGCCGGCTCCCTGGTTCATCGGATCCATACGCTCCACACCGCGGTTGATATCGGCACTCTGTTCATGGATGGCCGAGAGCACACCACAACTTTCCGCCTCAAACTTATACTCTGCTTTCGTATATCCGATGCGGCGGATCGTACGACGTGCGATTTCCTGCAGGTCTACATAAGCCGCGGATTTCACTTCCCCGGACACAATCACCTGTCCGGTGGTAACCATCGTTTCACACGCTACTTTCGAATCCTTATCAAAAGCCAGCAATTCGTCCAGCACAGCATCCGAAATCTGATCGGCCACTTTGTCCGGATGTCCCTCGGAAACTGATTCACTTGTAAACAAATAACCCATTTCAGTAATTCTCCTAATAAATGTTCAACAACAAACTAAATGGGGTATCATTGGGAAGATATGCGTCCAGTACGTGAAGACTGTATTTAGCATTTTTTACCGTGGTTGCAAGCTGCCCAAATCTATCCACATTGATTTCACATGCAAAGATAATGAGTTTTTCTGTCCTGACATCAAAAACTCCTCAAAAAACATACGCAATACAAAAAAAACAGTAACTTTGCCCATAGTAGCAATCATAGCGATTCTTTTGTTTTCTTTGTGCTATGCTGAGATATGGAAGACTTCCCGATTGCTAAAAGTTACACCGAATACAAACCAACAAACAATAAATCATGAACTATTTCAAATCAAGCGGCCGTTTCAGATGTGTGGCAATCATATCCTGTTGCACCCTTCTCTCCGTCACGGCAAACGCGCAGTCACCTGCAGAAAACCATATGCTGCGGCTTACCTATGACCGCCCGGCTGAGTTCTTCGAAGAGTCTCTCGTGATAGGCAACGGGCATCTGGGCGCCATCGTGTACGGCGGCACACACAAGGACCGCATATCCCTCAACGACATCACCCTCTGGACCGGCGAACCGGACAAACAGGTATTTTCGCCGGATGCCTACAAGGCCATCCCGGATATACGTGCCGCCCTCGACAAGGAAGACTATCGCACCGCGGACAAGCTACAGCATAAGGTACAGGGACACTACAGCGAGAACTATCAGCCGCTCGGCACCCTCACCATAGACTACCTCGACCGTGACGGAGATATCACCGACTACCGCCGCTGGCTCGACATAAGCGACGCCACCGCAGCCACCACCTACAAAGTAAACGGAAAAACATTCACAAGCGACTACTTCGCCTCCGCACCGGACTCCGTGATAGTGATACGCCTGAAGACGGCCGACGGAAAAGGCATCCGGGCGATGCTGACACTGAATTCACTGCTCCCGCACACGGCATCGGCCCACGGCAACGAAATGTCCATGGAAGGATATGCGGCCTACCACTCCCTGCCGTCGTATGTAAACTGGAACGGACATGAATATGACCCGGAGAGGGGCATACATTTCAACACCATCGTGCGTGTGGTAGCCGCCGACGGACAGGTGAAGGCATTCCCGACAGGCGAAGTAAAGATAGACGGCAGCAGCGAAGTGACGATACTGGTGACCAACGCCACGAGTTTCAACGGTTTCGACAAAGACCCCGTAAAAGAGGGGCGCGACTACAAGCGCATCGCAAGACGCAGGATGGATGCCGCGGGAACCAAGGCTTTCGCCGCGCTCCGCAACGCGCATACCACCGACTACAGAAAATACTTCGACCGCGTGGAACTGTCTTTGGGCAAAACGGACGCGGACATCGCCGCCATGACCACCGACAGACAGTTGCGCCAGTACACCGACGACAACCAGCGTAACCCCGGACTCGAAGCCCTGTACTTCCAGTACGGCCGCTATCTTCTCATCTCCTGTTCACGCACCGCCGGAGTGCCAGCCAACCTGCAGGGGCTCTGGAACGAACAGCTGTTGCCGCCCTGGAGCAGCAACTATACGACTAACATCAACGCGGAGGAGAACTACTGGCCGGCGGAAGTGGCCAACCTCACGGAGATGCACATGCCGCTGCTGGGATTCATCAGGAATCTCAGCACCACCGGACAGGCCACGGCCAAAGCGTATTACGGCGTGGACAAAGGCTGGTGCGTGGCCCACAACAGCGACATGTGGGCCATGTCGTGTCCCGTCGGTCTGCACACCGGGAGTCCCTCATGGGCCTGCTGGAACATGGGCGGCGCCTGGATGGCAACACACATCTGGGAGCATTACCTTTTTACACAGGACAAGGACTTCCTGCGGGAATACTACCCTATCCTCAAAGGCGCAGCGGACTTCTGTATGAACTGGCTTATAGAGAAAAACGGAAACCTGCTCACTTCACCCGGAACCTCGCCGGAAAACATCTATATCACGCCCGACGGCTATGCCGGCGCAACGGTCTATGGCGGCACGGCCGACCTTGCCATGACGCGCGAATGCATTATCGATGCCCGTGAGGCAGCCCGCGTACTCCATACGGACAAGGACTTCGTGAAGCAGGCAGACCGCACACTGAAACGCCTGCTGCCCTACCGTGTGGGCAAGAACGGAAACCTGCAGGAGTGGTACCACGACTGGAACGACCAGGACCCGCAACACCGCCACCAGTCGCATCTGTTCGGCCTTTTCCCCGGCCATCACATCACCACGACGGAAACACCGGCCTTGGCCGCCGCCTGCTCACGCTCATTAGAGATAAAGGGAGACAACACGACGGGATGGAGCACCGGATGGCGCGTAAACCTGTATGCCCGGTTGCGCGACAGCAAGAACGCATATCACATCTACCGCAAATTGCTGCGTTACATCAGTCCCGACAACTATAAGGGTCCCGACGCCCGTCGCGGCGGCGGCACATACCCCAACCTGCTCGACGCACATTCTCCATTCCAGATAGACGGTAACTTCGGCGGTTGTGCCGGTGTGGCGGAAATGCTGATGCAGTCCACCGCCGAGGCTATCACGTTGCTGCCGGCCCTGCCCGAGGCCTGGAACGACGGTCGTGTGCGCGGCCTCTGCGCCCGCGGCGGCTTTGTCGTGGACATGGAATGGAGCGCCGGACAGGTGACTTCACTGCACATCGCATCAAGAAACGGCGGCAAGACTACCGTGCACTTCAACGGACAAAAACACACGGTGGGTCTGAAAGCGGGCGAGAGGAAACGGATCTTATAATCCCATGTGCCACCCGGCGAACAAGGGAGAATAATAAAGAACAAAAACCGCGTCGTGATAGAGATTTACTTCACAGATACGACGCAGTTCTAATAAAAAGAGTGTACCGTCATTCACACATGGCAATTGCGGTACACTCTTTCTTTATCAAGACTTGCCGCAACGCCCGTTAAGATACAGGGACACGGCCGCCATAGAAACAAGCCCGATGGCAAGATATACTCCCGCATAGGCCAGAAACCACGGTTCTTCGGTAGTAAAGAACACCCATACACCGGCCAGGAACATGGCCGCAGATAATACCGGAAGACTCCACAGCCTCTTTACGCATTTACCCGCAACGCTCCCTATTTTTATAGAATAAAACGGATTTATCACAAGAAAGAGCAGCATACAGCATGCCATCCCCGCACACTCCGACACACAACGAGCCACGACAAACGGCAGGACAAACATAACCACGACAGTGATGCCCAACCATTTTATTCTTATCCGGGACATATCATTCATAAAAAATGTATTTATTAATTAGGGAACAAAGCTAATCCGTCACGCCTTGTGCTGTAATGCCTGCAACAACTCCTCCAGAGAACAATGCCATACGGGATGCTCCACGTCGGGAGCTATTTCCGCCAGCGGCTGCATCACAAACAGGCGTTCGTGCATCAGAGGATGAGGCAAGGACAAATGAACCGGCGTTTCTTTCCCGGGCAACACGAAATCTGCCTCCAACACCAAATCATCATAAAGCAACAGGTCTATGTCCATCGGACGGTCCGCATACCCGCCCGATATGCTTTTGCGGGTCCGTCCCAATTCACGCTCAATCTGTTGCGTGACCGCCAGTACTTCACCGGGAGGAAGGCATGTACGCACTTTCACGACAGCATTCAGAAACGAATGCGGCGAGACAAAGCCCCAAGGCTCGGTCTCATAAAAAGCGGACCGGCACACTACCGTGCCGACCCGCTCCTGTAACAAATCCACGGCCTGAAGCATCAGGGTCTCTCTGTCCCCCTCGTTGCTGCCCAGTCCCAGATAAACTATACTACCATTATTCATCAATCATTCAGAATCAACATGGCATCGCCGTAACTTCCGAAACGATATTCCTCCTTCAGGGCCTCCTTATAAGCTTTCATCACAAGATCATAGCCGCCATAGGCCGCAGTGAGCATCAACAATGTACTATAAGGCAGATAGAAATTGGCCACCATGGCATCCGCCACATTGAATTCGTAAGGCGGAAAAATGAACTTATTGGTCCATCCCTCAAATTCCTTCAAATGCCCGTCCGTACCTACGGCTGTTTCTATGACACGCTGCACCGTCGTACCCACAGCACACACCTTGTGTCCACTATCCTTTGCCGCATTCACAATGCGGCAGGCTTCTGCCTCGACAAACATTTCCTCGCTGTCCATCTTATGTTTCGTAAGGTCCTCCACATCTATTTCGCGGAAGTTGCCCAGTCCGCAATGCATCGTGACAAAAGCAAAATCAATGCCTTTAATTTCCATGCGTTTCATCAGTTCGCGCGAGAAATGCAGACCGGACGTAGGAGCCGTAACAGCTCCTTCATTACGGGCGAACAGACACTGGAAACGCTCCAGATCTTCCGGCTCCGACGGACGCTGGATGAAACGCGGCAGGGGCGCCTCGCCCAAAGCATAAAGCGCGGCCTTGAATTCATCATGCGGACCGTCGTAAAGAAAACGAAGCGTACGGCCGCGCGAAGTCGTATTGTCTATCACCTCGGCCACCATCGAATCATCCTCTCCGAAATACAGCTTATTGCCGATACGAATCTTACGGGCCGGATCCACCAACACATCCCACAAACGCAATTCCTCGTTCAGTTCGCGCAACAAAAAGACTTCGATGCGGGCCCCGGTCTTTTCCTTGTTGCCGTAGAGACGGGCCGGAAAGACCTTCGTATCGTTGAAGATAAACACGTCCTTGTCGTCGAAATAGTCCAGAATGTCCTTGAAATACTGACGGTGTTCAATCTCACCGCTCTTCTTGTGCAATACCATCAGACGGGACTCGTCGCGATGGAACGTAGGACGAAGGGCTATCCGCTCCTCCGGAAGTTTAAATTTAAATTGTGACAGCTTCATGAAATTATATTTTAATTCTATACATTACTACTTATTGTCCGCGCCTCCAGCCAGGTCGGGAAATCTTCCATCCGCATGCAATCCTCCACCCGGACGTCACCCACCCGTGTACGGCGCAACGCCGTCAAGTAGGCACCGCTCTGCAACGCCTGTCCGATATCGCGAGCCAACGCACGGATATATGTACCCTTGCTGCACACCACACGTATCTCTATTTCCGGCAGGTCGCAGCGCAACAGTTCCAGTTCATCTATGACAAGTATCTTGGGCTTCAGGTTCACGTCCTGTCCTTTCCGGGCCAGGTCATACGCACGGCTTCCGTCCACCTTGCAGGCAGAAAACGCCGGCGGCACCTGCTCTATCGTACCCACAAATTTCTTCAACACCTCGACAACCCCCTCCTTCGTGATATGCTCCGTAGGATATTCGGCGTCCACAGGCTTCTCCATGTCGAACGAAGGCGTGGTGGCTCCCAGCCTGAGTGTGGCCACATATTCCTTCGTATGCGCCTGCAGCTCGTCTATCCGTTTCGTGGCCCGCCCCGTACAAAGCACCAGCACACCGGTAGCCAGCGGATCAAGCGTTCCGGCATGGCCCACCTTCAGTTTCTTCACCTGCATCTTCCGACACAGCAGATAACGCACCTTGGCTACCAGAGCAAAGGAAGTCCAACCGTAGGGTTTATCGAAACAGAGGATTTCCCCTTCCTGAAAATTCATGCACCCGTTATCCACCATACTATAATATATAAGAATGATAAATCAAAATCGTACCGACAACGGCACAATACAAGGCAAAATAAATGAGTTTACCCCTCTTTACTATGTTTATCATCCATTTGCAGGCCAGACAGCCGGACACAAAAGCTGCCGCAAAACCCACAGCCAGCGACAGGACCGAGATATCCCCCAATGCCGCCGAAGCTCCTTCCTTCATCCCTTTTATTATATCCAGCAATGCCTCACCAAGAATAGGCGGGATTACCATCAGGAACGAAAACTGGGCCAACCGGGCCTTATTGTTCCCCAACAACAGTCCCGTGGCAATCGTCGAACCGGAACGGGACACACCGGGCAACACAGCCACAGCCTGCGCCAGACCGATGATGAAAGCATCCCGCAAAGATATATTCTCTTTTGTACGAGGACGGGCATAGTAAGAAAAGGCAAGCAAAGCCGATGTCACCAGCAGGCAACATCCCACGACCAGCAAACCGCTTCCGAAAATCCGCTCTACCTGGTCTTTGAAGAAAACACCGACAATGCCCACCGGTATCATCGATACCAGTATGTTGAGCGCATACCGCTGTTCACCGTTCAATCCGCCGGTGTTCCAACGAAACAATCCTCTGAAAATCCAGATGATTTCTTTCCACAGGACCAACAACGTACTTAGCACTGTGGCCACATGGACGGCTATCGTAAACGTAAGATTGGACTCCCCGTCGATTCCGAACAACTCGGAGGCAATCGTAAGATGTCCGCTACTGCTCACCGGCAGATATTCCGTGAGCCCTTGCAACAGCCCCATCAATAAAGCTTCAATCGCATCCATAGGCTTATTTTTCAATATCGGATGAAGACTTCGACATTTCTTCTGCAGGCATTTCCTTGTCGGCAGGCTTGCGCAGGATGCCGTATATCATGAACAGAAAACCGAACAGACATACCGCAGGCGCCACTTTGATACGCCGGACACTGAATATGTCTGGATTGAAGAAGTCTTCGTTACTGCCCGGACCGGACATCAGGATAAAACCGACAACAACGACGATCATTCCCGCGGCCAGCAATATAAAATTCACTCTGTCGAAAGCAAAATTTCTTCTCTCCATAATCTTAATTTATCATTTAATTATACTTCATACATCTCGCTTTCCCTCATGCGCAGATAGCGATTGACGGAAAAATAGGAACACAGCAATGTCATCAACAGGCCAAGCACAACGACCGTCCCGGACATGATCAGGACATTGCGCCATGTGACAAACTCAGCCAGCGCCGCATCATATCGCACCAGCGCATGAATGCCACCCACCAGCAGGGCGTCGGCCAATACTGCCGAAATCAAGCCGATATTCAGACTGCGCCATACGAACGGACGGCGGATAAAGCCCCAGCGCGCCCCCACCAGCTTCATCGTGTGAATAAGGAAACGATGGGAATAGATGGACAGACGGATGGTACTGTTTATCAAACCGAACGAAACAAACATAAGCAAAGTGGCCAGTATCAACAACACAAAACCCGCCTTGCGGAGATTTTCGTTCAGATTATCCATCAGATCCTGCTGGTACACCACATCGCTCACCAGCTTGGCGGCCTTGAACCGGCTCGTTATCCAGCACAAACTGTCGGAGTTGGCATAATCGGCATTCAATGTGATCTCCATTGTCGCCGAGAAGGGATTGGCACCCAGAAATTCCGTCGGGTCACTCCCCATCGCCTCGATTTGTTCTTTCAACGCCTGCTCCTTCGATATATAAGCAATCCGGTTGACGAAACGCTCGGTTTCCAGGTAAGCTCCGTAGCGCTTTATCTCGGCCGAAGTCGCGTCGTCCTTCAACAGGACGGTTACCGTAAGATTTTCCTTTACCGTGTCTGACAGGCGTCGGGCCGTAAAAACGAAAAACACCACCAGACCGAGCAAGACCAGCACCATCGTCGTACTGATGCAGGACGTGAACATCTGCATGCCCGTAAAACCCCGTTTTTTTCTTTTCTGCATAAGTTTTTATAGCTATCGAAATGATTCTTTTAAAAGGGACACCTGCCGAAACATTCAGGCCTTGACTCCATCGTAAGGTTCACCGGCAACCACCCCCTTGAGCGTTGCCGAGGTGCTTTCGGTGACACGCACTCTTACAAACTGCCCGATACGACAACCGGCACGGTCGAAAACAACCACCTTGTTCTGTTCCGTCCGTCCGAACAGCTGGCTGCCGGAGCGTTTGCTCACGCCCTCTATCAGCACCTCGTACTCCCGCCCCTCGCACAGCCGGTTGCTATCCGCCGAAAGTTCATTCTGCAAGGCTATCAGTTCGTTCAGACGCCGCACCTTCGTCTCTTCATCGATATCGTCAGGTAGGTGCTTGGACGCATACGTACCCGGACGCTCGGAATATTTGAACATAAAGGCGCTGTCATAGGCACATGCACGCATCAACGACAACGATTCGGCATGGTCCTCCTCCGTCTCGCTGCAATAGCCCGCGAATATGTCCGTCGACAGACCGCAGTCCGGTATAATGCGACGGATTGCCGAAACACGGTCCAGATACCACTCCCGCGTATATTTCCGGTTCATCAGTTTCAGAATGCGGTCGCTCCCGCTCTGCACGGGCAAATGAATATGCCGGCACACATTCGGCTCCTCCGCGATGACGCGCAGCGTCTCATCGCTCATATCCTTGGGATGGCTCGTAGTAAAACGGACACGCATACCCGGCACAGCCTGGGCCACAGAGCGCAGCAACACGGGGAAAGTCACCGGCTGCTGTCCGGCCTCCGCCGTCCACGAATAGCTGTTCACGTTCTGCCCCAGCAAGGTCACTTCCTTGTATCCGCGCGCCTTCAGGTCCCGCACCTCCGTAAGGATACTTTCCGGATCGCGGCTACGCTCACGCCCGCGGGTATAAGGCACAATGCAATAATGACAGAAGTTGTTGCACCCCCGCATGATGCTCACAAAACCCGATATACGGTTTCCGCACACGCGCTCGGGCACCACCTCGCGATACGTTTCCGTTGTCGAGAGTTCTATGTTGATGGCCTTTTGCCCCGCTTCCACCTGCGCTATCAAGTCCGGCAAGGCAAGATAAGCGTCCGGCCCGGCCACCAGGTCGGCATGATGCTCATCGAGCAGCCCCTCCTTGACCCGTTCCGCCATACATCCCAGCACACCGAGGATAAGTTTTTTCCCCTTGCGCCGCATGGAATGGAGTGCCTCCAGGCGATGGATGATTTTCTGTTCTGCATTATCACGCACGGAACAGGTGTTCAGGAATACGGCGTCCGCCTCTTCCAACTCCTCGCACACCTCATATCCGGCCATCTTCATCACAGACGCCACCACCTCGCTGTCAGCCACATTCATCTGGCAACCATAGGTCTCTATCAACAGTTTCTTCATCCTTATCCGTAATTTGTGTGCAAAGATACCAAAATAAAATCGCACGCGCGAGCGAAACCGGGGCAGATTCACCTGCATTCGCCCCTTTATAAGTTAAAAAAACATAATAAGACGCATTTCTACAGCCAAAGATTTGGCAAAATTATATAAAAGAGGCACATTTGCAAATCAAATGTAAAAAACATTAGATTTTTTCATAGTTAAGGTTTAGTTTCAGAAAAGGGGAGCTGTGAAGCCCCCTTTTTCTTTATTATGCTTTCTCACCCGTTGCGGATTCCAAAGAAAGAGAAAGCGGACTGACACGGTTTTTTCTCAAAAGACCTTTCTCTTTATAAAAAAAAGATATAACTTTGCCACGATGTTAATCAATGGAAAACCAACCGTAGTAATATATGAGTTTTAATCGAATTTCGGCTGCCGAAGCAGCCTCTCTTATCACAAACGGCGACACCATCGGCTTGAGCGGATTCACACCGGCAGGTGCTCCGAAATGCGTTCCGGCAGAAATCGCCCGAAAGGCAGAACACGAACACGAAGCAGGCAGGGAGTTTAAAATAAACATACTCACCGGCGCTTCCACAGGACAGAGTTGCGACGGAGCACTGGCCAACGCACAAGCCATCCGTTTCCGCGCACCCTACACGACAAATTCGGATTTCCGCAAGCATGTCAACTGCAATGAAATCTCTTATTCGGACCTGAACCTGTCCAACACCGCCACCCAGATACGGCAAGGCTATCTGGGAAAAATCGACTGGGCCATCATCGAAGCCTGCGAAGTGGAGCAGGTCGGCGACAAGGCACGCATCTATCTGACGGCCGCGGGCGGCATCAGTCCCACAGTCTGCCGGCTGGCCCAGAAGGGTATCATCATAGAGCTGAACGCTTTCCATAGCAAAAGCTGCATGGGCATTCATGACGTGTATGAAATCGAGGATCACCCGTTCCGCACGCCCATCATGATAACCAAGGCCGGAGACCGCATCGGCAAGCCTTACATCGAGGTAGACAGCCAGCGCATCATGGGCATCATCGAATGCAATGTGCCCGACGAGGCGCGCGCATTCAAGGACCCGGACCCCATCACCTCGCAAATCGGACAAAATGTGGCCGACTTCCTGCTGGCCAATCTCCGGTGCGGCAAGATTCCCCCCACGTTCCTCAACCTGCAAAGCGGTGTGGGCAGCGGAGCCAATGCCGTACTCGGTGCGCTCGGACAATGCCCGGAAGTCCCGAACTTCAACATCTACACAGAAGTCCTGCAGGACGCCCCGGTACAACTAATGCGGGACGGACGCGTGCTTTCCGCTTCGGCCTGCTCGCTGACCGTCACCAACGAATGCCTCCAGGGCATCTACCGCGACATGGACTTCTTCAAGGACAAACTGGTATTGCGTCCCTCCGAAATATCCAACTGTCCGGAGGTCATCGCCCGCATCGGAGTCTGCTCGCTCAACACAGCCATCGAAGTGGACATCTACGGCCATGTCAACTCCACCAAGATTTGCGGCACAAAGATGATGAACGGCATCGGCGGATCGGCCGACTTCACCAACAACGCCTACCTGAGCATCTTCACCTGCGGCTCTACGACCAAAGGCGGCGCCATCAGCAGCATCGTTCCGTTCTGCTCGCACATCGACCACACCAGCCACTTCGTGGATGCAGTCATCACGGAATACGGCGTAGCCGACCTGCGTGGCAAATGCGCCATGGAGAAAGCCGCCGAACTGATAAAGGTGGCTCATCCCGACTATCGCCCGTTGTTGCTGGACTATCTGAAACACGCAGACAAGTTCAAGGGACACACGCATCATTGCCTGTCGGCCGCTTTCGCCATGCACGACACATTTACGCGCAAGGGAGACATGCGGCTCACCGACTGGGGCGAATATCTGAAATAAACAGTCCCGGACGGTACGGCATGCTCCGCCGGAGCTATGCCGGGATAAAAAGCATTGGAACGCACCCCGGAAGCCGTTTGTCTGGCTTCCGGGGTGCGGCCTGTTTCACAGGATGCCTGCCCCCTGCCTGTCCCTCCGGAAGCGGACAGCGCTCCACCGCCCCAAGCGGACAGCGCTCCGCTACCCCAAGTGAACAGCACTCCGCTACCCCAAGTGAACAGCACTCCGCTACCCCAAGTGGAGTGCGCTCCGTTCGGAAAGTGAACAGCACTCCGCTCGGGAAGCGGATAGTTGCCCACCCGGGAAACCGCCTGTTGCCGGCCCGGGAAGCGGGCGGCACATGGATGGCAATCCTCCGCGCGCATGACTCTCATGCCGTACAGCCAATGCCCACGACAACCGCCCCGGGGCGGCGCATCCTGTCATCCCGCCCCCTCCTTCCCGAACTCACAAACTCACTCACCACCCTCTCTCACACACACGCACGCACGCGTAAATAATAGGTATATGTCAGGTAAAGAGAGAGACGGTTATCATTCCGGCCGGCGAAGCCCGGAGCACCTATCCAGCGGTTTCCTGCGGTTCTCCAGCGATATTCCTGCGGTTCTCCAATGTTTTTCCTGCGGCTTTCCTGCGGCATACCTGCGTTTTCATTGTTGCCTCCATTCATCGTCCCGGAACTCTCGCGCATACGCGCGTGCGTGTGTGTGTGTGTGTGTGAGAGAGGGTGGTGAGTGAGTTTGTGAGTCCGGAAGGGAGGGAAAAAAAGGCCTTCGCACCACTTTTATCAAAAAAATCAATGACTTATCATAAAAAAGAATTATATTTGTTGCATATTAACCCTTTATCTATCTTAAAAACTCCTTTTTATGAGAATCAAAGCATTAGCATCTTTAGGCCTTCTCATCGGCAGTTTGGGGACGGCAACGGCCCAGACCGTCACCATCTCCCCCATCCCGCAGAGCGTGGAATGGAGTTCAAAGGCTTTCGACAAAACAACTTCCTTTACACTCACAGGCGCGGAAACAGCGGATAGCGAAGCTGTGGACGTCCTGAAAAAACATTTCACCACCACCGGAGGAGATGTGGAAATCATTATCGGAGAACGGGGCGACGAAACCATCGCAGCCTACGAAACTTTCATCCCTCAGAAAAACGAAGGGTACTATCTGAAAGTGGAACCGGGAAAGGTCGTCATTGCCGGCAACGACGGGGCAGGAACTTTCTATGGCGTACAATCATTCCTGCAAATCGCAGCCCAACCGGAAGTAATGGGAGTCACCCTCACCGACTGGCCAATGACAACAAAGCGCGGTGTCATCGAGGGATTCTACGGAAATCCGTGGAGCTTCGAGAACCGCAAAAGCCAGTTTGAATTCTATGGTGCCAACAAGATGAACATCTACATCTACGGTCCCAAGGATGACGTCTACCACCACAGCCGCTGGTACGAGCCTTATCCCGAGGCCGAAGCCCGTCGGATGCAGGAACTGGTGAAGTGCGCCACGGACAACAAGGTGAAGTTCGTCTGGGCCATGCACCCCAGCAACTCGATATCTTCGGATTCAGACAAGCAGAAAGCACTGAGCAAGTTCGAGCAGATGTACGGCTTGGGCGTGCGCGCCTTCGCCATCTTCTTCGACGATATTTCGGCCAATAGCGTGAACGACCAGGTGGCCTACCTCAACTTCCTTACGGATGAATTCGTCAATAAAAAAGGCGATGTGGAACCAATGATTGTATGTCCCACACAGTACAACAAAGCTTGGTCGGGCGGCGATTATCTCTCCATCATGGGGGCACAACTCTACCCCGATATAGAGATTATGTGGACGGGCAACTCCGTGTGCGACATGATACAGAAGGCCGACACCGACTGGATAAAAGGGCAGACGGGGCGCAAGCCGTTCATCTGGCTCAACTATCCCGTGAACGACTACGGCCAGCACAACCTGCTGATGGGTCCGCTCGTCGACAACGGCACGAACATCTACGACCAGGTGAGCGCTTTCTGTTCCAACCCGATGCAGTATGCCGAGGCCTCCAAGGTGGTGCTCTACAGCATTGCCGACTACACATGGAACCCTTCGGCTTTCGAACCGCTCTCCGCATGGGACCGCGCCATCGCCTACCTCATGCCCGAACATGCCGAAGCTTTTGACATTTTCTGCAAGAGCAATGTAGACGTAGCATCCAGCGTTCACGGACTGCGCATCTACCACGAAACGCCCGAATTCAAGTCGCTCATCGAGAAGCACACAGAGCTGATAAATCCGGAGACCGCAGCTGCCCTGGCTACCTATTTCGCCAAAACAAAGGCTGCGGCAGAAGAATTACTTGCCCTCGAAGGACAGTCTGCCATGGTAGATGAAATCAAGGAGTTCCTGCAATATTTCCACTATCAGGCCATACGCGGAGAGAAAATCGCTGAAATGAGTACGGCTCTTATCAACAACAATCCGGAGAAATTCATCGAAGCGTACACCGAATACAAGACTGCCGAAGAATCGGCCGACCAGCTCGTGAGCCGCGACTTCCAGGGTTCCATCCAATCGGTGAAGCCCCATACGGCCACACTTTATGTAGAGCCTTTCATCAAAAAATCTGTCCTCGAGTTGGTAACGTTATTTAAAGAGTCCGGAGCGGAATACCCCGACGGGCTCTTCCCCCAAATGCTATTGGAGAACGGTACATATTTTATCAAAGTGAACGGCAAGTATCTCACCAACTTGGCCGGTAGCAGCATGCCGACTTTCCAATCCGAGATAGACAACATCAACGAAGGCCGTCAACGCTGGTTGATCTCGCTCGACGTCACCACTGAACGGTATAAAATCGTGAACGAATGGGACAAACGGTATGTCAACGAGAACGGTATGTTCAGTGCAGGTTCCAGCAATCCGTACGAAGCCGTATGGCACACCTACAACCTCTATCGCATGAATGGCAAATATGCCATACAGAATGCAGGCAGCGCCGGCGACAAATACTGGACTGCCAATGACACACGCATCAGCAAGAGTGCAAGCAACACGCTCGAATACAGCAATTTCATATTTGAGATTGTGCCTACGGAAGGAACCGTCAACCATCCGACCATCAACAACGCCAAGGGGGACTTTTACTATATCCTGAACCCCGAAGGGAAGTGTCTCGCCAACACCAACCCGAACAAGGCCGGCGGCACGCCTACGTTCCAGACACGCGAAAAGAATGCCATACGCAGCCAGCTGTGGACATTCGACATCGACAAAGCCAGCGGACGCTTCAAAATCCTCAGCGCATCGGACAATAAGTACATCAACGAGCTGGGCAACTTCGGCACAAACAGCTATGACGCCGCCTGGAACACATATACGATAACCGAGTTCGGCGGCCTGTTCTCTATCCAGAACGGCGGAGAGGCCGGAACAAACTACTGGTACATCAACGGCGACCGCATCTCCAAGAAAGCCATGGAACGCAGCGAAAGCTATCTGTTCCGTATCGTGCATTACAAGGTTGCGACGGCGACGGGCATCAGCAGTCCGGACAGCCCGGCTGCCGCCATCGATATCAAGGCGGAAGGCGGAAGGCTGACCGTAAAAAGCGATTCCAAGGTAAAAAGCATCACCATCAGTACCCTGGACGGCAAACTGGTTGCAGAAAGCAGAAACTCCGGGGAAATCAGCATCAACGGGCTTCCGCGACACACATACATCGTCGACGCGGTATGCGAGAACGGACACCGCACCGTGAAAATGCAGCTGCCCTGATGCCTTCGGTATCCTATATATCGACAAGAGGCTGTCTAACAACTGAAGTTAGGCAGTCTCTGTTTTTGTGTAAAACCTAG
>CAMWUI010000004.1 GCA_947177395.1 uncultured Paraprevotella sp.
TGAGGTGAAATATGGCGACAAGATAACGCCGGAGCCGGCACCGCAGAAAGAAGGGTACACATTCAGCGGATGGAGCAATCTTCCGGAAACAATGCCTGCACGGGACGTCATTGTGACAGGAACGTTTTCGGCAAACGTATATAAAATCACTTATGTCGTGGACGGAGAAGAATACAAGACAGTAGAAGTGAAATTCGGGGACAAGATAACGCCGGAGCCGGCACCGCAGAAAGAAGGGCATACATTCAGCGGCTGGATTGGCTTGCCAGAAGTAATGCCTGCACGAGACATCACTGTGACAGGCTCTTTCTCGGTGAACATGTACACGCTTACTTACGTTGTGGACGGAGAAGTGTACAAAACGGTAAAATTGAAGTACAGAGATTTGATAACTCCGGAGCCAGAACCGCAGAAAGAAGGGCATACATTCAGCGGCTGGATTGGCTTGCCAGAAGTAATGCCTGCACGAGACATCACTGTGACAGGCTCTTTCTCGGTGAACATGTACACGCTTACTTACGTTGTGGACGGAGAAGTGTACAAAACGGTAAAATTGAAGTACAGAGATTTGATAACTCCGGAGCCAGAACCGCAGAAAGAAGGGCATACATTCAGCGGCTGGATTGGCTTGCCAGAAGTAATGCCTGCAAAAGACGTCATAGTGACAGGCTCTTTCTCAGTGAATGTGTACAAGCTTACTTATGTCGTGGACGGAAAAATATACAAGAAGATTGAAGTGAAGTTTGGCGACAAGATAACTCCGGAGCCTGATCCTCAGAAAGAGGGATATACGTTCAGTGGATGGAGCAACATTCCTGAATTTATGCCTGCAAAGAATATTACAGTGACGGGTAGGTTTACGATAAACACAGCTATAAAATCCGTTCTATTATCCGACCGGGAAGTTGTCGTATACAACCTGAATGGAACGAAGTTATATGAGTACATAACTATGAGGGAGGCATTAAAGAAACTGCCTAAAGGAATATACATTATCAACGGACGTAAAATATACATAAAATGAAAATAGATAGAAAAACTGCTTTCCGGCTGTGTCTGTACAGCCTGCTATCCGTTGCCTGTACCGACCGTGTCATGGAGGATGATTGTTTGGGGACAAGAATCCCCATCACACTTTCCGGTAACATCAGACAGGACAATGCAACCCGAGCTTCCGACTACGGGTTCGTTACGGGCGACCGCATGGGAATCTATATTGTGGATTACGAGAATGACAGCCCCGGTACATTGGCCGCCAACGGAAACCGTGCCTCCAACGTCTTGTATACGTTTAACGGGGATAAATATGAATGGACGGCTCCGCTTGAAATATACTGGCGCGACAGCCGTACTCCGGTGGATGTATATGGTTATTATCCGGGAGTCAATGCTGTCAGTGAGCCCTCCGCCTATAGGTTTGAGGTAAGTTGGCAGCAGAACGTCCTGCCGCAGGACGGAGAAATATCAAATTATGAATCCTCTGACCTGTTGTGGGGAAAGGCGGAGAATGTATTGCCTACGACCGACAAAATAGTCATCAACTACCACCATCAGTTGGCCGGAGTATGCGTGACACTGCAACAAGGTGACGGCATGACGGATACAGAATGGAATAAGATAGACAAAGCGGTTCAGGTTGATAATACCGTGCGTACATGTACCTTCAATCTGCAAACCGCTGCGTTGACCCTTACGGGCAGTGTGGATCACAGCATACAGATGCTTCCGCAATCCTCAGACCGCTATCGGGCCGTTGTCATTCCCCAGACGGTGGATGCGGGGAAATCGCTCATCAGTATCACCATCGACGGCAAGACATATAGTCATACTTTGGCCAATCCCGTAAAATATATGGGTGGCAAGATGCACAACTTTACCCTCACCATTAATAAAAGCACGGCTACCGGCGACTACACGGTCGCATTTACCGATGAAGGTATTACCGATTGGGTGAATGATGAGGCATCACACAATTTTACTCAGAACCAGTATGTGGTTATCGACTGTCCGGAACAAGGAAAGTTGAAAGAATGTATTACAGCCGCAGGGTATGATTATACGAAGATGCAGAATCTGAAAGTCAGGGGTATACTTACCACAGAGGACTTCCATTTCATGCGTGATGAGATGAAAGAACTGAAACACTTGAATTTGCATGACGTTAGAGTAAAGAATGCCAAATTGCATGTATATGGGAATGTTTATTATGATGACATCATTCCTGAAAGAGCTTTCTTAGACAATAAAAACATACGTAGCCTGATACTTCCGTCACGATTGAAGCGTATAGGGGAAAGTGCATTTCGTGAAATGCAGTTAATGTTTTCTACGCTTGAGATTCCAAAAGGAGTAACTTATATTGGCGAGTATGCTTTCTATAATAACGACAATAATGGCATGGAACTTATCCTTCCTTATAGTTTGGATAGTATTGGAACTTTTGCTTTTTGTTCTAACTACTATAACTGCGAATTAAAAATGACCGACAACTTGAAATATATTGGCCCATATGCATTTTCTGGTTTTCGTATGCATGGTGTGTTTCATCTGTCATCCAATCTTAAAGAAATCAATGGATGGATTTTCGATAGCCGACGCTATAGAGGTAGCATTACGGGAGATATAGAAATACCCCAAGGAGTTAGTACTATTGGTCCATATGCGTTTTGTGAAATCTCTTTTCAAAATAGGACCAATCTGATTCTGCATCCAGGGGTCAAGACAATTGGGGCAGCGGCATTTCGCGGCATACGCTTTGCCTCATTGACTTTAAATGACGATTTGGAAGAATTGCGAAGCGATAATGGTAACGGCGCCTGGGAAGTGGATGGCTGCTTCTATGAAGCCAGTATACCGTTTCCAATTACATTACCGTCCAGACTGAGAATAATTGGGGATGGGTGTTTCTATGGCTGTAAATTACAAGGTGAACTGGAGATACCTAAGAATTGCCTCAATATCCAAAAAAATGCTTTTGCTTTAAATGAACTGACCAAGGTAACCTTACCTCCATTGATAGAAAGTCTGTCTGAGAATCTGCTGGCTGGAAATGAGTTGACCTCAGTTAACATACCCAAATATGTAGCAAACATTGAATCCGGAGCACTTGCTTGCGGTAAGTTGCAAACCATTGTGTGTTTGGCAGAAACACCTCCCTATTTATCAGGTGATCCTTTCACCTGTAGTTATTGTCAGGTTGATAAAAACAAATGTGTGCTTGAGGTTCCAGAGAAATCTGTAGAACTGTATCGCAATACTGACGGATGGAGGCAATTCAAGAATATTACTCCCCATCGTGAGCTTGCCTGTGATATGTCGAACATAACATGTATGGAAAAAGGGACTATACGTGAAGGCTTTATTCGTTCTGAAAGTCCCTGGGAAGTATCGGAGTGCCCGTCATGGGTAACCGTAACTCCTTCTTCAAGTAACATGAAGAAGACAGAAGTCCGAATTACGGTGAATGCCAACAGCGGGGAAAGCAGAGACGGTCGTATCGTATTCCGGCTTAAAGACCATGATTATACCACCTATACGGAAGTTAAACAGGTGGCTGCTGATGTCCGGGAAGACCAGACCATCACCCTGCAGACGGCAACGACCGGCATAAAGGCTGTGCCTCTGTTTATTGTAGGCGAAGGTTATGATGCTGATGACATTGCCTCCGGACTGTATCTGAACGATATGAAGGAACAGATGGAACATATTTTCAGCATAGAGCCGATGAAGACATACCGTTCGTATTTCACCGTTTCTACAGCCGTGGCCTGTTCGCCGGAATCCGGAACAGACGGACTGAGGAAATTTGTCAGTGACAATTGGTGGGTGAGTGAAAGCGACCTTGTACTCGATTATGCCCGACAATACGGAGCGGGTATCAAGGGTAATGAAGAGAATTCGACCATACTCGTACTACGCAACAGCAATAAGACCGGCGACAACATTACCGATATCTATTATAACAGTAACCGTGGGTTGGCTGTTTCGTGGATGGCGAAGAGCAACGAGACGTATCCTTTCAACCAACAAGGTTTCATCCTTCGCGAGTTTGTAGGTACAGCATTCGGTAAACTGGGACCGGAGCAAGTTAATCATATTACATTCTTGCAATTATGTATATGTCCAAATTGCGACATGGAAGAAGAATATCGGAAAAATCGCAGCTATGGCTGGTGGCAGAACGTAACTAGTAGTAACAAGCTGACGGAACTGCCGTGGTATCATCTTATCTTCGATGAAAAATATGCACAAATCGTAGATGTATACGAAGGAGCTCTAAACCACTCGCGTGGAGCATACCGTTCGGAGAATGCGAGTGTGATGGGCAATCAGTATATCCCGTATTTCAATACCATCAGCCGCGAAATATTGGTAAGAAGAATTATGGAGGCAAGCGGCGGAAAGTTTGACTTTGCTGCCTTCAAGCAAAACGATAAGATAGAAATCCCGGAATAACAATGCAGGATTATGAAGAATGTTTTATATAAAAGAAGATTAAAGTATGGACTTTGGTTGGTAGGAGGCATGGCGCTTGTTTCTGCCTGTACGGACAATCTGGTGAATGAGGCTCTGCCTTGGGAGAAGACACTGGACTTACAGGCTACCATACAACAGGAGAACGTGACCCGGGCCAACGATAACGGTTTTGCCGATGGCGACCAAATTGGCGTGTTCGTGGTGAATTACGACAGTGAATCCTCCTCGCCCGAATTGCAACTTACCGGCAATCATGCCGACAACGTGCGTTTTACCTACGATGACACGGGTTACAGGTGGACCGGTTCATACCAGCTCTATTGGAAGGATGAAAAGACGCCGGTGGACGTATATGGATATTATCCTTTTATTCCGCAACTCAGTAGCATTATTGAGCAACCGTTTGCTGTAGAACAGAATCAGTGCGATACTCCCAAGGGAGAGACCTTCAGTGGCTATGAAAAGAGTGACTTCCTTTGGGCAAAGGCTGAGAATATAACACCAACCGATGCCACCATAACCCTAAACCATAACCATATCATGGCGGGCATAGAAGTGGTTCTTGTTGAAGGTTATGGCTTTGATGAGAATGAATGGGCGAACGCCGAGCGCAATGTATTGGTACAGAATGTTGTGTTGGCGGGGACGGTCAATTTGCGTGACGGTTCCGTAACATGTACAGGAGCTACCGATAACACGGGTATAATTCCTCAGGAAGATCGAGGTAAATACCGGGCGATAGTGCTTCCGCAAACTATACAGGCCGGTGTTCCCTTGTTTTCCATTACAATAGACGGACAAGCAAAAGAATTTATCCGTTTGGAGAATATGAAATATTACCGTGGAAAGCTTCACAAGTTTACTATTGAGGTGAACAAGTCTTTAGAGACCGGCGACTATGAACTGAATCTCCTTTCGGATGCCATAGTCAATTGGGAAAACGACCCTTTGTCGCATAACGGTACGGCACGCGAATACGTAATCGTACACGTGAACGAGGGTGAATATCTCGGTGATGTGGTAAAGAGAATGGGAATAGAAGACCCAAGCCTTATCAGGAATCTGAAACTTACGGGATGCATTGACAGAATAGATAATTTTGATTATATCCATGAATACATACCGTATCTTGAGGCTGTCAACTTAAAGGACTTACGAACAAAGAATATGCCAAGTTATTGGCGTTATGATGTTATGGTCAAAGACAAATACGGACAACCGTATTTTGCTGATGACTATTTGCCCGGTGATTGGGGTACAAGCGATCCTGATGATGGTAGTAATAAAATGATTAATAGTGGAGCTGCATTCGAACACATGATTTTTCTCCAATATGTCGTATGGCCGGAGCATCTGAAAGGTATCGGAGACAATGCCTTTGCCGGTTGCCCCTTGCGTGGTTCTCTCGTGTTCCCCGAAGGTCTTAAACATATTGGTAATAATGTGTTTGCGGCTTATTCTCATAAAGCAAATAACCTAACTGGTGAACTGTATATTCCCTCTACCGTAGAATATATAGGGGATGGAGCCTTTGGTGGCTATTCAGTTTATCCTAATTTTGTTGATAATACTACTTATCTGACAGGAGAGATAGTCTTACCTTCTCATATGAAATTCCTCGGAAGAGCTTTTGCAAATTGCCCTCGCTTGACAGGCCAGATACATATCCCTGACGGATTGACCGAATTGAATAAATTCGCAGGTCCTCAAATGACCGGTGATGTCATCATACCACAAGGTATTAAGAAGATTAATGGTCTTGGGGGGAGTCCGAGTTCTATTTATATTCCTGAAGGAGTAGAAGAGATTAGCAAGGATGCTTTCAGGGGGCTTTCTTCATTAAAGGGGGATATCAAGATTCCAACAACTGTGAAAACCATTGGTACGGCCGCTTTTCGTGGGACGAGTATCTCTCATATATCGTTGCCTGAAAAATTAGAAATTATATCAGATGAACTGTTACTCGGATGTAAGTTTTTGCAGGATACGTTGACCATTCCCTCTTCTGTCATACAGATAAAAAGTGGGGCATTTGAAGGGTGTGAAAAACTCAACGCCATCATTCTTCCTGAAAGTCTGGAGCAGATATGGGGCAATGCTCTAAACGGATGCTGGTCGCTGGACTATATACAATGTAATGCCAAGACGCCACCCATTGTGGAAGGCGGTAATTTCACAGGTCTGGAAAAAAACAACTTCACGTTGGTGGTACCGGAGGGTTCGGTAGATGCCTACCGCAATGCTCCTGGATGGAATGAGTTCAAGCGAATATCCGCCTATCGTAATTTTGTTTGCCGTCCGATGAAGGCCCGGCTACTCAATAAGGCGGCTAAAAGAACCATACTATTAAATGCTGACGGTAATTGGAAAATGACCCACTGCCCGTCTTGGATACATGTAGATAAAACCAGCGGAAGCAAGAAGACGGAGTTGAGCGTGAGCATAGATGCCATGGCGCATGGGTCTGCCGACCGTACAGACAGCGTGGTGTTTACCCTACAGGACAAGGTGGATGAGGATGGTAATCCGATAATATGCTATTATAAGGTAGAACAGTACGATTATCAGTGCGATGAAGACAGCCAATTGCAATTGCATAGGCATACAAAAGGCAAGGGAGTTAACATCGTGTTTATCGGGGACGGCTATGATGCCAAAGATATATCGAAAGAAAACTATCTGAATGACGTCAGGGAAGGCATGGAATATTTCTTTGCCATAGAACCATACAAGACGTACAAGGACTATTTCGATGTGTATGTGGATTTTCCGTTGTCTTACGAGAGCGGCGTGTGCTCGAATGTAAATATCTGGCGCACCACCAAGTTCGACACTACATACGGAGCCGGTGCTGGTGGACGCCTGAAAGTAAACTTCGATGACATGATGTCATACGTGCTGAATGACGTAACCGGTACTGTCGTCACAGCCGACAATGTAGACCGGACATTGATAATCTCCATACTCAACAGCGACGTCTACGAAGGATTGACAAGTCTATGGGCTACAGGAGTTGCCATAGCCGCCGTGCCTCACAGTAGATATGGATATCCCAACGATTATCGCGGACTGATACAACATGAGGCCGGAGGGCATGGATTCGGAAAATTAGATGACGAATATGTTTATCATAGAGAGCACATACGCAAATGTCCGTGCATTGACTGCACCCATGCCGAGGCCGTAGAAGAAGCAAAGAATAGGGGATGGAGCCGCAATGTATCCCTGACAGGAAGGTATGACGAGATTGACTGGAGGCATCTCATATTCGATAACCGTTACCAGGATATCGTCGATATTTACGAAGGGGCTCACATGCACAGCAATGGTATCTATCGGTCGGAGTATAATTCTTGTATGAACAACAATGTGCCGTACTATAGCACAATATCCCGGCAGGCGATAGTCGAGCGAATCATGGATTACGCAGGAGAGGCATTCAATTTCGAGAACTTCGCTGCCAAGGATAGCCGCGAGATGGGTGACAAATTTATTACCCGTAGTGGTTCTGCCGGCTCTGTCTCAGCTTCGATTAAGGGGAATATGCCTGAAATCGTAAAGTCTTCGCCGCTGAAAAACCTGAAACGCAAGGTAAAGTATAACACTAAAAAACAACAAGCACGATGAAAAAGATACTGTTTACCATACTTGTTTTTGCAGGCATGATGACATCCTGTTCGGACGAAACCGTTCCGTCTGTAAGTTTAACCGACAATATACCTATCAGCATCAGCGCAGAATATCCGGTGAAGGGCATTTCCACACGTGCTACCGACAACGGTTTCCAGCAGGATGATGCCGTGGGACTGTTCATCGTGGATTACAATCCGGATGGCACCCCCGGAACTCTGCAGACGAAAGGCAACCGTGCCGACAATGTGAGGTTCGGTTTCGACGGTGTGAACTGGACGGCTACCCATCAACTCTATTGGGCCAACAAACACACACCGGCCGATTTCTATGGCTACTATCCTTTCAACGTTGCCATACAAAATGCTGAGGAACACGAGTTCTCTGTATACGTTAATCAGAATGAAACCACGGCGGACAAATCAAATTACGAGCAGAGTGACCTGTTGTGGGCAAAGGCGGAGAAAGTACAACCCACCGCTGACTGCATACCGTTGAGGTACAATCACCTGATGGCCGGTATCACCGTGCAGCTGCAGATGGGGACTGGTTTCGATGTTTCCGAATGGGCACAAACAGACAAGACCGTTCTTATAGACAACGTCATTACTGCATCTACCGTTAATTTGCAGGCCGGTAAGGTTACGGCGAAAGAAGGAGCGGCGACGGATGCGGTAGTTCCTCTCGTGTACAACAATGTATGGCGAGCTGTTGTCGCACCCCAAACTATAGAGGCTGGCAAGCGTGTATTGAATATCACGGTGGACGGTAAGAGTTATGAACTTGTTAAGGAAACGGACATACAGTTCATAAGCGGGAAAATGCATAATTTCACCATTACAGTTAATAGGAACGTCTCCACAGGCGAGTTTACGTTTGAACTCACAGCCGACGATATTGTGGCGTGGCTGGATGATGCAGATCTGCATGACGGATTGGTGCGCCAGTATATCATCGTAAATGTGAGCGAAGCTGGTACACTGGCTAACGTGTTGGCTGAACGCGGAATCGATTATACCAAGGTTACAGCCTTGAAAGTGATTGGTAATGTCAATCATTGCGACCTCACTTTCATGGGACAGCAGATGACCCGCCTGACGGACCTCAATTTGGCCAAGGTTATTTTGTGTGCCGATGAGCATGAAGAAGCTGGAGTACTTGTCGGCTTTGCCAAACATTTCTGTTTGTATCACATTGTTTTCCCCGAGAAGTCTCTTATAAAAATTGGCCGCTCAGCTTTCCGTGCAGCCGGTCTTACAGGTAGTTTGACCATACCGGAAGGTGTAGTTGAAATAGATCAAGATGCCTTTGGAAATAATGTTGAGGGATGCACTAACAAGATTAATGCAATACAACTAACAGGAACGCTCTCTCTGCCTTCCACGCTGAAAAAAATCGGTAACCGTGCCTTTACCTATCAGGGGTTGTATGGGGAGCTAAAACTACCTGAAGGGTTGGAATATATGGGAGATTTTGATGCAACCGAGGACTTCAGCCCTAATGGGGCATTTCCATATTGCTCATTCTGTGGTTCATTAAATTTGCCATCCTCTTTGAAAGAAGTGGTGGTGGCACCTTCTGGTAATTTCACCGGAAACATAAACGTTCCTGCGGGCGTATCCTGTTTTTACGTCCCACTGTGGTTCCATGCCAATAACGCATTTCTTGAATTGCACGAAGGACTGACTGATTTGAATATTTCAAACTGTGGCTTTGCCGGTGAATTGATCTTGCCATCTACCATGAAGAAACTTGCTCAAAGGGCTTTGAGCAATAATAAATTCAGTAAAATTGTCATGTCGGACAACATCATGAGGATGGATGACAGAGTCATGGCAGATAATCCATATTTGACCTCTGTTGTTCTTTCAAAGAATTTGGCTTGTATTCCTCCCGAATGTTTTAAAAATTGTAGTGCTTTGCAAAGTATTACTATACCGGCTAATATTGATTTAATCAAAGACAATGCTTTTCAGAATTGCAACGCTCTGAACAGCATCGTCTGTGAAGGAATAGAGCCCCCGGTCTGCACGGAGAGTTCCTTTAATGGCGTAAATAAAGATAATTTCACCGTGGAAGTGCCCAAAGGATGTGTTAATAAATACAAAGAGGCCGATGGATGGAAAGAGTTCAAGAGAATTGCGGAGTATTCAAATTTCGTATGCCGCCCGGCTCATGCAAATGCCCTTAACAAGGCGCACAGCGAAACGATCGTGCTTAATGCCGACGGTGCATGGACGGTGAAACATGTTCCGGATTGGATACACTTGTCGAAAACATCCGGTACCGGTAAGGCGGAAATACAGCTTGCTTTTCTGGATATGCCTCATGGAAACGGTAACAGGCAAGACCGCATCGTGTTTGAAATGGACGACCACGAGACTTATTGCGATGTAAGTCAGTATGACTACGAGTATGAGGAAGACGGATGTCTCACACTTCAAAATCATTCGCAGGGCAACGGTATAGACCTCGTATTCATGGGTGACGGATGGACTGGCGAAGACATCAGCAGCGGCAGTTATCTGGACATGGTACGCGAACAGACGGAATATTTCTTCGGAATAGAGCCATACAAGAGTCATCGTGACTACTTCAATGTATATGTCACATTCCCGTTGTCACAGGAAAAAGGCGTCAATACCATGCACACCTATGTCAACAACCGTTTCGGCACACTCTACGGCTATGACGGGACAATATGCACAATAAACCAATTGCTGACTGAAACGGATGAGGCTTTCCAATACGCCGTGGCACATTCGCCGATGAAGGAAAACGACCGCTGGAAAGCACAGCTCATACTCATTCCCAACAGTGATGAATATGAGGGTATAACCTATTATGATGGTAACTGCGCCCTCAGTCTCTGTCCACCGTCCAGCCGTCCTTATCCTCAGGACACGCGTGGTGTCGTGCAGCATGAAGCGTGCGGACACGGATTCGGAAAGCTTGGTGACGAGAATATCAGCAAACAGAAATGGGCCACACCGGACATCTTAAATGAAATAAGCAGATATCATGGCAAGGGCTGGATGAAGAATCTCGCCACGACTTCGAAAATGTCGCAGGTAGCATGGGCAGACTTTATCTACGACCTGCGATACAGCGACCAGGTGGATGTCTTCGAGGGCGGATACGGATATATGCGCGGTGTGTTCCGCTGTGAGAATAACTCGTGCATGAACTACGGCATACCCTATTTTAATGCGATATCGCGTCTCGAAATAATGCGCCGCATACGCGAATATAGCGGCACTGGGTTCTCCATGGACTATTTCTATGCCCACGACACCAACAAGTGGGGAGACAGAGAGGGGCTGACACGCTCGGGGGCAGCATACGCCTCGCTTGAGGGCAATGCCATTACATCCAGCAACATGCACTGCCCGCCGAAGATTATCACGGCAAAGAAGATGGGCGACAATGTGAGAAGAATCAGAAAAAATCTAAAACGGAATAATAATCGATAATTAAATAAGATTGATATATGAAGACTACAAGAATCTTTTGGGCAGCGATGGCTACATTGGCAATGACTGCCTGCAACAATGATGAAGAACAAGTGCTCTCATCTGCCGAGGGCGAAATCCAATTGCAGTTTATACATCCGTCGGGACAGACCCGTGCCACAGACACTTCTTTTGAAGACGAAGATGAGATAGGTGTGTATGTCACAACCACCGAGAGCAAACTGCAATTGGGTGGTAACGAGGTGAACAACGAGAAATTTGTGTTCAACGGAACCTCCTGGACTTCACCGCGCAAGGTATATTGGAACGAAGGCCGGCACAACGTCTATGCTTACTATCCCTATACTAAGACCGTGAATGACGTGGAGGACTTCCGGTTCCGTGTTCAGACAGACCAAAGTACCGCCGACGGATATACCAAAAGCGATTTCCTCTGGGCTTCGGTCAGCGACATAGCCGCCTCCAACAGTGCCGTAAGGATGCAGTTCGCTCACAAACTCTCTTGTGTAAACATCGTTCTTGAAAAGGGAGAGAGTTATCAGGGCGAGATACCGGCAGAGACCGAGGTTTATTTATACAACACTGTTCCCGACGCGCTTGTCAGTCTCTCTACGGGGGATGCCTGCAAGGATTCTTACGGCTCCTCGGAAAGCATACGCTGTTTCCAGGAATCGCCGGCCAAATACAAGGCTATAGTCGTGCCGCAGCAGATCTCGTCACGCCGCCCGCTGGTAGAAGTCCTGATTGGGAATGTGAGCTATCTGATGGAAGGAACCATCAGCTATAAGCCGGGTATGCGGCATACGATAACCATCACGCTGGAACAGGATCCGGAACAGATAAAGATTAATATCGGCGGAGAAATCGGTGGCTGGAATTAATTAAAAGTATGATTTAATGTGAAGAGTGAAGAGCCCTGTCGTTGCAGAGTTCTTCACTTTTTTCATTGACAGCCCTGGCCTGTTAACATCCCCGTTGTTATGTCTTGCATGTTTTCTCGCTGAAAAATATGGGGGTTCGGTAAATAAACGGTATATTTGTCGTTTATGACAATATGATGGATTTTTAATGAACCCTAAATGATAAAAATAGTATGAGAAAACGAATCCTTTTGTTCTGTATGTCGGTGGCGCTCGTCATCTGTTCCCGGGCTGCGGATACCGATGCCGTAGTGCGGTTGCTGGAGCGCATAGGAGGAGCGGGAACCGCGGCGCGTTTTGAATTGGTTGTGGATGAAAGTCTGGCGGAGAACGGCAAGGACGTATTCGTAGTCGGACCGGGTGACGGTAAGCCTTGTATCAAGGGAAATTCGGTCTTGTCTCTGTCTGTCGGCCTGAACTGGTATCTGAATCACGTGGCCCGTGTGAACTTGGCGTGGAACCGGTTGAGGACGGATTTGGGCGGAGTGGCCCTGCCCGTTCCGGCAGCGGAAGAGAAACATGTCTCGACGGCCGATTACAGATATTATCTGAACTATTGTACGTTTTCCTATTCCATGGCTTTCTGGACTTGGGAACGCTGGGAGGAGGAAATCGACTGGATGGCCATGCGGGGCATCAACATGCCGCTGGCATTGGTCGGCGCGGATGTCGTGTGGCGTAACGTACTGCTGGAATTGGGCTATACCGATGCGGAGATTAACGACTTTGTTGCCGGTCCCGGTTTTCAGGCTTGGTGGCTCATGAACAATCTGGAAGGATGGGGAGGTCCCAACAAAGCCTGGTGGTATGAACGGCAGGAGCAGTTGGCCCGGAAGATTCTGGCCCGTATGCGCGAACTGGGTATGACGCCCGTATTGCCCGGTTATAGCGGTATGGCTCCCAACAATGTCGCTTCCAAACTGGGCTGGCAAGTGTCGGATCCGGGCTCCTGGTGTTATTTCCGCCGTCCGGCTTTCATTGTGCCCACAAGTACGAACTTCACCCGGATGGCCGAGCTGTATTACAAGCATCTGGAGGCTGTGATGGGAGTGTCGCCCTATTACAGCATGGATCCCTTCCACGAAGGAGGAAACACATCCGGTGTGGATCTGCCGGCGGCTTATTCGGCTATACAGCGGGAGATGGACAAGGCGAACCCGAATGCGAAATGGGTGATACAGAGTTGGAACGAGAATCCCCGCCGGGAGTGCCTGCAAACGATAAAGGCGGGCAAACTGGTTGTACTGGACTTGTTTTCGGACGGTACACCCAAATGGAACAATTACGGGAACCATGAATTCGTGTACTGTATGTTGCATAACTTCGGCGGGCGCGTGGGTATGCACGGACGTCTGGCGAAGACCATCGGAGGATATTATGAGGCGTTGCGGACGAAACCGGCCTGCATGAAAGGAGTCGGTGCCACGCCGGAGGGTATAGAGACCAATCCGGTGCTGTATGACGCTTTGTTTGAATTGCCGTGGCACGCGGAAGTTTCTGCCGATGAATGGTTGACGGAGTATGTGAAGTCGAGATACGGGACAGAAAACTGCGAGGAGGCCGGGCAGGCCTGGAAATTGCTGGGACGGTCGGTCTATGACTGCCGGACGGGACAGCAGGGAACGACCGAGCCGGTCATTTGTGCCCGTCCGAATCTGACGGTCAACTCTGTGTCTACCTGGAGCACTGCCCGTATCAGCTATGACAAGGAGGATGTTATCCGGGCGGCGGCCTGTCTGTTACAGGTCGGGCAGCAACTGGACGGTGTCAACTATCGGTATGACTTGGTCGATGTTGTCCGTCAGGCTGTAACCGATCGGGCCAACGGACTGCTGCAACAGGTGAAAGCGGCGTATGATGCGGGCGACAGGCAGGATTTCCTATATAAGAAAGACCGTTTCCTGCAATTGATTTTGGATCAGGACCGTTTGCTGGCTACTTGTCCGGAGTTCCGTCTCGGGCGCTGGACGCAGATGGCTCGTGCCGTAACGGACGAAGTGGCGGGGGCCGCCGGGGATAAAGACTGGATGGAATGGAACGCCCGGACGCAGATAACCGTATGGGGACCGCGCAGTTCGGCTAATAACGGTGGGTTGCATGATTACTCCAACAGGGAATGGAACGGATTGCTGAAAGATTTCCATTACGAACGCTGGAAAACTTATTTCGACTGTCTGGCGAACGGGACACAACAGCCTGACTGGTTTGCCGTGGAGGAAGCGTGGACTCGTGATTTCGACAAACAGTATACGGCCGGAGCAGAAGGTGATGCCGTCCGTGTCGCACAAGAACTGTTCGACCGTTACTTTGCGCGCATAGGACGGGAAGAAAGCGGGGACGTGCATTATTTCGCATACGGCGAGGAGGCCGACATGCGTCAGACGGTATCGTTCCGGGCTTGGCGCGGAGAGGATTTCACTTGCCCGGTGAATATTCCTGCCGGGATGGAGGCTACTCTGTCTGTAGACCTGAACAACGACGGAATCTATAATGCGGATGAGACGTTTGCGGGAACCGCTTGTACGGTTCCGGCGCAAGCCGCTACCGCGGCTACTCGCGCTATGCTGGCGCTGACGGACAGTACCCGGATTACCTTTACGCTGATTATTGCCGACAGGGTGACGGAGCCGCGTACGGTGACGGTGCGGACGGCAGATGCGGCTATGGGAACGGTGGCCATAACAGGTACGGACGCGGAAAGTGTCACGACAGTAGATGACGTGATGGTGACGGCCGTTCCTGCATCGGGGTATGATTTCATTGCGTGGACGAATGCCGCCGGAGAGGTGGTGAGCCGCACGGCCACGTTTACATATTATGGTAAAGGCGATGAAACCTTTACTGCGAATTTTATCATCAACAAATGGGGACAGCCGCAGGAAGACAGGAGCGAATGGACGACGGTGCGCGACTATCAGCAGTATGTCAGCGAGATGACTGTCACGAAGAAGGGGCTGGAACCAAAGGTTATTTATACGGCCTCGGCCTGTCCGGAACATTTGTTTGTCACTGTGCCAGATGTGGTGAGTGTGGCGCGTGGAAGCAGCTTTCAGTTGGGCTGGCAGGACCCGAACGGCTCCGGTCTGAGTTACTGCCGTCTGTCGGCCTATATCGATCTGGACAATGACGGTGAGTTTACGGGAAAGGACGAGTTGATAGCTTTGCTGGGAAACAAGAACATGACTAATCCTTCCCTGAGCAAAAACGGGATTCAGGTGTTGCTGCCGTTGGATATGCCGGTCGGACTGACGCATATCCGTTTGCGTTTCGACGGTGCGTGGACCGGCGGATGGGATGCCGTGACAGATGCCAAACCGGCCAAGGCTCCGACGGTGCGCATGGTCTATGACGTTTTGCTGGATGTGACGGAGCATGCCGGGACATCGACTGTTATCCGAGTGCGGAGCAACAACGAAAAGGCTGGTACGGCCACGATAAGCGGTTCAGGGGATGAGGCTGTGGCTCAGCCCGGCGAACGGATTATCCTGCAGGCTCAGCCGCAGAACGGTTATCGCTTTGAGAAATGGATGGACGAATACGGACGTATCGTTTCTACGGATGCAAATTATTCCTTTGTTCCGGCGGAAAGCGGTACGTTTACGGCGCATTTCCGGACTGTTTTACCAGATGTGTTATCTATTGGAAATTGGAAGGTGCGTTATGCGGAACAGGATGGACGGCTAACTTTGACGGAAGTTGTTGAAGGTAGCGGAGAACTGGAAATTCCGGCCGTTTATGCGGAAGGTTCAGAGTCTTATCCTATCGTGGCTTTGTCCGCGGATTTTCTGTCCGGCAACGAGAAGGTGACTTCGGTCTCGTTGCCGTCTTCCATCGTTGATTTAGAAGTCGGACATAGGCATGTGTTGTATCAGAATGCTTGGCAGGGAGACGGTTCCAACAACCGTCTGTTGGCTATCGGAAATCCAATACCGGGAAATGGAGACTGGACCCTGTATCTTGAGGCAACGACCGATGGAAGTTCCTATAATACATGGGGCTCCGGATTAGTGGCTACGGGCAATGATGCTCTGGCTGCGTCCTATAACGGCGGTTTTCAATTGTATTGGGCCAAGAACGGCAATCTGGTGGTGAAGTTTGCAGGGGAAAGCGACAAAAAAGAATTTACTCATACGGCCGGCAGTTCCTTGCTGTCAGTCGTGATGAAGCATGAGGCAGCTGGAAACGTGATATTGACGGTAAAGAATGCTGCCGGGAAAGAGGTAACTTACAGGCGATCGGGAGTACGGCTGAATGACATTTCCATGTTGTCGTCTTCCGTGCCGGTCGGTATCGATGTGACAAGGCTGGCATTTGTGCAGCCAAGTGAACCGGATGGGATTCTGTTTGCCGGTTGTGTGAATTTGGAGGCAATACGGGTGGACAAGTCCAATCCGGTGTATAGTTCCGGGAATGGTGTATTGTATGACAAGGCGGGCACTACATTGCTGCGGTGTCCGGAGGGTATGAAGGTGCGTGCCTTGCGTCTGCCAGCCGGAGTGGAATGTATCGGGAGCAATGCTTTCCGTGCTGTGCGGAAAATGGAACGTATCGTGGCGGCAGCCGGATTGCCCGAAGTCGAGACAAATGCTTTCAATGGAGCGGGAATAGTGTGTGAGGTCTCTCCGCAAGTTTGTGTCGCGCAGGTGTCCGGATGGGAACTTCCTCTGCTGGTTTCGGTAGCTTGCGGACAAACGGTAAAGACGGCTTTATTGGCCGGTGCCTCTCTGGTGGAGATTCAGGCGGACGATACGGACTCGGGGGCGTTGGGTGAAGACTGGACGGCTGGAAGTCGGTGGTATAGCCGTCGGTTTGGAACGGAGGCTTTCTATCCGCTGTATTTTCCTACGGATGTGGAACGTGTCGTGTCGGAGACGGATGACTTTTGGGGAGATGTGGACGTGGCCGATGAGTTTATATTATATAGGTATGACGGAAACGTTTTTCGGGAAGTGAAGCTGGAGAATCATGCCTCTGTTGCTGCGGGTGCTTATCTGTTGGCTTTGAAAGAAAGAATACCTGGACGTGTGTACACGTTCTGTCTGGCAGGCGAAAAGCCTGTATCCTCCACCGATGTTTATACGGGTAATGCCTCTCTTGCTTATGAGACCGTGGGTGAAAATACGTATTTGTACCGATCTTCGGCAAACCGTTTTGAACGGGTGAAGCAGGCGCAACCGATTCCTCCGTTTGCGGCATATATGCGGATGGACGGTAATGAAATGCCGGATTACATCCCGGGAGTGAACAACAGGGGTGTCGGTATGGCGGATACTGTTTCAGCAATCTTCGGTGTATCTGTGGACAGGCATAGTATAGTGATTTCGGGGACTTCTTCAGATGTATGCGTGTATTCTGTGTCAGGACAGCTTGTGTATAAAGGAAACAGCCGTCGTATCCGGATACCTTCAGCCGGTGTTTACGTCGTGTCGGTAGGTGACAGAACGTTGAGAGTGGTTGTGCTTTGATGTGCAGATTCTGTGGAATTTGCATAATAGGGATGATTTGACTAACTTTGCCCTTGTCCTTGACAACCACTGTGACTTTCATGGAAAAACATGCGGTGTCTGTTAAATAACCGTCATCTGCTAAAAGAAATCAAGATGATTCGAAAATTGCTTTTATTGTTAGTTTTTGTGATTCCTTTGTCTCTGGCAGAGGCTTATGCGGTCGTGGGGGAACTGAACCTTAATCGGGGCTGGAAGTTTCATTACGGAGATATGACTGGTGCTGAAACCGTTGGCTTTGATGACAGCAAATGGGAAATGATCAATGTGCCGCATGATTTCCAGATTCATCAACCATGGGTAGAACCTTCTGCCGATGAGAAGCCGGATTTTACCAACCAAATGGCAAACATCGTCAGCCGCCTCAGTTCAAGAGGATTTAAAGAGATGGGAGTAGGGTGGTACCGTAAGGCAATCTGTCCGGATGATTCCTGGAAGGGGAAAAAGGTGTTGCTTGATTTCGGAGGTATAATGCTTGTAGGTGATGTCTATCTGAACGGAGAACGTGTCGGAGGAACGGATTACGGTTATCTTGGATTTGAAGTAGACATTACCGACAGGTTGATATACGGACAACCGAATATTATTGCAGTGCGGGCGGATACGGGAACTCCGGAAAATTCGAGATGGTATACCGGCGGGGGACTTTATCGGGATGTCTGGCTTCGGCTTAAAGATTTGAAACAACATTTCACCCGTCATCCTCTGGCTATTACTACGCCTGTTGTGGACCGTACCCGCTCTTCGGTGGTTGTGAATGCCGAAATAGCAACCTTTGTAAAGACGGACAGCATACGGGTGGGCATAGAGATTTTTGATAATGAGGGAAACAAAATTTACGGTAGCGACAGAAAACATTGGTCTCACCCCCGTCAGCATGTGAGGGAGTTTCGTCTTGATAGTATCCTGCTGGATAATGTGATGCTTTGGGATTGTGACAATCCTGTATTGTACACGCTTGAGGCATCCATTTATCGTCCGGACGGTACGGTGGTCGATAAGGTTCGCGAACGGTTTGGAATCCGTTCCGTTGAATTTTCTCCCGAATACGGCATGAAGCTCAACGGCAAGAAAGTCCTTTTGAAAGGAATTGCCAATCATCATACCCTCGGAGCGCTCGGCGCAGCTGCATATCCGGCTGCCATGGAAAAGAGAATCAAACTGCTGAAAGAATTCGGATTCAATCATATCCGTACCTCTCACAATCCTTATAGCGAATCGTTTCTTGATCTTTGCGACGAGTATGGCATCCTTGTGGTAGACGAACTTTATGACAAATGGACCCGTCAATATTCCGGAGGACGCGTTCCGTGGAGCCAAAGATGGCAGGAAGATGTGCCGGAATGGGTCAGAAGAGACCGAAACCACCCGTCGGTAGTGATGTGGAGCCTTGGAAACGAGTTGCAATTGATTCCCGATCTGCAATACAATGACTGGGGTATCACTCCTTATAAACTCCAGAAAACGCTACTTGAACGTTATGATACGACCCGTCCGGTGACGGTTGCCATGCATCCGCGGGGACGCAATGAACATACGGACTCTTTGCCGGCCCCCCTTGTAATGGAGACAGACATAGCCGCTTACAATTATCGCTATATGTATTTCCCCGGCGATTCCCGTCGTTTCCCATGGATGATTTTCTATCAGAGCGAGGCCAATACTAGTAATCTCGGCCCCAATTTCTTTGAAATGGATCTTGACCGGGTTGTAGGTCTGGCATATTGGGGAATGATAGATTATCTCGGGGAATCTCATGGATGGCCGGCAAAGGGATGGACTCAGGGCGTGTTTGACATATCGTTGGAGCCTAAGCCTATGGCGTATTTCCTTCGCAGTTTCTTTAAGCCCGATGAGCCGATGGTGTATATCGCGCCGTTTGAGAATACGGGAACAAAAGAGTGGAACGGAGTGGTCATGGGAGGTAAGAAGTTTACCGACAGTTGGAATTTCAATAAAGGAGATACCATTGATTTATACACATATACGAATGCCGGGGAGGTCGAACTGCTGCTTAACGGGAAGAGTCTTGGGCGTAAGAAGAATGATTTGGGGGATGCCCGGAAACGCAACAGGATAATCTGGGAGGGCATACCTTATGCCCCCGGTAAAATAGAAGCCGTCTCATATAACAACGGATCGGATAAGCCTGTTGCCCGTCATACGCTTTCCACATACGGGCGTGCAAAAAAGATGAAAGTGACCGGAGACAAAAAAGATTGGAAAGCGGATGGGACAGACCTTATACACGTCAAGGTGGAAGCCGTAGATAACCGGGGATTGCGGGATAAGTCGGCTGATTCTTTTCTTGAATTTGAAGTCGAGGGAAATGCCGAAATCGTTGGGGTGATAAATGGAGACATGAACAGTCATGAACTTTCTACGGGTACCGGCAGAAAGTTGTATAACGGCACCGCTACAGTCATCCTTAGAAGTAGCATGGAGCCCGGAATTGTGACTTTGCGAGTCCGGTCAGCAGATTTTCATGAAGTATCTGAATCTTTTAAAACAATTAAATAATGCATCTCTTTAATTTGAAGCTATTTCGTTCATATCATACCGTATGTACGTGTCTGGCCACGATGTGCACAGCTGTTTTCCCTGTGTTTATGACCGCTCAGTCCGCCTATGACTATTCTGGATTGAAGGTGGAGAAACTCAATCGCGGCGTCGTGGCGATAAGAGAATCGGAGGATTCTGTAGTCGTGTCGTGGCGTTATTTATCAACGGATTCTGAGAACCAGAAGTTTGATGTCTACCGCGACGGTAAGAAAGTAAACCGTGCGCCCATAACGCAAGCGACATTCTTTAAAGACGGTTTACCAAAAGGAAAATCTGTCAGATACGAAGTAAAGGCTTTGAAAGGAGGGCTCGGGGGAGAGTACATGCTTTCTGCCGATGCTCCAGCGGGATATATTGATATTCCGCTCGACAAACCGGAACTCGGTGTTGATCCATTTGGCAAGGAGTATTTTTATGTAGCCAATGACGCTTCTGTGGGTGATGTGGACGGTGACGGGCAGTTCGAAATCTTTTTGAAATGGGATCCGACTAATTCCCACGATAATGCTCACAATGGTTTTACGGGTCCCACGTTGATTGATTGTTACAGACTTGACGGAACGAAATTATGGCGGATAGACTTGGGCGAGAACATTCGTTCCGGTGCTCATTACACTCAGTTTCTGGTGGCGGACTTTGACGGTGACGGTTGTGCGGAACTCATCTGCAAGACAGCGGACGGAACCCAGGACGGTACGGGGAAGGTTATCGGCGACCGACGTGCAGACTACCGCAACATGAAAGGAAGAATAATTGCCGGTCCGGAATATCTTACTGTTTTTAACGGCCGGACAGGAGCGGCGATGGCGACAACTCAGTATCTTCCGGAAAGGGGAGAACTCAAGGATTGGGGCGACAGCTATGCCAACAGATCTGAACGTTATCTTGCCGCTACGGCTTACCTCGACGGCAAGACTCTCTCGGCCGTTATGTGCAGAGGGTATTATGCAAAAAGCGTGCTTGCTGCCTACGATTGGGACGGAAAGGAACTTAAAGTGCGCTGGGTATTCGATAGCAGTAATCCGGGATGTGAGGCTTATGCCGGTCAGGGAAATCACAATCTTAGAGTAGCGGACGTAGACGGTGACGGATGTGACGAGATTATTTATGGGCAGATGGCTGTGGACCATGACGGCACGGGGCTTTATTCGACAGGGATGTATCACGGGGATGCCATTCATTTGATCTCAGATGTAGCCAATCGGAAATATTATGTATGGGGATGCCATGAAAACAAGAAAGACGGTACTACATTGCGGGATGCCGCTACGGGGGACGTGATCCTTCGTTTTCCCAGCAACAAGGATATCGGCAGGTGTATGGCGGCGGACATAGATCCCAATTATCCCGGAGTTGAACTTTGGTCTCCGAATACCGGAGGTGTCAGGGCTTTCGACGGTACGCTTATCTCACCGGAAATGAAGTTTAAGAGCGAGGTGTCCGCGGGTATACCTGTGAATATGGCGGTATGGTGGGACGGTGATCTTCTTCGGGAATTGCTTGATAAAAATGAAGTGAGCAAGTATAATCCGCAGACGGGAGCCTGTGACGTGATAAAGGTATTTGAGGGATGCATGTGGAACAACGGCACAAAAGCGAATCCCTGTCTCCAGGGGGATATCATAGGGGACTGGCGGGAAGAAGTGCTTATGCGCACAGAGGACAGCCGCCATCTCCGGCTTTATGTCACGACCGAGCCCACGGCTTACCGTTTCCATTCATTCTTGGAGGATCCTGCTTATCGTCACAGTCTTGCCAACCAGAATGTAGCTTATAATCAGCCAACGCAACCCGGATTTTATTTCGGTCCGGAACTTAAAGGAAAGAAATTCAGAGGAACATTGATCAAATAAAAGAAAAATGAAACGTTTTGTTCTTGGTTTTATAGCGATGTCTTTTTTCGTGTCCGTGGCTTGTTTCGGGCAGAATCATGTGGCATCTCCCATGAAAGATATCAACGGAGTCGTAGACAATACCCTTGACAGCCTCAACAAGGCGCGTACAGCACGTCCGGTTGCCGGTTCTACGAGAATCGGTTCAAATCCTGTGCTTTTCCTGGTTGGTAATTCAACTATGCGTACCGGTACGCTGGGTAACGGCGATAACGGACAATGGGGGTGGGGGTATTTTATGCCGGAATATTTCGATGCCTCAAAAATTACAGTCGAAAATCATGCTCTCGGAGGGATGAGTAGCCGCACATTCTATAACCGTCTGTGGAGAGAGGTGGCGGAAGGTATAAAACCGGGTGACTGGGTTATAATCGAACTCGGCCATAATGACAACGGACCGTATGACAGCGGGAGAGCGCGTGCATCGATACCGGGTATCGGTGAGGAAAGCCTTGAGGTGACGATAAAGGAAACCGGAGTGAAAGATACGGTTTATTCTTATGGAGAGTATATGCGCCGCTATGTCCGTGAAGTGAAATCGCTTGGCGCACATCCTATATTGTTCTCACTGACTCCGAGAAACGCGTGGGTGGACAAGGACAGTACCGTCGTTGCGCGGGTGAACAAGACTTTCGGACTTTGGGCAAAACAGGTGGCTGAGTCGGAAAATATACCGTTTGTCGACCTTAACGATATAACGGCAAGGAAATATGAACGTTTCGGCAAGGAAAAGGTAAAGACAATGTTCTATATCGACCGTATTCACACTTCGGAATTCGGTGCGAGGGTGAATGCCGAGTCTGCTGTGGAAGGACTTGCCGCTCTTGAGGGAGTAGCATTGAAGGATTACCTTCTGCCAGTGGAACAGGATACTATAACCGGTTCGTCAAGGAAAGGAAACAACCCTGTGGTTTTTACAATCGGTGACAGCACGGTTAAGAACGAAGACAGCGGTGAAGACAGTATGTGGGGGTGGGGCAGTGTGCTCGAAGAATTTTTCGATGCGGCCGGAATCAGTGTGGAAAACCATGCCATGGCCGGGCGCAGTGCCAGAACTTTTCTTGACGAGGGAAGATGGGACAAAGTCTACAAAGCTTTACGTCCCGGAGATTATGTCATCATGCAGTTCGGTCATAATGATGGTGGGGACATCAACACCGGCAAGGCACGCGGCGAACTTCACGGCGCGGGACCCGAAAGCAAAGTCTTTAGAATGGAAAAGACCGGGAAGAATCAGGTTGTGTATACGTATGGATGGTACCTGCGCAAATTTATTCTGGATGCGAAAGAGAAAGGTGCCATTCCAATTGTGTTAAGCCATACTCCGCGAAACAAGTGGCATGACGGGAAGATAGAAAGCAATGCGAACGATTTCGGGTTGTGGGCGCGTCAGGCAGCCCGTCAGGCTGGTGCTTATTTTATAGATCTGAATAGTATTTCCGGAAAGAAGTTGCAGGCTCTTGGAGAAAACAACACTTCTTCTTTTTTCAAAAACGATCATACACATACCTCCCAAAAAGGCGCGAGGCTTAACGCCGGGAGTATTGTGGAAGGGATTCGGGGGCTGGATTGCGGGCTGAAGACGTACTTAAAGCCGATGAATTTCACATTCCGGTTGGACGGGGATATTCCGGCTTACAATGAATATGACGGTTTCGGGTATGACTGCGGCACGTTCCCGTCAAAAAACGGGGAACGGCCGTATTACTTTTCTCTGCGGGTGCCGGACGGCAATTATCTTGTGACTCTGACTCTGGGAAACCGCAAGCGGAAGAGTGTGACAACTGTAAGAGCCGAGAGCAGGAGATTGATGCTCGATGGCGCAGAAGTCAAAAAGGGCGGACGCAAGTCCTGTTCTTTTGTCGTGAATAAAAGATGCACCGCGATAAACCTGACAGATTCTGTAAAGATAAATCCGCGGGAAGTGGGAACCTTTACATGGGACGACAGACTGACTCTTGAGATAACCGGGAAATCACCGTCTGTAAGTGAAATTACCATACGTCCCGTCACTGATGCCGACAGTGTGACTACGGTTTTCCTCTGTGGAAACAGTACGGTTGTGGATCAGACCGGAGAACCTTGGACGAGTTGGGGACAGATAATACCGGCTTATTTTGATGACAAGGTCGCCATCTCTAATCATGCCGAGAGTGGAGAGAGGGCTTCATCGTTTCTTGCTTCCCGACGCCTTGACAAAGTGTTTTCCATGGCAAAGCCAGGTGACTGGATTGTCATGGAATTCGGGCATAACGATCAGAAAGAGAAAGGCCCCGGCAAGGGAGCGTACTATAACTTTTCGACGAATCTGAAGATATTTGTCGACCGCGCCCGGAAGGCTGGTTTGCATCCGTTGTTTGTAACTCCCACGGCACGGAGGTTCTTTAATGAAGATGGCAGCGTGCGGGACACGCATCTGGACTATCCCGAAGCCATGCGCAAGGTGGCCGAGCGCGAGGGTGTGCCGGTGATAGAACTGAACGGTATGACGAAACAGCTTTATCGGGCATTGGGAGAAGAACAGTCCAAAAAGGCATTCGTACATTATCCGGCCGGTACATATCCGGGGCAGAAGGATGCTTGGGCGGACAATACTCATTTTAATGCCTACGGTGCCACGCAGGTGGCCAAATGTGTCGTGGAAGGCATCCGCAAGGTCGCTCCGGAATTGGCAAGACACTTGATAGATTTGCCTCGCTATTCTCCGGAGCATCCGGATGATCCCGAGACGTTCTATTGGCCGAAAGCTTTGTCCTCCCAGATAGAGAAGCCTTATGGAAATTGAACACGGTTCGGGGAGTTATGAATTTTAAAGTAGTTCTATAAACGATGATTATGAATAGATACCTTTTGTTTGTATGTGTTTCGGTGATGTTGGGCAGTTGTGCTGAAAAGAAAAACCGGGTGGCTGAAGAAATCAATGATTCCACGTCTCCGCTCCATTTGCTGAGGCCGGATTACAAAATACCTTACGGTGAACTTGATGTGGATTCTGTCAAAGCTGATGTTGACAGGGTTTTTGAGTATATAAGCAGTGTCACGCCAGCCAAGGTCGTGGATGAGAATGGGAATGAGATAGAACCGGAGACGGTGCTTCCCGACAGTGCGAAACTGAACCAGGGTACGTTCCGGCTGACGAGCTATGAATGGGCGGTGGCATATATGGCACTTCTTGATGCGGCCCGGATACTGGAAGAGCCGCGTTACAGCGCTTATGTGACCGGTCGTATCGGTTTTCTCGGTAAGGTCGCTCCTGCATTTGAAGAACTTTATCAGCGTACCAGCCGTCCTGACGGACAGATGAGACAGGTGATAGCTCCGGCTTCGCTCGATGATGCGGGGGCTATGTCCGGGGCGTTTATGCTGGCGGCTCTCTGTGATTCCTCGCTTGATGTGAAGGACATCATCGAGCGTTATTATAATATAGTAGAGACGGCTGCTTTGCGTTTACCCGACGGTACGATTGCGAGAAACCGGCCGCATCACAACTCCGTATGGCTCGACGACATGTTTATGGCCCTTCCCGCCATGGCTGTCAGAAGCAAGTATACCGGCAATCCTTCATATCTTGATGACGCGGCAAGGACTGCCCTCGGTTTCTTCCGGCGGATGTGGATGCCTGAAAAGCAGCTTTTCCGCCATGGGTATGTGGAAGGACTCGAAACACAGCCTCGCATGGCTTGGGGACGGGCCAACGGATGGGCGTTGCTGACGATGTGCCGTTTGCTTGATGAGTTGCCAGAGGAACATACCGGAAGACAAGCGATTCTTGATATGTATAAACAGCATGTGAGAGGGCTGACCGACTGTCAGAATAAAGATGGTTTCTGGCATCAGTTGCTCGACAGAAACGATTCTTATCCGGAGACGTCGGCTACAGCAATCTTCGCTTATTGTATAGCCCACGGAGTAAACAGCGGGTGGCTTGACGCGGTCACTTACGGTCCCGTGGCCCAGTTGGCTTGGGAAGCTGTTTCTACAAAGATAAACGACCGGGGGGAAGTGGAGGATGTGTGTGTCGGTACGGGTATGGGATTTGAACCGGCATACTATTACTACCGGCCAGTGAGTGCAAAGGCGGCACATGGATACGGTCCTGTCATCTGGGCCGGTGCCGAAATGGTGAAGATGCTCGAGAGTGGTTATCCGAGGGTAAACGATAGTGCGGTTCATTATTACAGAAAAGATCCGCATGCCTCCACTCCCATATTCTCACTCGATGAGAACGGGGAAGCTATTGAAATAAAACATTGATGACTATGATGCGATTTATTTGTATCCTGATGCTGTCGGGATGTTGTGTGTATTCCCATGCGGATACCGATGCCTATATTAAATTGTTTGACCATCATGGCAAACATCCGAGAGTCGTTTCGGTCACGTTTCCGGGAAACGCGAATACGCTCGACATGTATAACAGCATATACGGACACGGTGCGGTGATAGAAAACCCTTGGGTGGCATTCAGAATCTATATGGACAACCGGCAGAGTCTGGACCTGTATGTCAAGCAGAAACCGCAAATGGAATTGGATGTCACCGGTTTTTATACTACTCCGGAGCAACTTGCCGGAGGGTATGGCTGCGATGTGCTTTGGGCGGGGAAAAGCATTGCCGCCGGTTCATTCAGGGGCTGGCAGGACAATGCCCCCGTGACGATAGATACCGTGTCGGCAAGGACACAGACGGTGCTTTCCTCCTCGTGTGTAGAGGTGGTCGACAGGGAATGGGTGTATAACGGGCATAAAATCAATATGTTGCAGAAATACAGCGTGAAGGAGGATTCACGTGACCTTTGGGTGGAGATTACCTTGGAGGGACATGAGGATACGGATTTGTTTTGTACGGGAATACAGAAACTTGAAATCGATAACACCGGGTTTATCCGGCAACATGGCGTGGCCGCCTCGTGGGGAAAGAACGTGCCTGACAAGTCTTACCCCGATATGGTGGAGCAGGTCGGTCTTTCGATCTTTATTGATACCGAATATATTGTGGATGTCGTGGAGGACGAACTGAATTATATATTTGTGGTACGTCCCGACCGGAACGGGAAGATACGTTATAAAGTGAGAGCTGCGGGAGACCGGGAGAAAGACGGCTTCAAGTCGGCGCAACAATGGTTCGATGCTATCGAAAAATAACGTCTTGAGAAAAGAAAATCGCCTCCGGAAAGTTAGTAGACAACCTTCCGGAGGCGATTTTCTTTTTATTGTTGATTCTCTGTATTTATAGTTTTTCTATCCATGCCGATACCGTTCGCAGTGCCTGTTCGCGCGCATTTTGTGCCGTGGCTCCTTTCAGGGCAAGTCCTTTGCCTATAACGGCACCCTTGCAGACTTCGGCTATATGGCGTTCCGTACCCGACAATCCACTGCCCTCGTGAGTACAGAAGGGGATGACGGTCTTGCCCTGCCAGCGGTGTTTCCCGATGAAGGTGTAGACGGGCATCGGCATGTCGCCCCACCAGTTGGGATAGCCGATGAACACCACATCATAGTCTTCCACCGCTACATCCCCCTTGACGGCGGGCCGTGCACCGGCCTCTTTTTCCTTTTTGGCTATTTCCACACAAGCATCGTATGCTTCCGGATACGCCTTTTCGGGAACAATTTCGAACAACTTTCCTCCCGTGGCCTTCGCTATCATCTCCGCCACGATGTGCGTGTTGCCCTTTGTGATGTTGCCTACGGCGTAGTTCTCGCCCGTGCGTGAGAAAAACGCGACCAATACTTTCTTGTCTGTCAGGTTCATACCATTGTGTTTTTTTATACTGTTCTGTGCGAATGACACGGACCACAGAGCCGATGCCACCATGAGAACAAGCATACATGTTAGTTTCTTCATTGCCGTTGTTTTTATTGTATATTCTTGATAAACTTGGCCGGTATGCCGCCTACAATCGTGTTTGCGGCTACGTCTTTCGTTACCACGGCTCCCGCCGCTACGACTGCGTTGTCACCGATTGTAACGCCTTGCAATAGGGTGGCGTTCGCCCCCACCCATACGTTCCTGCCCAATACGATGGGAGCCGGAACGGTGGTCTGTCGGGCTTCGGGGTGCAACTCATGGTTGAGTGTGGCAAACACCACGTTGTGTCCTATCTGGCATCCGTCTCCAAGTGTTACTCCTCCGTGATCCTGAAAGTGGCAACAGGCATTGATGAACACATCCTTGCCCACTGTGATGTTCTTGCCGAAGTCGGTGTAGAACGGCGGGAAGACGCGGAGCGATGCCGGTACGTCATAACCGAACAATTCGGAAAGCAGGCATCTCACCTCGTCCGGTTCGTGGTATGCCGTGTTGAGCCGGAAGGTGACGCGCCTCGCCTCGCCGCTCATCTCGTTCATGAACCGGTGTATCTCCTCCGTGTTGAGGGCTTTTCCCGTTTTTACGTATTCTTTGAAATCCTCGATATTCATAGTATGTGCTTTATTGTTTATTGGGAGTTTGTGCGGACTCATTCCGTTGGCAAAGATACATATTATTATATGCACGTGGTGTTCACGGATTACGGATAGAATTACCTTTTTTACAGATTGTCGGGGGATATTGTGTTGGCAGTTGCGCTACAAGAATTTGTTGCGGACGGAACCGGGCAACTTGGCGACGACGGTGTTATACGACAAGCGCACCAGACTGAAAATAACGTCGTCCGGCACATCGCCCTTGAAATACACACTATTCCAGTATCGCTTGTTCATGTGCCATCCGGGCCGGATGCTCTCGTATTGTTCGCGCAACTCTTCGGCTTTTTCCGGCGGACATTTCAGCAGGCAAAACTCAAACTCGTCTATGTGTACGACGCAAAACCATTTTTCGGCGACGGTGAAGCATAACAGCCCTCTGTTATATTCGTTTTTGTCCGTCTGCCACGGCATGGCCTCTTTCACCCCGGGAAGCGACAGGCAATAGTTTCTGAAGTCTTCTATATTCATTCTTGAGATACGTTTTGGGATATATCCGGACAGAGCATTGTCATGGCGCTTGCAGCCTTTAGAGTAGTTTCACGGCAATCGCCGCGCATGCTTCGGCGTCTGCTAATGCGTGATGGTGGCGTGTAAGGTCGTAGCCGCAGTGATGCGCCACGGTATGCAACTGGTGATTGGGCAGGATGTTGCCGAGCCGGCGGCGTGCCGCGCGGCAGGTGCAGTGGAAACGGTAACTATCGGGGTAGTCCATCCCATACACTTGAAAGACAGCCTTCAGGCACCCTTCGTCAAACGGGCTGTTATGTGCCACGAGTGGAAGCCCCTCGATGAGAGGGGCTATTCGTGCCCATACGTCGGGAAACGGCGGAGCGTCTTCCACGTCCAGCATCGTCAGGCCGTGGACTCGGGTGGTCCAATAGGTGAAGAAGTCGGGACGGGGATAGATAAGGCTATAGAACCTGTCTGTTATCTGTCCGTCGCGTACGATGACGACACCGACACTGCACACACTGGAACGGCATCCGTTGGCCGTCTCGAAGTCAATGGCTGCGAAGTCCCTCATCTCCGGTCGTTAGGGAATCTCTGTGATGCTCATTTCAATGTCTTCCGCCGGCCGGTCGCCGCGGACAGTGGAAACCTGCTGTATCCGTTCCACCACGTCGAGCCCGTCCTCCACCTCTCCGAACACCGTATACTGTCCGTCGAGATGCGGCGTTCCGCCTATGGTGGAGTATATCTGCCGTTGTCCTTCGGTCAATCCGGCGTTGCCGTTCGCCTTTACCTGTGCCTCCGCTTCCGTGGCGAGCCGCTCCTGCAAATCCTGTAGTCCTGCGCGGTTCCGTTCGCGGCGCATCTGCATTATCTCGTCGCGGTGCTTGGCCGCCAATGCGTTGAATGCCTGTTGCATCTGCTGTATTTCCAGCTGTTTGGACAACTGCCGCAATTGTCCTTCGTTGTACACCTGTCCCCAGACGATGTAAAACTGCGAACCGCTGCTTTTGCGTTCCGGGTTCACTTCGTCTCCGAGGCGTGCCGCTGCCAATGCGCCGCGCTTATGGATGAGTCCGTCCTTGATTTCGGCGTCTATGGTGTATCCCGGTCCGCCCGTCCCTAACTGTTTGCCTGCCGGTGCTCCTTTCGAGTCGGGGTCTCCGCCCTGCACCATAAAGTCCTTGATGACGCGATGGAACAGCGTCCCGTTATAGAACCCTTCGCGTACCAAGCGGATGAAGTTGTCGCGGTGGAGCGGTGTCTTGTCATAGAGACGTACCGTGATATCGCCCAGTGTCGTTTGTATTTTTACCTTCATTGTTATCGTCTGTTTATTGTTGAAAATGTATGGTCCGAACCCCGGCCATTTGTCAATCATGCGGATAAGCCTCAAGGGGCCGCCGGTTGCAAAGATACGAATTTTAAATGAGTAACTTTAAATAAATACGCAGGAATGGATAATATTGTGGGATAGATATGCTTAAGAGACAATCCAATGCTTTTTATTCTAAATGACGATTCAGAAAGAGTGCTGAGGTTATCGAAAAAGAATGAGAATTTATCTGCATTTTCCAAGTGTTCACTTGGGTCTTCGTCGTCAATCCGGTGTGATAGTGTTGAATGCTCCTCCGGAAGAAAGTTTTTTCGCATTCGGATGCAAAATTGTTGCAATGCTTATCCATAATACAGAAATTCTCTATAACTTTGTTCTCGGCAATCGTCGCTTATGCTGGATTTAAGTTGTTGGATGTCAACTGTGAATTGCGAAATATTTGCGGAATTGCCGACTCTGATGAAGATTCTCTTATCCCGGGTTTTTGTGTTAAATTAACAACTGCAATAAAATGAAACGAAATCTTCTGGTACTTTTGAATGTTTTGATTGGAATATTGAAAGCGTATTCCCAAACCGGAATATGGTCGGGAGATATCGAAGTGGACGGTGTGAAACTTCCGCTTGTATTTCATTTGGACGAAAACAATCCTACCCTTGATTCTCCCGCTCAAGCAGTAAAAGGTATACCGGTTCAAATCACAAGAACAGCTCCCGACAGCATATCAATGGGGATTCCGGCGATAGGTGCGGTTTTTAAAGGGGAATGTAAAAGCGATGAGATAATAGGTATTTTTACTCAAAGGGGAATCAACCTCCCTCTCGTTCTTAATCCGGGAGAGAAACGGTTACGGAGGCCACAGACGCCTCAGCCTCCTTATCCCTATTCGCAAGAAGAGGTCTGCTTCTCGAATGGTGAAGCGGTTTTGAGAGGCACGTTGACTTTGCCTGAGGGGGTTAGCCGGGAAACTCCGGTACTGATAATGGTCACTGGAAGCGGTCTTCAAAACCGTGACGAGGAGATTTTTAACCACAAACCTTTTGCCGTTATTGCCGATGCTTTGGCAAGAAATGGGATAGCCTCTCTGTGTTATGACGACCGTGGATTCGGTGAGTCAACCGGTGACGCAGTTAATTGTACTACTGAAGACCTGATGTATGATGCCTTGCCCGGTATCCGCCTTTTACGTCAGAAATTCAATAGAGTGGGTGTGCTCGGCCATAGTGAAGGAGGAACGATTTCCTTTATGCTGGGGGTGGACAATAAGATTGATTTTATTGTCAGTCTGGCAGGGATGGTAATTTCAGGAAAGGAAACTCTTTTAGAGCAAAATCGTTACTTGCTCTCTCAAGCGGGATATCCGCAACAGATAGTGGATGAGTATTGTGGGCTTCTCTCATTGGCTTTTGCCGGTGATGAATCAGTACTCCAGAAATTGGAAACGTCAAGTTTGCCGATAGAGTTGAAACAGAATTTGCAGCCGGTTCTATGGCAATTAAAGACCCCGTATATGCAATATTTCTTGGCATTGGATATAAGGGATAAATTAGGGAATATGGGTTGTCCGGTATTGGCTTTAAATGGGACAAAGGATACCCAAGTGTTCTATAAGAGTAATTTAAATGCCTTAAACAAGGGGCTGCCTTCAAGTTCCTTAAATAAAGTAATGGCATTAGACGGTTTAAATCATCTGTTTCAACATTGCAAAACGGGCTCTGTCAATGAGTACGCCACCATTGAAGAAACAATCTCTCCTGAGGTTTTAGAAATAATTGCTCAATGGATTAAGGCATTATAGAGAAACAAGTTCAGTAGGTTTCTTTTCCGGCCATACAGTCAATGTTAATACGAAGTATGGTTATATTAAATGTTTATTTTTTTTAATTCTTTCCTGCGTTCCGTGATTTCATTCCAATCCATCTGCGATTTATTATTGCCACAATCCGGGAAGCATGAATCTTGATAGAGAACGAGCGAAAAAGAACGGGTTGGTAACAATAGCCGGAAAATGGGCTAAAAAAGGGGGGCCTGGAAAAATAAAACTTTCCAGTTGGAAAAATGAAATTACCCAGTTGGAAACATAAAAATATCCAATTGGGGGCTTTGGGGAATACTCTATGAAGCATTCATTTCCCTTGTTTTAAAAATATAATACACCCTACATTTCAATAGAGATACGAAGAAGAACAGATATATTTATGTCAAGCGATGACATTACTTGCGTAATGGTTCTTAATTGTCATGAATATTTGATGCGCCAATTGTATTTTTAGAAAAGACGGGTCGTATGATTCTATAAACACCAAATGCCCCACTGATTTTCCACTGAGCCAGTCAGAATCTCATGAAAAATTAAGTTTCCGCACGTTTATGGTTATTGCATAAGGGCAGTAGAATGGAATTATTTAGGTATTTTCGGAGGTTTGCTATTAAAACATTTAGGTATTTTCGGAGGTTTTTGCTGAACAAATTTACGTAACTATAATGAAATAGTTATCTTTGTACCCAAAACAAGACACAATATAAATATGTATGGAGCGAATATTCAAGAGAAAATTATACGACCGTCTTCTTGAATGGAAACGAGTCCAAAACGGCAAATCGGCCATCTTGATAGAAGGAGCGCGACGTGTCGGCAAATCAACTCTTGTTGAGCAGTTTGCTAAGAATGAATATGAATCCTACATACTCATAGACTTCAACGAGGCATCCGATGAGGTAAAGTCCTTGTTCAACGACCTGATGAATAAAGATTTCATTTTCCTTCAGCTACAAGCCCTCTATAATGTTGTTCTTAAGGAACGGAAGTCGGTCATCATTTTCGATGAGGTGCAAAAATGCCCCCTTGCCCGGCAAGCAATCAAATATCTGGTTAAGGACGGACGATATGACTACATAGAAACAGGCTCTCTCATCAGCATTAAGAAGAACACCAAGAACATCACAATTCCAAGCGAAGAAGAGCGTGTAACCCTATACCCTATGGACTATGAAGAATTCAGATGGGCTTTGGGGGATGAAGCCACAGTGCCTTTGCTTCGTACATTTTATGAAAAGCGACTTCCTTTGGATAAAGCCCATCGGGACAAAATGCGCGACTTCCGACTTTATATGCTGGTAGGCGGTATGCCACAAGCTGTAAATACATATATTGAGACCAATAATTTCAGTTTAGTAGATCATGCAAAACGTGGCATTATTAAGGTGTATCAAGATGACTTTCAAAAGCTCGATGAATCAGGACGTTTAGAAACACTTTTCATGGAAATTCCCTCACAACTCAGTCAGAAAAACAATCGGTATAAGCCTTACGCTGTCCTGGGGGATGTTGATGACGGCAAGTTGCTGGAACTTCTCAAAGATCTTGAAGACAGCAAGACCACCCTATTCTCCTATCATTCGAATGATCCGAATGTAGGTATGTCGCTCACCAAGGATATTTCCAAATTCAAAATCTTCTGTGCTGACACAGGATTGTTTGTTACCCTTGCGTTTTGGGACAAAGACCAAATAGAGAATGTCATCTACCAGAAACTATTGAATGACAAACTCAGCACTAATTTAGGCTATGTCTATGAAAACGTCATCGCACAGATGTTAGCGACGACTGGTAATAAGCTCTTTTATTACACTTGGCCTAAGGACGAGACCCACAACTATGAGATTGACTTTTTGCTCTCACGAGGTGCAAAGCTTCACCCGATTGAGGTCAAATCTTCGGGTTACAAGACTCACAAATCGCTTGATGTCTTCTGCCAGAAGTTTTCTCATATCATTGAACGACGTTATCTGATATATACCAAGGATTTGCAGAAAGATTCGGAAACCCTCATGCTTCCTGTATATATGACTAATTTCTTGTGATAACATTTATACGTGAGTTCGGGATAAGATATTGCTCATAAAAGTTGGTGATCCCCCAAATATGTTGTATTTTTATAGTTCTAAAATACAGGATATTACAACATGTATAAGCGATGATTACGGCATAGATAGAAGTTGCCAGAGATGCCATCTTAAAAGGATGGCGACATGCAGAATATAAGAAAAGAGTTGGAAAAAAAAATTGAGTGTCTATGATATTTTGCCTATCCACAAGAAACCGACTCTCACACGCCTGATTTTCTATGATACCATCCACTTTGTATGGGGCGAGGTTTCGGCTGAAATTTGTATGGGATAAAAATGAAATCCGCCGTAACTTTGTGGGTTACAGCGGATTCGCTTTGATTGTTGGCGGAGAGAGAGGGATTCGAACCCCCGGTGCCTCTCAGCACGGCAGTTTTCAAGACTGCTGTAATCGACCACTCTACCATCTCTCCTGACAGCTTCTCAAGAAGTCGTTCTTTCAAAACCGGTGCAAAGGTAGAGAATCTTTTTGGATTGACCAAATTCTGAAGAACTTTTTTCGCTTGATATCTTCGCTATCTTATTGTCCGGTCAGGCGGAACGGTATTTATAATTTCACGGTCTTTTTGTTGGTCTTTGATTCGTTGTGCAATCTGTCCAAAGCCGTTACTACGTATGTATAGCGGGTCCGACCGTTCTCATAAGGTAATTGTATGAATGTGTTGTGTGTGATGGCTATGATCTTCCGGGGATTTTCGATATCAATCTTTTCCCCTTTTGCAAAACGGTAAACGACAAACTGGCGGGCTTTGTCCAGTTCGTTGCGGGCTTTGGGAGGGGTCCAGAACAGGAACAGACCGTCTGCTGTCCACACGTCTTTCAGCCTGCTGACTTTGCCGGGTCTCTTTTTGTCTATCCATGGCATTAACGGCTGCAGGGCCGGATAGCGGTGGTATTCCTGGCGCAGGCGTGTGGCGTAGCCTCCTTTGTTGTCCACGACGGCTTTGGCATACCACTGACAACTTCCGGCAATGCCGTCCAATGAACGTTGCAAGGCCATTTTGCGGTCTTGCTGATGCCGTCCGGCATTCAGCGGGTCAGGCTTTGAAACCGTACGGTCTACGTCCTGTCCGATGAAAAGGGGACGGTTGCCGGCATAGCGGCTCCACCAACGGATCAGTGTGTCATAGTCTGCCGACGGATGGCCGATTTCCCAGTATATCTGAGGTATGTTGTAGTCAACCCATCCTTCCGTCACCCATGCCAGCACGTCGGCATAGAGATCGTCGTAGTTTTGCAGTCCGTTGGTATTGCTTCCCAGCTGCGGGTCGCTTTTGCGGTTCCGGTATATGCCGAAAGGAGAGACTCCGAACTTCACCCATGGCTTTACTGCACGGATGCTGTCCCGCATCTGCCGGATGAACAGATTGACGTTGTTGCGGCGCCAGTCTCCTCTGTTCCGCCCGTTGCCGTAACGGGCGTATGTGGCATCGTCCGGTATAGGCGTTCCCGGTACGGGATAGGGATAGAAGTAGTCGTCCATGTGTATGCCGTCCACGTCGTACCGTCTTAGGATATCTGTTACGACGCTACATATATAGCTCCGGTTTTCCGGTTGTCCGGGATCGAAGATCAGTTGGTCGTCATACAGGAAAAAGCGTTCCGGGTGCTTGAAATAAGGGTGTGTCGTTGCCAGTTCCTTTGTCCCTTTGGTCTTTGCCCGATAGGGATTAATCCAGGCATGGAGTTCCATGTCGCGTTTGTGGCATTCGTCGACCATCCATTGCAGGGGGTCCCAGTAAGGGACTGGGGCGCATCCCTGTCGGCCGGTGAGATAGCGGCTCCATGGCTCGTAAGGACTGTTGTAGAGTGCATCGGCTTCTGCGCGCACTTGAAACAGGATAGCGTTGATGCCCGACTTTTTCAGTTCGTTCAGCTGGTAGGTCAGAGTGGCTTTCATCTTTTCCGTGCCTATGCCGTTGAACTGATTGTTTACACACTGAATCCATGCTCCCCGAAATTCGCGTTTCGGTGTTTCCTGCGCTTTCATGCTCCATAATGAACAAAGGCAGGTCAATAATAAAAGTGTTCTTTTCATGCGTTTTTTCATTCTGGTGCAAAAATACAACTAAATGGCCGGAGATACCTATGAAAAACATATATTTTTTAGATGCCGGTACCAAAAGATACCCGCAATTTCGTAACTTTACACCCATAAAAGCAGTTCACCATGAAAGATTGCATCTACATAAAGGGCGCTAAAGTCAACAATCTGAAAGATATCGACCTAGAGATTCCGCGGGGAAAGTTTATCGTTATTACCGGTCTGTCCGGTTCCGGTAAGTCTTCTCTGGCTTTTGATACATTGTACGCCGAGGGGCAGCGGCGCTATGTGGAAAGTCTTTCGGCGTATGCCCGTCAGTTTTTGGGGCGTATTAGCAAACCGGAATGCGATTATATAAAAGGCATTCCGCCGGCTATTGCCATAGAACAGAAGGTGAACAGCCGCAATCCGCGTTCTACGGTGGGAACGTCCACTGAAATCTATGAATACCTGAGAATGTTGTTTGCCCGTATCGGGCGGACTTATTCGCCGGTCAGCGGTCAAGAAGTCAAAAAGCATTCTGTGGAGGATGTGATACAGTGTATGCTTTCTTATTCGTCCGGTACGCGTTTCACGGTACTGGCTCCGTTGTGTCTGCGTTCGGGACGTACCTTGCCGGAGCAACTGGATGTTGCCTTGAAGCAGGGGTTCACTCGTCTGGAAGTAGACGGGGAAATCGTTCGCATTGAGGATTTCCTGCAGCAGGACCGGGAAAACTCCAGTGAACTTTATCTGCTTGTCGACCGGATGAGTTGTGACGACAGCAAGGACACCTTGTCCCGACTGACAGATTCTGCGGAGACGGCTTTCTTTGAGGGGAACGGTCAGTGTATGCTTCGTTTCTACCCATCCGGGATATTGCATACGTTCTCGTACCGTTTTGAGGCGGACGGCATGGCGTTTGAAGAACCTTCGGACAATCTCTTTTCGTTTAATTCACCAGTCGGGGCCTGTCCCAAGTGTGAAGGATTTGGCAAGGTCATCGGTATAGACGAGAAACTGGTTATTCCCAATTCGGCTTTGAGTGTGTATGACGGCGCTGTCATGTGTTGGCGGGGTGAGAAAATGGGAGAGTGGAAAAATGAATTCTGCCGTCGGGCGGTAGCGTACAACTTTCCTGTGTTTGAGCCTTATTACCGTCTCACCGGACAACAGAAAGATTTTCTGTGGCATGGCGACAGTAAACTGAAAGGGGAGGAGAACGTGTGTATAGATGCATTCTTCAAGATGCTGGAGGAAAATCAGTATAAGATACAATACCGTGTCATGTTGGCACGGTATCGCGGTAAGACGACATGCCCGGTATGCCGTGGTACGCGCCTGCGTCCGGAAGCGAACTATGTGAAGATAAATAACCATACGATTTCCGACTTAGTGGACCTGCCGGTAACAGAGTTGCAGAAATTCTTCCTGAATTTGCAATTGAACGAGCATGAAGAGCAAGTGAGCCGTCGCATCCTGACGGAGATAGGGAACCGTATTCAGTTCCTGGTGGATGTGGGACTGGGCTATCTGACGCTTAACCGGCTCAGTAATTCCCTATCCGGTGGGGAAAGCCAGCGAATAAATCTGGCTACCTCATTGGGAAGCAGTCTGGTCGGTTCGCTGTATATTCTGGACGAACCGAGTATCGGATTGCATAGCCGGGACACGGACCGTCTCATTTATGTTCTGCGTCGCTTGCAGGCTTTGGGAAATACCGTGATAGTGGTTGAGCACGACGAGGAAATCATACGGGCTGCGGATTATATCATCGATATAGGACCGCAGGCCGGAAGATTAGGCGGAAGAGTTGTATTTCAAGGAGATTTGCGGCAGATGCTGGATGAAAAGCCGGAGGATACGGAGAGTTATACCGTAAAATACCTGACGGGACAGGAAACTATACCTTTGCCCGTAAGTCGCCGTGCCTGGAATAATTATATAGAGGTGAAGGGGGCCAGAGCCAACAACCTGAGAGGCATTGACGTGAAATTTCCGTTGAATGTCATGACGGTGGTGACCGGAGTGAGCGGTTCCGGTAAGTCGACCCTGGTGCGCGATATCTTTTATCGGGCATTGAAGAGAAACTTCGATGAAGTGAGCGACCGTCCCGGTGAGTTTCTTGAACTGGCGGGAGATCTGGCGGCAATCAGGGGCGTCGAGTTTGTTGACCAGAATCCGATCGGAAAGTCTACGCGCAGCAACCCGGTGACTTATGTAAAGGCGTATGACGAGATACGCAAACTGTTTGCGGCTCAGCCTTATGCCAGACAGATGGGATATACGGCAGGTTTCTTTTCTTTCAACACGGAAGGCGGTCGCTGCGAGGAATGCAAGGGTGAGGGGCTTGTTACCGTAGAGATGCAGTTTATGGCCGATTTAGTTCTGGAGTGTGAATCCTGTCACGGCAAGCGTTTCAAGAGCGATATCTTGGAAGTGAAATACGAGGGCGTGAATATCCATGACGTATTGGAAATGACAGTGAATCAGGCCGTCGAATTCTTTACGGAGCACAAGCAGGCCAAGGTGGTCAAGAAACTGAAACCTCTGCAGGATGTGGGGTTAGGGTATATCAAACTGGGGCAGTCAAGCAGCACCCTTTCCGGAGGAGAAAACCAGCGGGTGAAACTGGCTTACTATCTGAGTCTGGAACAGACGCAACCTACCGTTTTTATTTTCGACGAGCCGACCACAGGACTGCATTTCCACGACATCAAGTGTCTGCTTTCGGCGTTCGACGCTCTTATCGGTCGGGGGCATACGCTTGTCATTATCGAGCATAATATGGACATCATCAAATGTGCCGATCATATTATCGACTTAGGGCCTGATAGTGGGGACAAGGGAGGAGAACTTGTCATCTGCGGTGCGCCGGAGGAGGTGGCTGCCTGTCCGGAGAGTTATACGGGGCGTTTCCTGAAAGAAAAGTTGGCTTCGTCCCGTGTGTAAATGATTCCCCGGTATGCTTGTACGAGGCATGCAATAAACGCTGAGCACGAATGACTTGGAAATCATTCGTGCTCAGTGTTTGTTTATTCATTGACCAGCGTTTTATTTTTCTTCCTGTCTGTTCTCCTCTTCCGGGTCAAACTCGCAGTTTCTCAGTCGCTGACTGATGCGCATGGCGCAGAAATTGGGGCCGCACATCGTGCAGTATTTCCCGTTAAAATGGTTGCCTGCCTTGTAGTACTCCAAAGCCCGGTCCGGGTCGAGAGCCAGGTTGAACTGATCCTTCCAGCGGAATTCGTAACGGGCTTTGCTCAAGGCGTTGTCCCGGATCGTTGCCCCTGGGTGTCCTTTGGCTATGTCGGCAGCGTGGGCTGCAATCTTGTATGTGACCACTCCCGTGCGCACATCCTCTTTGTCGGGCAGTCCCAGATGCTCCTTCGGAGTCACGTAGCAGAGCATGGCCGTGCCGTACCAGCCAATCTGGGCGGCTCCGATAGCGCTGGTGATATGGTCGTATCCCGGTGCGATGTCCGTTACGAGCGGACCAAGCGTGTAGAACGGGGCATTGTGGCATTTCTCAATCTGTCGTTCCATGTTTTCGTGAATCTTGTGCATGGGAACATGGCCGGGTCCCTCGATAAACGCCTGTACGTTTTTTGCCCAGGCACGTTCTACGAGTTCTCCCATCGTGTCCAGTTCGGCAAATTGTGCACGGTCGTTAGCGTCATAGATGGATCCCGGACGCAGTCCATCTCCCAGTGATACGGCAACGTCGTATTGTGCCAGAATGTCGCAGATGTCATCAAAATGTTCATACAGGAAACTTTCTTTCTGGTGATAGGCACACCATTGGGAGATGATGCTGCCGCCCCGGCTTACCATGCCGCACAGACGCTCGTTGGCATAATGCACATTCTTCAGCCGGATGCCGCAGTGGATGGTAAAGTAATCCACCCCCTGTTCGCATTGTTCTATCAGGGTGTCCCGGAATAGCTCCCAAGTCAGGTCTTCCGCTTTCCCGTTGACCTTTTCCATGGCCTGATACATGGGTACGGTGCCCACCGGTACGGGACAGTTGCGGATAATCCATTCGCGTGTTTCGTGGATATTGTCTCCCGTGGATAAATCCATCAGGGTGTCACCGCCCCACTTGCAACTCCATACGCATTTCTCCACTTCCTCTTCGATACTGCTGGTAGTAGCCGAGTTGCCGATGTTCGTGTTTATCTTTACAAGAAAATTCCGTCCGATAATCATCGGTTCGGCTTCCGGATGGTTGATATTGGCCGGCAGTACAGCACGTCCGGCAGCAATCTCGTCGCGGACGAATTCGGGTGTAATGTGGCTTTCGATGCCCAGTTCGGCACAGTTCATGTTCTCGCGGATGGCCACATATTCCATTTCCGGCGTGATGATACCCTGTTTGGCATAATACATCTGCGAGACCTGATGACCGGCTTTGGCCCGATAAGGAAGTGTGATATGCTCGAAACGAAGAGAGTCGAGCGACTTGTCGGCCTGTCTCATGCGCCCGTATTCCGAACTGATCTGCGGCAGTCGTTCCACGTTCCCGCGTTGTAAAATCCACGCTTCGCGCAGCCTCGGGAGACCTTTTTTTAAGTCAATTTCCGCATTCGGGTCGCTGTACGGGCCGCTGGTGTCGTATACATACACCGGTTCGTTTTCCCGGAACGTCTGTTGGCCGTCTTTGATGGTGACGGTGGGAGTCAGGCTGATTTTCCGCATGGCCACCCGCATGTCGGGAAACAGTTTGCCCGGCATGTATGTCTTTTCCGAATTCGGATAAGTGATTCTGATGTTGTTTTCCATATCTGAATATAGAGTTATAATGAATTAGTGTTTGAATGTATTGCCAGCAGTTGAAGAATACGCCGGGTTTCCCCGACGGGATCTTCGGCATGCAGGATGGTGCCGCTCAGGGCAATACCGTCCATACCTGTATGCAGGATAGGGAGTATGTCATCCGCTGTGATTCCCCCGATGGCGACAACCGGCAGATTAATTCCTTCCGTCCGCATCCGGCTTTTGATGCTTCTGTATCCTTCGAGCCCCAATATGGGGGAAAGTCCCTTTTTTGTAGTGGTGAAGCGGAACGGGCCACAACCGATGTAATCGGCTCCCCGCCGGTGATGAGTGACAATGTCCTCAAACGTGTTGGCCGTTCCTCCGATGATGAAATCGGCTCCCAACCGTCGGCGTGCCTCGTCTATGGGACAGTCCTTCAACCCCAGATGTACACCGTCGGCTTTGATTTCTTTTGCCAGTTCCACGTGGTCGTCGATAATGAACCGGGCATCGTAGCTGCGGCACAGCGCCTGTATGCGTAATGCTTCGCGGAGCAGTGCTTCGTGAGTGGCCTCTTTCATACGCAACTGTATCCACCGGCATCCTCCTTCGAGTGCCATGCGGGCGGAGTCGTAGTAGGAGTACCGTTCGGTGTAGTGTGTGATGAATTGTAGTCCGTGCATATTCGTTTTTCTTTTGGCTGATTGCAGAAAGAAGAGAGGAAAGCAGGTGATGGAATATACTGAAAGCTGTGAGCATGCCCGACTGGAAACAATCCCTTCGGCGGCATTATCCGCATCAGGTTCACAGGGTATAATCTCAGCCCTGCAACCGTTGCGGGCACCCCTTTGTTTTCTGTAATGCGAAGATAAGGAAAAAAACGATAGGCATTTTCTTTTCTGCGAAAAAAGTGGTTGTGTGAGGGCGTTTTTGGGGAGGTTGTATCTATAAAAGGCAATCCCCCGACTCGCGTCGGAGGATTGCAACAACACAAACACAAAATAAAACACGACAAAACTATTATGCAATATTCAATCTGTTGATGCCAATCGACATGCCGTAACGATCTGGACTATTCCCATAGGCGTGATCATATCAGATTGATGCATAACTAAACGCACTTTGGCGTTTATATCGTTTCTCCTTCTCTTTCAGAAGGGTGATTTTTCATTCCAATGCGGATGGGAAGCATCTGTTACATGATGTTCCGTTCGCGAAGGGCGCACTGCCACTTCCAAGCTGTTGCCAATACCTCTTCCAGAGGCGTGTCGGCTTTCCAGCCCAATACTTTGTTGGCTTTGTCAACGTTGCCCCATACCTTTTCGATATCACCGGCGCGGCGGCCTACAATCTGGTAGTTGAGCTTGACACCGGTAGCCTTTTCAAAAGCATTGATCAGTTCCAATACGGAAGTACCCTTGCCTGTGCCGATATTGTATACTTCAACGGATTCTTCCGTCTTGTCTTCCATAATGCGGGTCATGGCGCAAACGTGAGCTTTTGCCAAATCCACAACATAAATATAGTCGCGGATGCAGGAACCGTCGGGCGTGTCATAGTCATCGCCGAATACGCTCAGTTTTTCGCGAATACCCATGGCTGTCTGGGTCAGATACGGAATCAGGTTCTGAGGAACTCCGTTAGGCATCTCTCCGATGATGGCCGTGGGGTGTGAGCCGATCGGGTTGAAGTAACGCAACAGGATGGCCTTGATGGGCGAACCGCTGTTTACGGTATCGTATATGATTTCCTCGTTGATCTGTTTCGTGTTTCCATACGGGCTCTCGGCCTTCTTGATGGGAGTCTCTTCCGTAGCGGGCAATACGTCCGGCTGGCCATATACCGTGCAGGACGAAGAGAAGATGATACCTTTGACGTTGTATTTCGGCATCAGTTCCAACAGATTTACCAGCGAGATGATATTATTTCTATAATATAAAAGAGGCTTTTCGACACTTTCTCCTACAGCTTTGCTTGCTGCGAAATGGATGATACCGCTGATCTGGGGATATTTCTTGAATACGGCTTCGGTAGCTTCGTAGTCACGGAGATCCACTTTCTCGAAAGCAGGACGGATGCCGGATATCTTTTCGATTCCGTCGATAACATCCTCGCGGGAGTTAGACAAGTTGTCTACGATGACAACGTCATATCCTGCAGCCTGAAGTTCAACTGTAGTGTGTGAACCGATAAATCCGGTTCCGCCGGTTACTAATATTGTTTCTTTCATATTATTAGTAGTTGTGGTTATAGATTCTCCTACAAAGATACGGAATATAATGGAATATAATGTAAAAAATATCTTTTTTTTGCAAAAAAAGTCTCCGGAGACATCCGGAGACTTCATATTTGTATGTTTGGCAACCGAGATGCCTGCCAGTTTCCTATTATAAGGGGAGATTGAAGAAATTTTTCAATCCCATGTCCACGCCGCTGAATCCCATGAATGCCATGGACAGCAGACCGGCGATGATGAGCGCGATGCTCATGCCTTTCATGCCTTTGGGAACCATGACCATTTCCAGTTGTTCGCGGATGCCGGCGAAGACAATCAGTGCCAGACCGAAACCGAGTGCCGTGCTGAAGGCATACCAGATACCTTCGAGCAAATTGAAGTCTTTCTGGATTACCAGGATGGCCACGCCGAGGACGGCACAGTTCGTGGTAATGAGGGGGAGGAATACACCCAGTGCCTGATAGAGGGCGGGGGAAAGTTTCTTCAATATGATTTCAACCATTTGCACCAAAGCGGCAATCACCAGGATGAAAGCAATCGTCTGCAGGTATTCCAGTCCGAATGCATTGAGCACGAACGTCTGCAACAGATAGGTGACCAGTGTGGCCAGTACCAGTACGAACGCTACGGCCGCCGACATGCCCAATGCCGTGTCTATCTTTTTGGAAACACCCAGAAACGGGCAGATTCCGAGAATCTGGGATAATACGACGTTGTTGACAAAGATGGCCGTAATGAATATGATGAGATATTGATATACTGATTCCATAATGTGATTTATTTAATGATGGTTAGGCCTTTTTGAACTTATTGATGATGGCGATCAGATAGCCCAGAGCGATGAAGGCACCCGGTGCCAGTACGAACATCAGCATGCCGTATTCTTCCGGATAGAGCGTAACCTCGAATACCTTGCCCGTACCGAGCAGTTCGCGCACGGCTCCGAGAACGGTCAGCGCGATGGTGAAACCGAGTCCCATACCCAGACCGTCGCAGAATGACGGAAAGACGCCGTGTTTGCTGGCGAAAGCCTCAGCGCGTCCCAGAATGATACAGTTCACCACAATCAGGGGAATGAACAGTCCCAGCGAAGCATAGATTTCAGGGAAGAATGCCTGCATGCACATCTGTAAAGCCGTGACGAACGAAGCGATGACGACGATGAAAGAAGGGATGCGCACCATGTCGGGAATGAGGTTCTTGATGAGCGAGATGACAACATTGGAGCAGATGAGCACGAATGTCGTTGCCAGACCCATGGACATGCCGTTGAGGGCGGATGAGGTGGTACCCAGTGTCGGACACATACCCAACAGAAGCACGAATGTCGGGTTCTCCTTGACGATACCGTTTAATAATACTTTTATACTATTCATAACATGTATTCCTTTCTGTTAATTAATGGAGTCGGGTTGCAGGTCGCAGGTCGGTTCTATCGCCTCGCCGGTGGTTTCTACCCGGTGGGTCGCGCCGCTCACGCCGTCCGAACTCTTGTTCATGTAGGCCTTGTAGGCGTTATTGATAGCCTTGAGGAAAGCCCGGCTGGTGATGGTGGAAGCCGTGATGGCGTCCACTTCGCCGCCGTCCTTGGACACGGTCAGTTCCTTCTCTCCGGGGTTCTTGCCGATGATGTCGCCTTTCTGCCCCTTTTGGAACCAAGTGCCGGCCTTGACTCCCAATCCCGGTGTTTCGGAAGTAGTCAGGATGGTGTATCCGAGGATGTTTCCTTGTGCGTCAAATCCGGCAAGAACAGTCAGTTTGCCTCCGAAACCGTTTTCCGTGGCGGCTACGGCCGTTCCGCGGTCGGTCTCATAAACGATATATCCGTTGTCCAGCGTGTCGGGGGTCTCTACTTGCAGTTCGCCCTCCGTGGTGCCGAGGATGACCTGCTTGATACCGTCCTGCAGGTTCTTGGCGTTGATTTCTGCAATCGGGCCTTGTGTTACGGAGTTGACATAAGCCAGGGCACCACCTGCGATGACAGATATGAGGGTCAGTACGACCGCCATATTAATTAAAGATGATTCTAACTTTTTCATTTTTTTGTTACCTCCCCGAATGTTTTAGGTTTGCAATAGTTGTTTATCAGCGGAGTGAATGCATTCATGATGAGAATGGCGAAAGACATTCCTTCGGGATAGGCACCGAACGTACGGATGATGACGGTAATCAGACCGATGGATACGCCATAGATAACCTGTCCCTTGGGAGTCATGGGAGAAGTTACGTAATCCGTTGCCATGAAGCAGGCTCCGAGCATCAGACCTCCGCTCATAAGAACCGCGTCGGGCGATGCATAAATCGGATTGGACAAATGGAATACTCCGGACAGGACAAACACCGTGGCCAGAATGGATACGGGGATATGCCACGTGATGATGCGGCGGCAAAGCATGTATATCAGACCGATGACAAGAGCCAGTGCGCTGACTTCACCGAGGCAGCCGCCCGTCTGTCCCACAAGCATGCTGACGGCATCCGGCAGTTTGTCCAATACGGAAGGATCGCCGGCTTTGATGGCTTCTTTCATTACGGCCAGCGGAGTGGCGGCCGTTGCCGCATCCGTGTAGGCGGTCAACTGACCGCTTACCGGCCATGTTGTCATCTGTACGGGGAAGGATACCAGCAGGAAGACACGTCCGACCAACGCAGGGTTGAAAGGATTGCATCCCAGTCCGCCGAATGTCATTTTACCTACGCCGATAGCGACGAGTGCGCCGATGACAATAATCCACAGAGGGAGATTGGAGGGCAGGTTGAAGCCCAGTAACAGACCCGTCAGGACAGCAGAGCCGTCGCATACGGTCGTGCGCTGCATTTTCAGTATGTATTTGGCTATGGCCCATTCAAAGAAAACGCAGGCTATTACGGAGGCCAGCAGTACGATCAGGGCACCCAGACCAAAGAATACCAAGGAGGCCAGTAGGGCGGGAATCAGGGCGATACACACCCCGTACATATTCCGTTGTACACTGTCCGTGCTGTGTACATGAGGTGATAAGGATACGATAAATTTCTTCATTTCTATTTATTTTTTAGCGTTACGGGCACGAATCAGGCCCATTACTGTGCTTTTGCCGACACGGATGTTGTCCAGCAACTGGCGGTTGGACGGGCACGTGAACTGACAGGATCCGCATTCGATACACGATACGATGTTGTTTTGTTCAGCCTTTTCCCAATTGCGGAAAGCCGAGGTGGTCGCCAGCAGATAAGGTTCCAGACCCATGGGGCAGGCACCGACACATTTGGCACACCGGATACAGGGCTGTTCCTCGCCTCGCCGGGCCTCCTTTTCATTCATGATGAGCAGGCCTGAAGATCCCTTGCAGACGGGAACATCCAGATTGAGCAGTGCCTTACCCATCATCGGACCACCGCCGATGACCTTTCCCGTGTCTTCGGGAAGCCCGCCGCAGGCATCGATAAGCGTACTCATCGGAGTACCGATGCGGGCGAGGAAGTTGGTCGGCGATTGCAGGCTTTTTCCGGTAACGGTGATGACACGTTCCACGAGAGGCTTGTTTTTCATCACGGCCTCGTAGATGGCAAAAGCCGTTCCCACGTTCTGTACCACGGCTCCCACATGGATGGGGATGGCGGGAGGCGCCGGTACTTCGCGGCCGATGACAGCCTGGATGAGTTGTTTCTCTCCGCCCTGCGGGTATTTGACCTGTAAGGGGACAATTTCAATTTCCGGATAAGCGGCCGCTTTTTCCGTCATCAGACGGATGGCGTCTGGCTTGTTATTCTCGATTCCGATGAATCCTTTGGTCACTCCCACCGCTTTCATGATAAGAGCCACTCCCACCAGTATCTCATCAGGCTTTTCCAGCATCAGCCGGTGGTCGGCGGTCAGATACGGCTCGCATTCCACTGCATTGATGATGACGTATTCCGCCTTGGTTCCCGGAGGAGGGGAGAGTTTTACATGGCAGGGGAATGTGGCGCCTCCCATACCGACAACGCCGGCTGCTTTGATTTTCGCTACAATCTCCTGAGGAGTCAGGTCGGGGCGGTCGGACAGTTTTACCAGCGTCTGGCTACGGTCGATGCTCTCGTCCCATTCATCCCCTTCCACGTCCACGAAAATGGCCGGCCGGCGATAGCCGCTGGCATCTACGATGGCATCGACTTTTGCCACTTTACCGGAAACGGAAGAATAAACGGGGGCGGAAACGAAGCCGTCTGCTTCGGCCAGCAGGGTACCTACTTTCACCACGTCGCCTTTGGCCACGACCGGTTTGGCCGGTGCGCCGATGTGTTGATATGTGGAAAAGACTGCCTGCTTGGGCAACTCGGCCTGTTTGATGGGGCTGGCTGCCGATAATTTATTTTCGGAAGGATGAACTCCTCCTAATCTGAACGTCTTCACTGTATTATCTGTTTTTTGTATTAAGGTTCGGATTATGCATTCTCTTTCCCCTCGGTTTGCGCCGGACGGGGTGCTTCGGATACCGTTTGGGTCTCTGCCTGCGGTCGGCCGGCAGGGGCTGCCGTTTCGGGTGCGGGTTTCGGCTTACGCGGCGGGAAGTTCACGGCCTGGATGGCATTTTTTGGACAAGCTTCCTCGCATTTGCGGCACAGCTTGCATTTTTCCGGGTCGATATATGCCAGGTTGGAACTGAGCGTGATAGCCTCGAACGGGCATGTCTTTACGCACTTTCCGCATCCTATACAGGAGGCTTTGCACACTTTGTTGGCAACGGCTCCCTTGTCGCGGTTGACACATTTCACTACCATGCGGCGGCCTTTCGGACCCTTCGGACGCAGTTCGATGATTTTGCGCGGACAGGTTTTCACGCAGGCTCCGCACGCTGTACAAAGTTCCTCGTCCACTTCGGCGATACCCGTCTCCGGATTAATCCGTATCGCTCCGAACTGGCAGACGTTCACACAGTCGCCGCAGCCTAAACAACCGAATGCGCAGGCTGTTTCTCCCGTGCCGGTCATCAGTGCCACGCGGCAACTCCGTACTCCGTCGAAAGAAGCTATGCGCGGACGGTTTTCGCATGTGCCGTTGCATCGCACTACAGCCACCTTGGGAGCTGAGGCCGACACGCTCATGCCCAGGATGGAAGCCACTCTCTCCATTACAGCCTGTCCGCCTACAGGACACAAGTAGCCTTCCAGCGAACCGTTGTCAGCCGCTTTCACACAGGCACCGGCAAAACCGGAGCAACCCGGATAACCGCATCCGCCGCAATTGGCCTGCGGCAAAACTTCCGCCACTTGTGAGATGCGCGGATCTTCATACACAGCAAACTTTTTAGAAGCGGCATATAATACCGCGGCGGCCACAAGGCCGACAATGCCTAAAACGATTACTGCAATCAGTATTAAGTTCATAACGTATTAGTTTAAATGATTTATTGTACATGAAAATTTACGAGTGATTTTGTCCCTCCTTATATATAAAATAAGGTAATATGCTGCGAGGACGGACAAAGCTGCCAGTGTGCCGGCCAGTTCGTTTCCCGTCAGCGTGATGATAAGGGTCAGGACGGCAAGCAGCAGAATCAAAGGGAGACCGTAGGCCATGAACACAGCGTTCAGTCCCTGTGAAATCCTGATTTGCACTTCCACCTGCTGTCCTACGGCATACGATGGCGCTTCCGGAGTATATACATCGATTACCTTTTCCTTGCTTTCGGCCGAGTGACACAATTGCTTTCCCGCGCAGGTAGCACAAGCGGCAGCCTGCCGGATTTTTACCCGGATATGAGTATGTTCGATGCTTTCCACCGTCCCGTTGTGTTTTATTATGTGGGCCATTTTGCAAAGTATACCTTACAAATCTTTGCAAAATTACTTTTTATTTACTGATAGTCCGTATAACACGGGCAAAAATAGGTATTGGTTTACCTTTTTTAACGTAATATCGGGTATCCGTCCGGAAACCTATTCTCGCTTTCTGGTCCGTCCGGCTCGTTTCCTTCCGTCCGTATCGGGATAAAAAGCCGTCTGGTCATGAAGAAATACCGGACGATGGCATGTCCGAACCGGATAGTTTGTCTATCTTTGCGCAGGAAACATTAAAAATGAAAGACAGATGGAAAACGAAGCAGAGAAACTGTCGGGACTGCCTGAAAACGCATTCCGGGAGTTGAAAGAAGGAGAGGTGTACGAACCCCTGATGAAAGCCGGAGACACATGTCGGGAAGTGACGTTGTGGTCGGTCGTGTGGGGACTGGTGATGGCGGTGCTCTTTTCCGCCGCGTCGGCTTATCTGGGGCTGAAGGTAGGCCAGGTTTTCGAGGCGGCCATTCCCATTGCCATCATAGCCGTGGGAGTGTCCGGAGCCGTCGGCCGGAAAAATCCCTTGGGCGAGAATGTCATCATCCAGAGCATCGGCGCATGCAGCGGCATGATTGTGGCGGGAGCCATTTTCACCTTGCCGGCGCTTTATATCCTCCAGTCCCGCTATCCGGATATCACGGTGGATTTCCTGCAGGTTTTCATCGCTCTTGTGTTGGGCGGTGTGCTGGGTATTCTGCTCCTCATACCGTTCCGCAAATATTTTGTAAAGGACATGCACGGGAAATACCCCTTCCCCGAGGCTACGGCATCCACCCAGGTGCTTGTGTCTGGTGAGAAAGGAGGCAATCAGGCCCTCCCGCTGGTGGTGGCCGGTCTGATAGGTGGCGTCTATGACTTTCTGGTAGCGTCTTTGGGGTGGTGGAACGAGAACGTCACCTCCCGTTGTTTGGAATGGGGCGGCATGTTGGCCGACCGGGCCAAAATCGTGTTCAAACTCAATACGGGAGCCGCTTTGCTGGGCATGGGGTATATCGTCGGTTTCAAATACGCTCTGATTATCTGTCTGGGTTCGGTGACCGTATGGTGGATCATTGTTCCGGCCATGGCATTGTTTTTCGGAGATGTGGCTGTCGTGTCCGGTGTCCATCCGGTGACGGCGGCCGAGGCTTCCCCGGAACTCATCTTCACTTATGCCAAGAGCATCGGTATCGGCGGCATCGCCATGGCCGGCATCATCGGCATCATCCGGAGCTGGGGAGTCATCCGCAGCGCGCTGGGACTCGCCGCGCAGGAGATGAAGGGAAACAAGGGAAAAGCCGTTAAGGTGGCACGCACGGAGCTTGACTTGCCGATGAAGATAATCGCCGTAGGATCCCTGGTGACGCTGGCTGTCGTGTTCCTGTTTTTCCATTTCGGGGTGATGGACGGCAACATCGTGTTCAGTCTGGTGGCCGTGTTGCTGGTAGCCGTCATCGCTTTCCTTTTCACGACTGTGGCGGCCAATGCCATCGCCATCGTGGGAAGCAACCCCGTGTCCGGTATGACGCTGATGACGCTTATCCTGGCGTCGGTGATTATGGTGTCCGTGGGGCTGACCGGTACAGCCGGTATGGTGGCCGCCCTCATCATGGGCGGTGTGGTCTGCACGGCTCTTTCCAGTGCCGGCAGTTTTATCACGGACTTGAAGATCGGTTACTGGCTGGGAAGCACGCCCCGCAAGCAGGAGACGTATAAGTTTCTCGGCATACTTGTTTCCGCCGCTACGGTGGCCGGGGTTATCATGATACTGAACGACACTTACGGGTTTACGAGCGGGCAGCTGGCCGCTCCGCAGGCGAATGCCATGGCGGCGGTCATCGAACCGCTTATGAGCGGGGGCGGCGCCCCCTGGCTGCTCTACGGCATCGGCGCCCTGATTGCCGTGGTGCTTACCCTGTGCGGGGTACCCGCGCTGGCGTTCGCGTTGGGCATGTTCATTCCCTTGGAACTGAACCTGCCCCTGCTGGCGGGCGGACTTGTCAATCATTACGTCACGACGCGCCACGAAAAGGAAGCGGTAAACCGGGAGCGCGGAGAGCGCGGCACCCTGATAGCTTCGGGCTTCATTGCCGGAGGAGCGTTGATGGGCGTGGTCAGTGCGGCCTTGCGTTTCGGCGGCATCTCGTTTGATTACGAGGCCTGGTGGGAAAATCCGGCCAGCGAATGGCTGTCGCTGGGCATGTACGTCCTGCTGGTGGGCTTCTTTGTGCGTTATAGCATGATACGGGAGAAGTCCGGAGCCCTGAAAAAGTGACAAAAACAGGCGGGGAACCTTGGACGGTTCAAATAAAAAGCGTAACTTTGCGCCGCCGTTACGGGATAACGGCTATTTCAAACCTATAAACCTATAAAAATATGGCAACTAAAATCAGATTGCAGCGTCACGGTCGTAAAAGCTATGCTTTCTACAGCATCGTTATCGCTGATGTAAGAGCACCACGTGATGGTAAGTTTACAGAGAAACTCGGTACGTACAACCCGAATACGAATCCGGCCACTGTAGATTTGAATTTCGAACGTGCTTTGTATTGGGTAGAGTGCGGTGCGCAGCCTACGGATACTGTACGTAACATTCTTTCCCGCGAGGGCGTATATTTGATGAAACACCTGCGTGGCGGTGTGAAGAAAGGTGCTTTCGACGAAGCAGCCGCACAGGCTAAGTTCGAGGCATGGAAGGCTGACAAGCAGAAAGGTCTGGAAGCTTTCGAGGCAAAGCAGGCTGCTGAGAAGAAGGCTGCTAAGGAAGCGCGCCTGGAAGCAGAGAAAAAAGTAAATGAAGGAATTGCCCAGAAGGTAGCTGAGAAGAAAGCTGCCGAGGCTGCTGCCAAGGCAGAGGCCGAAGCTGCAGCGGCTGAGGAGGAAGCTCCGGCAGAAGCTCCTGCAGAGGCATAATCAAACAATTAATATTTCTTCTTTCAAACAAAGCGGATGAGGGGAAGACGTGACGTTTTCCTCTCATCTGTTTTTATATATCCGTCCCGCTTTGTCGGGACAATGGTTAGAGAACAATTCGTTCCGTCTGTTGGTTACCGGTACAACCCGACGAGCGCCCCCTATACACAAATGTTGGTCGAAAAAGGCTCAATGGTTCAAACTGTTTGATAGTCAGCGACAAATGATTCAGCAAAAGTTCAGCAAAGGTTCAGACTCGCTGGGAATCAGCGAGTAATGGTTCACAAATGATTCAGACCTGCTGATTATCAATGAGTAATGGTTCACGAATGGTTCAGGCATTATCGGTTGCGGCGCGCCGCGGCAGCCGGCTGCTGAACCACAGGGCGGAAAAACTGAAGGATAAGTGAAGGAAAACTGAAGGATGGCTGAACCATTTGTCGCTGACTATCAAATAGTTTGAACCATTGAGGCATTTTTCCGCAAACATGTGTGTAGGGGAGAGGCCGGCGACGGCCTCCGCAGCCTTTCCTTCCGCAGGCGGTTCCCGTGCCGAGCCGTATGCTGTCCACTTGCCGGGTGGAGTGCTGTCCACTTGGGGTAGTGAAGCGCTGTCCACTATGGGTAGTGAAGTGCTGTTTACCGGGTATAGTGAAGCGCTGTCCACTCGGTGAGTGGAATACTATCCTTAGGTTCTTACGATTGCATTCCTTACCACCTTACAATCGTATTCCTCAGCACCTTACGATTGTATTCGTTACACCCTAAGGATCGTATTTCTTGCAAGTGTCGAAAAGCGTCGAAGCGTGTCGACGTTTTCAAGTTGGTTTTGTTGCACCTTCATTCAGTACTGAATGAGGGTGTAATGAAGCACTGAATGAGACCTTAATACAGTGCTGAATGAAGGACTAACGAAGCACTGAATGAACCCCTGACGAAGCACTGAATGAAAGGGTAATAAAGCACTGAATGAAAATACGCCTCAATGTTAAAAAATATAGAGGTGAAAATAATCTTAAAATATTACACCCGGACGAAATTATTTATCGATTTTGTATTGGAAATTGCGGAGAGTGGCTGCCGCCAGGCAATTTTATTCCAACATTAAGATTTTTTTTAACTCCACAACGTCTATGAAACGCAGGGGGTCTGAAGTGTTCTGTTTGTTGATATGAATTTACAGATAATGAACTAATTAGGCTCTATTGTATTTCACGGCAGCAATGCGAGTGAGATTTAGATAATTATCAAAAATAAAGATTTATTATTAGAGAATTATTTTATAGAAACCATTGCAAATGGAAAAAAATGATTAATTTTGCACCCTGAATTCGCTTAACTATTACTGTTGGATTTTTATGCTAAATCATAAAACATTGAAAGCCACAATATCTATGACGGTGAGGGAGGACAGAAATGCCTTTCCCCGCAATGCTAATTTACGGATTTTCCGTCGTTATTTCAGTAGGCTCGTGACGTTCGCGGCATTTCTGTCCGGAGTATTGCTGTCGGCTTCCGTGCCGGCCTCGGCACAGGTGGCCGTGAAAACCAACCTTCTTTACGACGCTACGACCACGCCCAACCTCGGTGTGGAAATCGGAGTAGGTCAGCGCAGCACATTCAGCCTGGTCTACGGCCTCAACCTGTGGAAATTCCACAGCGACTCAGGCGACCGCAAGATCCGTCACTGGGTCGTGATGCCCGAATATCGTTGGTGGCTTTGCTCTAAATTCGACGGCCATTTCATCGGCGTCCATGCCATGGGCGGGCAGTTTAACGCTGCAAATATGAACATTCCGTTCCCGGGCGCATTCTTCGGTGGCGAGAACATCGGCAAAGGCCTGCGCGACTATCGACATCAGGGATGGTATGCCGGAGCGGGCGTCACCTACGGTTATCAGTGGGTGCTCTCCAAGCACTGGAACATCGAGGCTGAAATCGGGGCAGGCTACGACTATGTGAAATATGACAAATTCAAGTGTAACAGTTGTGGCCTCAAGGTAGGAGAGGGGCATACCAACTATATAGGCCTCACAAAGCTTGGCCTATCATTTATTTACCTCTTTTAACAATCGAACAGATGAAACGCAAGATATACACAACATTCCTGGCTTTCATAGCAGTGGCTTTCGGTGCAATGGCCGCAGTCAACGATAACGTCCGCACGGAAAACGTCTCGTTCAGCCGCGGAGGTGGAAAGATCAATGTCAACGCCGACATTGTGCTCGACTCGCTCAAGCTCAAGGACAACCAGCAGATCTTCATAACCCCGATCCTCTCGGGCGAGAACGATTGCCTTGTGCTCCCCACGGTGCTCATCACCGGACGCGGCATGCACTATGCCTACGAGCGCGGCACTATGCGCGGCCTCAAGGATTACCGCAAGAAATACGACATCATGCGCGAGGTGCGTCGCGACAACGGTCATGCCCAGATGGTGGATTACAACGCTTCGGCCCCGTTTGCGTCCTGGATGCGCACCGGGCGACTCAGCCTGCAGTTTCGCTACGACACCTGCGGCTGCGGCGTCTTCGACGGCTCGGCTCTTGGCCCGTCGGTAGAAACCACTTTCAACCCCGTGCCGTCAATGCGCGTTACTTATATCACCCCGAAAGTCACAGACCTCCCGGTATCGATTCACGAAGGAAGTGCCCGCGTGCAGTTTGAGGTTGACAAGACCGTGCTCCACGACAGCATCTACCGTGCACGCAGCGGCCAGCGCATCGACAACCGCCAGCAGCTCAAGGTTATCTACGATTCCATAGCCTACGCGCTCAACGACCCCAACGCCGAGATTGCCAAAATCGAGATCATCGGTTACGCCTCCCCCGAGTCGCCCTATGAGCACAACAAGGAGCTGGCCACCGGACGTTCGCGAGCCCTGGCCGAGTACATCGGCAAATATGTGGGCCGCAAATATAACATCGACCAGAGCGTTGCCACATTCGACGCTGTGCCGGAGAACTGGGAAGAGTTCCGCGGACAGGTGGTCAATGCCAAGGACATCACCGAGCAGCAGCGCCGCGACCTCCTCGCCCTCATCGACCGCCCGGCCTTCGGAGCCGCCGATTATGACGCCAAGGAGAAGGAGTTGAAGACCGACCCTAAATTCCGCGACCTTTACCGCACCAAGATATTGCCCGAGTGGTTCCCCCACTTGCGCGCCACAAAGTTCCGCATCAGCACGCGCCTCAAACCGTTGCCTGATTCGCAGCTTGCCGAGGTTATAAAGAGAACGCCCGAAAAGTTGTCGCTCAACCAGATGATGCGCGTGGCCCGGCTTTACCCCGAGGGCTCCCCGGAGTTCAACAAGGTGATAGAAACGGCCCTCCGTTATTATCCTTCAAGTGTGGAGGCCAACCTCAATGTGGCAGTCTCGGCAATCATTGCCGGCGACTACGCCAAGGCAGCCCCGCTCCTCGAGAAGGCCGGCGACTCCGCCGAGGCAGTCAACGCCCGCGCGGTGATCCGCGCTCATGAAGGCGACTTCGACGGCGCCCGCAAGCTCCTCGAGACCATCCCGCTCCTCCCCGAGGCGCAGAAGAACCTGCAACTTCTCATGGAGTAGTTAGGAGCTGAGGACACTCTGCCTGCAGTGTCGCTCCGAAAAAATGTTAACGCGTAAAAAATGAGGATTAAAACCGATGAAATTTGAATTTCAGGCATTATCTTTGCAGTGAAATTTTTGGACACGACAAAAAATAGATAGGGAAATGTAGGGTCGCGGCATGCCGCGATCGCGACAATCACCCGGAGAAAAACGCCGCAAGCGGCTTTGCGGAGAGCGGATTACGGGAGGAGTGAAATCAGCGGATGCGATATATCGCGTCCTTACAAAAGAGACTAAGAACTAAATTTAATTAAATAATCCATTAATAATTAATTTAACTAAGGTATGAAAAAATTATTATTTTCATGTTTGTGTGCAGCTGCCTTTTTGACAGCCTGCAACAGCGAGGAGCTAGCTGTGATTAATGACAGCGGAAGCGACTTGATTTCTGACGGCCAGGCCCGTTACCTCTCTGTAAACATCGTATCTAACACCGACGGCACCAAAGCGGCGGCCGGTGATGTTGTTCCTGGAGAACCCGGCGACGCCAAATATGAGAAAGGTCTTGACAAAGAAAACGCTGTGACTTCTGTTCGTTTCTATTTCTTCGATTCAGACGGTGACCCTGCATACGTTAAGTCAGGTCAAGAGGTAAACTACTACGATTGGACGGAGGGTATCTCGGTAGCAACTCCTGGTGATAACATGCCTAATGTTGAGAAAATCCTCAATGCCACTATCGTCATCAGCACCAAGGAGGGCGACACCTTCCCCTCTCAGATGCTTGCCGTTGTGAATCCCCGTAAGGACCTCGGTGACGAGTCTCGTAGCCTCGGCTCGCTCCGCACAGTGACTGCTGACTATGCATTGCACGCTAATGGTGACGGAAAATCCGATTCCGATTATCCCGGAAATTATTTCCCGATGTGTAACTCAGTTTATGCAGAGGTAAATGGAGAGATTGTGAAAGCTACCAAAATCACAACCGACAAGTATAAATCAACGGTCGACGCTGCAACAACTGACCCCGTTCAGATTTATGTTGAGCGTAATGTTGCAAAAGTGCGTACATCTCTCGACTTTATCTCCTCTATGAAAATGGAGGGTGATCTTATTAAACTTCAGTCTAAGGATGCCGACGGAAATGTATCAGATATCGAACTTCCCCAAACAGACATCATTGATAATCCAAACACAACTACTGAGAACACGGCGGTTTACCTCAAGCTCTTGGGCTGGAATGTAACTGCTGATATGAATGTGGCAACCCTCAGCAAGCGTCTTAAAGACCCCGTTTGGAGTAGTACTGAATTAGGCTTCACATGGAATAATCCCGGATACCGCCGCAGCTATTGGGCTAACCAGCTTAGCAATTCTGTAAGCCGCTATGGAGACTTCAACGCTGCTCAGGCTAAATCGTTTACTACGAACAATTACACCTATTGCAACGAGAATACTATAGCTCAGGGAAATGCAGATTACCAGAAACGCAACACAAAGATTATCATTGCCGGTACTCTCTGTGATAAGGGTGGTAAAGCGCTCACAATCTGCGAATATTACGGTATCAAGTTTATCGATGATAAAGATCAGACTAACCTTAAGAAATCTGTATTGAATTATCTTACGAACAATGGAGAAAACAACTATTACAAGCGGATCGGTAATGTTGTAAGCTCTATAGCTCCTGAAGATATAACCTTTAAATATGCGAAAACGGCTACAGCGACAGATTCTAAAGGATTATATTTTGTTGTGCCAATCTTGACTGAAGATGCCAAGAAATATGACTGGTACACAACTAAAAATGCCGAAGAAGGCTCTGAGCATGAAAGTAGTGATATTGATGAAGACCTCCAGAAATCTCAGCACGCCAAGATCTGGAACACAGGTATGACTTACTACTATGCCGACATCAACCACTTCGGTACTGATAAAGTGGGTGAGCAGGTAGTTGCAAGAAAAGGTGTGGTTCGTAACCATATCTATGACATGAGCATCAACTCTATCTATGGTCTCGGTACTCCGGTTTGGGATCCTGAGAAAGAAATCATCCCCGAAAAGACAGAGGAAGAAGACACTTTCATTGGCGCTCAGATCAACATCCTTTCTTGGCGTATCGTTAACAACAGCGTTAGCATTAACTGGGGAAATTGAGAGGTAATTTCTGATGAATTAAACCGCGAAAGATGATGCGGCCTCAGAAACGGGCCGGGTCGCTTTCAAATCCTGAAAATGTCCGGTGGGGGAGGCTCCCCTCGACGGCGAGTCTCCCCCTCACCGGAACTATTAAAAAGAACAACGATTTTAAACGCACTGACGTACCGGTGCAAAGAGAGGTGCGAATCACGGAGATTCAATTTGGAAACTCCCTTTGTTTTGATAATTCCTGAGGGTGTCGGCAAGGGGTAGATACACCTTGCAACGCACTCATCGACATATATATCACATAAGAAACTAAGAATTAATGGCATGAGATTGAAAACAAACATAAAGAAATCGGCATTGCGTGTAGCGACAGCAGTGATGGCGTTGTTGCCGTTGGTCGCTTTCACTTCATGCGACGACTTCTTCTCCGAACAGGAGGGGGATTGCTCGGTGACTTACACGCTGAAGTTCCGTTACGACCGTAATCTGCACTGGGCAGATGCGTTCGCCAACGAGGTTTCATCCGTTCATGCCTACGCCTTCGACAAGTCGGGCATGCTTGTATGGCACCGCGAGGAACAGGTGGACCAGGCCACGGCCGACAACTATTCTATGCTTCTCGACCTCCCGGCCGGCGATTACAAGATACTTGCCTGGTGCGGTCTGCGCAACGACGGGGCGCGGGAGGAATCCTTCTCAGTGCCCGAAGCCACGATTGGGGAAACGCGCATCGAGGACCTGCACTGCTCGCTTCGCCGTTACTATGGCGAGGCAGGGGCTTACAGTGACAAGAGACTCTATCGCCTTTTCCACGGCATTTTGGATGTGTCGCTTCCCGACAATGAGGATGGCGGACATTATGTCTACACTGTGCCTTTGACAAAGAACACCAACCATATACGCGTGATCCTGAACCACCTTTCGGGCGAGGATGTGGATGTGGATAAATTCACTTTCCGCATTGATGATGAGAACGGCCTTATGGCCTACCACAACGGCCTCTTGGAGGATGAGAACATCAATTACCGTCCGTGGGCCACGACGAATGGCGTGGTCGGATTGGGTAAGGAGGATCTTGACACCCGCGCCATCATCGATGTCAAGGGCGCCATCGCCGATATGACCGTGGCGCGAATGATGGAGGACCACCGCAGGAAGATGATGCTCACCATCACCAACGACAAGGGTATAAAGGTGGCCCGCATCCCGGTGATTGACTACGCGCTGTTGGCGAAGGGATATTACGAAGAGGAGTACGGCCACAAGATGACCGACCAAGAATTCCTCGACCGAGAGGATGATTATGTGCTCACGTTTTTCCTCGACGAGAATAACGAATGGATAAGCAGCCAGATTCTGATCCACTCCTGGATGGTGGTGCCCAATGAAGTGGACCTGTAACCTGTGTTAGATTAGAGTTGACAGAAAACTGAAAATTGATAACTGATAACTTATCACTTAAAAACTAAAAAGGAATGACTAAAATCTTCAGACATATCGCGGCTTTGCTTTGCGTGGCGCTCGCTGTCGTAATGACGGCGTGCGACAGCCGCTACGATATGCCTCAGGATCCGGCCGACGACGGCCGGGGAACATTCCTTGTATTCAACATCGGGATGTTGGGAGCCACACGCGCCGCATCGACATCTATCCCCGATAACGAAAGTCTGCATTCCCTTCGCATTATGATCCTTAATGACCAGGGCGTGGTGGAAAACAACGAATATTTCACCTTCGGGAGTTCGTGCGTGACTTACTCGCACATAACCAAACTGAAATCCCGCTTTAAGAAAAAAGTTTATCTCTTTGCTAACGAGGAGAGTGTCACTGACATTCAGTGTGAGCCAGCGAATGTAGCATTATCCGGCTCTCTGCATGATTTCCTCGAGAGTGTCACGGAGGGTGCTACAGGTTTCGAGGCAAAGATCGCGGCGGTGAACTTCACCCCCGATTTTTCGAAGCCCATACCTCTCAACGCCATTTATGACGTGGAGATTCCCGCCGGCGTGAAATATGTGGAGAAATCTTTCTGGCTCGTGAGAACTGCCGCGAAGTTTACGTTCACTTTCATCAACAAAAGGAAATATGCCGACATCACGGTCAACGGGATAGAGGTGAACGGCATTGCCGACCGACAATTCTTCATGCCGAAGTTCACCAACGACGAGACACCGGTCTTCCCCGGTTTCGCCACCTGGATCGACTGGCTCAAGGATGTCTCCGACAAAACGCAGGTAGACCCCGACAACCCCTCGGCCGATACGTCGGGCTGGCTCACCGCCTATGATATTCCGACCGCGGCCAATATCGGCAAACTGAGCTACACCGCTCCCTTCACCATCGAGCCGACGCCGGCGACCTCCGTTTACGGAAAAGAGATAGCCGACCTCTATTGCTGCGAGAGCAAGAACTTGCGCAGCGACGGAATGAACGCGGTGCCGATGGAGCAGCAGTATACCGTGCATCTCGAATGCACCGGCTATTACGGCAACGACGAAGAACATAGAACTTACGATATAACCCTCCCTAATCTCAGGGCTCTTTTCAGAAACACTCACCCTCATGTGATAATCAGTTTCACCGAAGAGGATTATGAAGTCAAGGCGGTGGTGGATGTCGTTCCTTACCGGGGATGTATCCTTGATCCGTACTTCGGTCTCGCCCGCGAGTGAGTTTCTCCTATTTTTAATTGATATGTTGAACGGTTTTTGAGCAGTTTTATAAAGATGACTAAAATATTCAGACTTACATATACTTTCCTTGGGGCGGTTATGCTTTCGTTCCTCTTCACCGGATGTCTCGACGATAGATTGGATGAATTCGGCACGGATTACGGCGACGGCTTCGGCGATCTGCAGGTGCAAGTAGAGTTCCAGAACCTATCCCCGGCTCTTGAGACCCGCGCTTCTGGCGGCACCGCAGGCGACGCCATCGGTCCTGTCTCGAACCTCCAGATGGTGATATACAGTTACAGCAACGGCATCGTCACTTTCCGCGAGAGAGTGGTCTGCAACACCCTTAGCGACTATGTGCTCACCTCTCAGGGTAACGCTGGCGAGCCTTCCGACAAGCAGACCGGCAACAACCAGCAGGCCGGCGGACAGTTTGAGTCTACAGGCGAGCTCACCGCCCACGCCACTTTCACTATCAAGGACCTCCCTTACGGCGCTTACAAAATCTACGCCGTGGCCAACGTGCCTGGCCTTACCGACGAGCAGTGCCAGACCGAAGAGGATCTGAAGAAAATTCAGTTCACATGGGATTCCGGGACCGTGGGCAACAACAAGGCCATGTTCGGATATTTCACGCACGATAACGACCGCTCATCGGGGTTTGACGCTCCGATAATTGCGGTCAATAAACCGAGCGTCAGCATCCATTCATGGATCAGGCGTCTTGTCTCGAAAGTGACCGTAGCCTTCGACCCCTCCGAACTGAAGGAGGCCGTTACTGTCTACATCAAGAGCGTCACCATTCACGACATTCCCAGGACCTGCCGGTTGGGTATGGACAATACTCCAGGTCCCAAGGATAGCCTTCTCAAAGGGGAAACCATAGATTACAGCAACGGCTCGAGCGATTATAACAAATGGGAGATCAAGATGCAGAAAGGTTCGGGTAGGAAGGGTTCCTCCCATTCCAACACCGACAACGCCCTCTTCTTCTTCGAGAACAAGCAGGGCGACTACAGCAACGATCCCGCCAAAAAGGATTATCTGAAAGAGCAGATTCCCGATGAGACGGGAACATCTATCGATGAACCGGGTGATAACCTGTACGGCGAAGGAACCAACGACTTCAAGGACCGTGTAAAATACGGCTCATATATCGAGGTGATCGGCTATTACGTCTCCAAGAACAGTGAGAAGATGAGCTCCGGCAACATCAAATACCGTTTCATGCTCGGTAAGGATATCACGTATAACTACGACGCCGAGCGCAACTACCATTACAAGCTGACGCTCAAATTCCGCGGCTTTGCCAACGAAGCCGACTGGCACATCATCTACGAAGAGCCGACACCGTCGCTCTATACTCCCGACCAGTATTATGTATCATATCTTTACGGTCAGGAGTCGGAATTCCCTGTGCGTGTTATCACCGGTGACCCGGAGAATACATCCCGTTATACTCTCAAGGCTGAGATTATCGAAAACCCGTGGTGGCCTTCCGATGATGAGGATGTTCCGCCGTCGTTTATCGGTAGTGGTGATGATCCTAACGGATTTGCATGGATGAAATCGGCTGTTTATACCGTGCCAAGCAGTGAGAATGGTGGCGTTTCAACTCCATACTATAAAGATGAGAACAAAAATTATGCAGGATTTCTCTCGTTGAGAAAGCCGGAAACCGTGCCTGGAAAACCGGATGTGTATGCCGATATAAAATTACCTGATGTCAAGGAAGAGAATGGACGTGATTACGGACCCGCCCATAGTGATGGCCTAAGAAAGTATTATATTAATCATAATGTGGCCCATGCGGCTTATAGCTTGACTGAAGGAAAACGTTCTGTCGGTCTCTATGATACGGATAACGGCATTCTATCCCCGGGTGGCTCTGCAGATGGAGAATATACTGTAACTAAAGATGCCGACAGATCCGTGACGCTGAAAATCCCGATGTATACCAGACCGCTGAAGATGTCGGCGGGCACAGACTTTACCGGGAACAATCCGTATCCCTCATTCTTACGTCGTGCCAAGGTAAGATTCACGTTGTTTGATGAGAAGGGTGATTCCGTTAAATTTAGGGATCTTGCCAACAATGAAATTGAGGTATACCATCGCGATGTTCCTGTTATTCAAGTGCGCCGTGTCGAGAATCCTAAGGCTATTTATCGGGCACACGATAACATTGATCCTTTTGATGTGGTTCTGATGCATCGCCGTCATCGCAGCGGTGTAGCCGCGGAGAAATTTGAGTATTTTGAATCAGAGGGCCCGTGGCGTGCAATCATTCTGAAAGATCCAAAAGGTCTCGTTCAACTTTCCAAAGATGGAACCGATGTTCAAGGAGAAGGAAATTCTATCGAGGGTTCCGGCGGTACGAAGATTGAGTTCACATATACTCCAACCGGAGTATGCGACGCGAATGAAACGCGCTGTGCCATTATCAAGGTAGAGTATCATAATTACACCTGCAATCACCTGATCTTTGTGCGTCAGGGATATGACAAGGGGGTGAAACTCGCCGATGCGAACTGGAGCCTCTATCAGGTATATGCGGCTAAAGGAACTACCTCCTCCCAACCTGAAAACGGTGTAGATAAAACTGTTACTGTTGATGTGACGAAAAGCCCGCTATCCATAGGCTCTCTTTTGAAACGGGGTTATTATAACGCATCGATTCGCGAAGCAGACAATCCCGGATGGCTTAAGGATGTTTCTAACAACCTGTCAGTCGCCTATTATAAAAACTCTACTACAGTCGATACGAAATCGATGGCTTGGAGTGACATCGGTGGATTTGGATGGTATAGCTATAATGGTACACAGGAACGTTATTCCTACCAATGGGCTGATACTTGGGATGCGGAAGTAAATGAAACTACCAAAAAGTTAACTGTTCCGAAATATGAGAATTACGAAAACCTTCGTGACCAATGCGACTTCGGTTTCGGAATCGCTTACGCTGACGGTGCGACTAAAACCGCAGAGGATCTTGGTGACGCTTACGGATATATTGATAAAACGAATACCGGTTTTAGGACTTCCGAGGGTGTGAGAGTTTGTGTGGCTTACGATAAATCTAACGGCAATAATATCCTGTTCCCGCTTGGAAAAGAGGGGCATGGCCGACGTACGTGTACCAGTGTCGCAGCTATTACGACAAAAACTGATTTTGGTGTAGGGGGATCAAGATATTCGGGAGTTTTGTCGTACGGTGGCTTGGCGTCAGTGCTTTGGCAATCGGCGGCAGTTCATAGGCCTATTACCTATAATCACTATCGAACCCCGGGGGCGATGTATTGGGTAAAGAAAGCAAAACATATAAGTGGAGATGACCAGGCATCATACGCTTCATGGGATATTAACTACTTTACCTGTACTTTCAATAATTATTCAGCTGCTTCATTGGGTAACTTTAGTGGTGCCACCCAATGGAATGATAAGGACAAAAAATGGGACAATGTCACTAATCCTACATCGTGCTCTGATGCACTTCCGATCAAGTTGATCTATCAGAACGCCGGTGATTAGCGGAGAGAGGCTGCGCCGTAAAATGAAGTGCCCCCCAAAAGTTGGACAAAAAACTTTTGGGGGGCTTTTTATGAAGTACAATTATGCACAGCGACTCGTTTTTGCGTTAGATTAATCGGGATAAGTCCAGATTTACGAAGGCGGTATATTGATGGGTGTTAAAATTCAGCCGGCGGCGTATCCGACGGCGGCTGTCCGTTGAACCTTGCGTCTATCAGTACGTTCAATTCGGTCACGATGTCCTTGTAGTCCCGGCGTTGTCCGCAGTTGCGTATCTCAGTGAACGGATTCCTGTCTATGATACATTCCTGCAACTGTTGCATGGAAGGAGCTTCCGCAAGCCGGCTGTATTCCTCGTAGGTGTAGGACAGAAATGCCGTGTGGGGGCTGATACCCCGGTTGTCCAACCAGTAACCGTCGTGTAACGGAGTGGGCTGCATCAGTTTTCCTCCGATGACGAGGTCGGACGGAGCCGGGTAAGAGATGATTTTCGTACGCTCCGGATTCATGGTGACGGGAACGTTTTTCGAATAGTCTTTTCTCATCTTGTAGATGTATACCGGAGGGGAGGGCATTGCTGCCGGATGTCCGCCGGGTCGTAGGACGGGAGCCGGTGTTGCAGTCGGCGCTGCCGGTACTGCTGCCTGCGGCGGTTCCTCCGTCCCGGACGGGACGGAAGAACGGCAGGCCGTAAGAAGCAGAGGACATATCAGTGCTCCGTGTAGCACCTTATGATATAAGATGGTTTTCATGTTACGGGTTTATCGGATGAATTTTATACCATACACTTTGTTGTCCGCGCAGGTAAGGCGCATCAGGTAGCTGCCTTGGGGCAGGTTGCCGGTCGGTATGATATATCTGTCGGTATTCTCCGTCTTCTCCGGTATCATCTTCTTTACCTGACGGCCGGTCTGGTCGTAGACTGTGACGTTCAGGAGTTCTTCCGGACAAAGGATAACGACATTCCCGTCGGTGCTGTGGCTGTATACGGACGGTTGCTCCGCTGCTTCGGCCGTGTCCTGGATGCCGGTGGCGGGTTCTGTCACGGTGAACGCGGTGGTGTATGCTTTCGTGAATGTGTTGTTTGCATACTTGTACAGGTCGTATATGTAATTGCCCGGCTCGGCATTGATGAGGAAGTCGTAGCTGTAGGCCAACGTCTTACCTTTCTCCACGAATGGAAGTTCCCATACATTGGCTACCTCCTGGCCGTCGCTCCTGCGCACGTATCTGTGGACAAGCATGGTCTGATTGACACTTCCTTTTCCCGATATCGACAAGCTGGCGCGGATGGTCAAGGGCGTCCCGCTGCTGATGGTTTTCTCTTTCAGGCTGACGCCGGTCACTTTCAGGGTAGGCGTGCCGGCTTCCGGTTCCAGAATGGTCAGGCTCTGTGCCTCCGTGTCCGGACAATACAGGGAGTGCTGGGTATGGATGGCCGGAAGACAAGTGTAGTTGCCCGGTTTTGTCTGTACGGCACTGTTGATGTTGAACGTCGTACTTTCTCCCGGAGCGAGCAGTATGTATCTGCCGTACCAGAAGTCAGCCTGGTTGTCGTCCTCATCATAGACCAAGAGGTCGATTTCTCCGAAGAAACTGTTGTCACCGCGGTTTGTCACGTCCACGCGGATGCCGGCTTCAAAACCTTGGTAAATGTTGTGGGTGGGAGTCATACTTATCTCCAGATCGTCGATATTATAGACATCGGATACGAACGTACACCGGTTGTTTTCGACAACGACCTGATAAGCGGTGTTGGTAACCTCCGGGCCGCGGGCTTTAGCCCATCTCTGTTGGTCGGGCATTTTGGTTCCGACGTATAGTTCGTAGACGCCGTCCTCAGCAGAAGAGGGGATACGTACGTTGCTGAAGTAGAAGCTGCTCCAGCCCCATCCGTGCTGTGCCGAGAATGTATATGAACCCAATACGGTCTGTGTGTCGTCCTTTTCAAGTATCAGTCCCACGTAACCGTCGTTGACGGTGTATCCCTGATTGTAGAAGTTGGTGAATGTGACATCGAAGGTCTCGTTTTTGCTGACCTGTGTCTTGCTGGTTTCCACATCCTCGATGGAGAACTGCGTGATACGTTGTTCCGTTTTCGTGTCCTGAGGCTGTAGTCCCACGATGATAGTCTGGTAGAACTGGTAGCTTCCGTCGTTGTGTCCCCCGATGCCGGCACCGTTGGAATTCAGTGTCAGCACATCGAAGTATCCGTTGCAGTATCCTCCCCAGCCCCAGTTGACATGCACCATATCCTGTGCGTCATAGCCGTCGATAACGAATGCGTGCCCGCCTTGTGTGGAGTTTCCGCTGTAGTAGATGGGGCGCCGGGCGGTCAGTTCGGTCTTGATGAGGTTTATCCATTCGTCGGAGGAGTAATTGTATTTGCTGGCCATATAGTCGGGGGCATACCCCAGGTTCTCTATCAGGCCGATAAACATGTTGTCGCTGGCCGTGCCCGAGGCCACCGGGGTATAGTCCATTCTCGACGCGACACCGCAGGCCAGCATCAGGTTGGCCACGGCTTTTTTCTCTTCTTCACTTTCATTTCCGGTATACGTGTTCCGGATCAGTTCCCAATTGAAGGGGTTGGCCTCGAAGTCGTATGTGCACGGGAGTTTCAAAGAGGACGTGGTGTAGCTGACGCTGCCGGTTCCCACGTCCGGGTATCCCCAGTAGCGCATGATTTGCGCCGTGGCTGTGGCCACGCATCCGGTCACGCTGTACTGGTCGTTGTAGACCGGGCACAGCAGGTTATACGGTGCGTCCTGGTTGTACTGTATGTCTTTCAGCAGGGGCTGTACGTTATCCGGGAAAGACGCGTCGTCTGCAGTTTTAATTTTCTTATATTCCTTTGTTTTTTCATCTTTGGTGACGATGTCATACATGTCGGCGTAATATCCCAGCCAGCTTCTGAGGTTTTCGGGCATGTTTTCCGTGACAAACCCGCTTTCCGATGAATAGGCCAGTACGGCGGGCATGCGGTCGTCTCCGGATACGATGACGAAGGCCTGTGCCCCCTGATTGTATACATAGAATGCAGGTTGGCTTAGCTTGTCTGCGTGGCTGTTTCTTTTCAGCAACGTTTGCGAGGTTCCGGCCAGATGCAGTTCACGGACGGCACGCAACGCGGGAGTGGATGCCGCCTTTTCTGTAAGGAAAGCCCGAGCTATCTGTGTGGCTTTCTCCTGCGACCGGGGAGCAGCCCAGACGGTGTAGCATGTGGTAATCAATACGCACAGCAATGATAATGTCTTTTTCATAATATGTTGTTAGGAATAAATGAATATTTCAATACATGATAAATATATTGCAAATGTATGAATAAAAAGAAATTTGTGCAATTATTAAGGAATGATAAATTAGGAGGAAATAGCGTCGGCCCTGAGTTCCCAAAAAGCAACGGCCGATGCGGCGGCCACATTGAGCGAATCCACGCCGTGTGCCATGGGAATGCGTACTACATAGTCGGATTCCGTCAGGGTATTGGCTGGCAGGCCGTCTCCTTCCGTCCCCATGATAATGGCCAGTCGGGGTTCGGTTTTCAATACCGGAGCCTCTATGGAGACAGACCGGTCGGTCAGTGCCAGGGCGGCCGTACGGAACCCCAGACCGCGCAGTTGACCGATGGAGTCAATCCAGGTCCAAGGGACAAGGAATACCGACCCCATGGATACTCTGACGGCACGGCGGTTCAACGGGTCGCAGGAGTCGCGTGTCAGCAGGACGGCATCTATGCCGAGTGCCGCTGCCGACCGGAAGATGGCTCCGATATTGGTGGTGTCCACCACGCCGTGGATGACGGCTACGCGTCTGGCCTCCCTGCAGATCTCTTCCGGGGTTTTCGGTGCGGGTCTGCGCATGGCGCAGAGCACTCCGCGCGTCAGCACATAGCCGGTGAGGGAGGCCAACAATGTCCGGTCGCCCGTATATATGGGAATGTCGGGATTACACCGGCGGATGATGTCGGCTGCATCTCCTGTGATGTGTTTCCGCTCGCACAGCAGGGCCAGCGGTTCGTGACCGGCATCCATCGCCACGCGGATTACTTTCGGGCTTTCGGCGATGAAAATTCCTTTGTCCGGTTCCAGCCGGTTGCGCAACTGGGCTTCGGTGAGCGTGCCGAAGATGTCGGCACCGGGCTGGGAGAGAGAAGTTATTTCTATAACAGGCATGTGGATTCTGATGTTTGTGGTATGCTTTTACTCTTCCTTCCGCAAGGCGGCCAGCAGGCCTCCGCAGGCATCTTCCAGAATGTCCAGTACGTTTTCAAAACCGGAATCGCCGCCGTAATAAGGGTCGGGCACATAGTCCACCATCTTCGTCCGGCAGAAAGAAGCCATCGGAACCACTTTCTGTTCCTCTTCCAGTCCCGGAGCCATTGCTTTCAGTTTGTCGATGTTCCGGTCGTCCATGCCGGCTATCAGGTCGAAACGGAAGAAATCATCATACGTCACCGGACGGGACAGGTGGGTGATACGATACCCTCGTCGGGCTGCATGCGCACGCATCCGTGCGTCGGCCGGTTCTCCCTGGTGGTAGCTTATCAGTCCTGCCGAGTCCAGCAGGATTCTGCCCTCCAGTCCGGCCTCCTTTACATAGTGGCGCATGATTTCCTCCGCCGTGCAAGACCGGCAGATGTTACCGAGGCACACGAATAACACGCTGATTCTTTCCTTGTCTTTCAAAAATTCCATCCGGGTCCGGATGTCCGGGTGTACATTGTGGTTTGCCATAGTTTTTAGTTATGATGCGGCAGACTTCGCCTTATTGTGTGACAAAGGTAATGAATCATTCCGAACCGGACAACTTCGTGGTGCATCTCTGCGCTATGCGATAGTATCCCTCAGGGTGTAAGCCTGTGAGGAATTGCGCTCCGTCATGAACGTCAGGATGGTGATAAGTTTTTGTTTCAGTTTCCGGTTGTTTTTGATGACGGGGCGTTGGGTGCGGATATAAGGGTTCAGAAAACATTCCATATAGAAAATCGTGGCGCTTTCTCTCTCCCGGAGGCAGAGTGCGGGATGGGCGGAAGTGATATCATATAGCCAGTCTATCCCCTGTTCTGCATAAGATGCGGCGTGATGGTTCAGTGCTTTTGCCGTGGCGTATAATACACACGGTATATGCCCGTAGTTTTGTGCCGTTTCGGCATATAACCACAGGTTGTCCGTGTTGAAACTGTGCCATGGTTCGTTGGCAGGAGACTTTATGATGTCCAGCAGATAGTTTTGCATCAGTTGATCGCCCCGTTCGGTCGTTCGGGCCGTCACTGTCGGATACAGTTGCCGCCATACGTTCCAGAACTGCTCCGGACGTTGCAGCCGCTCTTCTTCATAAATGAAAGCCTGAAGGAAATACTGGCCGTATCGGTTGCCGCTGAGATGCTCTAAATAGGGAGCAAGGAGAGTGGTCGTATCTTCTGTGTTCCGATGCAGGATATAGCGGGCCAGAAGACGGTAAAGTTCGTTGCGGTCGTGATAATTACGCAATCTGTTTCCTTTTTCGTCGTGGAGTGTACGGGTCAGGATGGGAGCCAGATGGAGAACGAATTGCCGGAGTAACGGATCGTCGGAGTCGGCAGGAACAAGGAACAATAACGTGGTCGCTTTTTCAACGGACAAACGGTTTACCTGAGGAAGAAGATTTTCGGAGAAGACAGTGTCTGTGTCGGCCAGTTCTTGTGCCACGTCTTTTAGAACGTTTTTCATGGAATAGAGCGGTGTGCCCCATGAGGATGTTTGGGAAGCAGACTTGCGGTGTCGCCCGATGACTTCGTCGATGGCGGAAACTCCCGACAGGTAGGAGCAAAATACGTTTTCAGCAAACGTTCTGTCCGTATCCCATACTTTTTCCTTGGATAGCGCATTTACGATGTAGTCACGCATATTTCTGTAAGTTTCCTGTATGGTTGATTTCAGTAGCAGGAATCCCATTATGCCGGCATACGGCGTCCGGTCGTCGGAATACAGTTGTGCCAGTCGGGGGAAGGCGTGCAGGCACATTTCCAGTCCGTCGGACAGAGAAGGGGAGTATGTGTCTTCGAATGCTTCCGTCACGCATCTCTCTATCAGCTGTTTGCAGAAGTCACGTTCCTCGGCAGAGAGTGATTCCGCATAGTCTCTGATGAGTATTGCAGCCGCCATATAAGGAATACGGTCGTCCATCGGAGTGAGTTCCTCGCCGGCTTCGAGTGCAGCCTGCAGTTGTTTTATATCCTGAATCACTTGTGCCGGATGGTCTTCATAAGCCGTATATTGTCTGCATGCTTCTTTTTGCTGAAATCTGCAATCAGCCCATAGCATCAGGTCGGTGAACCGTAAGGGGGCTAACAGAAGTTCTTGGGCTTTTTCGCGGTAGTCCTGTAATGCCTGGGGAAACTGCGGGTTTAGTTCCACTATAACGTGTTTGTCGTCGGTCTTTGAGATCCGGGGCGCGTGTTTCCTGCGGTCTATCCGGTAGAGCAGACAAAACCTTTTCTGCTTTTCGTCTTCTGGTAATATCTCTGCTTCGGCATACAGACGGTCCAGCAGGGTGTAGAGTTTTTCAAGCAGGAAAGGGCGGTCGGCCTCCTCTACGAGGTTACTATACTGATACTCCGTAAACAATCCCTCCAGATGACGTTTCCGGAAGGGTTGCTGCAGGGTGGCGATACGTTCTTCACCTACCGTTTTGTTGCGGAATGCATCCATTCTGTAAATCGTGTCCATCCGGCTTTCGTGCTGACAACGAAGGGTGTCCCAATGGAAAAATTCCGGTACATGGAACAGCAACAGGGCGTACTCCGCATAGCGGTCGGGGTGGGCCTGGATTACACTCGCTACAAGTCCGGTGACGGAGACGGACTGTGAACGGGACAAGAGCAGATGAAATATGTATTTCACCTGTTCGTCTTTACCGGAATAGGCCAGTTCAAGCAAGTACTTCTCCACCGCCATGTGCAAAGATTGGTAAAGGTCGGGTGTATTTATGTAAATGCCGCCCCGATACAGGCTCCAGAGATAGTGTGTGCCGTATTGGACACGAGGTTCCGCATCGGGAAAGGGGAGTGATATTTCCTGTATCTCCTTGCCGTATCTTTCACTTTTTCGAAGTTGTTCCGTCACGTAGTTTACAAAGTCGGTGAAGAACTGCAGGGCGGCTTTCGGCTGTATGCGCAACAACCAGTACATCGGTGTCTGCATTGCTCCGGCCGGGGAATAGTCGTTGTCCAGTCCTTCGTATCTGATACCGAAGCCGTCGTAGTTATCCCATCTGTGTGCATGCCATTCGTCTTCCTCCTTGTCAGGGGTGTCCTTCCAAAATGCCCATGCCAGCCGGATAACATCCTCGGGCATTGCCATGAGGAGCGGATAGGATTCAGACGGGCGGGAGAGGATGAATTGGCACAAGGCATAATACGGGCGATTGCTCCAAAACCATTCGTTCTGGATAACCTTGTCGATGAGGTCGGTCAGTTCGGTCTTGATTTCAGCCGCGGCGCAACATACGGTTCGGGCAAGTATCTCTTTGTCCTTACTGTTTATATATGAGTTTCCTTTTTCTGTTTCCGCCCAGAGATGGAGGGCAGTAAGCCCCGCCTGTCGGGTTGTAATGCCGGATAGATGACATTGGCACCAGTCGTGTAGTATGTCTGTCAGGTAATTGGCGGTGTATGGCAGGTCTTTTGTCCGGAAAAGAAAAGCGATGACAGCTTCCCACCCCTTTCCTTCCGGTTCATATATGGGATATTCGTGTCCTTTCAAGGGAACCAGTTTGACGAGACGTTTGCAGGACAACCGGAGCAAGTACAGCATCCGGTTCAGCAGTCGGGCATGGTCGGACAACAGATATGTTTCCTCATGGGTTATGAAGTGTTCGGCGTGGGAAGAGTGCAGGACAGACACGATAATCTCGTCACGCCAGAATGGGACGATATCCGGATTGCGGTATTCCCGGAGTAACGAACTTATGTCGCTCTCGTTTTCGTCAATTTTATTGGAAAGCCATAGACGGAATATCCGCCTTGTCAAATATGATGTCCCTATCCGGTGGAAGAAGTCCTGTATGGACGACTTGTCCTCCCATTCGTCGTTCAGAATGCGGCTGATGCCCCATTCCTCGTAAATATCGTGTGTGATGAAAAGTCCCCGGCTGTGCAAGGCAACCACTTCGTCTGTCTGCAAGGCGTGGAGGGCATCCGCACAATCGGTATATTCGTCGGGATTCAGCCAGAACCGTCCTGTAAGCATCCGTGTTTTCACGATGTCCTTGAATGTCTTGGACCGTTTGAAATGGATTCCGTTCTTTTTCTGTTGTCCGGCAATGACATAGTCCCATGCTTTCTGCATGAAAGTGTGGTAAGTGCTGGTCGTATCCCCGGAGGCTGTGATGCGGACATAGATTTTCAGATGAAAGAGATTTCGTAACCGGTCCCTGAAATTCTCGTTGTCCGGTAAAGGGATTTGCTCCTGCAAGGCAATGTCCTGTAGCTGTTCCGAAGACAGATTGTTCACGGGCATGTACTCGCATTTGAGATGGAAGAGGTAGGCTATCTGGTCTTTCAGTTCATTCAGATAGACATCCCTCACGGTGAAGACGATGGACCATCCGTTTGCCGCCAATGTGGTGACGATGTGCTGCAGGCTGTCCGTATCTTCGAGTTCCTGTAGCCGTTCCGCCGAGTCAATGACGAACACCTTTTTCTCTCTGTCGGCATACGTTGCCTGAAACTGTGTGAGGTTGTATGAATAAGTAAAGCGGAACAGTTCCGTTACATGGAGCGTGTCGAAACTCTGGGCCTTGCGGATGCATACCGGAATTTCCGTCGTGGCATATTGGCGGTAGAAATCCTTGAGGATTGCGGTCTTGCCGCAACCGCCTTCTCCGTGGAGTACCAGATGGTTGCCCTGACTGATGCCTTCATATAGTTTTTGTACTAAATCCGTCCGGTCTATGCGAAGCGGTCGTCCTGTGGTGTTTATCTGGTTTTCAATCGGATTCAGAATTGTTTCTGCATTTTCGGTTTCTTCCTGTATCAGAGTTGCCGAATTGGGGGCTGTCCCGAAGAAAAAGTCATAAACCCATTCTACCTGCATCACCTGATCCAGAATCATCTGGTCGGTCACCCATTCCACTTTCATACCCAGGACGGCAGCTTTGTTTTCGATTTCCTGCTGTATACCGGTCTTTTTCTTGTTTTTGGGTGGATTCCCAAAGGTAATGTTGATGTATATGATTTGCTTTGTCTGATCGGCATGGTTTTTATGTGCGGTCTGGAGGGATTCCAGTATTTTGTTTTTGTCAATCGTTTTTAAGAAATACTTCGCCTGGAAACCGACCACTTCATTTCCATCCCGCATTGTTTCCGTTTCGTTGCCCGCGTGATTGTAATACTGAAATAGTCCGTATCTGATGCCCATCCGGTGGCAGAACAATATCCGGACCAAATCCTCGAATCTTGTCCTTTGTAATTCTTCTCCCGGATATTTATGACGGAAATCTTCCCAAGTCGGTTTCGTTTTCATGTTTATGTCGTTTCTGTTTAGATACGGATTTATCAATTTTTCGATAAAAAAGAGTCAATTACAAAAATAATGAGAAAATGGCAGGCGGCACTGTGATATGCAGAAAAATAAAGGGAAAAGATGAGAAATGTTATTTTGTCAGCACCGTCTTTCCCGCGTGCCGCATGAACGAAAATCTTGTCCGGATACCGGTCTATAAGATGTCTTTCGTATCTAACTCCACCGTGCCCCAGCCTGTCATTGCATTGAACAGTCTTGCGCGGGAGAAGCGACTGAGCATGTCCGGTGTGATGTCAGCTTCGTGTAATACTCCGAGGTCTATGAGAGAGGCACGGCATGTACCTTGTAACAAAGGATGGCAGGGTGTGTGCCAATGGGCGCCATCGAAGAGAGCAATGTTGGCGATAGACGTGTCGGTGAGCAGTCCGTGCCTGATGATGAGTATGTCGTCTTGCTGGCCGCGCCGGGCAAACAGGCGGTTGAGGGATGTGCGGTCGGTGCTTTTGTAAGCATATTCTATATCATCATCGTATACCATGCGCAGGGAACGTATAGGTCGGATGATATAAGGTGTATAAGTAATTTCCGTGATTCCGTTTCGTCCGTATATCACCCTGCATTTCATGTTGTCCATGTCGGGGGCGGGACAGACATGGTTGGCAAGACATATTTCCTTAGCAGGGAGAATATTGCCGAAAATGTGGCGATAGGTGGCATTCAGTCGCTGTTCGTGATAAGACAAGTTGACGGCCTTTCCCTTTTCAATCCTGATAGTCTCGATAAATAGGCACATATATCTTTTGTATAAGTTCGTGGTATTCCTCTTCCGCGTGGCTGCGTGAGGTGATACCTCCGCCGGCTTTGTAGTATAATCGTCCGTTTTCCTGTTCGATGAAGCGTATCATTACGGCACTTTCCAACGTCTGTCCGTCGCACCAGCCCATCACGCCCGTATAGAATCCACGCTGATAGCGTTCCGCTTCGGTAATGATGGTACATGTCCGGGGCTTGGGGGCACCGGTGACGGAACCGGCCGGTAACAAGCGGAACAAAATGTCGCCGATACGTTTTATGTGATCCTGTGGCAGTGTGCCGCAGATTTCGGAACTCGTTTGAAGGATAGCCCCCTTGTTGGTCTCCAGTCGTTCGCAATAGCGGTAGCGTTTTACCTGTACTTGTTCCGCCACCATGCTCAGATCGTTCCGGATCAAGTCTACGATGGTGGCATGTTCGGCCGCTTCCTTTTCGTTCCGTATTAGTTGCCCTTCCGCATCCGGCAGTGATGCGTCGATGGTTCCTTTCATGGGGAAGGAATGGATTCGTCCGTTCCGGATATGCACGAATGGTTCGGGAGAGAAGCACACGAAGCGGTCTTTCAGCCACAGTTTGTAGCGTGCCTGTGCGCGATGGAAGATGGTTTTCATGTTCAGGTCTGTCGTCACCGGTACCTGCCATGTGAGATTTGTCAGATAACTGTTGCCTGTCTGGATATGCTTGTTTACGATATTGAATGCCGCCAGGTATTCGTTCAGCGGGGGAACTTCTGGCTGCCACGTGAATTCCTCGTTCGTGTGTCCGTTTTGTTTTGCAGTGTTTGCCTTTCCGTTGAAATCATATCTGCATAGGTTATCGTCCACGTTATCAGTTTTCTCTACGTATGTTTGTTTTTGTTCATAATCGATAATGAAGATGAACGGTTGTCCGGTAGCCGCCAGTCTGTTTATCCGCTTGATGGCTTCTTTTTTAGCGTATGGCTGCATGGTTTTCCTTGTTCTTAAAAAGTAGTCTTTTATATTTTAAGGGCATAAAATTACTACCAAAACCATAAAAATACAAAGACGGATGCGCCATATTATACTTTTCCTTTCCATGTTTGCTATAGAATGGTAGGAATGATTATATCTGTGTGGAAAAACAGAAATCACAGATTTTGTCTCATGACAGATACTTCTTCCACAGGTATGCTGCCAAGGCTGTTTGCAGCAGGAACAAGACCGGGATGCTGAGGGTGAATTTCTTATGCCGTGTCTTGTGATGCCATACTTTCATGCCCCACCATGCACCCGCGCTGCCTCCGATGAGGGCAAGCAGGAGCAGTGTGCGTTCCGGAATGCGTCGCTGATGCCTTTTTGCCTTCAGTTTGTCGAGACCGTATGCCAAAAAGGCGAGAATGTTGACGACGACCGGACAATATAGCACAAGCCGAGGGATGGTGGTCATTTCTTACCTTTATTAATAATGTATATACCGGCGGCAGCTAGGGTTCCGGCAAGGGCGTATTTCCAATAGAACGGTTCGTGGAGGTAAATGCACGATGATATGGCTCCTACGACTGGTATCAGCGAGTTGAAAATAGCAATACGTCCCACGGGATTGCAACACAGCAGTTTGTTGTATAGGGCGAAAGATGTGGTGGAAATGGTGATGAGCATAAAGAGGATGGAAAGGCCTCCGGCAGTGACAACTGTCAGGCGGCCGTGTATGCCGAGACTGGGAAGGACAAGTAGTGCACCGCCGAGAGCAAGGCTGTAGCCCGTGCCGACGAAGACGTCCACTCGCTTGCTGAGACCACGAGTGAGCAAGGAGGCCGACGCGCCGCAAAGAGCGTTCATGATGATCATTCCGTCACCGAGCCACGTGAACTGTCCGTTTGTATTTCCTGTAGCTGTGTCGCCTAAATTAAGAATCAGGATACCGGCGAAACCGACCACGCAGCCTGTCATCTTGCGGGTTGTCATTCTGTCGCTTTTAAAGAATACACACGCGAGAATAATAACTGAGAATACGCTCAGTGAATTTAATATGGCGGCTTTTGAACCGGCACTATGCGAAAGCCCGAAGTAGAAAAAGGCATAATGGAGCGTGGTGTTGAGCAGTGAATAGACCAGAATAAACCATCCGTCGGTTGCTTTCCGTAGAGCGAAGGACCTGTGCGTTTTCCCGGCTATGGCCAGAATGATCAGTCCGGAAACAAGAAAACGGATTCCGGCGAACAGAAGTTTGCTTCCTGTCATTTCCTGCGTGATACCGAATTCGGCAAAACCGAGTTTTATCAGGGGGTATGCGAATCCCCAGAGAATGGCTGCCATGAGGGCGAATGTCGAAACCCATAACGGCCGGCGGAATATGGTTGATGGTTGTGGAGTGTTTGTCATCTGGAGAATAGTTGTATGTTTATGATTACGTGTCGCGTTTAATTTTAAAAGATTTCCGCCTGCAAAAGTAGGCAAAATATGGCAAATACGGATGTTTTCAGGGCTTGTTGTGCGATACATTATTTTGAGACATTGATTTCCTGAAAAACAGCTACAGCGACTCGATGCTGTTGCGGTATGCCCGCAGTTGCTCTTCGCTTAGTCGTTCCTTTGCTGTCCGGAGGTCGTGCAGCAGTTTGGAGCGGTCGGTGGGTAAGAAACCGGTGAACGGTACGGGATTGCTTACAGTACGGCCGAGTATGTGCGTGCGGCATTTCAGATTTTTAATCAGACCTATCAGCTCGTCGAAGCGCTCATGTTCCGTTGCTTCGCGGAACTGTCCTTCCCTGACCTCCCGATACAGCGGACTGTCGGGGAAGAGAGTAAGCGACAGGATGCCGATGCTGGCCGGACGTAAGCGGTTAAACGTCTCCGCCGAGCGTAGGGCGTTGCGTGTGCCGAGTCCGTGACCGGCAAGTCCGACGAGATAAAACATGTTATAATGTATGTCCGCTTCCTCCAGTTTGAGGCATTGCGCAGTAATATCTTCTGCCGTGTACCCCTTGTTCACCCGTGCGAGCGTTTCGCTGTCGCCGCTCTCCACGCCGATGGTGATATAGTCGAACCCGAGGTGATGCAGTTGGCGCAGGTCTTCTACACTTTTGCGGCTGATGTCTGTAATGCGTGCAAAGCAGCCTATGGTGGGTTTTCCCTCGCCGATGTATTTGCGTATGAGCAGGGCGATATCTGTAAGGCGGTCGGTGGTGAGAACAAACGGATTGGCACCGGTAAGGAATATACGCCGGGCACGAGGCTGATAGAAGTGTATGACTTTCAGATCGCTTTCGATTTCTTCCATGGGAGACATGCGGAACTTGTGGCTACCGTAGAGTGTGCAGAACTTGCATTTGTGCCATGTGCAACCTGCTGTTACCTGTAGCAGTTGCGATGTCGCTTCATATGGCGGTCGCCATACCGGCCCGTCGAAGTGTAACTGTGGATTCATTTCTTTTTCTTTCTATGTTTTACATGTTGTCTTGACGGTGCAAAGATAGGGCGGGGATGGCTGTCCACAATAGAAATGCATCGGGTATTCCCCTTACCGCAGGGTAAGGGACGTTTTAAGTCGGGAGTAAAGACCGGTTCGGGAGAAAGAGAGTGGCGTGTGAATATTTCGCAGATCTACTTTTTTCGAATATTTGCGCAATATTCTGTTGGAGTCATTCCTGTTTGATTTTTGAACATACGGCTGAGGTGTTGGGTATATTCAAATCCTAAATCGTATGCCGCTTGCGTGATACTTTTACCGGTGAAGAGCTCATTCTTAATTCGTCGGATGATATATTGTCGGATGTAATTGCCTGCGGTGTCTCCTGTCGCTTTTTTAATGATGTCTCCGAAGTAATTGGATGAAATGCAAAGCCGGTCGGCGCAATATTGTACGGTGGGCAGGCCGAGCGAAAGCTGTTTTTCTTCTTCAAAATAATCCTGCAGTAGTCTGTTGAACTTCATGAGGATATCCGACTTCTCTGATTTTTCACAGATAAATTGGCGATTATAGAAACGTAGACAGAAATTCAGTATGATTTCAATGTATCCCACGATGATGGCATCCTGAAAATCGTCGTGCCGTTTTCTTAGTTCGTCTCGTAGCTGCTGCATCAGTGAGACGAGAATATCGTGTTCCTCACCGCTCATGTGCAAAGCTTCGTTGATACGATAATCAAAAAAAGGATATTTGCTTAGGTTGTTTTTCAATGGAGTGTCATGAAACAAATCGGGATGAAAAAGTAGTGCCCATCCGGTTATCGACATACATTCGCCGTTGTCCTCTTTTCCACCGATCTGTCCGGGAGCCACGCACAGCAGCGTCCCTTTGTTGTAATCGTACCTGCCGCAACCGTAGTCAAGTTCGACCGAGGCGTCGTCTCTGAGAAACAATCCATATACGCTATAGTTGTTCAGGCTGTGGCGGATGGGAGATACCTCGCTGTAATCGATGACGCTGACCAGCGGATGTGAATCATTATATCCGAGATACCGGTTGTAGTCGTTTACGTTTTTTATCTTTAATATTTTGCTCATGAGGCTTGATCGTACCGAAGTCTGGTTGCAAAGATATTGCTTTTTTATGGAAGATATGGCCGGTTATATCAGAATCAGTAAAATAGATACAAACGGTCGTCATATCGTTACGGATGCTCCGGATGTATTCGTTTATTTTGCACCGCGTATCACCTGCAGATAATGAACCGGCCGGCAGGTACTCTCGTTGGGGATACTGTGATTATTTAAAAATGGAGTATATGATGAAATCGGTTATGAGTATTCTGGCCATATCCCTTGTGCTTTCATGCACCTCCGGGGTGGAAAAAGAAGTGGAACGGAAAAATACGACGGAAATGAAAAAGAAAAATATCGGCAGTTTGTTGGCGCTTTATCCCAAGCCAGTGACCGTAGTTGGTGCGGAGGTGAAAGGTAAAGTGAACTGGCTCGTGGTGGGACATACGGGCATCATCGGTCACAACCGTATACTTGTGAGCATGAGTGACAAACATTATACCAATCAGGGTATAAAGGAATCGAAGAAACTTTCAGTCAATCTTGTCAGTCGTGAAATGTTGTCTAAAGCTGATTATGTGGGCAGTGTAAGCGGAGTGTCTGTCGATAAGTCGGAGGTGTTCGCTTATCATTGGGGAGAAGACGGTTCGCCCGTGATTGACGAATCTCCGCTGACTATGGAATGTCGGGTAGAGGATGTTTATAGTACAGAGGGATTTGATAACTTTATCTGTTCCGTCAGTCATACCTATGCCGTTCCCGAAGTCCTTGATGATGAAGGTAATTTAGATTACACGAAGTTGAAACCGGTGTTGTTCGAATCTCCCACTTATTCATATCTTGCCACGGGTGAAGTGATAGCCAAATGTCTGAATCCGGATGCCCCGAAGATGTGTGCAAAGTATCCGATGTCTGCTGACGGATTTGTTCGGCTGTCGAAAATCGAGGTGTATTCTCAATATCTGGAAGAATACAAGGCATATGCCATAGAGGTAGGCGAAGTGTCTCTGCGTACGGAGCCGGGAGTGCTTACCATGTATGCGGTCAGCGAGAAGGACGAACCGTGCCGGATAACGATTCTTGAAACTTATGCGAGCCGTAAGGACTATGAGGCCCATATAGCTTCGCCACATTTTCAGAAGTATAAACAAGGTACGCTACACATGATCAGGTCGTTGGTGCTGTCTGACCAGCAACCGCTGAATCCAGCAAACAGAATCAATAATTTCATCCAATAATATCCGGATCGCAGTGGGACGGATGAACAAAATGAATCCGTATTTGGATTAATTTGATTAACTTTGCATCCAGCGAACGAGAAAGGATATGGCTGGAAAACTCGATTACGAATATTGCCAGGCGGCCCCAGTACTGGAATGGATGAGCCGCAAATGGGCACTTGTAGTGTTGCTACGCATGGAGGAAGCATGCGGGACGGACAGGGTGCGGAAAGCGGACGGGGATGACGGTGGAATACGTTTCGGCGATCTTTTCCGTTCTATTCCGCAAATTTCGGAGAAGGTACTTGCCGCTACGCTCGACTATCTGGAGGGAGAAGGGCTTGTGGACAGATATGTTAGTTCTCATGTGTGTCCACATGTCAGTTACAGGCTTATGCCGCTTGCCGCGGACTTCCTGCGTGAGATCAGTTATGTGATAGAGTGGGGGCAGTTGCATTTCAGTGAGATTGAGCGCGGGCGTCGGAAACATTGTGTAAATACGGATAAACAATGATATACGGAAAGATTCTGGCAGGGTTATACTCCGTGGCGATTGCGGTCGTGATGTTTCCGGCAACGTCGCATGCACAGGGCGAGGCGTTAGAAACAGTTCTGGATAAGTATGTGCGGACGCATGAGGCAGAGATAGGTATTGCGGTGATAACCGATCGTCATGATACCGTATGTGTGAACAACAACCGCCGTTATCCGATGAATAGCGTGATGAAACTGTATCAGGCAATGGCTGTTGCCAATGCGATGCAACGACGGGGGCACCGTCTTGATTCGGTGATTGCGGTGAGGCAGAATGAGATGGCCGGGGATACATATAGTCCGATGCGCGACCGTTATCCGTCGGGCGACATCCATATTTCTGTCGGTGATCTGCTGAAGTATTCACTGCAGCAGAGCGACAACAATGCTTGCGATATTCTTTTCCGCCATATTATCAGTGTGGCGGAGACCGATAATTATATAAGAAGTCTCGGAGTCGACGGTTTTTCCATCGCGGCGGATGAGGCAGATATGCACGCTGATACCTCTCGGGTGAGCGACAACTGGACTCGTCCTTTGACGGCCGCCCTGCTGATAAACCGTTTGTTCACGGAACAGCTTTATGATAATGAATATTGGCTGTTTCTTTTGAAAACGCTCAACGGTTGTACTACGGGCGCGAGTCGTTTGGCCAAACCGTTCCTGTCTACAAATGTCGTCATCGGCCATAAGACCGGTACGGGCTTTCCGTCTGCCGATGGACATCCGCAAGGAATAAATGACGTGGGGTTTGTCCGTCTGCCGGACGGACGCTGCTATTCCGTGGCTGTGTTCGTTAAGTCGTCGCGGTATGACATGGCGGAGACGGAGCGGATGATTGCCGAGATTTCGGAAATCGTGTGGAGGAATGTGTCGGTTCCTTTTTAACATTGTAAATGTTCTTGGGAATAACCGTATGCCTCACGATAACTACCGCTATTATAGACCTTGCTGGAAAAGCCACGTCAGTTTGACCCTGTCGGGCACGGGAGACTGACCCATCTGGACAAAATAAGATTGACCCTTTAGGGCAAAATAAAAATGAGAGGCTGTCTAACAACTGAAGTTAGGCAGTCTCTGTTTTTGTGTAAAACCTAGG
>CAMWUI010000005.1 GCA_947177395.1 uncultured Paraprevotella sp.
AGGATACTAACGAAATATAATACTATAATACCATAGAAGATAATACGCGAATATACAAAACTACACTGATTGGAAACAAAAAAATATTACCCAAAAATCTAACTAACTCACTAAAATAAAAAAACACCAAAAAAAACTGAAAAAAATAACGATAACTACTAAATTGAATTACTACCGAGAATACGACAGATTGTATACAAGATCCTCCATCGCCTCACGCCCTTCAACATCCGTAAGCACGAATGTAAACATCCATTTAGCCAGACGCAAATTGTCTGGATTATAGGGCAATTTCATAAACACTTTGTTCCATCCTGCCTTCAAATGAATACGTTCCGGAACACGGGCCGCAAAGTTTTCATTCCGCAAATCGACCTCGGCATTGATGCTCACTCCGGTATTCTCCCATACCGGAGGAAAGATTTCCTCGTCATTCACCCACAGGCGAGAACCTTTCCGATCCCATTTTCCCACCTCGGGCGCCCTGTCGTTCTCCGACCGTCCGTAGTTCTGGAATTCTATCAACGCGCCTGCTTCACGCTCTGTCGGGGAATAGACATAGGTCCAGGCATAGGCCGTGGTATTTGTCTGCGGATTCTGGAAATACGTTGGGATGATATCTCCCCAGGTATGGCGCAGATAGACGCCCGCCCCCGTAGCCATGCCGGTGGAATAAAGCCTGCCCTCCCATTCGTACGTATCCTTCAGTCCTTCTGTCTCCGGCGGGAATTGTTTATCGATATCTCCTCCATTGGGGAATGCGTCCGTTATGCGCCACCGCACCTGTGTCTGTTTCACATAAGGTATCGGTTCATCCTTGAGAGAATGTGCCTTATGGAACAGGAAACGCCGTTCCCAATCGGCAAAGGCCTCAAATTCGGGTCCGAATGAGGGAAGTATTGTTCCGCCGGTCTCGATATATTGTTCGCCTCCCCCCATCCAGGCACGCTCCACCATGGCCAGTGCGTTGGCATATAAATTATTCTGACGGATGATGTCTGTCTGCGAGGGAGTTTTACGATCGTTCCACAAAGCCGTGATGACCCCAGCCACATCGTCCGTCCCCTTATCCGAATAGTAGATATTGCTCTTATATATGCCCACGACGTCGGCAAACACATCGAAATGATTCACATAATGGTAGCGGCAATCGATGTTCGGTATCCCCGTCACCACCCGTCCCCTAGTCGACCACATCTGCGTCATATCAAATCCGGCCTCTTTCGTCACGGCAACGCCCCGGATGGGATTCCACACGACTACTTTTTTACCTAATTCGTGCACTTTATCTGTCATGATTTTCAGGAAGTCGGGGTATTGGATGGTTTCTTCGTCCGCACCGATATGTATGTAGGGAGCATTAGAAAAGACGCAGGCCACCTCTTCCAGAATCCGTTTCAGTTCCTCCACTCCCTCATCGGTCTGCATGGAATGCCCCATCGCCCGCCTGAAAGCCTGGCTGTGTCCCGGCATATCAATCTCCGGAACGACTATCATACCGCGTTCGGCAGCATACTGCTCGATGTCACGACATTGTTCCTGCGTGTAATAATTTCCGGCAAAACGGGTCATCGAACTTGCCGATGTCAACCGGGGATAGGCCTTTACCTCAAAGCGCCAGGCCTGATTTTCCGTAAGATGAAAATGGAATGTATTGACTTTGAAACGGGAAAGCAGATCTATCTCTTTCTTTAATTCTTCCACTGCGATGAAACTACGCCCCACATCGTGGAGATATCCGCGCAGTTTAAAAGCAGGCCAGTCTGTCATAACAAGCGCTTCCAATGAGGGCTTGCCTTCATAGCCTTCGGCCAATTGCACGAGTGTCTGTACAGCCCGGATTACCCCTGTCCGGGTCACCGCCCGGATGTCGATACGGTCCGCCGCAATGTCCAGCCGGTAGGATTCATCCGGGAAACCAGCCAGGTCGTGCCGGTGTGCGCCGGCAATCTCATCCACCAATGTAACTTTCACAACCACTCCGGAGGCGTCGGATAAAGTACATCCCGTGTCCGACAGAAACTTTTTCAGAGCCGGAATCTCTTCCTCCGCCTCCACCCTTACCGCACGTCCTAGTTCAAACGGGGTACCTGTCTGCGGGACCACAACCTTCGGCTTCGGCAACAGATGTTCTATTCGGGCATGCACTCCCATTGCTGAAACAATCCAAAGTATCAGAACAGACCAAACCAGACAAGTATTCCTCATAACAAATAATAAAAAGGTAACTAACAAAATATCGGATTAAAGATACAAGGTTTATACAACATTCCCAAAGATATCCTTATCTTTAACAAAAGAGGCTCCGAAAAGCAAGATTATGCTTTCCGGAGCCTGTGTTATACACAGCCTTTCCCTCCCCTGCACGGGAAGGAAAAGACATTTCAATACTTATTCCGTATAATCCAGAATGGCACGACGGTTGGCTATCACACGCTCGTAGTCTTCTTTATTGCCCACCACGATGCGTTCAAACTCACGCAGACCGGTACCGGCAGGAATCAGATGACCGCAGATGACATTTTCTTTCATGCCTTCCAGCTTGTCAGACTTGCCGTTGATGGCCGCCTCATTAAGCACTTTCGTCGTTTCCTGGAACGAGGCCGCCGACATGAAACTGGATGTCTGCAAGGCCGCACGGGTGATTCCCTGAAGTATCTGGGTAGAAGTGGCGGGAACGGCATCACGCACCTGAACGAGTTTCAAGTCCTTACGCTTCAATGACGAGTTTTCATCCCGCAACTTGCGAGCAGTGACAATCATACCGGCCTGCATGGTCTCGGAATCACCGGCATCGGTCACCACTTTCTTGCCCCAGATGCGATCGTTCTCCTCTGCAAAGTCGAGTTTATCCACAACCTGCAGTTCCAGGAAGCGGGTATCGCCGGGCTCATCGATCTGTACCTTGCGCATCATCTGACGAACAATCACTTCAAAGTGCTTGTCGTTGATCTTCACACCCTGCAAACGGTATACATCCTGAATCTCATTCACGATATATTCCTGCACTGCGGTGGGACCCTTGATGGCCAGGATGTCAGCCGGAGTGATGGCTCCGTCGGACAACGGAGTACCGGCACGGACGTAGTCGTTTTCCTGTACCAGAATCTGTTTGGACAGCGGAACGAGGTATTTCTTCACCTCACCCAGTTTGGAAGTGACGGTGATTTCACGGTTACCACGCTTCAGCTTGCCCATCGCTATCTCACCGTCAATCTCAGACACAACTGCCGGATTGGACGGATTACGAGCTTCGAACAATTCTGTCACACGCGGCAGACCTCCGGTGATGTCACCGGCCTTTCCTACGGCTCTCGGTATCTTGACAAGAACGTCACCGGCCTTGATGCGCTGTCCGTCTTCCACTACGATATGACCGCCGATAGGGAAGTTGTATGTACGGATCAGCTCGCCTTGCTCGTCCACGATGTGGGCGGAAGGGACCTTCGTCTTGTCCTTCGATTCTATAATAATCAGTTCGCGCAAACCGGTCGTTTCGTCGGCTTCAACACGGTACGTAACACCTTCGACCACGTCTTCAAAGACAATCTTACCCGGCGTTTCCGTAACGATAACGGCGTTAAACGGATCCCAGCGTGCAATGAGCTTGCCTTTCTCCACAACGGTGCCTTCCGATACATATAATGTCGAACCGTAAGGTACGTTCTGGGTAAAGAGGACGATGCCCGTGTTCACATCCACGAAACGGACTTCGGCCAGACGTCCCACGACCATCTTGGCCGGTGCGCCCTGCTCGTCGTGGATATCCACCGTACGCAACTCTTCAAATTCCACTTTAGAATCGTATTTGGCCACGATGGAAGCGTTGGCGGCAGCATTGGATGCCACACCACCCGCGTGGAAAGTACGCAACGTCAACTGGGTACCCGGCTCACCGATAGACTGGGCCGCAATGACACCGACTGCCTCGCCTTTCTGTACCATACGGCTGGTAGCCAGGTTTCGGCCATAGCATTTCATACATACGCCGTGACGGCTTTCACAGGTCAGCACCGAACGGATTTCCACACTTTCGATCGGAGAATTCTCTATCTCCTGAGCCAGATCTTCCGTAATTTCTTCTCCGGCAGCCACAATAAGTTTACCCGTCGAAGGATTGATAATATCATGTACCGACACACGTCCCAAGATACGCTCGTACAGAGAAGAAATCACCTCGTCACCGTTCTTGAGCGCCGTGCATACCAAACCACGCAACGTACCGCAGTCATCTTCCGTAATGATGACATCGTGGGAAACGTCAACCAGACGACGGGTCAGGTATCCGGCATCAGCTGTTTTCAAGGCCGTATCGGCCAAACCTTTACGGGCACCGTGGGTGGAAATAAAGTATTCCAGCACGCTCATACCTTCCTTAAAGTTGGAAAGGATGGGGTTCTCGATAATCTGCGCACCCTCGGCACCGGCTTTCTGCGGCTTGGCCATCAGACCACGCATACCGGACAACTGACTGATCTGACCGGCGGAACCACGGGCTCCGGAATCCAACATCATGTATACGGCATTGAATCCCTGGTCGGCTTCCTTCATTGTCTTCATCAGCACCTTGGAAAGGTCATTGTTGACGTGGGTCCATGTATCGATAACCTGATTGTAACGCTCGTTGTCGGTGATGAAACCCATACCGTAATCATTGGTAATACGCTCAACCTCTTCATTACCGCGTTTCACCAGTTCTTCTTTCTCCTCGGGAATGATAATGTCGCCCAAGTTGAAGGACAGACCGCCGTCATAGGCCATCTTGTAGCCCAGGTTCTTGATTCCGTCCAGGAAGTCGCAGGCGCGTGCCACACCGACAGTCTTGATAACATCGCTGATGATGCCGCGCAAAGTTTTCTTGGAAATGATGTCATTGAAGAATCCGACTTCCACCGGAACGATTTCATTGACAATCACACGGCCTACCGACGTCTCAACCATTTTCTTGGCAATCTTGCCTTCTTCGTTCAAATCGTCTACCACCACCTTTATCGGCGCATGGATATCCACCCGCTTTTCATTGTAGGCAATGATCGCTTCCTCGGGACCATAGAACGTCAGGCCTTCGCCCTTGGCTCCCGGACGCAGTTTGGTAATATAATAGAGTCCGAGCACCATATCCTGCGAAGGCACCGTGATAGGCGCACCGTTGGCCGGATTCAGGATATTATGCGACTGCAACATCAGCAACTGGGCTTCCAGAATAGCTTCGTTGCTCAACGGCAAATGAACGGCCATTTGGTCACCGTCGAAGTCGGCATTGAACGCCGTACAAGCCAACGGATGCAACTGAATAGCCTTTCCTTCAATCATCTTTGGCTGGAACGCCTGGATACCGAGACGGTGAAGCGTCGGGGCACGGTTCAACAATACCGGATGTCCTTTCATCACGTACTCCAGAATATCCCATATCACGGGTTCCTTGCGGTCTACAATCTTCTTGGCCGATTTCACGGTCTTGACGATACCGCGCTCAATCAATTTGCGGATAATAAACGGTTTGTAAAGCTCGGCAGCCATCAGTTTCGGCAGACCGCATTCGCCCATCTTCAGTTCCGGACCTACAACGATGACGGAACGCGCCGAATAGTCTACGCGTTTACCCAACAGGTTCTGACGGAAACGTCCCTGCTTACCTTTCAGAGAATCGGAAAGGGACTTCAGCGGACGGTTGGCGTCTGTCTTTACAGCGCTGCTCTTGCGGGAATTGTCGAACAAGCTGTCCACTGCTTCCTGCAACATACGCTTCTCGTTACGCAGAATCACTTCAGGAGCCTTGATTTCAATCAGTCGTTTCAAACGATTGTTGCGGATAATCACACGGCGGTAAAGGTCGTTCAGGTCGGATGTAGCGAAACGTCCTCCATCCAGCGGTACCAACGGACGCAGTTCGGGCGGAATGACCGGAAGAATCTTCATGATCATCCATTCGGGCTTGTTACGCCCGCGGCTGGCACGGAAGGATTCCACCACCTGCAAGCGCTTCAACGCCTCGTTCTTACGCTGCTGGGCTGTATCCGAACCGGCCGTATCGCGCAATTCGTAAGACAGTTTGTCCAAATCCAGACGCAACAACAAATCGTAGATTGCCTCCGCACCCATCTTGGCAATAAACTTGTTGGGATCCGTGTCGTCCAGATACTGGTTATCCTTCGGGAGCTGTTCCAGCCTGTCAAGATATTCATCTTCCGTCAGCAGGTCATATTCCTGCACGCCATCTTCGGCCAACACACCCGGCTGAATGACAACATAACGCTCGTAGTAAATGATAGCGTCCAGTTTCTTGGTCGGAAGACCCAGCAAATAGCCAATCTTGTTTGGCAATGAACGGAAATACCAGATATGAGCCACCGGCACCACCAACTGAATGTGTCCCGAACGCTCACGACGTACTTTTTTCTCCGTCACTTCCACACCGCAACGGTCACACACGATTCCCTTGTAACGGATGCGCTTGTACTTGCCGCAGTGGCATTCATAATCTTTGGTAGGACCGAAAATACGCTCACAGAACAAACCATCGCGCTCCGGCTTGTAGGTACGATAATTGATGGTTTCCGGCTTCAGTACCTCACCATACGAACTCTCCAGGATTTCCTCGGGAGAGGCCAATCCTATCGTAATCTTCGTGAAATTATTCTTTATTTTAGATTCTTTTCTAAAAGCCATAATTGAATAGTATAAAAGAGTTCAAATTAGTCAAGGGTTACACTCAGACCCAATCCTCTCAATTCGTGCAGCAACACGTTCAGAGACTCAGGTATTCCGGGCACAGGCATCGACTCGCCTTTCACGATTGCCTCGTATGCTTTCGAACGTCCGACAACATCATCTGACTTGATAGTCAGGATTTCCTGCAAGACGTGAGAAGCGCCGAAGGCCTCGATAGCCCAGACTTCCATCTCTCCGAAACGCTGTCCACCGAACTGTGCCTTACCTCCAAGAGGCTGCTGCGTAATCAGTGAGTACGGACCGATGGAACGTGCGTGCATCTTGTCTTCCACCATGTGACCCAGTTTCAGCATATAAGCCACACCGACCGTAGCCAGCTGGTCGAACTTGTCACCCGTAGCACCGTCGTAAAGCTGCGTAGAACAATAACGGGGCAAACCGGCTTTATCCGTCCACTCACACAGGTCGTCCAGCGAAGCTCCGTCAAAGATGGGCGTTGCGAACTTCACTCCCAACTGCTTGCCGGCAGCTCCCAGAACTGTCTCGAAAATCTGACCGATATTCATACGGGAAGGCACGCCCAACGGGTTCAGCACGATATCCACCGGCGTTCCATCCGCCAGGAAAGGCATATCTTCCTGACGTACAATCTTGGACACAATACCTTTGTTTCCATGGCGACCGGCCATCTTATCGCCCACACCGATTTTACGCTTTTTAGCCACATAGACCTTGGCCATCTGGATGATACCGGAAGGCAATTCATCACCGATGGTGATGGCGAACTTCTTACGTTTCAGTTCGGCATCCAGCAGTTTGTATTTCTTCAAGAAGTTGATGATCAACTGAGCAATCAGTTCATTCTTGTGCTCGTCCGTCGTCCACTTGCTCAACTGAACGGACGTATAGTCCAGCATACTCAAAGCAGAGGCTGTAAATTTGGCTCCCTTGGCAATCACATCGGAACCCATATAATCTTTCACACCTTGTGAAACCAGACCGGCCGTCAGTTCCAGCAACTTGTCTACCAAGATTGCTTTCAGATCTTCCACCTTACTGTTGAATTCCTCATCGATCTTCGGAATAAGCAGTTTGTCGGCTGCTTTGGCCGCACGGGTCTTAATGGCACGGGAGAACAATTTTTTGTCGATGACCACACCGTTCAAAGAGGGAGATGCCTTCAAAGAGGCGTCTTTCACGTCACCGGCCTTGTCTCCGAATATCGCACGCAGCAATTTCTCTTCAGGCGAAGGATCGCTTTCTCCTTTCGGAGTAATCTTACCGATAAGTATGTCGCCCGGCTGGATACGGGCACCGACCCGCACAATACCGTTCTCGTCCAAATCTTTCGTGGCTTCCTCGCTCACATTCGGAATATCGGCTGTCAGTTCTTCCACACCACGTTTCGTCTCACGAACTTCCAGCGAGAATTCTTCTACGTGAATAGAAGTAAGAATGTCTTCACGAACCACACGTTCATTCAGCACGATAGCGTCCTCATAGTTATATCCCTTCCAGGGCATGTAAGCCACCAACAGGTTTTTACCCAATGCCAATTCACCCTTTTCCGTAGAATAACCTTCTGTCAGAATCTGACCGGCAGTGACACGCTGTCCCTTGTCACAGATCGGACGCAAGTCTATCGTCATGTTCTGGTTCGTACGACGGAACTTCGGTATCCGGTATTCCTTCAATGCAGGCTCGAAGCTGACGAAATCTTCCTCCTCGGTACGGTCATAAAGAATACGGATTGTCGTGGCATCCACATATTCAACGACACCTTCGCCTTCTGCCGTAATCATCGTGCGTGAATCCTCGCACACCTGCTTTTCAATACCAGTACCCACAATCGGAGACTCGCAACGAAGCAAAGGAACAGCCTGGCGCATCATGTTCGAACCCATCAGCGCACGGTGGGCATCGTCGTGCTCCAAGAAAGGAATCAGCGAAGCCGCAATCGAAGCAATCTGCTGCGGAGCCACATCCATCAGATTCACTTCGGCAGGGGGAACTACGGGATAATCATCATCCTGGCGACACTTCACTTTTGCACGAATAAAGGTTCCATCATCGTTCAAAGGAGCATTACCCTGACCGATAATCTTGCCTTCCTCTTCCTCTGCCGTCAAATATTCTATACCGGTTTCCAAAGAAAGATCCACGATACCGTCGTTTACCTTACGATAGGGGGTCTCGATAAAGCCGAGATCATTAATCTTGGCAAATACGCACAAAGACGAAATCAAACCGATGTTCGGACCTTCCGGCGACTCAATCGGACACAAACGCCCGTAATGTGTGTAGTGCACGTCACGCACCTCAAAACCGGCACGCTCACGAGACAAACCGCCGGGACCCAATGCAGAAAGACGACGCTTATGCGTCACCTCGGCCAACGGGTTGGTCTGATCCATGAACTGAGACAAAGCATTCGTACCGAAGAAAGAGTTTATAACCGAAGAAATGGTCTTTGCATTTATCAGATCCGTCGGAGTAAACACTTCATTGTCGCGTACATTCATACGTTCACGTATCGTACGGCTCATACGGGCCAATCCAATAGCAAACTGATTGCTCAATTGTTCGCCCACCGTGCGTACACGACGGTTGCTCAAATGGTCGATGTCGTCCACCGCAGCCTTCGAGTTAATCAACTCGATGAGATATTTTATGATCTCTATGATATCCTCTTTCGTCAGCACCCGGACATCCATATCCGTAGACAGGTTCAACTTACGATTGATTCTGTAACGGCCCACATCGCCCAAGTCATAACGTTTCTCCGAGAAGAACAGATTGTTGATAACCTCACGGGCACTGGCATCATCTGCCGGGTCCGCATTACGCAACTGACGGTAAATATACAGTACGGCTTCTTTTTCCGAATTACTCGGATCTTTCTGCAAGGTATTGAAAATAATGGAATAATCCGAAACATTCGTATCTTCCTTATGAATCAAGACACAGGAAACACCACTGTCCATAATCAGTTCTATCGCATCGTCATCGATAATCGTCTCACGATCCAGAATGACCTCATTACGTTCGATAGAAACAACTTCACCGGTGTCTTCATCCACAAAGTCTTCCACCCAGCTCTTCAACACACGGGCTGCCAGTTTCTGTCCCTTGCATTTTTTCAGGTTGGTACGGTTGACCTTTATTTCTTCGGCCAGATTAAATATCTCGAGAATGTCTTTGTCATTCTCAAAACCGATTGCACGCAGCAATGTCGTAACGGGTAACTTCTTCTTACGGTCAATATACGCATACATCACGTTATTGATATCCGTCGCGAATTCAATCCAAGAACCCTTGAAAGGAATGATACGCGCAGAATATAACTGAGTGCCATTGGCATGAATGTTTGAGCCGAAGAATACGCCCGGCGAACGATGCAACTGGGATACAACCACACGCTCGGCACCGTTGATCACAAAGGTCCCGTTGGGTGTCATATAAGGAATCGGTCCCAGGAAAACATCCTGAATAACGGTATCGAAGTCCTCATGTTCCGGGTCTGTACAGTACAATTTAAGCTTTGCCTTCAACGGCACACTATAGGTAAGTCCACGTTCCAGACACTCCTCTATCGTATAACGGGGCGGATCTATATAATAATCCAAAAACTCAAGCACAAAATTATTGCGTGTATCCGCAATCGGGAAGTTTTCGGAAAATACCTTGTACAAACCGTCATTCCGACGCAACTCAGGCGGGGTATCCAATTGAAGGAAGTCCTTGAAAGACTTCAACTGCACCTCCAGGAAATCCGGATAAGGCATCGGACTCTTGACAGATGCAAAGTTCACTCTCTGATTTACTATATTAGATGACATCAGTTATATTATTTATTACCTATTATTTTATAGACGCAAAAAGGTAAAGAATCCCCTACCAGAGGATTCTTTACCCGAACCTGTTAAAACAGGCCTTTTCTTATTTCAGCTCGATTTCAGCACCAGCCTCTTCCAAAGTCTTCTTCAAAGACTCAGCGTCAGCCTTAGCCATGCCTTCCTTCAATACGCTGGGAGCACCGTCTACCAAATCCTTAGCTTCCTTCAGACCGAGACCACAAGCTTCCTTAACAGCTTTAACTACAGCCAACTTAGCTGCACCTGCGCTCTTCAATACTACATCGAAAGAATCTTTCTCAGCAGCAGCTTCAGCACCACCGGCTGCAGGAGCAGCAACAGCGACAGCAGCAGCTGCGGGTTCGATACCATACTCATCCTTCAGGATAGTAGCCAACTCATTTACTTCTTTAACTGTCAAATTTACCAATTCTTCAGCAATAGCTTTCAAATCTGCCATTTTATTCTAAATTTAATTGTTTAATACTTATTTGGTTATTATTCTGATTTTTCACCAAGTGTCTTAAGCACTCCGTGAATGGTGTTTCCACCGGATTGCAAAGCAGAAAGAACATTCTTTGCAGGTGATTGCAACAAAGCAACGATATCTGCAATGACTTCGTTCTTGCTCTTGATAGCAGTCAGGGCATCCAGCTGATCCGCACCGACATAGAAACTTTCCTCGGCATAAGCAGCCTTCAATGCAGGCATTCCGTCCTTAGCGAATTCCTTCAGCATCTTAGCAGGAACATTAGCTGTATTGCAGAACAAAACAGCCGTGGTGCCTTTCAGACAGCCATACAGAGGAGAATAATCTATTTCAGCAACTTCAAAAGCCTTGTGAAGCAAAGTGTTCTTTACGACCACCATCTTCACTTCCGACTGGAAGCACTTTCTTCTCATAGCACTCGTGCGAGCAGCATTCATACCGGTGGCATCCACCAAGTAGAAATGTGCATACTCTTTCAGCGTCTCACCGAGTTGCGCAATAATAGTAGCTTTATCTTCCTTTCTCATGATACTTTCCTTTTTTAGATTTCTTCTACGGCTTTCGGATCCACCTTAATACCGCGACTCATAGTACTTGAAAGATAGATACTTTTCACATAGGTACCCTTTGCAGCCGAAGGCTTCAGTTTAATGATCGTTGCAATGAATTCCTTTGCATTCTGAGCAATCTGCTCAGCCGTGAAAGAAACCTTGCCGATAGAAGTATGTACAATACCGGTCTTGTCAACCTTAAAGTCGATCTTACCTTGCTTTACCTCTTTAACAGCCTTAGCAACATCCATTGTCACAGTACCACTCTTCGGATTCGGCATCAAGCCACGAGGACCCAGCACACGACCCAGAGCACCGATTTTACCCATGATAGAAGGCATGGTGATGATTACATCCACATCAGTCCATCCCCCCTTGATCTTCTCAATATATTCATCAAGACCAACATAGTCGGCACCTGCTTCTTTGGCAGCAGCTTCTACTTCGGGTGTACACAAGCAAAGCACACGAGTGACCTTACCCGTACCATTCGGCAGAGAAACCACGCCTCTAACCATTTGGTTAGCTTTACGCGGATCCACACCCAAACGCACATCGATATCTACGGAAGCGTCGAACTTGGTGGTGGTTATTTCCTTTACCAGTTCAGAAGCTTCTTTCAAAGAGTATGCTTTCCCCGCTTCAATCTTACCAGCTACCAACTTTTGATTTTTTGTCAGTTTACTCATTGTAATTGAAGTTTATTAATTATTTACCCGGGAAGTCCCCTTTTACAGTGATACCCATACTTCTTGCTGTACCTGCAACCAAAGTCATTGCAGCTTCAACAGTAAAACAATTCAAATCAGGCATTTTATCCTGAGCTATCGTTCTAACCTGCTCCCAAGTAATCTCGGCTACTTTTTTACGGTTAGGCTCCGCAGAACCACTCTTCAACTTCGCAACCTCCATCAGCTGAATAGCCACAGGGGGAGTCTTCACAATAAAATCGTAAGACTTGTCCGTATAATAAGTGATAACAACCGGCAGTACCTTGCCAGCCTTGTCCTGCGTTCTGGCGTTGAATGCTTTACAGAAATCCATGATATTGATACCCTTGGAACCCAAAGCAGGACCTACAGGGGGAGATGGATTTGCAGCGCCTCCTTTAATCTGCAATTTGATTAATCCAGCAACTTCTTTAGCCATTTTCTTTGTTATTTATATGAATTATATTAAAAGGATAAGCACGTAACAAGATGCCTTATTCCTTTTCTACCTGCATAAAGCCCAATTCCAACGGAGTTTTACGTCCGAAGATTTTGACCATGACTTTCATCTTCTTCTTCTCGTTATTCACCTCCTCAATTACAGCAGAGAATCCGCTGAACGGACCTTCGGTCACCTTGACACTTTCGCCGACATTGTACGGAACAATCATTTCTTCCGGAATATCCTGCAATTCGTCAACCGTGCCTAAAATCCGACTGACTTCGGCCGGCCGCAAGGGAGTAGGATTGGCATTGGATTCACCCAAAAAGCCCAATACATTCGGCGTCTGCCGCAACATCGGAGCAACTTCTCCGACAAGCATAGCTTCTACCAACACATATCCCGGCAAATGAGTACGCTCCTTGACAATACGTTTCCCGTTACGCACCTGAACTGTCTTTTCCGTAGGAATAAGAACCTGAGACACATATTTGCCGAAATCGCCTTTCTTGATTTCAGCATCTATATATTCCTTAACCTTATTCTCTTTCCCACTGACGGCACGCAACACGTACCATCTCATTTCCACATCTTTCATGTCTTTGTATCAATAAACAAAATTCATGATAAACTGAAAACACCAGTCCATAACGAAAATAACCAGTGCTATGAGTAGGGAAGCAATTAAAACTACAACAGCACTGTTCGTAAGTTCTGAATAGCTTGGCCAAGTGGTCTTATGCGCAAGTTCTATGTAAGACTCCTTACAATAGTTTACTATATTCTTAAACATACAATTTAGATTTAGCACGGGAAGAGAGGCTCGAACTCCCGACACCCGGTTTTGGAGACCGGTGCTCTACCAACTGAGCTATTCCCGTAAGAAGAGGAACCCCGAAGGGTTCCTTTATTTAAGATTAGTCGAATACTTCAGTAATCTGACCAGAACCTACCGTACGACCACCTTCACGGATAGCGAAACGCAGACCTACGTTCAAAGCAACCGGATAAATCAAAGAAACCTTGATTTCAACGTTGTCACCCGGCATTACCATTTCAGTTCCTTCCGGCAGAGTGATTTCACCCGTACAGTCCATAGTACGCAGATAGAACTGAGGACGATATTTGTTACCGAACGGAGTGTGACGACCACCTTCTTCTTTCTTCAAAACATAAATAGAAGCCTTGAAGCCAGAGTGAGGAGTAATAGAACCCGGATGAGTAATTACCATACCGCGTTTGATTTCCTTCTTGTCGATACCGCGAAGCAACAGACCTACATTGTCACCAGCTTCACCTTCATCCAACAACTTACGGAACATTTCAACACCGGTGATAACCGACTTCTTGTCTTCACCCAGACCCAAGATCTGAACTTCGTCACCTACCTTCACAACACCTGTTTCGATACGACCAGTAGCAACAGTACCACGACCCGTAATAGAGAACACGTCTTCAACCGGCATCAAGAAAGGCTTTTCAACGTCGCGAACCGGCTCCTGAATCCAAGAGTCACAAGCATCCATCAGCTCCATAACCTTGTCTTCCCACTGAGCGACACCATTCAATGCACCCAGAGCAGAACCACGGATAATCGGAGTCTCAGCCTCGAAATCATAAGCAGCCAACAACTCACCCATTTCCATTTCAACCAGCTCCAACATTTCCTCATCCTCAACCATGTCGCATTTGTTCAAGAATACAACCAGACGAGGAACGTTTACCTGACGAGCCAGCAGGATGTGCTCACGAGTCTGAGGCATCGGACCATCAGTAGCAGCAACCACGATAATTGCACCGTCCATCTGAGCAGCACCCGTTACCATGTTCTTCACATAGTCGGCATGTCCCGGACAGTCAACGTGTGCATAGTGACGATTGGCAGTTTCGTATTCTACGTGTGAAGTATTAATAGTGATACCACGTTCCTTTTCTTCGGGCGCGTTATCAATCTGATCAAATGACTTAACCTCTGAAAGACCCTTCTTTGCCAACACAGTAGTGATAGCAGCCGTCAACGTAGTCTTACCGTGGTCTACGTGACCGATAGTACCAATGTTTACATGCGGCTTGGTACGTTCAAATTTCTCTTTAGCCATAGCTTTCTCTTTTTATTTTAAAATCAATGAATAATCTCTATTAGCGAAGAGCTGTTACCGAGACTTGAACTCGGGACCTCTTCCTTACCAAGGAAGTGCTCTACCGCTGAGCTATAACAGCAATATTGGAGCGGAAAACGGGGCTCAAACCCGCGACCCCCAGCTTGGAAGGCTAGTGCTCTATCAACTGAGCTATTTCCGCATGTCAGATTAAAAAGACTTCAATCCTGTGGGCAAAGATGGATTCGAACCACCGAAGGCGTAAGCCAGCAGATTTACAGTCTGCCCCATTTGGCCACTCTGGTATTTGCCCTTCTGTCACCAAGAATCCTCCGATCCTTTTGAGCCTCTTGTCGGATTCGAACCAACGACCCCGAGATTACAAATCACGTGCTCTGGCCAACTGAGCTAAAGAGGCGTTCGCAGCCGCTTCAAAGCAGCAGCCTGCCTGAAACGACTGCAAAATTAGATATATTTTTTGAATCTCAAAAACTTTTCCGAGTTTTTTTTAGTGGCCACGCTGCTTTTCCTTTAATTTAGCCAATTGCTTCTGCAACGCATCCACACATAAGTCTATTGCTTCTTCAAACGTGTCGCACACCTTCTCCGCAAAAAGTTCAGCATTTGTCGCCGACAACTTCACGGAAGCCTCCTTGTTAAGGGCCGTTTCAGGCTTCACGACTTTCAATGACACCTCTACCTTTCTTATTTCTTCGCTTACTTTTTCCAGTTTTGAAACCTTCTTTTCAATGAATGAATGCAACTGCTCCGTTGCATCAAAATGAATCGACTGAACAATAATTTCCATATTCACCTCCGTTTTTTAGCCCGCGGATGGGCTTCGTTATACACTTTTATCAGTTCATCAAACGTCACATGGGTATACACCTCCGTTGTAGAAAGACTCTCATGCCCGAGCAACTCTTTGACAGACTCCAATGCAGCATGGTTATTAAGCATCGAGGTCGCAAACGTATGGCGAAGTACGTGAGGACTCCTTTTATGCAAAGTCGTGACCATCCCCAGATAATACCGGGTCAGTGTTTCCACCTTTGCCTTTGTCAGCCTCTGCCCTTTCGCATCTACGAAAAGCGCCGGTGTCGCCACCGTCTGTACCGCCCGAAGTTTTATATAAGCATCCAATTCCATCAGAAGTTCATCTCCGACCGGTATAATGCGTTGCTTGTTTCTTTTCCCGGTCACCTTCACCCGATTCATGAAAAAGTCGATATCCGACACATCCATTCCTATCAGTTCCGAAAGGCGCACCCCTGTCATATAGAACATCAGCAGAATCAAACGGTCGCGAACACTTTCAAAATCCGTTCCCGACATCACCGTGTCGAACAATCGGTTCATCTCTTTTTCTTTTAAGAAAACAGGCAACACCTTTTGTTTTCTGGGCGCCCTTATACCATAAACCGGATTTACCGATATAAGTTTTTTCTTTAAAAGAAACTTGTAAAACGAACGCAACGCGCTTAACCGCCTACTGACTGTCGACGCGGAATTTCCCCGTTCCATCATGAACACAACCCATTGCCGAATAACATCGGCATCCAGCGTTTTCCAGTCTAACGCATCCTCCATGCCCTTGAAATACAATTCGAACGCCTTCAAATCGTCTGAATATTCCTTCACCGTACGGGGAGAATAATTCTTCTCATAGGCAAGATGATCCAGAAAAGAGCTTTTCAGCATAACCTCATTGCTTTACGGCAACGAATATAGCCAATTATTTCAACTGTTCAAAGAAAAAAGCGCTAAATTATTCTTCAATACGTTGTAATTTCTGAACGTAGATGGCACGTTCCTTGGCAAGTCTCTTCAACACAGAGGGTTTGTCAAACTGCTGTCTGCGTCTGAGTTCCTTAACGACACCAGTCTTTTCAAATTTTCTCTTGAACTTTTTCAAAGCTCTTTCAATGTTCTCGCCTTCTTTTACAGGTACTACAATCATTGTTTTTGCGTTTTATAATATAAATTGTTAATAATGTAAGTTCACAAATTGCGGCGCAAAAGTACATATTGTTTTTGAATTAGACAATAAATAAGTTGCTTTTTTCACTTACAAAAAGCAACTTACGAATAAAAACAGCGACATGCGGATTCATTCGTTACTTCCCTGAATACGACAAATGGGACGGGATTGCTCCTTAAAGTTCCCGCCCCATTTTATTATAAATTAAGGTATACGCTTACAGATTCGGATTGATCTTGCTCCATTCGCTGACAGCCGGCACGATGTTCAACGTTACCAACTCGTCGCGCATCTTGCAGAGATGGGCATAGCTTGCATCCAACTTGGCCACTTCCTCTGCCGTACCCGTCGGCATCTCATAATGGCAACCGGTAGCATCCAAGGTTGTCTTCATGGCCATCATAATATGGTCATACTTATCATTCTTTACATAAGTACCTGCCGGCCAACGGAATGCTTCACCACCCATTGCCGCACGAATCATTTCGACCGAGATATACGCAGGGCTCTGGAACGAAGAGCGGCCACGCAGTTCGATAATCTTGGCACCGCCTTTCGTAACATCCACCTTCATGTCTTCCCATTCCTGCTCACTGAATTCAGGAGTGCCGATAATGTCCGTCAAAGGTTTACCGTCAATCTTCACGGCACTGCCGAACACAGCCATCTGCTCGCCGTGACCGCCATACGTGGCACTACCGGTCACCTTGCTCTGCTGTACGCCGAACTTCTTAGCCAGAGCACTCTGCAAGCGGGTTGAATCCAAACCTGCCAGCGTAGTCACCTGAGAAGGCTTCAGACCGGAGTACAACAAAGTCACCAGTCCGGTCAGGTCGGCGGGATTGAATATAATCACCACATGCTTGACATCCGGGCAATAAGTCTTGATATCCTTGCCCAGCTGTTCCGCGATTTCGCAGTTGCCTTTCAGCAAATCCTCGCGCGTCATACCCTGCTTGCGGGGAGCACCGCCGGAAGAAATAATGTATTTGGCATCCTTGAAAGCCTCAGCCACATCAGTCGTCGCCGTAATGTTCACTTCGTCAAAACCGCTCTGACGCATTTCCTCTGCCACACCCTCGGGAGAGAACACGTCATAAAGGCACAGGTTCGAAGTCAGCCCCATCATCAGAGCCGTCTGAGCCATGTTGGAACCAATCATACCGGCTGCACCGACAATCACCAATTTGTCATTCGTCAGAAATTCCATATTATTTTTATTTTTAAGTTAAAGTATATATCCTTAAGAGGCAAAGATACTATTTATTTCCCAAAAGCAGAAAAATAATATTGAATTTTTCGTGAAGCCATATATCGCCGCCAACAGATATACAGATTCACACAGACAGGTTCCGCTGTCATTCCGTTTAAGGAACAGCCATATATTTCTTATTCCCTTTGATATACAATCCCCTCTGCGGAACATCCGGCAACCGGCGTCCGCCAAGGTCGTAAATGTTGCCGTCCTGTAAAACATGCGTGTCATAAACATCGCTAATTCCCGTGGCGGAGCTTTTACCAAGGCAGTACAGACGGATATTGTCATACTTAAAATTGTTACCTTGATAATCGGCCAGGCGAACGCCGATAACGACATCGCCAGGTTCCGTAAGTTCAAACTGCAATGAAGTGTCTGCCAGTCCTCCATGATTCATGCCGGCCTTGTGGTCGTTGGCAAAAAGCCATGCTCCGTTGCTCTCACACATGGCATACACAATAAGACGGTAACTGCCGGCCGGTAGCGCCCCGATGGTCTGCGACACGCTACGGTCACTGAGTTTTCCACTGCTCTGCCAGTTGTTCATATACAGCTTTCCGCTGCAACCGGCAAGATAACCTTTCTCTATACTTCCTTCCCCCTCGACGGTCCAACCTATAGGCTTGCCAGTCTCATCGTAACGCTCAAAACTGGGGTTGTCGATGAGATAGGTAATGGAAATAGGTGTCTCGACGGTCGCCTTCTCAAGTTTTTCATACTGCTGCATCCATGCGCTCCTGTCGATAGCATAAATGTCGAAGCGAGCGGCATCCGCTTCTGACTTGTTTGCGGAGAACTCCTCATCCTCTTCAAAAACGCCACTGTCCCACGGGCCGATATAGGCCCCCGACGTGACATTTTTCAGCATCCACCCGTTTTCAGCCGAATATTCCGGCATGAGATACGCCAGTTTACGGTTGCCGTCATTATCTCCCTTCTTACCGCCAAAGTCACTGTATGTCTGCCATACCTCTTTGCTCCAGCCTTCCGTACGGAACTGGCGATCCTGCTCTATCATACTGCTGAATATCCAGTTCGTGGCCTTCTGCCCGACGGTCATATTCCCATCGTTATCATAACCTTCCACCACCCAGACAGCACTCTGGTCTTTATTGGCATCCACGCTTTCCGCATAAGACATCACATATACGCCGCCCCAGTTTTTACCATTGTCAACATGCGACCTCGCGACGAGCGAAAGGTCTTTTGCACGCTCCACAAGGGCGAAATATTTTTGCGAGAAATCCATATCTTCCGGTATCACGTCCAATTTCCTCCAGCCCTTTTCCGTAAGTTTCTCCGCCGTAGGGCGCAGATCCTGCGACGCTATGCTGTAAAAAACGACTTTGGTTGCCCTGAACTCCTGCCGGTTGCCGCCGTTATCCAGATTCGCCTGCCATCCTATACAGTATTCCCCTTCTTCCTCAATCTGTACATACAAGCCATAGAGGTCTTCACCCTCTTCGGCCGTGTTAACCTGATAACAAGCTATACTTTTTTCCGGAAGTTCATCTGTAGAGCAGATTTCTTTTGATACGAACATATATGCCATATCATTGCAACCGTAAAGGGAATTGTACGCGGCGCCGAAATAATACACTCCGGGATGCAGGGTCACCTTCCGGTAGATGCGGGCACAAGTGAGATCGCCTTGGTTGTCCCCCTTGTCGTCCCATATACCCAGAGAAATGCCTCGTCTGTTTCCATAATTGTCAAGTCCGCTACGCACTCCTTCATTACCTTTGTCTATACTATAGTTCTCCGATATCCAATAGTCAAGTTTGCCGTAACGACCGCCGAGTGTTCCGGAAAAGTTATCTCCTTCCACGAGGACCTCTCCTGTCAGGTTCTCTTCAACGGCTCCTTTGAACAGTCCTCCCCGGTTCAATCCGTTCTTCTCAAGTTCCTGATACAAAGCGCGCAATTTGCCAAGTGCCGCATTCACGGCATCCTCATCATTCAGGTCGACCGTTTTCGCATCTGCGACGGCATCGGCAAGGGCCTGCACCTTGACACGGCTGTAATGCCCCGTATTTACATCGCTGCTCGACTGCCCGAGTGCATTGCATGCAGTCTCCAGTTCTGCTATGACTGCTGAAAGGATTTGAGAATGGCTCAGGGCCTCTTTCTTGAAAAGGATGCGGAAGACCGGAGCTATTTCATTGGGATGAACAGACGGAATATCTACCGTCACTCCGGAGACCCTCTGCCTGAAGTCCACTTCACCGTATCCGAGAAGCTCCACCTTCTCCACTTCGCCACGGTAGCTTTCCGCCAGCGGAGAGAACGCTTTCAGCGTGTATTCACCGGCTGCAGGCCATGCCATGACGGTGGCATAGACGACGGAACCTTTCGTCACGTAACGCACATCGGCACTGGTATAGTTCTGCCCTTCGTTAAAACCCTGGCCTGTCATCCCGTTTGTGGCTTCCGCCAGAGGCCCCTCTCCGAAACATTCCGCCCAATAACGGGTTCCGTATATGCTTTCTCCATTGATTTTCATCCATGCCCCGATACCATCGAGCACCGCAAGCTCTCTTGAATCGTACTCACCGTCAGCATTCAACGGAATAGAAAGCAACAAATTACCGTTCTTACTCACCACATCGACAAGCATGCGCACAACTGTAGCCGCACTTTTATAGCCGCCGATACTCTTCTTATAATGCCAGTCACCGATACAGGTGCATGTCTGCCAGTATTTTTCCTGCGGACGGTCCGGAATACCGCGTTCCACGTCCCACATCATAGCCTCCTTCTGCGCCTCCGGAAGAATTTTTCCGGTCACCACCACTTCTGCCCTTCCGTCGTGCAGATTGGCTGAGTGGTTATAATAGTGCGCCAAGAAATCCTGTCCCCACTGGTTGTCGCATCCCCAGAACGGAAGCACGGTATCATCGAAATATATCATATCGGGGTTGTAATCGTTAACCACCTGCCGGCATCTGTTCTGCAACTTCAACCTGTATGCCTCATCCGGAACACTGGCACCGTTTCCCCAGTCCCACTGGCTGTGAATGGTCCCGCTGTTTTCCCATCCGGCAGAATGAGCATGGCGCTGCGCATACAGTTCCTGAGGGTCGTATCCCTCCCACCATTTGCCCTTGCCTTCTTCTTTGGTAAGATTGCCGTCATATTTCTGAGAGGGTTCCAGCCAGGTCCATGCATGGGAGGCATGAATGCTGACACCGAACCTCAGCCCGTTCGCCCGGGCCGCTTTCGACCATCCGCCGACAAGATCGCGCTTAGGCCCCAAGTTGACAGAGTTCCACTCCTGATACGGACTGTCCCAAAGATCAAAATTATCATGATGATTCCCCAACGCCATGAAATACTTGCAGCCGATGTCCGCATACTTTTTCACAATGGCATCCGGATTCCACTTTTCCGCCACCCAGTCGCGACAGAATTCCTTCAGACCGTATTCCGAAGGATTGAAATGCACACCCCGGTGTTCGTCATAGGGATTGTTGCTATAATACATGAACCGGGCATACCAGTCACCGCTTTCCGCCTGGCACTGGGGTCCCCAGTGTGCCCACAGACCGAATTTGGCATCTTTAAACCATTCCGGACATTCCCATGCGTTAAGACTGTTCCAGTCAGCAGTGAAACGTCCTTCCTCAAACGGCACATCGTTCAACTGCGCATTGGCTGCGGTCGCCATGCACCATGCCACAGTTGCAAGTCTAATCATTTTTTTCATCTCTGTCAGTTGTTTTTTGGATTATATTTAGGCGGGATAAAGGTATTGTGTTTATTATTAAAACAATAATAAAATATTGACAGGATATAGCACCATATTGACATTTCATGCTTTCATGTCAGTTTTGTACCACACAAAGCCCCCATTTTATGCCTCTGCACCAAGATAATCACATTCCGGATACAGAATTACGCTTTTTTCATATATATTTGCCCCATCTATGGACATCGACTCTTTTCATCCGCTGATCCTCAATGTAGGGAAAGCCGTTCACGACTCCGACTGGAACTGGCAGAACATTTGCAGCCCTTTCGCACGAATCTACTATATCGTACAGGGTGAAGCTGCATTGGTAATCGGCGGGCAAACCCACCGCCTTTGCCCCTTGCATCTATATCTGATACCGCCCTTCACTGCCCATTCCACCGTTTGCACCAGCCATTTCATCCATTACTACATCCACGTTTATGAAGAGGGTACCGCAGGCAACGATATCTTCGAAGAATATGATTTCCCGTTCGAAGTATCCATGCAACCCAATGATGAGTATCTTTTCGAACGCCTCGTCCGGCTCAACCCGGCCATGCCGATACCTGCATCCGATCCCAGCACATACGACAACAGCAGGACTTTGGTTCAGAATACTCTGCAAAGCAAAATGCTTTCAGACGAATTAAAGATAGAGTCACGGGGTATCATCTACCAACTGTTTTCACGCTTCATTCAGAAGGCCAGCGCAAAAGCCATGTCTCACGACGCCCGTATCACAAAAGCCACACACTACGTCATGGAGCATCTTTCCGACCACATCTCCATAAGGGAACTGGCCTCCGAAGCCTGCCTCTCACCGGAACACTTCATACGGATTTTCAAAAACATCACCGGCACCACCCCCATGCAATACATCACCCGGAAACGCATGGAGAAATCCCAGCATCTCCTCTTTACGACCAACATGTCTATAAAAAACATCGCCTTTACGCTGGGATACACCGACAGTTCTTACTTCGTACGCGTATTCAAATGCACTCTCGGCATCACTCCCCAGGAATACAGAAAGCAACAGAACTGTATGTAGACCCGCACCATCCATGTTTCCGGCAAGGGAGCGGCAATATTTTTCCCTGATATACAAACGCAAACCGTTTTTTCCGGAGATTTTGTTTCCCGCAGCCGAATATAATCGTAAATTTGCCTGTACTTAAAAGATTATGTATGAAAGAATTTATCACACAAAGAGTCCGCGCTCTCCGCAGCTATATGAAAGCGCACGGACTGGACGCATTTATATTTCCGAGCACCGACCCGCATTCGGGTGAATATATTCCCGATTACTGGAAGAGTCGCGAATGGATTTCGGGCTTCAACGGCTCGGCCGGCACTGCCGTTGTCACCCTCGATGACGCCGCACTATGGACCGACTCCCGCTATTTCCTTGCCGCCGCAGAACAGACCGAGGGTACTCCGTTCCGTCTTATGAAGGACAAACTGCCGGAGACCCCGACCGTCACACAATGGCTGGCCACGGTATTGACCGAAGGGTGTACCGTAGGAATGGACGCATGGGTCAACTCCATCGACAGTGTCTGCCGGACGAAACAGGAACTGCACGCTGCCGGCATCCGTCTGGAAACCGGACTGGATCCCGTCGGCGAATTATGGACCGACCGTCCCGCCCTTCCGGACAACCCTATCGAAATACATTCCATGGAGCTGGCAGGAAGAAGTGTGACCGAAAAACTGACAGACATCCGCAACGCATTGAAACAGCAAAAAGCCGAAGGACTTATCGTATCGCAACTGGACGAAATCGCATGGACCCTCAATCTGCGCGGAACGGACGTTCATTGCAATCCAGTATTCGTCTCTTACCTTTTCATCACCGCCGGGGATTGTACCTTATATATTAATAAGGCCAAACTGACACCATCCGTAGAAACATATCTGAAGGAAAACCGCATCAACATCCGGGCATACGGGGAAATCACCGAGGACCTGCGGGCATTCGGCGGCGGATACATCCTGTACGACCGTTCAACCACCAACCTGAAACTCTATCACAGCCTGCCGGAAGGGTGTGGAGTGAAAGAAGGAGAATCTCCCGTCGCCATGCTGAAAGCAGTCAAGAACCAGACGGAGATAGAAGGCTACCGCCGTGCCATGGAACGCGACGGAGTAGCAATGGTGAAATTCCTGAAATGGCTGAAACCTGCCGTTGCCGCCGGCGGACAGACGGAAATAAGCATCGACCGCAAACTGACAGCCCTGCGCGCCGAACAGCCGCTCTACCGCGACATCAGTTTCGACACCATCGCCGGCTATGCCGCCCACGGCGCCATCGTGCACTACGAGGCAACGCCCGAAACGGACGTCGAACTGAAACCGGAAGGTCTGCTCTTGCTCGATTCCGGAGCTCAGTACAAGGACGGAACTACAGATATCACGCGTACCATCGCTCTCGGCCCGGTGACAGAAGAGGAACGCCACGACTACACCCTGGTGCTGAAAGGACATATCCGCCTGGCACGGGCAAAATTCCCCGAAGGCAGCAGCGGCACACAACTGGACATCTGCGCACGGTATGACATGTGGCAGGAGGCACTGAACTACCTCCATGGCACAGGGCACGGCGTCGGTTCATACATGAACGTACACGAAGGCCCCCACCAGATACGGATGAACTACATGCCCGCCCCCCTGCGGCCCGGCATGACCGTAACCAACGAACCGGGTATCTACAAAGCCGGCAAGCACGGCGTGCGGATAGAGAACACGCAGCTCATTGTGCCCTACATGCAAGGGGAGTTCGGCACATTCCTGCAATTCGAACCGCTCACGCTCTGCCCCATCGATACCGCCCCCGTCGACACGGGGATGCTGGACAAGGACGAGACGGACTGGCTGAACAACTACCACCGCACGGTATACGAACGCCTGTCACCGCTGCTCGACGAGGAACACCGTCGGTGGCTGGCCGAGGCAACAAAAGAAATTCATAACTAACCATTTATCCTATATGGCACTTATCAAATCACTCAAGGGGATGACCCCTAAATTCGGTAAACACTGCTACTTCTCCGAAGGAGCGGCCATCATCGGCGATGTCACGATGGGTGACGACTGTACGGTGTGGTTCAATGCCGTCATACGTGGCGACGTACATTACATCAAGATGGGGGACCGCGTCAACATTCAGGACGGTTCCTGTCTTCACACCTTGTATCAGAAAGCCCCCATCATCATTGGCGACGACGTAACCGTAGGACATAACGTCACACTGCACGGCTGCGAGATCAAGAGCGGCGCGCTCATCGGCATGGGTTCCACCATACTGGACCACGCCGTAGTGGGACAGGGCGCCATCGTGGCAGCCGGAGCGCTGGTCCTGAAAAACACGGTAATCGGTGACGGTGAACTCTGGGGCGGTGTTCCGGCCAAATTTATCAAAAAAGTTGATCCGGAACAGGCCAAAGAACTGAATCAGGGATACGCACAGCATTACGTAATGTACTCTGACTGGTTCCGCGAGGCTGACAGTCACCCTGGAAACACGTGCTACTGCACCACGTCGGAGGAATACAATGAGGGGCGGAAGGCCCCCGAACCGGAACAAACGATACAATAAAAAGGAGTTCCGCCTCTACCGAACTGCACCCCGAGAGTCTTACACCTGACTTTCAAGGGTGCAGTTTTGTTTTTTTATTTCTATTCCCTTTTTTAACCTATTCCCGGAGGATTCTTCTGTGGGAATATGCTCAATAGCAAATCCATGGGGAACATGTATTTGCCCGTTGAACGACAACCCTCCTTCTCTTCCTACACACATGTTTGCAGGAAAAGGCCTCAATGGTTCAGACTCACTGAATATCAATAAGTAATGGTTCACAAATGGTTCAGCAATGATTCAAACTCACTGGGAATCAATGAATAATGGTTCATGAATTGCCGGTTGGGGCGCGCCTCAGCGGCCGTCCGCTGAACCATTGGGCGGAAAAACTGAAGGATGGCTGAACCATTTATCGCTGACAATCAAACAGTTTGAACCATTGAGACATTTTTCCGCCAACATGTGTGTAGGGAAACGGAAAAACTGAAGGATAAGTGAAGGAAAACTGAAGGATAGCTGAACCATTTGTCGCTGACTATCAAACAGTTTGAACCATTGAAGCCTTTTCTTGCAAACATGTGTGTAGGGAGGGGCGGAGACGGCCGCAGGCGACTTCCCGCCCGCAGGCGGTTCACTTGTCAAGTGGAACGCTGTTCACTTGTCGAGCCGTGTGCTGTTCACTTGTCGAGTGGAACGCTGTTCACTAAGGGTAGTGAAACGCTGTTCTTGTCTCCTTACGAATGCATTCCATACACCCTAAGGATAGTATTCCTTACACCCTTAAAAACGTATTCCTTAGCACCTTACGATAGTATTCGTTGCACCCTAAGGATAGTATTCCTAAGGATGCCATTTCAGTTGGGATGAACAACTCATTTCAGTTGGAGTGACTACATTATCGCAGTTGGAATGGCAACCTTACTACAACTGCAATAACACTCTTCGGGTAGTTGGAATATACGAAACGGAGTAAGTGCCAAGTGTCGAAAACAGTCGAAGAGTGTCGATGTTTTCAAGTTGGTTTTGTCGCACCTTCATTCAGTACTGAATGAGGGTGTAATGAAGCACTGAATGAGACCTTAATACAGCACTGAATGAAAATACGCCCAAATATGATATTACGAAGCTTGAGAACAAACAGAGGAACGAAACAACTACACTGGGCCTAAAAAACAGTGGACTATATTTTAAAATCCACCGCACGGAACACGGCATCTGCCGCTCCGGCATTCTGCTCTATATAATTCTTGCCGACGGAGCCGCATTGCCGACGGAATGCCCCGTCAGTCAACAGTCTGTCTACCGTCCCGTCAAACGATTTCTTGTCTGTTACCTCAAAACACCCTCCGGCACGCAACAGATCTTGTGCTTCCCGGAAATCCTTGTTATTCGGCCCTATCAGCACCGGAACGCCATAGACCGCCGCCTCGGGTACATTGTGTATGCCGGCACCGAAACCACCGCCCACATAGGCAATCTCTCCATAACGGTAAATGGAAGACAAGAGACCGAAACAGTCGATAATGAGACAGTCGGCCTGGGCTACATTGTCTGCCGTCACGGCGGAATAACGCAGGGAGGGACGCTGCAGCTTGGATTCGATTTCGCACAGATGGTTCTCGCCGATAACGTGAGGAGCTATAATCAGTTTCAGCTCCGGATGACTGTTGAAATACGGAATAATCAAGTCTTCATCCGGCGGCCACGAACTTCCGGCCACGAACACGACATGCTCTCCCTTGAACTGCTGTATCAGAGGCAGATGTCTGGCCTGTCTGCAAATGTCTATCACCCGGTCAAACCGCGTATCCCCCACGACGGAAGCATTCATCAGCCCCAGCGTAGCCAGCAATTCCCGTGAGGCCTCGTTCTGTACGAAGAAATGTGTGATGCAATCCAAGACACGGGCATAACCGCGGCCGTACCAACGGAAAAACACCTGATCCGGACGGAAAATACTGCTCACGCTGTATACGGGAATACCCCGACGGTGACAGGCCTTCAGATAGTTTTGCCAGAATTCATACTTGATGAAGAAAGCCATGCAGGGACGGGCCAGCCGCAAAAAGCTATGCACGTTGCCCGGCGTGTCGAAAGGAAGATAACACACCACGTCCGCTCCGGCATAATGCTTGCGTACCTCATAGCCGGAGGGGGAAAAGAATGTCAGCAGAATCTTAAACTCGGGATGCTCGCGGCGCAACCGCTCGATGAGCGGCCTTCCTTGTTCGAACTCTCCCAACGAAGCCGCATGGAACCATACATATTTCTCACCGGGACGGATACGCTCCCGCAGGATACGGAACGTGTTCCAGTGTCCCTTCACCATCAGGCGCGCTTTCTTATGGAAGAGAGCCGCCACGATGACTGCAAACATGTACAGGTATAAAGCTATGGTGTACATCACTTCAGCACTTCGATGGCACGGTACATGCGCCGCAACGTTTCTTCCTTACCCAGAAAAGCGGAAATGTCGAACATGTGGGGACCCTTGCCTTCGCCCACCAGCGTGAGACGCCAGGCATTCATGATGTTGCCCATGTGGAACCCATTATCCTCGATCCATTTCGTCACCACTTCTTCCTGATGCTCCAGAGAGAAATCGTCCAACCCCTCCAACACGGCGGCCAGCCGGGTCATGTCTTCGGCCGAAGTCTCTTTCCAACGCTTCTTCACCGTCTTTTCGTCATATTCCGCCGGAGCCTCAAAGAAAAAACGGCACAGCGGCATCAGTTCCTTGACAAAATTCACGCGTCCTTTCATCAGTCCCACAACCGTCACAATGCGATCTATCGGTTCATCAAAACCGTTCTCTTTCAGAATAACCTCAAAATGACGGGCTATTTCCTCGTCACTCTTCTGCAGTATATACTCATGGTTGAACCACGTACCTTTCACATAGTCGAATCTGGCACCGGCCTTGCTGCATTTCGTTATGTCGAACAGGCGTACCATCTCGTCCAGCGACATAATCTCCTGCTCCGTTCCGGGATTCCATCCCAACAAGGCAAGGAAATTGAGCACAGCCTCCGGAAGGTAACCGCTCTCCCGATAACCGGAAGACACCTCGCCGGTCTTGGGATCGTGCCACTCCAACGGAAAAACAGGAAATCCCAGACGGTCGCCGTCACGCTTGCTGAGTTTCCCCTTGCCGTCCGGTTTCAGCAACAAAGGCAGATGAGCGAAACGGGGCATCGTATCAGCCCAGCCGAAAGCCCGATAGAGCAACACATGCAACGGAGCCGAGGGCAACCATTCTTCTCCACGGATCACGTGGGTCACTTCCATCAGATGGTCGTCCACAATATTGGCCAGATGGTAAGTGGGCAACTGGTCGGCAGACTTATAGAGGACCTTGTCATCCAGAATGGAAGAGTTTATAACCACATCGCCGCGTATCAGATCGTCAATGTGCACGTCTTCGTCGGGTTCCACCTTGAAACGCACTACATACTGATGGCCGGCATCCAGCAAAGCTTTTACTTCGCTGTCAGACAAAGACAGGGAATTCCTCATCCCCAGACGGGTGGAAGCGTCATACTGGAAGTTCTTCACTTCGTTCCGCTTCGCATCCAGTTCTTCCGGTGTGTCGAACGCCACATAAGCCTTGCCGTCCGCCAGTAACTGGTCCACATATTTCTTATAAATGTCGCGCCGTTCCGACTGACGGTAAGGACCGTGATTTCCGCCGAAACTCACTCCTTCATCGAATTCAATGCCCAACCACCGGAAAGACTCGATGATATATTCTTCCGCCCCCGGCACGAACCGGGTGGAATCAGTGTCCTCGATACGGAATATCAGTTCTCCTCCGTGCTGACGGGCAAACAAATAATTATATAAAGCCGTACGCACCCCGCCGATATGCAAAGCCCCTGTGGGACTGGGAGCAAAACGGACTCTTACCTTTCTTTCTGTCATATACTGATTTTGAATGTTTTGTGCAAAAATAATACTTTTTTTTCTAACAGGCCGTATTTTTTTCGTATTTTCGCCGACGTTATATCACATAGCATACATCTATATATTATGAGCCGATTTAACCACAAGAAGGATTTTACACTCAAAGACATCATATTTCTGAGTACCGTCACCCTGACCGCTATCTTCCTGATCGTTCTGTTTCTACCGCGCGAGAACCGTTCGCAATACCAGTTTGACCTGGGACGTCCGTGGCGCCATAGTCCATTGATTGCAACCTTCGACTTCCCCATCTATAAAAGCACGGACATACTGAAACGAGAACAAGACAGCGTGTTGCGCTTCTACGAGCCGTATTTCGAAATCAATCCCCGGACCAGCAACGAACAGATTGAAAAATTCCGCAGAGACTATCAGGGGAAGTTACAGGGCATTCTACCCCACGGCTACAAACAACTGATCGAAACACGCCTGCAGACCATCTACAAGAACGGACTTATCAGGCCTGCAGATTATGAGGCTCTGGAAAAAGACAGTATCCGCAACATACGGGTATTCACCAACAACCAGTCAAGCGTACATGCCGTGGAAGATATTTTCTCACACAAAAAGGCATACGAATACCTGACCACAGTCATCGACACGCAGAAGGTCAACAGATACATACTCCAGCGATGCAATCTGGATGAATATCTGACACCGAACTTGAAATACGACCCGGAAAAGTCGGAACAGTTGCGCAAGGAGCTCATAAACAGTGTCCCGTATGCATCCGGCATGGTGTTGAGCGGACAAAAAATCATAGACCGGGGCGAACTCGTGGACACAAGGAACTACGATATCATCGTTTCTTTTGAGAAAGAATCGACACTGCGCGGCGCATCAGACTCACAGGCTACCAGCCGACTGCTGGGACAGATTCTGTATGTGACCACCATCACCCTATGTATGATGGCCTATTTCTGCCTGTTCCGGCGCGACTATATGGACAAGAAACTCACCGTGCTGCTACTGCTGTCATTGTATATCGTCTACCCGATTCTGACCGCCTCCCTAATAAAGCACAACCTGCTCAATGTCTATCTGATTCCTTATGTCATGGCCCCCATCATCATCCGGATGTTCATGGATTCGCGAACCGCGTTCTTTATCCACTCCGCCATCATCCTGTTATGCGCCGTCTCACTTAAATATCCATACGAATTCATCGCCACGCAAAGTGTGGCCGGAATGGCGGCCATCTACAGCCTGAGCGAACTGTCCCGCCGGGCACAAATGGTCAAATCCGCCCTGATTGTCACACTCACGGCCGCCATATTCTATCTGGCACTGGAACTGGTCCATGAAAACGAATTGTCACACATCGAATATGCCACGTATATTTATATCGGAATCAGCGGTATCCTGTTGCTTTTCACATACCCGATTCTGTTTGTTATCGAAAAACTGTTCGCTGTCACGTCAAACATCACACTCATCGAACTGTCCATGACCAACAACGAGATACTCCGGAAAATGTCGGAGGTAGCGCCCGGCACATTACAACATTCCATGCAGGTGGCCAATCTGGCCGAGGAAGTGGCAAACAAGATTGGCGCAAAAAGCCAGCTTGTACGTACAGGAGCCATGTATCACGACATCGGCAAAATCTGCAATCCGGCGTTCTTCACCGAAAATCAGAACGGGGTCAATCCGCACGACAAACTATCGTATGACGACAGTGCGAAAATTATCATCAACCACGTGCGGGACGGACTGAAACTGGCCGAGAAACATCATCTTCCGGCTGTCATTAAGGAATTTATCACCACCCATCACGGCAAAGGGAAAACGAAATATTTCTATATATCGTATAAAAACCAGCACCCGGACTCCCCCGTCGACGAGACCGTGTTCACTTATCCGGGCCCTAATCCGAGCACACAGGAGCAGGCCATCCTGATGATGGCGGACGCCGTGGAAGCCGCATCACGCAGCCTGCCCGAATATACGGAGGAGAGTATCGGGAACCTGGTGGAAAATATCATCGACACACAAGTGAAAGATGGTAATTTCAAGGAGTGTCCCATCACGTTCCTCGACATCCATACCGCCAAGGAAGTCTTTAAAGAAAAACTTAAAATCATCTATCACACCCGTATCAGCTATCCGGAACTGAAGAAACAATAGACCGAAGCATTTATAAAGGATCTACATCAAAGTATATTATTGCCGAGCGGTATCGTTCGTCTGCTGTCAGACTGTTTATCACACCTCCAAGCGCCTCACGCACACGTGAGACAGACGCGTCCGTCTCCACTTTCAGCAATATTTTCCGGATATGGAACATCTGCACGCGGGCAACGGGAGGCATATCGGGACCCAGCACCCGCCCGCCGAACAGCTGTCTCAGACGGGAGGCCGCCTCAACGGCCAGACTATCCAGCACACGCTCGTCCCGGTGTTTCATATACAGGCATATCAGCCGGCAGAAAGGAGGATAATGGAACATATTGCGCTCCTCCATCTGATTACGGAACATGGCGTCGTAATCATTTGCCACCACTTGTCCTATAAGAGGCAGGTCCGGCGTCTTCGTCTGCAGAATTACCCGGCCTTGACGGTTTCGCCGTCCGGCGCGCCCCGCCACTTGAGTCATCATCTGAAAAGCACGCTCATAGCTCCGGAAATCGGGATAGTTAAGCAGAGTGTCGGCATTCAATATCCCCACGACACTCACACGGCCGAAATCCAACCCTTTCGTCACCATCTGGGTTCCGATAAGGATATCCGTACGGCCGCTCTGAAAGTCAGCTATAATCCGTTCGTACGCCTGACGGGTACGGGTTGTATCCATGTCCATACGAGCTACTTTCGCTTCGGGAAAAAGCAACTGTATGTCATCTTCTATCTTTTCCGTCCCGAACCCTCGCTTGTCCAGTTCCGCCGATCCGCAAGCCGGACAACATGCAGGTACGGAATAGGTGTACCCGCAATAGTGACACGTTAGCTGGTTGAGCCTTTTGTGATAGGTAAGACTGACATCGCAATTCCTGCACTTGGGCACCCATCCGCACACATGGCATTCCAGCATCGGAGCAAACCCCCGGCGGTTCTGAAACAGAATCACCTGTTCCCCTCCGGCAAGCGCCTGTTGCATGGCACCCAGCAGTACCGGGGAAAAAGGTCCGGTCATCCGGCGTTTACGGTGCAGTTCCTTTATATCCACAATCTCCACTTCCGGAAGCCGCACCTGTCCGAAACGCTCACCCAGCGTGACCAGCCCGTATTTGCCCGTGCAGGCATTGTAATAGCTTTCCAGACTCGGCGTGGCGGTTCCCAGTAACGTCTTGGCACCGGAAAAGGAAGCCAGCACGATGGCGGCATTCCGGGCGTGATACCGGGGTGCCGGATCCTGCTGCTTATAGGTGGCTTCATGCTCTTCGTCCACTATCACCAGCCCCAGTTGCCGAAACGGCAGGAACACGGAAGAACGGACTCCCACGATAATATCATACGGCGTATCCGACAGTTGCTTCTGCCAGATCTCCACCCGCTCCGCATCCGGATACTTGGAGTGATAGATGCCCAACTTGTCTCCGAACACCCGTTTCAGACGTTCCGTCAACTGAGTGGTAAGCACAATCTCCGGCAACAGGTAAAGCACTTGCTTCTGCTGTTTCAGCATCTTGCTTATCAAATGAATATACACTTCCGTTTTTCCGCTGGATGTTACCCCGTGCAACAGACAGACGTCTTTCTCTGAAAAACAGGCTACAATGTCGTCAAAGGCACGCCGTTGCCCTTCACTCAACGGATTCAGGGGCACCACTGCCAACGGAAGTCCTCCGGCCAGACGCCCTACTTCCTGAATCACAAGAGCCAGCACGCCCCGTCTGACCAAACCGGCCAGCACTGCGGACGAGGCACCGGCCGCCTCCAGCAGGTCGGCACGGGGCACGTCTTTCAACAAAGAGGAATTATGCAACGTCAGCGCCGCAGGAGTTCCGGACATCTCGACATACTTCATCAGTAAAGTCAATTGTTTGGGAGCTTTCCTTAACTCGTCAAACACCGCCGACAAACGGGCTTCGTCAAAATAATCAGGCGCCAACGCCACATAGGCACGGGTCTTGGGACGAAAACTGCGTTTTACCTCTTCCTTCACTTTTATAGCTCCACATTCCATCAACCGACGTACCACAGGAAGGACATTTTTCAGCCCGCTTTCTTTTCCTATTTGGGTTATGGTCTGCGCAGGTTTCCGAAGCATGGTGTTCCATACCTGTAATTCGCGAGGAGAGAAAGGATTTTCCGCCACAAAATCCTCCTCTATTGTCACCACAGTCTCGCTTTCCAACTTCATCCCGGAAGGCAAGGCCGCCTTGTATACCTCGCCCACCGTACACATATAATAATCCGCCAGCCATTGCCAGAAACGCAACTGTCCAGGCAGAAGCACGGGATGGTTGTCGAGCACTTCCACCAAATCCTTCATCTCATAGTCCCCTGATGGTTCGGTATGAACTTTCTCTACCAGGGCCGTATAGAATTTTCTGCTACCGAAAGGCACAATCACCCGATAACCGGCAGCCACCTTGCCCACCAACGCTTCGGGGATCCGATAAGTAAACCGACCGGACAAAGGCAAAGGTACTATCACATCAGCAAAAGCACTCATAGGGAACTGTTTTTAGCGACAACAAAAATAACACAATTCTATGGCAATGCATGAAAAAAGCCGCCCGGATTTTCCAGGCGGCCCTCATTCATTTTTCTCCGACAGGGGACTTAAAACATATAAGCCAAACGCACCTGCCATGTATTGTTACGCAACTTTATCTTTTCAGCCGTATCCCACAATCCATTCAACTCACCGGTCTTGCCGCATGCGATGTTATACGTCACTCCCAACTGCAAATGCTTGAAAGCATTGATACCGGCACCTACATTCCAACTGAAATTGGATGTTTCCAAAAGGCCGATATTCTCTCCATCAAAAGAAATCTTTTTGCCTCCCAAATACCAACTCCACTGTGGACCCGTGGCAAGATAAACACCCACAAGACTGCTGAAACCAAAATTCCATTTCAGATTTACCGGAATTTCGATATTGGGCATCGTTTTGCGGCTTGTCTCCGTCACACCGTCGTCAGTCGAGTCTAACGCCATATACTTCTGTGAATACAGAAGGGCACCGTCTACGGCCAAGCCGGCCAAAGGTATACCAAACTGCACTTTCGGCCCCACAAACCAACCGGCCCGGTTGTCCGAACTGACAATATCTTTGGACATCGACATTTTACTCAGGTTCAAACCGGCTTCCAGTCCGTACTTGAACTGAGCCGATGCCGGCAAAGAACACAGCATTACGATTGCCAGCAATAAAAGAGTAGATAACTTTTTCATTATTTCATCTGTTTTTAAAGTGTACTGCTCGCAAAGATAAGGAATATTTCCATACATTAAGTATAAACATCCTCTTTTTATATCATCAACGCCGCTGACGACGGACTGACACACGCGGAGCGGACGGGCCGGATGAACTTTTCTTGGTTTTTGTATTCGCTTTGGTTTCTTTGACCTCCGCAGCGGTACTGCTCCGGCGACTCAACGATGTACGGGTCGTGCGGGCGGTGCGGGCAGCCGTACTCTTCACTTTCTTTTCCGGAACCACGGCCAAGCTGTCCACTGAATCTTTGGCAGCTTCCTCCACTCTTCCCCAGATATTTTTCTCAAAGTCGGTCAATTCAGCCTCTATCCGTTTTTGTTCCTTCACCAAAGCACTGTCGGTCTTACAATAATTCGCCAACACCTGTCCTCTCAGATTATTGGTCTTATAAATCTTGCCCTCGTAACAATTCAGTGTGAAATAGTCATCCGCCGTCATATTGGTCACATTGTTCAGATTGCTCGCCATCAAAGGCAGACGGGCCAGAAAAGGACTCACCTCTTCGTAATTGAGCCAAAACAACGGGTAAGGAGTACTTTCTCCTCCGAACTCTTCATCCCGATTCAACAACACCGGACACAGGGCTGTCACCCGGGCATGGAAAGTAGACGTCCGCTGATCGAAATAAGAACTTTCCTTGATATAATAGCGTGTCACCTCTGCCGAAGGAATATCACTCACATTCACCTGATAGTGCCCGTCTTTCTCTTCGTAATAAATATGATAACGCTCCAAAAACTCCTTTATATCTATTTTGGCCGCCGGAACAAAGGATTCGTTTCCGTCCAGTTTGTATTCATAGGCATTGATACGGCCGGCCAACAATAAACGAAACATATAAGTGAACAGATTCATCTGTGCTCCGGACGGCTCTACCGGATAATACAACGGTCCGTTCTTATCCGACAGCAAATCAAGCTGCCGATAAATATCCCGCCGCCAGACCACATCGGAAGGAATTGCGGCTGCAGTAGGGAACAACAACCCGGCCCGATCGCTGTTAGTCACAGCCTGCGCAGTTCCCTGGTTCGGATTTGCCTGCACACGCCGCTTCTGCGGCTGTGCCTGAACCTGCGCCAGCAGGCAGAATCCCCATATAAGAAATAAAAGACGTTTCATGCTTCGCTAATATTTATACTTCTGATTGACTAATTGATTATAACCTCCATAGACCCGTTCAACGTGCGTTCTATACCATCCGGCCCCACGGCACGGATGCGTGAAACATAGAAACGCTTACCACGTCCCAAGGACCGAAAAAGTGTTTTCTGCCGTTCTGTAAATGCGGTTCCGCTGGATACTTCCGGCACGGCATTTCCCATGTTGTCAAAGAAAACCGTTTCAAAACCGAGTACACGGAAACCTATATTCAGCAATCCGTCATCAATGGCGGCGCCGATGCCTTCTGTGGACATCAAGACCTGTTTGGACAACTTTCCACCCCGGAAACGAGTCAAACCCGTTCCGTCGTTATATTCGATATATGCCGTCGGATCGGGCAACTTACGTACACGGAACGTAAACTGTCCCATCTGCTGTACACGTCCCTCCAGATTGGCACTTACGGTTATCACCGCATCTTTCCCCACAGCGGTCGGACGCGCTATATATTTACCGGGAGCCGATGCCTGAAATGTTCCTCCGTTCATCGTCGCCGTTATCTTATTGGCCGGAACGCCCGGCACCGACACGCTCATCGGGTTGTTGTAACCGGCATACAGCACATTCATCATATCCGCTGATACCGTAGCGGCCGGAGCCACCACCGTATAAGGTTGAGAAAATTCACGACGCACCTTCTGCCCTTGTCCGTCCAGCATCTCTATGTATCCGGACAATGTGAAATCTCCAGTCCGGCCACATACCGTCTCAAACATGCCATTACCGGAAGTCAACTCCTTACCGCCCACAAAAATTGCAGGACGATTGGTCGTATCTACCGCCGCCATGATAATCTGTGCACTGAAACGCCCCCCCTGCACCACTGTACGGGAAGAGGGTATCACGTAGGCATTCAACTGGTTCACACGAATGTCTTTCACGTCGATGTTCGATACCAGCGTATGGAGAACTTCACCTTCGGCATAACGTACATCGCTTTGCAGTTTGGTAAGCAACGTCACAGCCGCCGCTGCCGGCATATTCTCAAACATATATTGTTGCCAGTTCTTGCCTTGCAGACGTCCTTTCTCCGGCAGCCCTGTACTAAGATTATCTTCAATAATACTCCGCTGTTGCCCGTTGGTGACCATTTTCACGATAGCCTCCCGGTATGTGTTTATCGCATCATACAGTTCCTTGCCGCGTCCTGTTCCCGGAGCCAGCATCGTACGGGACGCGGCTTCCAGATTCTCCTTATTCCGGATATTGCGCGGGTCACCGTCCTTGCCATCGGCATGTCTTACAATACTTATCTTCAGCGCTTCCGCCAGGTTGTACAACGAATCTGAAATCGTCTTCACATATTGTGCCTTGTCATACCACGGTTTCACCTTGGCCGGATTGGTTTTCATCTGCTCCGCGAAATTCTTGTAAATGGCTTCGTTGGTCTGCGCCGCATTGCTCGTCGTGCGGTTCAGGCTATCGTCCACCACTGAAAAACCGTTAAGCACATCCGACGAGACGTTCAAAGCCAACATGGCCATGAGCACCACGTACATCAGGTTTATCATTTTCTGCCGGGGCGAAACCGGTGTTTTCTTCACTCCCATCTCATTCTGGTTTTATCGTTGAGCCTTCCTCCTTGTTACTGACCTTACACGGTTCCGCCGGAAGCATTCCGCATATTCACGGTAAGCGCCTCTATCATACGGCTGTACACCCTGTTCAGTTCTTCTATCTGACTGGCCATCTTGCGGGTCTGTTCATTGATCTGGTCAATGGTTCCAATCTGCGTACTGATGCTCCTCAGCTGCATTTCATAAATAGTATTGATACCCGTAAGAGTCCGGTTGAGATTTTCCATTTCCGCAGAGTCGTAAGAAAGACGGGATGCCTGTTCCGACACCTTTCCCAATGCCTGTGTCAGTTCTTTCAGGCGATCGACGTATGCCTGCATAGCCTCTTCCATCTCCGGATTATGCGTTTCCTGAGCCGCACGCAGAATATCATTCTGCGCAGCCGACAATCCGGCCAGACCACTCAAATCTATCGGACCGGCCACAACCGCTCCGCCCGGTTGTCCGGCTACACCGGTTTCGGTAGGCTGGAACCCACCGCCTACTATCACCGTAGCCCCGCCTTGCGCAGCCCCGCCCGTTACCACGGGTTGCTCATGTACTTCTGCATCCGCGGCTTCCTCTTCTTCTTTAAGACCGGAAGGTCGGTCGAAACCGGAGATGAAAAACACAAATACCTCCGTACCCATACCCACAAACAACATGATGTCAGCTCCGCTGATATGCGTCAGTTTAAAAAGCGTTCCTAAAATCACGACTGCGGCTCCCCAACTGTATGCATAGTTGAGAAATGTCTGTCCGGCCACTGAATCCATCCACCGTTGCAGACGGGCCACCATACCTTTTTTATTATTGTTTGCCATAATTATGCTGTTTATTTTTTACGTTTACCTGTTGTACCCACCATCGAACGTACGCAACGGAAGCCGATATACGACCGGGGGTGATTCTGATATTCATACGAACGCCATGCCGAACGAATCATCGTCTCGGGATCTTTCCAGGAACCGCCGCGCACGGACTTCTTCTTCAGGCGGTACGGATCTTCCTTAGCTGCGTTGTAACGCAGTTCCGGGTTCATGTCACTCATACTCTGCACCCCTGCTTCCGTATAGACGGTACTGGTCCATTCGGCCACATTACCGGCCATATCGTACAATCCGTTGGAATTGGCTGAATAAATACCCACCTTCGAAGTAATCAAATTACCGTCTTTCGTATAATTGCCCCGGTCAGGCTTGAAATTAGCGTAGAAACAACCCTTGTCGCTTTTCACATCCGTACTCTCCCAGGGAAAAGGGTTGCCTTCTTTGCCACGGGCCGCGAACTCCCATTCTATTTCTGTCGGCAGACGGTAACGCTGTATCTGCCGGGCCGCCCCGCCCAATCCCCGTAAGAGAAAGTCCGTGCGCCAGTTACAGAATGCATTGGCCTGTTCCCAGGTAACACCCACCACCGGATAATCATCATAAGCCGGGTTGGAAAAATAAAGTTTCATATAGCGCTCGTTCTCCGCGTTCGCAAAATCATTCACCCAACAGGTCGTATCTGGATAGACATTCACTATATATGTATCCAAAAAGTCGTACAGGCTCGACAAAGGACGCGTAATGGTCTGTCGGACAATGCGTCCATCGTCATCCACATAAGCGGTGTCCTTGGAAATCATCACCACCTGATTCTGATCCACGACATGATCGGTATTCAAATCCCGCTCTTGGGCATCCAACCGATGGCGGCGCAAAGCCGCAGCCGCATAATTAAACACTTCATACCGATAATTCAATTGTGAGATATCCAGCATACGGGTTCCGTCGATGGGATGCGTCGTATAGACGCTTTCAATGGCACGCAGTTCATCCTCGTTAGGCTTGCGCCAGGGAATAGGCTTGCTCCAGTTCAAATGGGGCGTCACCGGCTCCCCGTATTTGTCTGTTTCAATCTTATATGTCTCATCGCCCCCATAGGCAGGATCGGCCAGACGTTCGCGGATGATAGAGTCCCGTACCCACAATACAAACTGCCGGTATTCAGCATTGGTGACTTCCGTCTCATCCATCCAGAAACCGTCTACAGACACTTCCCGGGAGGGAAACGTCATACCCCAAAGCGTATCGGCATCCTCCAGACCAACTTTCAGGGAACCTGCTTTCACGGCGACCATTCCATAAGGTGTCGGTTCACTGTACGACATGCCACGCACACCCGTCAATTCGCCGCCGGCCGCCGACGAAGACGAAGAACCGGGACCCAGACAGGCCCCTACCGCCATACACGACACCAGACAGGCCGCCATCCATATTGCTTTCATATTCATTATAGTATTCTTACGCTTTTATGTTTATTCTTTCCTTTTTTAAACAGATCCAAATCTGTCTGGTAGCTAAGGACCAATTCGTGACTGCCGTTTGCAGCCCCGATGCCAGCCGTATAGAGTTCATACGAGTAACCGATGTTGACTCCATGAAAATCACACCCGACCAGAAATGTCACTGAATTCAGAGGACTGTAAGATGCTCCTCCATACAGATGATACTTGTTTCCGTTGTACGCCAGCCGCGCCGTAACATCCCCGCGCCACGCCACGCCATCGGTACGCACCATGGCATTCGTATGTATGGTATAAAACGGACTTTTTAACCTAATATTGTATCCTCCCGTCAAATAAAACACGGGGACAATGGACAATTCATTTACTTTTTCATCTCCCAACTCCACCGTCGGCGAAGTACAGTGCATCATGCTAAACCCCGCAAACCATGCCTTATGAGTATAACGGACACCAAAGTCCAGGTCAAACCCTGAGCCTGTCACCGAGGATGTAGGAATTGCGGGATCGCTGCTCTCTTCCAAGTCCGCTTTTGTTCCGTCGAATGTCTCACTCAGAAATCCCGCACGTAATCCTCCGCTGATACGGCCGCCCCATAATTTCTGATGAAAGGCGTACTGAACGTAAAATTTCTTATGGGAAAAAAGACCGATTTCATCATTCAGAAAACCGGCACCGGCTCCATGTTTCGGTCCGAAAAAGAACAAGGGCAGATCCACACCGGCAAACATCACGGAAGGAGCATTCTCGAACCCCATCATCTGCATGCCATACGCCGCACGGACATCCAACTGCCCGCTCAACCCACTGGCCGCAGGATTATAATACGCCGGCAATGCCCAATAATTGGAAAAAGACGCGTCATATTGCGCTGCAAGCGGAAGTACTCCCGACAGCCCGATCCATAATAACAGAAACCGTTTCTTTATGTCTTTTCTCACCGGATAAATATCATCTCTCCTCTCATAAGTAACTGCCGGACGAATCTTTTTATTGTTTCACCGATCCTGTTTTATTGTCCGGCCACACAACAACGAATACAATGACATACAAACAACACAGACTGACACAACCGAAACACATACATCGTAACAATGTCGCATTCGTGTGTCAACCGTTGCGTTATCCGCATGCCAACCAACAATGGACAACCGTCGTTCTTCCACTACGGGCCATTGTCAATGCCGATTATCAATACTCGTCTTCGTTGAACAGAAAATCTTCTTTCGTAGGATAATCAGGCCATACATCTTCGATGGTCTCGTAGATTTCTCCCTCGTCTTCCATTTCCTGCAAGTTTTCTATCACTTCCAAAGGAGCACCGGAACGAGTGGCATAGTCAATCAGTTCATCCTTAGTTGCCGGCCAGGGAGCATCCTCCAGCTTAGAAGCCAATTCCAAAGTCCAATACATAATTTTTCGCGTTTATCATTAAAAATAGGGACTTACGTCCGCTCTTGCGGGCTGTATCGGGCGCAAAAATAATATTATTTTCTCTATCATCAACATTTGCGCCAGATAATTTCATCCACAGCCGCCATAAAGTTAAGTTTACGTGCCAGAACAAACAGATAATCAGATAAACGGTTCATATAGGCCACCACCAGCCTGTCGGCTTCCACGGTGGCATACAACGTATGAATGCGACGTTCCGCCCTGCGGCAAACCGTGCGACAGACATGACACTGCGCTGCAGCCGGACTGCCTCCGGGCAAAATAAACCCCCGCCATGCAGGCAGTCCCTCTTCTGTCTCGTCGATAGCCCGCTCCAGACGTTCTACATCCGCCTCGCCAAGCGGCGAAGTTACGTGTCTGCCAGACTCTTCCTCTGTAGCCAGTACGGCTCCCAAAGTAAACAAGTCGGACTGAACACACTCCACTCTTTCCCGATGAATTCCCTCGGGCATCATGGCCGCAAGCAGCCCCAAATGGGCATTCAGTTCATCCACTGTTCCGTAAGCCTCAATACGGATATGGTCCTTCGGAACCCGGACACCCCCCACCAGACTGGTGGTGCCGCCATCGCCGGTACGGGTATACACATTGCTTTTTTTCATAGTATCTGGAGATTTAATAATTCACGATGTAATGTTGTTTATACATATCACGGTTGAAAAATACGATACCGAAGTCATAAAGATCGAATGTGATACCTGTCAGCGGATGCTGCTGCATCCGTTTCCACCACACCCGGCGAACAGCAGAAGCATGAATACCTTTAACCATGTATACCGACCGAGACGAAGCAACCGGAAGCCAGGCCTCGAAAACCTGTTCCCCCTGCTCCGTTCCTTCCAGGTCCACATAGAAAAAACCAGCTTTCCCGCCAGCCAAAGCAGGTTCATCCGCCACCGCAGTACATACGGGACAACTGCGGGCGGCCGACAACCAGGCGACCTCCGCTTCGGATGCTCCCAGAATGTCAATACGATCCGGCCGTGCATAATTGACTACCCGGAACAGCAGTCGCCGATTTTTCCTCACCCTACACGAAATACCCCGGCCTCCATACCGTTGTTCCAGCGGCCGATAGGCATAATACAGACCTGTTTCATAGACAACACCGGTAATAAAGTCGAATGCAAAAGGCGAATGCACGCCATAGCCTTTGCGATGGCGGAAACGTTTCAACCAAATCCAGAAACCGGGTACTTTCATACGGTCTTACTCATTTTCCGGAAGCAAAGATAAAGATTATGCACGATTTTGAAAAGCCCCTGAGATTAAAAAGGTATAAGCACCCGGCTCGCCCTACGACGAAACAGGATGCTTATACCTATTTTATATATACGCGTACGCGCGCGCGAACACGCTTTTTTTCTTACTTGCGAATCTTATATCCGGCCAGACCGTAATACAGGATAAACAGGAAGCAAGGCAGACATATCCAGTAGCTGTTCTGGAAACCGGCGACATCCTGAATATAACCGCGAACCAGCGGCATCACAGCTCCACCGGCAATAGCCATCGTAAGCAACGAAGAACCGGCCTTTGTAAATTTACCCAAATCAGCCATAGCCAACGGCCACAGAGCGGGCCACATCAATGAACATCCCAATGCCATCAGGAAGATATAGTAAACCGACATTTCAGCAGGCGTCACAGCCACCAGCACCGAACCGATAATGGCAATGACGGCACAAAGTTTCATGGCCGCAGCCTGACTCAGATAACGTGGTATACAAGTGGCGCCCACAATATAACCCGCAATCATTCCGAACGAAGGGATATAACCGTATTGTATATTCATGCCCAACAGCGTGAAAGAATCGCCCAGTCCCAACGATGCGGCATAGCCTTGCGCCGTGGCTAGAGAAATCGTCTCTACACCAACATACAGGAACAAAGCCAACGTACCGAGCAACAGGTGGGGGAACTGCATAATGGACGTCTTGCCTTCTGCATATGCACACGCTTCGGAAGTTCCTTCTCCATCGGATGCATCCTCACCGGCAGCTTTCACTTCCGGCAGCGGAGCCATCAAAGCAATGATACCCAACAGCACAAAAATTCCGGCAATCATCATAAACGGAGTATACAAATCTCCCATGGCTATCTGATCCACACTTTTACCGATAACCAGCGTGATGAACACAGTTGTGGTCGGCCATGCGAACTTGTTGCAGATACCCATGATGGAGATACGCTGTGCAGCACTCTCCAACGGACCGAGAATCGTCACATACGGATTCACCGATGCCTGCAATACGGCATTGGCCGCACCGGCAACAAACGATGCAACGAGGAACCAAACGATAGAAAGCGTGTCGACCGCCAAAATGAACAATCCGAAAGCCGCTGCAAACAGGACAAACGAAAGAGCCATCGTTTTCTTGTAACCGATGGCCTCGATACATTTTGTGGCCGGAATACCGAACAGGAGAAAAGGTACGAATGTGGCTGCCAGCAACAGGTTCGACTGTACAGCCGACAGATTCATGGCGTTTTCCAACACCGGCATCAGGAAGGAGTTAATCCCCAGCGCAAAGCCGATGGAGAAGAAGAACAGGCCTACAAACGCCAGAGGCACTGCATAACTTTTAGGTGAATTTCCCATAATGATTAAGTTTTAGGTTAATTATAATAATGTTTTTGAAGTTTCAAGGTAACAGAACGTATTTTCCCAACCTTATTTATAAGCAAAGATAGTAATAAAATAGAATACAATTACGTTTTTCGGATATAAAATCAAAAAACACCGGTTCATTCGCAACCGCCAAAGGTTTCCTTCCCCAAACCCTTCGGCCGCACACCGGACCAACCGACCGGAATCTGCACTATTATCATGTTAAAAATTACTAAACAGAGGCAATTTAACGATAAAAAAGGATTCAAGACAATATTTATATATTACCTTTACCATAAATTACATTTTAAACTATTTTTTAACCCTTAATCACTAACCAAAATGAGAAAATTGTACCTATTTCTTTCATTGGCATTGTTGTTTTGCAGTGTCAATGTAACGTGGGGACGAATTCAGAAGAAAGATCCGCAGCAGACCACGCTGGGCATTCAGGCTCCAGCGGACGGTATGATGCTTGCTTTCAACCGAATCGCCTACAATGCATCGGGATCCGAGTCCAACCTCTGGCTGTGTGCCTCGAGTGACGAAGCTCCCCAGTTGACAGTAGCCAGCACTGGAGACCCCCAGAGCAACAGCATGGCGTGGATTCTGGAAGCATCCGACGTCGTTATCGAGGAAGGCGTTCAGTCTTTCTATTTGAAAAACCTGGCAACAGACAGCTATCTGCGCTACATCGACGGATCGGACGATCCCGAAGCTGACGACACATACCTGACATTGGGCGACAAGAGCGAAGCCAAGTCTTTCATCATCGTTCCTACCAAGCAGGGTGCTCCTTTGATGGGAACCGAACAGACCGACTTCGAAGGCAAAGGCGGTGTGTTGAAAGACGGTGACTGGATGATTCTGTCGAAAGTCAACGACGAATACCGCAACATCAATACGTATGCCGGTGCCGGTAATCAAGGTTTCATGGGAATCTATGCCGACTATGCTTCTTGGTATACGGCTTACGAGGTTGAGGCTTTCGAAAGCACAATCGCCGAACTGCAGGACGCTCTGGCAGAAATGCCCGAACTGAACGTGAAAGGCGGAACGGCTCCCGGTTGCTATCCGGCAACTCTCGTTGAAGAGTATACAGAAGCACGTGCGGCCGTATACGACCTGACCCAGCTTATCGAAGCCCCGTCTGTTGAAGTGGCTCAGGCTGCCATCGCACGCCTGAGAGCTGCCGACGCCGCCATCAAGGCTGCCAGCCGCGTACCTCTCACGACTGGTTTCTACCGTATCGTAAGCGCACTTCCCGCTTTCGAACAACTGCAGGGTATCCGTTATGCCATGGGTACAAACGGCACCGCTCCCAACTGGTCTGCCTACGACACAGAACTCGACGCCCAGGTATGGAGCATCACATCTCAGGGCAATGACAGTTTCACGATGCAGAACATCGGCAACTCGCTGTTCATCATCGCACCGACAACAATCGGTACCAGCCAGCCTGTCAACCGCATGGGCGAAGAACCGACGGACAACATCACCATCACGTTCTTCGACAACGCAAGTTCCGCACGCATCAAGATCAACGGCAGTGCCGACTTGCACGCAAACGGCCACTCAGCCGGTGCCGGCACGGGTAACAACATCGTATTCTGGAACGGCGAGTCAAACAATGCTTCCGCATGGTTCTTCGAACCTGTAACAACGGAAGAAGAAGCCAAGTTCACCGCAATGCTCGAGCAGAACAAGCTCACGCTCGAATTCAACAAATTGCTGGCTGAAGCTCAGTCCAAGTACGACATCGCTGCTGTTTACAAGAAGGCTGCGGATGCAAAGGGCTTGATCACGGAAGTTGAACAACTCTCTTCAAACGCTGACCACAACGCATTCGCGAGCACTCCGGACGGACAGGGTCTGGCCGGTCTGATAGACGATGACATTCATACGTTCTTCCATTCTCTGTGGTATGCTGCAGAAGGCGCTCCCGCGGCTTATCACAACCTGACTGTCGACCTGAAGCAACCGCTCGACAAGTTCGCATTCAGCATAACACCGCGTAAGTACACTCCGAAAGCCGAGTACGACCCGTCAAATCCCGACACATACGGCGTGCAGAACCAGTTGCTCAACCGTCCGACGGAAATCGTGCTCTACGGAGCCGTTGCCGGCGCGGATATCGACGACCCCGCAAGCTGGGAAAAACTGCGTACGATCACCGATCTGCCCTCAAGCAATGTTAGACCTGAGGATGATGCAGAACTGCCTTTCACCAGCGCAGGTTATCCCCTCTTGGGCGAATACCAGTACCTGCGCTTCGAGGTAACGAAGACAAACAACGGTGCAGGCATCAACGTAGGCGGTAAGACGTATCCGTTCTTCACGATGGCCGAGTTCCAGATCTTCAACGCCGAACTGGACGAAACAAGCCAGATGGCAGGTCTGGGAGAAGTAGGTACCGCTTTCGAAGAAGCTTTGAAACAGGCATTGAAAGTAGTGATTCCTACTCAGGCCGACATCGACGCCCTGAGAGCTGCCCTGCAGGCCTTCGTCGAAGGCGGTCTGGCCGACCCGACGGAACTGGGTGCTCTCCTGAGCGAAGCTGAAGCATTCGCAGCAGGTATCATCGAAGTAGAAGACGAAGAGGACAAACAGCCGGGTAAGTATCCGATGGAAACGCAAGCCACACTGGAAGGCGCTATCGAAGTGGCACAGGCTTACTACGATGAGACTATCGGACAGACTGCACAAGGCCTGAAGGATATGGTCACTATGTTGAGAGACGCTTTGAACGCAGCCAAGGGCTCTATCTTCGGCTTCGACCTCAACACATGGTACCGCATCCGTCACTGCCAGACATTCTATGAAGTGAACGGTGTACCCGAACTGCAGCCTGCAGCACGCACCGGCGAGGTATATACAGCCAAGGGTGTGGACGAAGGCGTTGAAGGCGGTACCATCCTGTACGGTGAACAAGACGGTCAGGAAGACAGCCAGTTCTTGTGGCGTCTGGTTCCGGTTGAAGGCAAAGAAGGTGTCTATGCTCTGCAGAACAAGGCTACCAACATGTTCATCGGAGGCTTCGGCACACGCAACTATGCCATCACTACGCTGAACCCGGTATTCTTCACGATTGAAAGCGTCGGTTACGCAGCATACGCAGCCATAGGAACTGAATTGGACGGCACGGCTATCTATAGCCAGAACGCAAGCTTCAACGGTTGCAACATCCTGCACGCACAGACTGACGGAAAGGTACTGGTATACTGGACAAGCAAGGGTATCCCTGTGCTGAATGCAGACAAGACGGCTCTGGCCGACAACTCAGGTGCAAGCTGGGAATTCATCCCCGAAGAGGAATTCTACGATGACGAAGAACTGCCTTACAACATAGCTGTTGCCAAGGGTCAGTTGCAGACCGCTTGCTATCCGTTCTCTACGACTCTCAACGGTGAAGGTCTGGTTGCATACAGCATCTCAGCTATCAGCGAAGACGGCACCTCTCTGTTCCTGTCAGAAGAAGGTCAGGAAGAAGTTGAACTGGAAGCCGGTAAGCCGATTATCTACATGGCTGGCGACATCACAGATCCTAACGACTATGTACAGCCTGCAACTGCAACCAGCAAGGATTCCACATACGTGACAATCCTCGTCAACAGCGACTTTATCACTGCTCCGTTGACAGAGAACGGTCTGATCGGCCGCTTCTGGAACAACAAGGGTACAGTGGATGCCGGCTATGGCGTATTCAAGGTGGTAGAAGGCGAGAATGCAGTAGCTCCGCTGGCAGAAAAGACTAACATCGGTGCCAACAAGGCATACATCAACAAGTCTTTGATCTCCGGCACAGCAAACGACGATGACATCGAAGTCAAGATCACAGGTGATCTGATCGATGCTATCCAGAATGCTATCGCAGACAGACAGAACAGCATTGTTGATGTTTACACAATCGACGGTATCCGCGTTCGTCAGGCCGTTAAGTACGGCAAAGCTACAGAAGGCCTGCAGAAGGGTCTGTACATCATCAACAAGAAGGTGGTAGCTATCGACTAAGAAGCGAAAAAGTAAAAACGGAGAGGTCCGTCCTCTTCTCTGACAAAGAGGGTTCCGCACATGCGGAATCCTCTTTTTTCGTTCCACACAAAGAAAAACGACAGGAGAGAACGGCTTTTCACTGCTTTTTTAGTAATTTTGCCCGCTACCATATAAATTGAACACCTATGAGAAAGTTATACACTTGTCTGCTTCTATCTTTATGCACCCTGACTGCCGTGGCGGCACCTGCTTTTCAGGAAAACAAAAGCTACCGCATCGCATGCCTGCAATACGGATCCGGAGGAGTCACTCCCGGAGCGTCGCATTTCTCGTCGTATACCCTCATGTATTACACAGGCAACAGCACGGACAACAGTCTGTTCTGGAGCATCCGGTCCACCGGAAACGGTACCTACACCCTCTACAACAACGCGACCAAACAATACATGACCTATTCCGGCACATACGATGAAAAAGAACGTTATGTGACCCTGACAAGCTACAAGAACGGAACAAAATCCGAATGGGACATCTCGTATAACGAGAAAGTGCAATGCTACATCATATCCCGGCCGGACGTACCGGAAGAAGTTCTCAACGTCCGCACCTCGGGAGTTGTGGGGACTTACAAGGAGTTTGACAGTTCTTATAGCATAAACGAACAATTCGTGTTCTACGACACCGAAGGCAACGAAGTGACGGAGTCCACCGCCCCGGCTATCGGCAGCCTGACCGCTTGTCTGTCCTCCTTTAAGGTCAACGGTATCTCTCCCGTCTATGACGAAGGAAACAAGCGCTACATGCACACGGTGCCCGCAGAATGGATAGAGAAAGGCAAGGGAGAAGCTACGGCAAATTTCACCTGGGCCGCCGGCTATGACAACGGCAACTACTCACTCTGGTTCGAGGACCGGAAACTGACCGACGGAGCGACAGCCGTCTTTGACAATCTGACTGCGGAGCGTGTCTATACGTTCCAAGCGAAAAAGGGCGATGTTGTCGTCGCTGAAAGCCAGTTCATCTGCACACAGCTGCCCATCGTGGAAATCAACGGTTCCTTCTACAACGTCTATCAGGAAGGCAACATCCGTGTGACGGAAGCCAACGGACAGGAAGCTACGCTCTACAAGGCACGACTGAAATGGCGGGGAGCCACGGCCATGAGCAAAAGCAAGAAATCATACGCCGTGAAACTGCTGGACGAGAACGGAGAACCACTGGACGCCAGTTTCTTCGGTCTCCGCAGCGACAACAACTGGATACTGGATGCCATGGCCATCGACGCAGGACGTATGCGCAACCGCGTCAGCACGGACTTATGGAACAGCTATGCCACACGCCCCTACTACCAGGAAAAGGAACCGAGCGCCCTGACCGGCACACGGGGACAGTTCGTGGAGGTGCTGCTGAACGGCAGTTACAACGGTCTGTATTGCATGACGGAAAAAATCGACCGCAAACAGTTGAAGCTGAAAAAATACGATGGCACTTCCACCTTAGCCAAAATACGGGGCGTGCTCTATAAAAGCACGGACTGGTCGTATTCCATCTTCATGGGACACTCCACGGGGTCAAACTACTACCCACGCCGCTCTCCGTCTTCTTATACAAACACGACGGATACGTGGGACGGATGGGAAATGAAATATCCGGATATAGGCGACGGCGAACAGATCAACTGGGCACCGCTCTATAATGCGGTCAATCTGGTGGCAGCGGGTTCCGACGACGCATTCCGGGCATCGGTCGGCAAGTATTTCGACCTGCCCGTGATGATGGATTATTACCTGCTCATCGAACTGATGAAAGCAACGGACAACCACGGGAAAAACCTCTATCTGGCCGCGCATAACATCAACACGGACACGAAACTGACGGTCATCCCCTGGGATATGGACGGAACGTGGGGACGTCGCTGGGACGGCTCAACCAATTACTGCGACCCGGAAGAGGATTTCATCTCTTTCCTTTGGGCACACGAACACGGAGAACACACCCTATACAAACGTCTGCACGAACTGAATCCGGACGGATGGAACGAAGCACTGGCACTGCGGTATGCCCGCCTGCGACTGGGTGCTTTCCAGGAAGACAGTCTCATCAACCGTTTCGCTACCTATACGGACGCTTTTCTGGCCGGCGGAGCAGGAACCCGCGAGATAGAACGCTGGGACGGCTACGACAGCAAAGGCATGAATTTCAAGGATGAGCTGGAGTATATCTCCGACTGGATTCTCCACCGGCTGGCTTATCTGGACCAGCAATACGATATCGAGAATATAGAAACTGGTATCCGGGATGCTGAAACAGAAGGAGAAGTCATTCTGACCGGAGGACGGGGAAAGATTCTCGTAAAGACGGCACAGCCGCTAAACACCGACTTGTACAATCTGAACGGACAGATAATCAGACAACTGAGCCTGCCGGCCGGATATACGGAAGTGGAAGGTCTGCCGCGCGGCATGTACCTGCTGAAAGGAAAAAAGGTTATGGTCAACTAACCACCGTTTCCGCCGCTCCACACGGCTTATATAATACAGGGAATGGGAGTAGGCCCGAACGTAGCATACTCCCATTTTCCGTTTTCCGCCCCGACTACTATGACAAGACCATAACAACAGTTATGATAAGACTGTGCCAACAGTCATCATACGACTGTCGCAACAGTCATCATACGACTGTCGCAACAGTCATCATACAACCGTCGCAATAGTTATCATACAACCGTCGCAATAGTTATCATACAACCGCCGCAACAGTTATTCACGCGACGCAACGATAACGGTACGGAAATATTCACGCATACAGTCATACGACCGCCCCGAACGCAAAAGAAAGCGGCCCGACGCTCATGGCATCAGGCCGCTTTTATGCAGGATTCTTTCCGTTCTTTACAACAGCAATTCCTTAGTTGGGAATAGCGGGCGGGGTCGTAGCAGAGTTCGGCGTACGTCCCTGCAGTTCAAACAAGTCCTTCGTATTGGATATTTCCTCGACCATAGCATCCGACATAGCTTTCAACTCACCGCTCTCCACAAGAGCATCCATATCGGCCTTGAACTCATTGTACATCTCCGGCGTCATTACATACCAGAAGTTTCCGTAGTCACCGATACGCATGGCCACCTGACGGAGATGTCCCCAACGATCGAAATATGGAAACAGGTTGTAACCGCAGAGACGGCTCAGCTTACGCACGAAGTTCATGATAGAGGGAACGGAATTCTGGGAATAAGCAACCCCCTCCGGAATATAGCCTTCCGTCACCCAGCAGGAATTGGGATACGTGCGCCGCAGGACAGCCAGCTTTCCGTTCTTATTACCGTTCTGTGCGCTGGCAATCAACTCGTACTTGTCAACTCCACCTTGCTTCTCAATCTGCGAACCATTCGGATCGTCCGTCTGACGAAGTGCCTCATACCAGTCGGGAGCAAAATCCGTCAAGCCCTTGACATAAGTAAAGTAGTTGTAGAGCATGATAAACGAACAAAGCGTTTCACCTGAACTGACATCATTGGCCGAAATAGCCTTCGCCGGATTCGTATACACGGCCGTCATGATGGAGTCCTCCATCGTTTCGGCAAATGCACGAAGTTTCTCACTCTTCAGTTCACTACGATGCAGATAAGCCTGACGACGGGCGCTACTTGCAACCCCTGCAACCTTCTTACCACCATATTCCACATTCTCCAGGAAATGCTTGCGAGCCGGTTTCCAGTCATTGATTTTGTCAGAGCGGGTATATCCCATCGCCATGATATTATAATATGAGTTCAAGTTGTTGGTGATCTCACTCATACCGGCCCAGCAGAAATAGGGCTTCATCTGATGCTGGTGTCCCCATTCGTGGCTGAGTCCCCACACGGCATCGTCATCGTTGTACATCAACGTGCGGCAGTTCAGCACGCGACGTTCCTGATTGTGATGGAAAGAAACGCCCCAACCGCCCTGGAACATGTAATACGTGTAGTTGGTATATGCCATCGTGCGGGTGTCGGGAACCCTGTTGTATTTCTCAAAACCAAGCACGCGGTGTTCCCATGCGATAAGAGAGTCGAGCACATTCATATACTGGCGATAACCCAGGCTCACATTGTCGGACGCCTTGCAATAGTCGCGCAGACCCTGTGCCGTCCAGATAGAGTGCACCTTCGATCCCAGAACATCCATACAGATGTTTCTGGCATTGGCGCAAAGCTCATACATTTCCTCGTTGGTCTTGTCCGGAGAAAGATAGCCGTTCACCTGAGCGTTCACGAAATGGGCCCGGATAGGCTCATAGCGGCTTGGATCCGAAGCATAGTAACGTATATAAGCCAGTCCGTCGTAATCAAAGGAATAGTCAAACACATTCATACCATTCTTCAACTGATAATAGAACGGTTGCGGATTTCCTCCGTCGAAACTGCCACCGTCCTTTCCTTCGTACCAGGCCATCACGCACAACTCCACATTAACTCCGCTGGGGATGCCGGAAACGATCACGGCATTCGTACCTTTCGATATATTGATACCTGTCACACCGGCCAGCTGGTCGTACAATTTACCCGGAGCATTCCACCTTTCCGACAGCGTCTGCGGCGAAGTATAGCACTGGTAGGAAGCCACACGATAATTCGTATCGTACTCTCCGTCCAGCATCTTCTGTGCCAGTATCTGATAGAAGTCGTAATGCATCTGGTCGATACGCTCCTGCGTCACATCGGGCTTCAGGGCCGACAACAATTCGTCGACAAATACGGACTCGTCCTCCAACGCGGCCTCATTGGGTTGCTTCGGCAGGCGAGAAGCCGCCATCTCGCGGTCTTGGGTGACGGTATAGGTGCGCACCAGTCCGCCTCCGTTCTCGCGGAACTTCAGCTGGGCCGTACGGTTGCGGTCCGTCATGTTCTTTGCCACCGACACGTAGACACGGCCGTTCTTTTCCTTCACGGATAGCCATTCTTCCTCCGGGGCCTCCATCGTATATTCCACGTTCGCCTTCACTTTGAGCACAAACGCCGTGTCGACATACTGCAACTTTGCCTCCTGCGAACTGAGCACGATCATAGGATTCACATCAGAGGTCTGTGCGGAAACCGGCAGTGCCCCCATACACATCAGTGCGGCGCCGGCCCATAATATAGTGTTCTTTTTCATTGTTCTTCTTTTATCTGTTGTTCATTAAAGGATAACCTTGATTCCATTCACAAAATATACCGTCTTGTTCTTCAACGGCACACGTACGCCCCACTGGCCTACCGTACCGCTCCATACTGCCTTACCGTCGACGGTATAAATCACCACCTTGACATCTTCGTCCGCATTCATCAGTATGGCATCGCTCTCCAGAGAGAAATGGAAGCCCTTCTTCTGCATCACCTGGGCCAATGAGGTCCCTTCCTCATACACCTTCAGCGGCTTGCTCTTCAGCGTAAGTCCCGAAACAGCCGCATTCGTCACAGCACAATATACAGATTCAAAGGGTTTGTTGAACGTAAACGTATTGGTGGAAGCCACACGGGTATAGTCCTTCTTGGAGCCATTGGTCAACTTGGTGTCATCCCCTGACGTATACCAGGCATAAGACGTGGTTGTCTTGTCATTGCCGATGGGGTGCGGCATGGCAGCGAAGGTCACTCCCTCCCCTACTTTTATCTTGGAAACTTCCGTCTTGCTCGTATTGTACAAGGCAAAGGGAGCCTGATTGTCTGTCCGATAATTGCCGCTCACCAAAGCGGAAGCAAACATGTGGTTCAGGTTCAAATTATTGCCGTTCAGATAGCAGCACACGAGATTTCCATCGGGCTTTGTCAACTGCAATTCCGTCAGCCCCAGGTCCGAGCAATCCAGCGATTGCAATCTAACGGAACCGGTCAGGTCAAGTTTCTTTATGCCAGTATTGGTCATCCACACATCCACCAGTTTCGTATTGGCGCTCGACTTCGTAGTAAATGTCGTAAGCACATTGTCGGCGCAGACCAGCGATTCAAGAGAGTTGTCCGACACAGCCAGCACTCTGATAGCATTATTGTCGCACCAGAGCGTTTTCAGGGACGGAGCATTCTTGGGAGTCAGAGCCGCCAGCTTGTTTTCCGAACAGATGAGGGTTTCCAAACGCGACATATTCGTCAGCGACAACGTTGTCAGTTCATTTCCGGAACAATCCAGATAGGTCATCGCACTGGCTTTCGGCGCCGTCAGCGACGCCAACTGATTGTTACCGCAATCCAGTATCGAAAGGGCCTTGTTGGACGTCAGCTGCAACTGAGTCAGCATATTGCCACTGCAGACCAGAGAGGTCAAACCCGGAGCTTCCTTGATAACCAAAGCGGTCAGGCCGCATTCGCTGCAGTCCAGCGAAGAGAAGTCTCCGCTCACCACTACCGTTCCACCGGCCAATGTACCCGTTATCACTCCGTCAGCATCGGCCGTACAGGCCACAGCTGTACCACTTCCCCAGTCCACTTCCACAGCCGCATTCTTATTCAAAGAGAACGACAACTGTCCGCCGGCGGAACGCGATGTCGTCATCTGGACCCGCTGCTGTGCCTGTAGCGTCATGCCTCCCCACAGAAGACCGCCCGCCAAAGCATAAACGAACAAAGTAATTTTTTTCATTCCATTCAATTTTAAGTAAGTTTGTAATAAATAGGTTTTTCTCTTCTTTAAATATAATACATTTGTGCCGGCTTCCGCAGAGGCCTCACAAAAGGTTAACAACATGCCCACCCTATTAAACGGACGGACTTTACTACATGCAAATTAAGAAAAAGAATCCCGTTCAGACAAATTTTTAATATTAAAAAAAGCATTCCACATCCTCCATTTCCGCAAAATCTCTCTTCTGAAACAGGAAACATCGCTTTCACCCCCAAAAGCCGAACAGACCGAACGGGCCCGAAAGAAAAGGGAAAAGGCAAAAGAGCGTCTAAAAAAGCGTCAAACATTTGAGATTTGCCCAAGTATTATTATCTTTGTGACAATTAAACCCAAAACAATACGAATTATGAGAGTTATTATCGAACCGAATTACGAGCGGTTGTCACAATGGGCCGCCGATTATGTCATCAACAAAATCAATGCGGCACAGCCCACGCAGGAGAAACCGTTTGTCCTGGGTCTCCCCACCGGTTCTTCCCCCATCGGTATGTACAAGGCACTGGTAGAGGCCTGCAAAGCCGGGAAAGTAAGTTTCCGCCACGTCCTGACATTCAACATGGACGAATATGTCGGACTGCCCGAGGAACATCCTGAAAGCTACCATTCGTTCATGGCCCACAACCTGTTCGACCATATCGACTGCCCGAAAGAGAACATTCATATCCTGAACGGGAATGCCGAGAATCTGGAAGCTGAATGTGCCCGCTACGAGCAGATGATTGAAGAAGCCGGAGGCATCGACCTGTTTATCGGAGGCATCGGCCCCGACGGCCACATCGCTTTCAACGAGCCGGGCTCTTCCCTCACCTCCCGCACACGCGTCAAAACGCTGACCACGGACACGCGCATCGCCAATTCTCGTTTCTTCGGCGGAGATCCCGAGAACGTGCCTCTCCACGCACTGACCGTAGGCGTAGGCACCGTGATGGCCGCCAAGGAAGTACTGATTCTGTGCAACGGACACAACAAGGCCCAGGCATTGCAGCATGCCGTAGAAGGCAGCATCACCCAGATGTGGACCATCAGCGCCCTGCAGTTGCACCAGCACGGTATCATCGTATGCGACGAACCGGCGACGGACATGCTGACCGTGGGCACCTACAAATATTTCAAGGACATCGAGAAAGACGTCCTCTAACCCGACGTGACGGGCCCAACAGCCCACACCCCGAACGACGCCCTGCCGCCCCAGAGCGTCGTTCTTATTTATAAGACTATGTAACGAACTCTATGGAAAAACCCGTTTTCGCCCCTTTCGCCCGACCGCTGTACGTAATGGCCAAACCGGCCGGTTCACTCTGCAACCTGGCCTGCACCTATTGCTACTACACGGAAAAGAGCAAACTGTATACCGACAATCCCAGACATGTGATGAGCGACGAACTGCTGGAACGCTACATCCGGGACTATATGGAGAGCCAGACCGGCCCCGACGTACTCTTTACATGGCACGGAGGGGAGACACTGATGCGTCCGCTGGATTTCTATAAAAAGGCCGTCCGGCTGCAACAACGATATGCGCGTGGCCGACGCGTCGAGAATGCCTTGCAGACCAACGGTACCCTGCTCACCGACGAATGGTGCCGATTTCTGCATGATGAACAATGGCTGGTGGGAGTATCCATCGACGGCCCGCAGGAGTTTCACGATGAGTATCGCGTCAATCGGCAGGGGAGACCGTCGTTCGTGCAGGTAATGAAAGGCATCCGGTTGCTCGAAAAGCATCAGGTGGAATGGAACGCCATGGCGGTAGTCAATGATTTCAATGCCGACTATCCGCTCGATTTCTACCGCTTTTTCAAGGACATCGGTTGTCATTACATCCAGTTTACTCCGGTTGTGGAACGCATCTATCGCCATCCGGACGGACGTATACTGGCCTCTCCGCAGGAAGGAGCGGAAGCCACACTGGCGGACTTCTCCGTCACTCCGCAGCAATGGGGAGATTTCCTTTGTGCCGTATTTGACGAGTGGGTAACCCGGGACGTGGGTAGCACATTCGTACAACTGTTCGACGCCACTTTGGCCAACTGGATGGGAGTACAGCCCGGCCTGTGTTCCATGGACGAGACCTGCGGTCATGCCGGTGTCATGGAGTTCAACGGAGATGTATACAGTTGCGACCATTTTGTGTTTCCCGAATACAAGTTGGGCAATCTGTATCAACAGTCTTTTGTCGAAATGATGTACAGTCCCCGCCAGCAGGCTTTCGGCAAGGCTAAGCGTGACAGTCTGCCTCGCCAATGCCGCGACTGCGATTTTCTGTTCGCCTGCCATGGCGAATGCCCTAAAAACCGATTTGCCTTCACGAAAGACGGCGAACCGGGACTTAACTATCTATGCGAGGGATATCATCGCTTCTTCCGGCACGCCGCTCCTTATATGGATTTCATGAAAGAAGAACTGAAAAACGAACGCCCGCCGGCCAATGTCATGCAATGGATACAGGAAAAGGGGAAATAGACAAACAACAAGATGCCCGTCGGTCGTTTCGGTTGAAACGCCGACGGGCATCCGTCAGATTTACAGCCCCGGCTTACTTATGCCGGCATTTGTATGAAGGTTGCTTTCAAAACAACGTGTTCTCTATAATCTTACCCATCTGCCATACACAGCGTATATCCAGTTTGTCATCCAATACAAGGATGTCGGCGTCCTTGTCGGCCTGCAACGTACCCTTGCGGTCCAGCACACCCATAATGCGGGCTGGCGTCTCGGACACCATGCGGCAAGCGTCTTCCAGCGGAATCTCAGCCTGTTGCACCATCGTACGTATCAGACGGTCTGTCGTGGCGATACTGCCGGCCAGAGCCGAGCGGTCGGACAGTTTGCACACCCCGTCCTCAATAACCACACGAGGATCGAAAGCCACCTGACTGTCACTGGCTGCGCAGGCCAATGCATCCGTAATCAGCGCCATACGTTCCACACCTTTCAGTTTATACGCCATACGCAAGATGGTGGGAGGCACATGTATACCGTCGGCCACACATTCCACCGTCATGTCATCTATCAGGTAGACGCTCTCCACCGTACCCTCGTACTTGTATTCCCGTTTGTTGTGGAAGCCCGGCATGGCGTTATAGAAATGGGTCACATGCGTAAAGCCTGCCTTGAACGCCGCCAGCACATCGTTGTATTCCGCCTGCGTGTGAGCAATGGACGGAAGAATGCCTTTGGCCGCACAATACTTACCGAACTGGATGGCACCGGGCAACTCGGGAGCCGCATCCCAGCGGGCCAGACACGGAGAGTTCTCCACAATGGGGATATACTCGTTCGGATCGGGATCCTTGATATTCTCGGGCATCTGTCCGCCCGCTTTCTTGATGTTCAGATAATGCCCCTCCAGATGCAGGCCCAGCACCGGACTGTCCTTTTCTTTCATCAGCTTTTCACAGGTTTCCACCGCCTGCGTAATCATAGGAACCGTCGAAGAAGAAAGCGTCGGGAAGATAGAAGTCATTCCGTGCTTGGCATGAGCTTCGATGGCCGTACGGAAAGCATCCTCCGTACCCTCCATGAAATCACGGCCGCCACCGCCGTGCACATGCATCTCCACACCACCGGGCACGACGTACATGCCTCTGGCATCTATCAACTCGGCACCAATCACGGCCAAGTCACAGTTCGTCACTTCAAGGATCTTGTTATCCCGCAGGATAACGGAACCGTTTTTTAACCACCCCTGGGGTGTCAGTATGCGGGCATTGATAATTTGTGTCAGCATAGTATAATATTTTTAGTTGAATTGTAAAGTTACCAAAAGGAGAGAAACGATGTCATCGCCCCTCTCCTTTTTTTATCATATTTAACACTGTGCGGGCACACGCATAACCACACATGTTGTCAGGTCCTTATCCGGAGGCCGCAAGCCTCTGTCGGTTCATGGCAGAAGCCCCTGGCACGGAAACCGGTATTCCGGCTGGCTTAATCCTTCATCGGGTAGACAAAACGGATGGAATCGTCGTATTCCACCTGCAGCCGGTGCAGTTGTTTCATCATCTTGCGGGTCACTTTTTCCATACCCTTTTGACCGTACAGATTGTGCATTTCGTGCGGATCTTCTTTCAGGTCGTAAAGTTCCCAGTGATCGATGTCGTTATAGAAGTGCATCAGTTTGTAACGGCTTCCACGCACGCCGTAATGCCGCTTCACCATATGTTCGGCCGGATACTCATAATAATGGTAGTAAACGCCCTTGCGCCAGTTGCGCGGATGCTTTCCCTTGAGCAAGGGCAGCAGGGAACGCCCCTGTATGTCGGACGGCACCTTGGCTCCGGCCAGCTCCAGGAACGTGGGAGCATAGTCGATATTCTGTACCATCTCGTCGATGTCGCCGCGACGGGTGAATCCTTCCGGCAAGCGCATGACCAGAGGCGTATTGAGCGATTCCTCATACATGAAGCGCTTGTCAAACCATCCGTGCTCCCCCATGTAGAAGCCCTGGTCGGACGTGTACACCACCAGTGTGTTTTCCAGCAGACCGCTGTCACGGAGATAATCGAGCAGACGCCCCACATTGTCGTCCAAACTCTTCACCACCTTGGCATAGTCGCGCATATAGCGCTGGTATTTGTATTTGGCCAGCTCTTCTCCCTGCGGAGGATTGGTGTAGAATTTCTCGCTCATCGGCAGGTAGAAATCATCATACACCTTGCGTTCGTCCGGATTCATACGCCCTATCATACCCAGATAAGTATCCGTCAGCGGTGTCTTCTTTCCCGGTACATACATCTTGGTGTCATACACGATATCCATGTGTTTCAGGATGTTCATCTCCTGTGCAGCAGCAGCCGGACGCCCTTCGTAATCATCATTGAACGTACAGGGAACAGCAAACTCCTTGTCTTCATATTCATGCAGATACTTCAGTTCCGGCAACCAGGCACGGTGGCAGGCCTTATGATGTACAAGCAGCAGGAACGGCTTGTCCCTGTCGCGCTTATTCTGCATCCAGTCGATGCTCTTGTCCGTAACGAGATTCGTCACGTAGCCTTCGTTACGCTTATGATTCCCTTGCATGTCGATGAACGTGGGATTGTAATAGTCTCCCTGTGCAGGCAGGATTTCGTAATAGTCGAAACCAGTAGGCGTGCTCACCAGATGCCACTTTCCGATCAGGGCGGTCTGATAACCGGCCTGTCTCATCAGTTTGGGCATGGTCTGCTGGGAACCATCGAAGATACCGTGCTCGTTGTTGGTAAAACCGTTCTTGTGGCTGTGTTTTCCAGTAAGCATGCACGCGCGGCTGGGACCGGAAAGCGAATTGGCAACAAAACTATTGGTGAAACGCACTCCATCCTGCGCGATGCGGTCCAGATTCGGAGTCTCCACATGAGTACGGTCATAGCAACTCATCATCTGTGCCGTATGATCGTCGGTCATGATGTAGACGATGTTATACGGTTTCTGCTGGGCCGCCGCCGACTGAATACCGAACACGGCTGCCATAGGCCCTAAAACGGAACATACGGCCAAATTGGTCTGTTTTCTCATTCTTTTTTGTAAAATTCAAAGGTATGGAACAAAAAGAGGATGTGCCACAGCGCACGGCACCGCAGACACACCCTCTCTCTGAGTTCTTAATTATTTTGCGAAACTATACACCACATCCATAATCTGCTTGCCCAGTTCATCGGCAGCTTCCATCGTGGATGCCTCGGAATAAACGCGGATGATAGGTTCCGTGTTACTCTTGCGCAAGTGTACCCACTTGTCGGGGAAGTCAATCTTCACACCGTCGATGTCATTCACCTCCTGGTCTTTGTACAGATCCTTCACTTTAGCCAGAATAGCGTCCACATCTGTCTCTGGAGTCAAATCTATGCGGTTCTTCGCGATGAAATACGGCGGATAAGTAGCACGCAGTTCGCTGGTCTTCATGCCTTTCTTAGCCAAATAGGTAAGAATAAGCGCGATACCCACCAGTGCGTCGCGACCGCAGTGTGCCTCCGGATAGATGACACCACCGTTGCCCTCGCCACCGATGACGGCATGCGTATCTTTCATCTTCGTCACCACGTTCACTTCGCCCACAGCAGCCGCGTTGTATTCGCAGCCGTACTTGCGGGTCACGTCGCGCAAAGCACGTGTGGAACTGAGATTGGACACCGTATTGCCCGGTGTATGTTGCAGGATATAGTCAGCCACCGTCACCAGCGTGTATTCCTCGCCATACATCGTACCGTCCTCACAGAACAAAGCCAGACGGTCCACATCGGGATCCACCACGAAAGCGATGTCATGGCCGCCTTTCTGCATCAGCGTCTTGATATCCGTCAGATTCTTCTCCAAAGGTTCGGGATTGTGCTGGAAATCACCGGTAGCTTCCATAAACAGGCCCGTCACCTGAGCCACGCCCAACTGTTCCAGCAATTTGGGCAGAATAATGCCGCCCACGGAGTTCACGCAGTCGAGCGCCACACGGAAACCGGCCTTGCGGATTGCCTCCACATCCACCAGTTTCAGATTCTTCACCATGTCAATATGCTTCTGGTCGTAAGTGTCATCCTCGCGATAGGAGCCCAGATGATCGACATCCGCATATTCGAAATCCTCGGCCTCTGCGATACGGAGCACTTCGTTCCCCTCTTCCTTGTTCAGGAATTCGCCTTTTTCATTGAGCAGTTTCAAAGCGTTCCACATACGGGGGTTGTGGGAAGCCGTCAAAATGATACCGCCACAGGCACCTTCCATCGTCACAGCTATTTCGGTCGTAGGCGTAGAGGCCAGGCCGATGTTCACCACATCGAATCCCATACCCATCAGGGTGCCGCATACGACATTCTTCACCATCTCGCCCGAGATGCGCGCATCCCGTCCCACCACGATTTTGTTGCTCTCGACACGGGTGGTCTTACGGATAAGAGTAGCGTAAGCCGATGTGAATTTTACGATGTCGAGGGGATTGAGGGTATCGCCGGCCTTACCGCCGATTGTTCCCCGAATACCGGAAATTGATTTAATTAAAGTCATATAAATAATATTTGGGTTAATATGTTTTTCACTTACATTCCGCCGGTCGGATACCGGCTCCCGGAAGGGCATCACGCCCTGCGGTTTATGCAAATTTAAACAAAAAGCCCAACAAACCCAAAAGAAACGGAGAAACTTTTCAGTGTTTCTCCGTTTTATGACACTATTATCCGGTATCCGATTGTTTCAAAGAGGAAACAGACATCCGCAAAGAATTTACTGCGGCAAGGTCACATTGAAATGCTGACTGGGCGTATGTTCCTTCCGCACGATGTCCTGCAACTCCTTCACAATGTCCGGATATTGTGATGCAAGGTTCGTATCTTCGTGCACATCCGTCGCCAGATCATACAATTCACTGACACCCCGTTTCACAATCAACTTCCAGTCGCCCTTGCGCACGGCAATCTGGTTTGTCTCGTTAAATTCCCAGTACAGATAGTCGTGGGAAGCCTGCTCGGATTCCCGTCCCAACAAGGTAGGAGCAAAAGAAATACCATCGAAATAATCTACCTCTTTCTTCTCGTTGGTGTACTTCTTCACGTAATCCTCCACACCTATCAAGTCGCAGAACGTGGGCATGATATCGTAGAACACAATCTGACGGTCGTTCACGGAGCCGGCCTCCACATGCCCCGGCCACTTCACGATAAACGGAATACGGATACCGCCTTCGTGACAGGAACGCTTCAGCCCTTTCAGCAGGCCGTCGCGATTGAAGAACGTGGGATCGGCACCACCTTCCTCATGGGGACCGTTATCCGACGAGAAGATAACAATCGTATTCTCGGACAAGCCTTTCTCATCCAGTTTTGCCAATATCTCACCCACATAGGCGTCCAAGCGGGTTATCATGGCCGCAAACTGGGCATGCACATGATCGATGGCGTTGTAACGCGAACCGATATTGCCACCGAAAGACTTATCGTTACAGAAATGTCCTTTATAAGCCGTAAGGATGGAATCTTCTGGCTGCACAAGCTCGGCATGGGGCAACGTATAAGTAAACAACCCGTAGAACGGCTGGTCGGCCGTCTGCTTGTCCAGCCACTTCATGGCCTCCCGGTGAATCATGTCGGCCGTATACTGGGAACGCTTGCGATAATCCGCGCCGCTCATGGGATATTTTGTGTTTTCTGTCAGCTCGATACGGATTACGTCTTCGTCACCCGCCGACTTGCTATAGCGGTTCATGAAATTCGGATAATAGAGATGAGCCTGGAACTGACAGATATAACCATAATACTCGTCTATACCGCGGGTCTTGGGTGTCGATACGGAACCCTCATAACCTCCGGCCCATTTACCGAACATACCGGTGGTGTAACCGTTGTCTTTCATGATTTCCGGCAGGATAATATGATCGGGATCGAGCGGATGCTGTCCCGTTACGGCATACTCGTTATTTTCACCATACTTTATACTTCCGCTCCAGTATTCCTTGTTACCGCGGATTTCACAATGACCGGTATGCTGTCCTGTCATCATGGACGCACGCGAAGGTGCACTTACCGGACTGCCGGAATACGCCTGCGTGAACCGCATACCCTGCGTGGCCATACGATCGATGTGAGGCGTGCTGATGTATTGCTGGCCGTAACATCCCAGATCGCCATAACCCATATCATCACACAGCACAAAGATAATGTTCGGCTTCCGGTTCTCCGCCTGTGCGGAAGCACCCAACGGGGCCAATAACGCGCTGCCCCAGCATATTAGTTTTCTGTTATTCATAACCGTTTCTATAAATATAAAGAATTAATTTTAACCGATGATTTTAAAAAAGGATTACCTTGCCGCTTCCCCGACCAGCCTCCGTATATACCTTTATTATATAGGTACCGCGCGCGAGGCTCTCCAGCGACAACATGTTTCGCGTACCTTCGTACACCTGCGTCCCGTCGACCGCATACACGCCGGCTCTCAGGAAACCGCTGTCCGGACAGACTACACGCACCGTACGCCCCTCCTGTTCTAATACGAACAAGTCAGGGGAGACTGCCGTTTCTGTCACGCCCGTCACCGTTTGCGTATTCGGCGAAAACAAAGCGCACAGTTCCGTGTGCTCTGCCACGTTGAACGTATATTCGGGCGTTGCCGACACGATAATCTTACCGTCCTGCCATCCGCGGAATACGGCATTTCCCGATGCCTCAGCCCTGACAGTAACCTCCGTACCGTAAGAAGTGTACAATTCTGTCAGTTTTTCCTCCCCACTGACAATATAGGCCATTCCGCGGCCTTCTCCTCCGGGCCGTACCTTGACTATGCGTTCGTCCATAGGCTCTTCCACCCGAATAATGAAGTCATAGATTTCACCCACCGCATCATCTTCCGCATCAGTCAGTCCGTTGTCAGTCAGACGGACACGCATGCGCGACTGTTTGAGACAGGCCGTTTCCGGCACTTGTATGTCAACAGACAGCGATGGAGAAGCCGCATATACATACGAGGTCTCAAACTCACCGTCAGCATCCCAGTCAAAATACACAAAAGTCTGCAAACCGACGGACAACATATTCATATCCAGATTCAAGTTGAATTCTTGTCCACGGGAAACTGTCGCCTTGTCATCCGTAAACATCGTATAATAGGAAGAGGGACGTGCCGTTACCTGATAACGCAACTCTTTCTGCACAGACGCACCGGTAATGAATGCGCCGGACAGGTAAGCGGAAGTCTGAGTACCGCATGGCAGATAATAAATCTGGGCAGACATACTGTAAGCTGAACGGAAATTACCCAGTACAAATGCAGTTTCGCCGTCGACAGTGAGCCGCTCTCCTGTTTCCGTTCTCCGGTCGTAAGGAACAAACGAAAGACAGATGCCGTCATCCCCATCCTGTGCCTCGGCATACCAGCGGGTAGGTGTAGCGGACATATCCAAAGATAGTTCGCCGTCAACACTGCAATTCAATGTTGCTCCCGGAACGGACTGATTCACGATGTAATACCCTTCCCGTTCGTTTGTCGTGCCCACAAACATCCATCCTTGTTCGTCGGTGTTTGCCTTCGGACTCAAAACAAGTTCGCCGGCAACCGTTTCCCATGCCAAACAACGCCCGTCGGCAGTCATCAACCGATAGCGCAGAGCATCGCCGATGTGTTCCATATCCGGTGCGGCAGCAAACAAAGGCGTTTCATAGGTATAGTCCACCTCCGTCAGCGCCCAGTAGGAGTTGGCCGAAGCAGACGCCTGAATATCATAGCATACGACATTTCCCGTACCGGGTTGGGCATTCAGCCCCAATGTTCCGGTGCGTGTATCATCGACAGTCTGGTCGGTACTGCACAGATAATAAAATCCGCGCGTAGCAGAGGTTGCTCCCCGATCCAGCCCGACCTTGTATTCCACCGGCGAAGTTCCCATCGATACACGGGCGTTCCGGCCCGGAGCGCAGGAACTTTGCAAATACTGGCCGGTAGTGGCGTTCTTCACATAGTAACATCCCTCCCTGCCTGTAGATTCGAACTGCCAGAAGCAACGTATCGAATTGTCCGCCGCCGCATATTTCAGCGTCCCGTCGTCGGCATGCATCAGAAACATGGAAGCGTTGTTATTCCGGTTTATCTGGTAATAACTTCCATCCTCCAGCACCACCGGTTCGTCATCTCCCCCGACAGATGCGGCTCCGACCGTGAGACACACGTGATAGGCAGCCGGCTGCACATATCCCCCGGCGGATATGTTATAAAGTTTATACCCGTCACCGGACACCTTGAACGTAAAGACGGAAGATTCACCGGGCGTTTCCTGCAACTGCAGAGGCTTGTCCGCCGTAGAAGACATATATGTCAGATACTGGTTCAGTTTGGATGCCATCTGACTCCGCAAATAATATTCGGTGCCTTCCACCGGCACCGTCACTGCCTCCGACGTCTCTTTTGCGATGATTTTCCATTGGGAAGCATCGCCGCTGCCGCTGTGAAGTACCATTCCCCCGTCTCCGAAATACGCGTTCAGATAATAACTGGTGCCGCTTGCCTTAAGCAACAAATTATCCCCTGTCCGCGAAATCAGCCATACCGCCGCGGTTTCTTCGCCGCTACCATCCGCCGTCCGGGTATATACCTGCGCCTGCATCCAGTTTACGGCCAGCAACGCAAAGAATGCAGTAAAAAGTCTTTTCATGTCTAAGTCGGTATTTAAAAGGTTAACTATCTAACGGACAAATATAGGCAATTAATCCTATACGCCCTGCATTTCCCTTCTTATTTTTATGCCGGATTCCGTTACCTTTTATGTTAAATATGCAAGTAGATTGCTCCAAACCCAACAAATCCGTTATTTTTGTATTTCAGAAATATTTATCTATTCCATACGCCATGAGAAGCCTTTTATTCACATTGCTCCTTCCGCTCGTATCCCTGACCGCAACGGCACAAATCAATCTGCACGAATATGATAACCCGGACTCTCCCGCACCCTTGCTGAAACAGGCTGCCCGCTTCGGAAAAAGTTTCCCGCAGGAGAAGGTTTTCCTGCATCTGGACAACTCCTGTTATTATCTGGGTGACACCATCTGGTTCAAAGCATATGTCACCCGCACCGACAGCCGCACGCCCACCAACCTGAGCAAACTGCTCTATGTCGAGTTGATGACACCGGACGGTTTCCTGTACCAGCGGAAAATCGTACCGTTGGAACAAGGCAGCGGCAAAGGTGCCGTTGTGCTGGCCGACTCACTTTACGGAGGTTTCTACGAACTGCGGGCCTACACACGCTGGATGCTGAATTTCGGACGCACAGAACACCCGCACGCGCGCCGTACCTGGGAACATTTCTATAACAAGGAGATGTGCAAACAATTCTTCCGCGATTACGAAAAACTGTATTCACGGGTATTTCCTGTCTACAACAAACCGGACACGGCAGGCAATTATGCCAAGGAGATGACGCAACGTCCCATGAGGCGATATTACAAGTCCGGAACGAGTAAAGAGAAACTGGATATCCGGTTTTATCCGGAGGGGGGGAATCTGGTGGCCGGGACCATCGGACGCGTGGCCTTTGAAGCGAACGACGGAGAAGGACGGCACATCGACATACAAATGGACATAACGGACAGCAAAGGCACTGTCGTGGCACAGGCCGGAAGCCGGCACCGGGGACGCGGCATGTTTGACCTTCCCTGCCCGGCAGACAGCAAAAGCGCTTTCCGCGCCCGATTCACTTACAAGGATGAGATATATGAGTTTCCGCTTCCTCCCATACAGTCCGATGGTTGCGCCATACGGGTCGGGCAACAGGACGACAACCTGAGCATCAGCCTGGCAACCCGCGGAGTGAAGGCATCTCTGCTGGGCATCTCCGTCATCTGCAACGGTCTGGTTGTCGCCTACAGGGAATGTGCTCCGCTGGAGGGAAGTATTCAGACTGTCAGCATTCCGTTACAGGAACTGCCAACCGGAGTGAACCAACTGACGGTGTTCGACAAGGAGGGACGTATCTATGCGGACCGACTGTACTTTGTCAACCGGCATGATTACGATACCCATACGGTGACCGTCGGAGGAGCCGACAAAGAATTCTCTCCCTTTGCCCCGATAGATCTGGAACTGGCCTTGCCCGAAGGAACAACCCAGGCCGATATTTCGCTTACCGTACGGGATGCGTCCACCGACGAACGCCTGTACGACAACAGCAGCATACTCACCGAGATGTTGCTGGGAAGCGAATTGCAGGGATTCATAGAGGATCCGATGTATTACTTTGAAAACGACGATGAGACACACCGTTTCCACCTCGATCTGTTGATGATGGTACAGGGCTGGCGACGCTACGTATGGAAAGACATGGCCGGACTGGGGAATTTTCAGTTGGCATTTATGCCCGAAAAACAACAGACACTGGCCGGCAGCGTACACAAATCTATCTCATACGACACGGACGTGGACATCGTTGCCGGCAACGGGGAAGTGTATGACAGAGATAACGGAACCAATAACAATACCTACACAACCGAAGAAACGGATTCCGACAACAACCGGACAGAGAATCAGACTTCGGAAGAATATCCCCAAGAGCCCCAGGCCGGTTCCTCTACCCTGCAACACGAGCACGGCACGGAAATCAGCGCGCTGAACAAGGAGGTATTGGTAAAAGCCGAATACGTCGATGGACAGGACATCGTGGAAACCGAACAAACCACACAGAAAGGCCGGTTCTACATGGTCATGCCTACGTTCTATGAATATTGCACACTCTTCCTTCATGCGAGGGACACGACACAGTTCAGCCCACAGAAGGAAGAACAATGGATGAAATATTTCAAAGACGAAGAAAGGTATTCCGATTTCTATGTAAAACGAGACTTGTTTTACCCGCAGTTCGCCCGTCCATACAGCTTTTATGAAGATGAACTGCCGGATAACTCGTTCGACCGTATCGAAACAAACAGCGCAGGCATCAGCGACCACGAACTGCCGGTCGTCACTATCCGGACCAAACGGGGAGGACTGCGTCGTTTCGACAAAACGAAACCGGCTCTTGTCATCGATGCATATGAAGCATACAATCACCTGTGCGACTGGGGTTTCTTCAGCGGGAAGTTCTATCCGGGCGGTTTTGCACGAAGCATAGCCATGGCCTACATCGGCGACATGGGAATGGAACGGGAGTTTGATCTGGTGGAACGGCACGACGGACGTATCCACAGCAACTCACAGAAACAGGCGAAACAGGTAACGACCTCCAAACACACCCCCTACATCCAGGACATCCCTACCCCGAAAAGCAATCCGGGCGGCTTTGAACAGCAACGAAAATACGGTTTCCTGAAGAATCTGGACAAGATCTATATATACACGGACTATTGCCCGCGTGAACAGGGCAGCTACAAATACGAACAAAGCAACCAGCCGGAAGTGACCGTGGACCTGCACCTGCTCCCGCTGGATGCCCAGAGAATCACCTACCGCGACCGGTATTATTTCCCGCTGCCGGGCCTGTCTACATGCGAAGAGTTTTATAGCCCGGATTATTCCGTAAGGCCCCCGGCCGGGCAGACCGACTACCGGCGCACCCTGCTCTGGATGCCCGAAGTAAAGATCGATGCGGACGGAAAGGCACACATCAGGCTATACAACAACGGCAAACCGGGACTGATACGGGTACGCGCAGAGGGTATCACCCCCGACGGACGACCGCTCAGCGGAGGATATGAACCGAAATAAAAAGGGATATGCCACACAAAACACCGTAACATATCCCTATCCTATTACAAACGTCGCATTTACTGCGGTTCCACGGCACTTACTTCTTGTGGTAGCCACACTGCCATCTGTCCTTTGCCCCTGTGGGCCCACGCATAATAAGGAATCAGCGTAAGAACCACCGGACGCACCTCCAGCGCTCCCTGGCCGCCATAAGACAATACTTGCGCGGAAGCAGACAGGGCACGGATGCCCGGCAACGGCAGTCCGGCGACTTCGGCCGCCTTGAACACCGGACGCCGAGGCAACAACAAGGCGTGCAAGTCAAACTGATTATCAGGCCACTCGGCACAATAGACCAGCGGGCCACATTCCACCGCCACTCTTCCTCGGTCGGCAACCACCCGCCTGTCGGCTTTCACCACACGCACCGGCATATCGAAATGCAACGACACCCGGTCGCCTTTCTTCCATTTACGCTCGATACGGAAATAACCGTCTTCCAGTTCTGTCTCCACACTCCGTCCATTCACCTGCACGGAATAAGCAGGCCGCAAACTGTCGGCATACTGATACAGACCGCCCGGAGCGACCTCGTTACGCACCCACCCGGGAATACGCAGACACAATGAGAAAGCCTTGGCCGGCGCACGCCGCACGGTCAGGGCCACCTCGCCGTCCCAAGGGTAATCCGTCCCTTGTTCCATGTCCACCCGAGAACCGTCCAACTTCAAAGAAACCGTTCCTCCCATATACAGATTGACATACAACCGACGGTCCTTCACCGCATACACATAACCGGGTACGGAAGGAATAAAACGACTCAGATTGCTTGGGCAACAGGCACAACCGAACCACGGCTGACGTTCATGATTGCCTTCACTGGCCAGCGGATTGGGATAAAAGAAACGGCCGCCGTCCATACTCATCCCGCTGATAACCCCGTTGTAAAGCGTTCTCTCCAGACAATCGTAATAGGAAGATTTACCGTGCAACAGAAACAGACGGTGATTCAGATAAACCTGGGCAATGGCGGCACAAGTCTCGCAATATGCGGTCAGGTTCGGCAATTCATAATTCTCCCCGAAAGCCTCCCCGGCCGATGTCGCCCCGACACCGCCGGTTATGTAATATTTCCGTCCCGTTATGTTTTCCCATATACGGTCTATGGCACGGATATAGGCACTGTCGCCCGTCAAGGCTGCCACATCGGCCATACCCGCATACATATATCCGGCACGCACGGCATGTCCCACAGCCTCTTTTTGCTCCGTCACAGGCAGATGAGCCTGACTGTAAGTATCCCGCCGGTCCGTTTTCCCCCGCATATCCAGAAAAAATTTAGCCTGCCTCAGATACTTCTCCTCGCCTGTCACTGTATAAAGTTTGGCCAATGCCATCTCGGCTATCTGATGTCCGGGAACGCGCACCAGTTGTCCTTCGCCCGGTCCGATCTCACGGCACACACAATCAGCATAACGCATTGCGATATCCAGAAACTTACGGCTACCGGTTGCCTGGTAGTGAGCAACCGCTCCCTCGACCATGTGCCCCAAGTTATAAAACTCATGGCTCAAATCTTCCACTTTCTCCCAGCGTTTCGCTCCGGCCCACTCGTGGGGATGGGCCGGGTTCATAGTCCGGGCCGTATACAGATATCCATCAGGCTCCTGAGCCTCTGCCACCAGATTGAGAACACTGTCTATATAATGTTCCATCTTTTTGTCGGGATACGTCTGCAACAGATAGCTGGCTCCCTCGATTGTCTTGTACACATCCGTATCGTCGAAAGAAAACCCTTTCACTTCATAGTCTCCGGGATGCGCCGCCCTGACAAAGTTCTGATAACGCCCGCTCTCTTCGCATTTTGCAAAAGCCAAAGGCACAGTCACCCGTCGCGCCGCATCCAGACGCTGCCCCCAGAAACCTCCCGCATCTGTCTTCACGGATGTGAAAGGAACGGGAGTAATGGGATACCCCTGTCCGGCGGCAAAAACCGGTAACGCAAACAGTACGGCACACACACCGCCCCGGCATAACTGCCCCATCGCCTTTATTTGTCTTGTTCTTTTCTGTTTCATTGTACTTACATATATTTATTAATTAACTTATTTACAAAGAAAAAGGTCGGCTTACCCTCACGTGCAAGAATCCGACCTTTTCTTTTCCCTCACCAGAGAAAACTTTTTAATTAACCCTTTATTATTTAACTTACTTCTTTATGAGATTTATATATTGATTTGTGTTTGTTTGTGTTTCACGATGCAAATATACGCAATTCATCATTACGTGCAATAGTATAAGTGTAAAAACAACACCCTAAGCCAAATATTTAACATCCATTTACTGATTATTATGCTATTAAGCATACTTTTGCGCGCACACAAGCATTTATCCGCCGTTTTGTGCGCACACAGAAAAAGCAATCCGATTATATCTTCATCAAAAGCCAAAACATACCGTATTCAATCCCGCACAAAAAAATAAAGTATTTTAGATGGAAGAAAGCGTAAAAAGAAGTATATTTGTGAATATAAAGATTCATATTAACCTTAAATTTATATTTTATGGAATTATCCGCTCTCAAGGACATTGTCTCCAGATTTGCCATCAGAGGCACCGTCACCGAAATCTCTCCGTTAGGCGCAGGACTCATCAATGATACTTTCCGCGTAATCACCGCCGAGACCGACCAGCCCAATTACGTGCTGCAACGTATCAACCACCACATTTTCCCTGACGTGGAAATGCTGGCTGGCAACATACAGGCCGTGACGAACCACATCCGCGCCAAGCTGGAGAAAAAGGGAGAAAGCGACATCGACCGCAAGGTGCTGACATTCGTCCCCCTGAAAGACGAAGACAAATATTTCTATTTCGACGGAGAAAGCTACTGGCGTATTATGGTATTTATCCCGAACGCCATCACCAAACAAGCTGTAAACCCGGAATCGTCCTACGCCGCCGGCGAAGCTTTCGGTAACTTCCAGGCCATGCTGGCCGACATCCCGGTACAACTGGGAGAGACCATCAAAGACTTCCACAACATGGAGTTCCGCCTGCAACAGTTGCGCGAAGCCGTTCAGGAAAACAAAGCCGGACGACTGGCCGAAGTTCAGTATCTGGTCGATGAAATAGAAAAACGGGCCGACGAAATGTGCAAAGCCGAACGCCTGGGCCGCGAAGGCAAACTGCCCAAACGCATCTGCCACTGCGACACGAAGGTAAACAACATGATGTTCGACGAGAATGACAACGTATTGTGTGTCATCGACCTGGACACCGTCATGCCGAACTTCATCTTCTCTGATTACGGCGATTTCCTGCGCACCGGAGCCAATACGGCCGAAGAGGATGAGCCGGATTTGGACAAGGTGAATTTCAACATGGAAATCTTCAAGGCCTTCACCAAGGGATATCTGAAATCAGCCGGCTGTTTCCTCACTCCCACCGAAACAGAAAACTTGCCTTATGCCGCAGCCTTGTTCCCCTACATGCAATGTGCCCGTTTCCTGACGGACTACATCAACGGCGACACATATTACAAAATAAAGTATCCGGAACACAACTTAGTGCGCACCAAGAACCAGTTCAAGCTCCTGCAAAGCGTAGAAGAGCATACACCGGAAATGAAAGCGTTCGTTGCCGAATGCTGCAACAAGTAAGCCGGACATAAAGAATCCCAACCGATGAGAGCCATGCGGACGACAGTTATCCCGCATGGCTCTCATTGTTAGAATGAGACAAGGCTCACAAGATACGACATGACTGGAGTATCACCTGTCGAAAAACATCGAAGAATATCGGAGACTTGCCCCCACTGACGTCAGTTACTCCTTCATCTCCTCCAGCGCCGGCGGCAATGTGCGACGCAACAGGAAGACACTCACAAGGGCCGAGCAGAACGAACCGCACAGAATGCCCAACTTGGCATCGTTCAGCAGCACAAGGCCTTCGGCTCCCAATCCCGAATACGAAAGGTCGGCAATGAACATCGACACCGTGAACCCGATACCTGTGAGCATGCAGAGGCTGGCAAAGGACTTTATATCGGCTCCCACGGGCATACGCACGAACCCCAACCGCATCGCCAGCGTCGAGAACAGGAACACCCCGGCCACTTTTCCGACCAACAGCCCCATGAATACCGCAAGGCCGACGCCGCTGAACAGACTGCCCACGCTCATCCCGGCCAGACAGACCCCGGCATTGGCAAAAGCAAACAAGGGAATGACGAAATAGTTCACTGGCGTACGCAAGGCATCCTCCATGTCCTGACGAGGACTGATAAGCTGGTCGGCGGCACTCTCTATTCCCTTCAGCACATCTACCTGTTCGTCACTCAGCACCGCTGCTTTTCCCTTCCGGCCGGGCGAAGGCGGCAGGGAAAGGAAACGGTCTATATACTCACGTATGCACTCTACGAAATCATGCACCGTGGAACGTTGCGAGGAAGGCACACAGAAAGCCACCACCACACCGGCGATAGTCGCATGGATTCCGGAGTTCAGGAACATATACCACACCACCAGACCAAAAGTCACGTAGAAAGTCTTCTTGCGCACACCCAGCCAGTTACCGGCCAACAAGACGGCAACGAAAAGCGCGGCATTGAGCAAATAGTTCACATTCAGCTCGGAGGAATAGAACAGGGCTATCACGATGATACCGCCCAGATCGTCCGCCACGGCCAAAGCCGCCAAAAAGATTTTCAACCCCATCGGCACCCGCTTGCTGAACAGCGACAACACTCCCAACGAGAAAGCGATGTCTGTCGCCATCGGGATGGCGACTCCCCGCAACATGGATGCATCTCCGGGACAAAACGCCCAGAAGACCAGCACCGGCACAAGCATACCGCCACAGGCACCGATGATGGGAAGCAACGCCTTACGCACCGAGGACAATTCGCCCACCAGCACCTCGCGTTTGATTTCCAGTCCCACGGAGAAAAAGAACACGGCCATCAGAAAATCGTTAATAAACTGAATCAAGGTCATCGTGTGCCCCTCGTGACTCAACAGGTTGAAACCGCCTACGGACAGACATACCGGGGAGTTCCACCAGCTCTGATAAGCGTCACCATACGCCGAGTTGGCCACGATCAGAGCCAACAAAGTAGCGATAATCAATACGATGCTTGAATCTGCATACTTTTTCACCATCTTATGAAAACTAAATTTCTGCTGATTTTTCATGTCAAATACTTCTAAAAAACTTTCATGTTCGTTATGACCCTGCAAAAGTACTTAAAAAAAGGCTCCGTGCAGTCTCAAAAAAAGCCAAACTTCCTCAAAAAACAGATAACAATACGTCAGTTCGGGATAAGTATCTGTTAAAACAACGTCAATTGAGTTGTTCTT
>CAMWUI010000006.1 GCA_947177395.1 uncultured Paraprevotella sp.
TCCTAGGTTTTACACAAAAACAGAGACTGCCTAACTTCAGTTGTTAGACAGCCTCATTATAATATCCTTAAGATGCTCATTCACGTCTGTCGCGGTAAATATGGCAAACTGTCGGGAAGGACTTCCGCCGTGTATCGGACGGAGCGGACTTCCTATTTCATCTTAATCTGTTCTATGCCTCCGTTGTTCTGGAAAAAAGTTACTTCCGTAGCGGCATTCTTGTCAAACAGGACATTGCTTAGTATCTCCGTATTGCCGAATTGTCCTATGTTGATGTCTTTTTTGCAATACGTCTGTTTATGGTCAAAAATCCGGATGGATGCGCGGCTCGGCACGTTGTAATACACCCCCGTTTCCATTTTCTGTTTCTTTTTCTGAGTCTTCTCATCCTCCACAGGGGCCGGTGCCGTGTGCAGGTCCTTTACGCTGATATAAACGGGCTCGCCGGCCAAGTCGTCGCTGTCCACCAGTCCCAGTTTCTGTGAGAAACGGAAAAGGACGGTTTTGTCCGTCTCCTCGTCCGGAACGAATGTCAGGGTAAAAACCTCCGTACTCTGGTCGACCGTACCTTTGAACAATTGGGTGAGAGCCGTTTCCTGTAACTGCAACTGATCGAGCATCAGTTTCAGTTGGGCACCGTCTTTAGGCGTGTTGTCCGCCTCTCCCCGTATCAATGCGTTCCGGCTTTCGCGTATATCGTAAATCTCTTGTGCGGTCAGTTCCGCCATTTTGATGGTACTGCCGGCGGTCAGTATTTCCTGACTCATATAATCGCGCGGATTCGGATGTCCTGTGGCGGGAACACGTGCCGGTACGGGAGGTAATGTTTCTTCGTTGCCCTCGGTGTTGATGGCCAACAGCAAACCGTCCTCCGACAGCGTTACGTTGGGGGCTACGGTGCGTTTGGCCAGTTTGATTGAATAGGCTTTTTGGGGGTCGGGCACACCGTAGGGTTCCATTGTGATGTTCTTGATGGTCCAGTGCGTATGACCTTCGGATTCCACCGATTTCAGACGTAGGAAACGGTCGGCATACTTGTTGAAATCTCCCGGAGTGTATACGCTCTTTTCAGCTGTTGCAACAATCCGGAAGGCTGTGCGCGGCATGAAGTACGTCACCCCGTCCAGTGTCACCCCCGGTCTGTAGGTCGAAACCTCTGTCTGGGCTGTTGCCGCAAGAGCCAGCAGGGCGAGTCCGCCCGTCAGTATCGTTTTCTTTATCATAATATTCCTGTTATTCTGCTTACAGTGTCAGTTGCTTTGTATGTCCTTGAATGCAAACGGGATGGCGTCGATAATGTCTCCGGCCGTCAAGCTTTCTTCTCCGATGCGTCCGGCTGCGATGTCTCCGGCCAGGCCGTGCAGGTATACTCCGAATTGTGCGGCTTGTTCCGATGTGTAGCCCCGGGCGAGCAGTCCCAGTAAGATACCGGTCAGGACATCCCCGCTGCCGGCCGTGGCCATGCCGGCATTGCCGGTAGGATTGCAGACGATATGCCCGTCGGGCATACATATCAGTGTGTTACGACCTTTCACAATCACGTATAACTGAAACAGGGTGGCCATTTCGCGGGCCTTTTCCATGCGTTCATACCCGTTGGTGCATTGTCCCGTCAGCCGTTCCAGTTCTTTGGGGTGGGGAGTCAGAATGCTGCCGGCCGGAATGTCCTGAATCCATTCGCGATAGAGACCCAGCAGGTTCAGTGCGTCCGCATCGAGAATCAGGGGGCATTGTACCTGCATGAGATATTCGTGAAAGGCATCGGCTGTTTCCTCGTCCGTTCCTAATCCCGGGCCTATCGCGATGGCCTTGTAGGGGCGCAAATCGGTGGCTTGGGTGATGATCTCACTGTCCGGATCCGTATGCACGATGGCTTCCGGGACAGCCGTCTGGAGGATGGGGAGATTGAACCTCGGCGTATGTACGGTCAGTTTGCCCGCTCCGCTCCGCAGGCATGCGCGTGCTGCCAGGATGGCTGCGCCCGCCATACCGTATTGTCCGCTCACCAGCAGTCCGTGCCCCATCGTGCCTTTGTGGGCAAACGGATCGCGCGGGAGAAGCATACGCCGGATTTCCTCGTGCTCCGTTATGTGTATGTAAGTGTCTTCCGGGTTCAGTCCTTTTTCCATCAGTCCGATATCCAGTATTTTGATTTCGCCGAGGTAGCGCTGGTTTTCGGCAAACAGGAACGCCGGCTTCAAGACATGCAGGGTCAGGGTGAGGCTGGCTTTTACCACATGGCTCATGTAGTTGTATGTGTTGTCCTCACACATGAGGCCGGACGGGATGTCGATGCTGACGACTGGGGCTCCCGAGGCATTGATCTGTTGCGTCACGCTGGCGAACCCTCCATTGAGCGGTTTGTTGAGGCCGGTGCCGAAGAGGCCGTCGATCAGGACATGTTCGGGGCGTATGAGAGGGAAACTGAACTGGGAGGTGACTTCGGTCAGGTGTACGTTGGGACAGTCGGCCAACCTTTCTTTATTGGCGAGACAGTCTGGGCTGAGTTTGTCGGTTACGTTGAACAGAAAAACCTGGGAACGGTAGCCTTCCTGTCCGAGCAGGCGTGCCACGGCCAGCGCGTCTCCGCCGTTGTTTCCCGGTCCGGCAAAGACAATCAGGGGATGGGATGGATCCCAGCGCATGCCGATTTCCCGGGCGATGGCAGCGGAGGCACGCTCCATCAGATCAAGGGATTCGATGGGCTCATGCTCGATGGTGTATCGGTCGAGCGCTTTGCATTGTCCGGCAGTCAGTACTTTCATATTGCAAATATATGAAAATCTCCCGGTCGTACAAAACAAATTGTTGAGTATCGGGGGAAAACTGCCGAAAACGTCTTGTTTATATTGTCCGTTTCCGAAAAAAACATATCTTTGCACAAGTTTTTGCAATATCATGCCATGAAGACAATCCAAATAAAGGATAAAACGTTTGCCGTGTCTTTGCCGGAGGCAGAGATACTGAAGCAGGTGAAGAGAGTCGCCGCCGAGATTAACCGCGACCTGGCGGGGGAAGAACCGATATTTCTGGCCGTTTTGAACGGCTCGTTTATTTTTGCGGCCGACTTATTGCGTGAAGTGACGCTCCCCTGCGAGATATCTTTCGTGAAGCTGGCTTCTTATGAAGGAGTATCGTCGACGGGAACCATTAAAGAAGTCATCGGACTGAACTGCGATATCACAGGCCGGCCGGTGGTGATTGTCGAGGATATTGTGGATTCAGGACTGACGATGGTACACATGATAGAGACGCTGAAAGGACATAATCCCAAGTCGATAGACGTGTGCTCTCTGTTGGTGAAACCTGGTAATCTGAAGGTGAATCTTGACATCAAATACACTTGTCTGGAGATTCCCAACGATTTTATCGTAGGATATGGCCTGGATTACGACGGTTATGGCCGCAATACGCGTGACATCTATACGGTGGTGGAAGAGTGATTGGCGGCAGGGAATCTGGAAAAGATAAAGAATAACGGATATAACATAAACAGGATAAATATACGGCAAGACAATGAAAAACATTGTGATTTTTGGTGCCCCCGGTTCGGGAAAAGGCACTTACAGCGATGAGATTGTAGCGAAATACGGCATGGGGCATATCTCTACCGGTGATGTGTTGCGTGCGGAAATCAAAAACGGGACGGAACTGGGCAAGATAGCTCAGGGGTATATTGACAACGGACAGTTGATTCCGGATGAGCTGATGATCGACATTCTGGCCAAGACGTATGATGCGCAGCCGAAGGGTGTCGGCGTGATATTCGACGGTTTCCCCCGTACGATTGCCCAGGCCGGAGCGCTGAAAGCCATGTTGGCGGCGCGCGGGCATGACATGGGTATGATGATCGAACTGGTGGTGGATGAAGAAACGCTGATGGCCCGTCTGTTGAACCGTGCCATAGAGCAGGGGCGTGCCGATGACAATGAAGAGACGATCAAGAAGCGTTTTGCGGTGTATCACAATCAGACCGCGCCTTTGGCGGAATGGTTCGAGCAGGAAGGACTGCGTCATACGTTTGTCTGGAAAGGCTCCAAAGAACAGATGCTGGCTGATATATTTGCTGCCATAGAGGCGGAAAACAAACAATAAATTATAATCATTCACTATGGCTGAATCGAACTTTGTCGACTATGTGAAGATTTATTGCCGTTCCGGTAAGGGGGGGCGTGGCTCCATGCATATGCGTCGTGCCAAATATGTGCCGAACGGAGGTCCGGACGGTGGAGACGGAGGAAGAGGAGGACATGTGTATCTGCGGGGAAACCGCAATTATTGGACGTTGCTTCACCTGCGTTATGACAGGCATGTGTTTGCCGGGCATGGAGGCAATGGATCCAAAAGCCGTTCTTCCGGCAAGGATGGGGAGGACAAATATATAGATGTACCTTGCGGAACGGTTGTCTATAACGCGGAAACCGGAGAATATCTGTGCGACGTGACGGATGACGGTCAGGTGGTGATGCTGCTTAAAGGAGGGCGTGGCGGACTGGGAAACTGGAATTTCCGGACAGCTACCAATCAGGCGCCCCGATATGCACAGCCGGGAGAGCCTATGCGTGAACTGACGGTCATCATGGAGTTGAAATTATTGGCGGATGTCGGATTGGTGGGATTCCCCAATGCCGGAAAGTCCACATTGCTAAGCGCTTTGTCTTCGGCTCGCCCCAAGATTGCCAATTATCCTTTTACAACGCTGGAACCTAGCTTGGGTATTGTGCCTTATCGTGACAATCAGTCGTTTGTGATGGCGGATATACCCGGTATAATCGAAGGAGCCAGCGAAGGCCGAGGGTTGGGATTGCGCTTTCTGCGTCACATCGAGCGCAATTCCCTGTTGCTTTTCATGGTACCGGGGGACACGGACGATATACGGCACGAATATGAGATATTGCTTCGCGAGGTGTCTACGTTTAATCCCGAACTAATGGATAAGCAACGGGTGCTTGCCATTACGAAGTGCGATTTGCTGGACGGGGAACTGATGGAGATGCTGGCATCGGATTTGCCGGATGTGCCTCACGTGTTTATCTCTGCTGTGGCGGGAATCGGGATAGCGCAGTTGAAAGACATTCTATGGAAAGAACTGAACAGCGAAAGCAATAAATTGCAGGCTATTACAGACCAAAGCAAGATTGTGCATAAAAACAAAGATGTGGCGCTTCTGAAGTCCGAACTTCAGGCAATGGGCGAGGATGAGGACTTCGATTATGTGGATGTGGAGGATATAGAGGATATTGAAGACCTGGAGGATTTTGAGTACGAGGAAGATTGATCCGTCTTTAGTCGCCTGGCTATGAAGTTTCTGAATTATGAAATGGGAACGGGTGTATGCGCTTTCAGTACGTTGCGTGCAGGAGGGTGTAGCAGAGGGGCGTATGCATCTTTCAACGTCAATGCCTGGTGTGGAGATGACGAGGGTTGTGTGGCACGAAATCGCAAACTCCTGTGTGGGTGTCTGGGGATGCCCGAAGAGCGTCTGGTGATTCCTCATCAGGTGCATCAGGCCCGTGTGGCGTGTATAGATGAACTGTTCTTGGACGGCGATGAAGCGATGCGGAGAGAACGGTTGGAAGGTGTGGATGCTGTGGCGACGGATTGTCCCCGTGTTTGTGTGGGAGTATCCACGGCTGACTGTATCCCGGTCTTGTTGTATGACAAAAGGCATCATGCGGTGGCGGCTGTCCATGCCGGTTGGCGCGGGACAGTGCTTCGTATAGCGGAGGTGACTCTCGCAACGATGTGTGAAGCGTATGGGACAGAGCCTGCGGAGGTGCGTGCGGTGATAGGTCCCGGCATTTCGCTTGATGCATTCGAGGTCGGGGATGAAGTATATGATGTATTTGCCGGGGCCGGCTTCCCGATGGATCGAATCGCACGTCGTTTTCCGGTGGCGGGTATGCCGGAAACGGAAAAATGGCATATCGATTTATGGGAGGCAAATCGTTGGACATTGATGCAGGCCGGCTTGTCGGGGGAGTATATACATGTCAGTGGTGTCTGTACTTATGATAAATGGAGTGATTTTTTTTCTGCCCGCAGGCTGGGGCTTCATTCCGGTCGTATTTTAACGGGTATTTTTCTTGATCGGTAAGAAAGAGTGTCGTTTTGTCGAAAAATCCGGTGCTATTTTGTTTATTTAATATGTTCGGATGCGGGGTTCTTTTCTTCCGAATGAGATTCCTTTTCTTGTGATACTCTTTTACTTGTTTGTTGATATCGTGAATGTTTGGGAGCGTGACCGTTTGTTGCCTGCATTTTTTTAAAGTGAGTTGACTTTTTATTAGTGTATTTTTACCCTTCGTTTTTTGAAAATTTGTATCTTTGCACCGTTAAAGTTTACGCTTGTATCCGGAATGCGGATTTTGCGGAGAATAAATGATGACAAAACAGGCAAAGCTTTAAATACTTTTGATGTGAATGAACGATAAGAATATGAAGGCGGTAGTAAACAGTATTTTATTATTGTTGTGTTTGCTGGCTGTGCCGGTTTGGGGCCAGCGTAAGGAGCGGAATATGAATGAAAAGTTGGATACACTTACTCCGGGACAGTGCTTCTCTTTTCATACAAACATGATTGACTGGTTGGCGGGTACGGCCAATGCGACGATAGAAGTGGATTTGGCGAGAGAACCGTATCATCGTTGGACGTTGCTCGGTAATTTGAAGTACAACTGGAATACCCATCATACCATTAATCCCCGCAATATATATAATCTGTTTGAATTGTGTGTCGAGGGACGATATTATTGGCATACCCGTTCGGAAGGGTTCGTTTGGAAATCAGACCCGAATGCGTCTTCGATAAAGAATGCATTCCATCGCGCACGAACACGGGCGGCGGTGAAAAAGAACCCTCGGTCATACCGGGCTTATTATTTGGGATTGTACGGTGAATACGACGATCATACCTTTTTGTGTGGAAACGGTATACAAGGTTTTGGTCTGGGAGTTGGTGTGGCCGGCGGTTTTACGCAGCCTCTGCATCAGTTGAGACACGGCTGTCTTGAATTGGAAGTCGGTGGTCGTGCCGGTTTTCGCTATACCCAATTCGAAAAAATTCATCATGAGTCGGTAGGGGACGCTTGGTTTACGTCTGATGGAGTGAAAAAGAAGTGCGCGGTTCCTTTCCCGGTGATACAGGATATTCATGTGTCTTTGGTTTACCGTCTGGTTTCGTCGAAGGATAAATATAAGTGGGACAGGAATCGTGCGGACCGTTGGGATCATGATTGGGCTGTGTCTATAAAAGAAAATGCAGAGCGGATTGATTCCCGGAATTTGTTAAGGGAAGAAAAAGATGCCCGCCGCAAAGCCGCGGCAGATTCCTTGAAGACGGTTAAGGAGGCAAAGGCTGTAGCCAAACAGATGAAGAAGGAGGCTAAACGCATGAGGAAAGACTCTATCGAAGCAGCGAAAGACTCTTTAAAGAAAATGAAGAATGCCGGATTGTCTATGGTGGAAATGCCCATAGATACGGTTGCGCACATAGAGGAAGTTCCGTTCCCGGATTCACAGGAGTTGCCGTTGCCAAAAGAAAATATGACGGCGATGGAGAATACTTCCGGACGGAGAGACTTCTGATTATTCCGGAAGATGATAATGCATTGAACCAAAGTTTGTATAAGCAGGTGGATACCCTTTTCAAGCGGAGTGCGTTATGTTTAGTCTGCGGGTGTATTAAAAAAGAAAAGAATAAGATAGATAAAGATTAATAAATGAAACGTTCTTTATTTCTGGTAATAGCAATGTTGTGTCTTGGCACTACGGCCGTTCAGGCCCAGTTGCTGGCAGTGAAGACAGATGTTTTGATGGATGCATTGATGGTTCCCAACTTAAATGCTGAACTCGTGGTTGGCGAACGGAGCAGTATTAATGCTTCAGCGTTCTGTTCCAAAAAGATTTACAATAAAGACATAAGGATGGTCGGATTGATGCCGGAGTATCGTTTCTGGATGAGCGGACGTCCGATGTCGCGTGAATTTATAGGACTGGCGGTCATGGGTGTGAGGTACAATCTTACGTGGGATAAGAAAATATACAATGGCAATGCGATTGGTGCCGGTGTGACATTCGGTTATTCGTTCAATCTGTCCAGTCACTGGGATTTGGAATGCTACGGAAGTGTAGGAGCCGTGTATTACGATCAGAAGTATGATAGAGTGGATAACAAAGAAGAGAAACTGAGTAATAGGCACAATTCCTATGGTTACTCTGTTATCCCGTTTAAGTTGGGTATTTCATTCTCATATATTATAAAATAAGGTTAGGAGGAACGAGATATGATGAGAAAAAAGATTGTTTGGCTGCTGTTGTTGCTGTTTGTCGGCATGGATGTCTGTCAGGGACAAATCTTTGGAAGTGCTGATAAAGTGGTTACGATAAAACTGCTTAATAAAGACGAAGGGAATACTCTTTTGCTGGAGCCTTTGAATGTATTCGTTTTTAATACTCCGAGCCAGGCGTACGAGGCTGCGCATTTATATGATAAGACGGGAGAAACTCCCCGTTTTGCAAAGAATCACGCCGTGTCTCAGGACGGTGTGTGTGCTTTGGCTGCTCCTTTGGACGGCGGTATCATGATAACAGGTCTGAGTATGGAGAAAGCTTACTATGGACGTATTAACGGACAGATGGAGCTGACGGTCTCTTTGCCGGGCATGGGACGGACCCTTCGTCAGGTTGATGTAACGGCTAAGGCTAAATTGCGTCCTCGTCCGAAACCGGGAAAAAGATTCGGTAATAAATTAAAGTTTGAAAATGATTTTCAGATTTTACCTCAGTATGCAAAAGCAAATGCCCGTTTGGTTTTGGTTCCCATCGTTGTGGAATGCCAGGAAGGAGATACTGTTGCAGTTCAACACCCGTGGGTAGTGGATGGTACTCTGTTTGAGATGACCCAGAAACGTCGTATGGGATATGATGAAAGTCATGATCCTTTGATTGCCTATCGGGTGGATAAGAATATGGAGACAAGGCAGGGGATGTCTGTCCATATAGAGGACTCTCTTACAAATCTGGTTGCAGGAAAAAGTTACCGATGCGACATCAAATATTGGTATGAGGATTATGGCAGGGTTTATTTCCGTGATTCTTTCAATTGCGTGCCTTGCGAATCGAGAAATCCTTTGCGCTTTCTGGAATATAAAGTAGATTCCAAGGAGATTAATCCGGAAGATTACCGGAAGTTACCACGACCGGAACTCCATAGTCAGCCCGGTAGTTTGTCGTTGACGTTTGTAGTTGGTAAGGCTGTCTTGGATCCGGCTGATTCTACGAACTTCACCCAGTTGAATGATCTGAAATCCGAATTGTCCGCGATTCTTAACAGCACGGACGGAACTGTTCAGCAGTTTGATATTCTCGGACAGTCTTCGCCGGACGGCCGTTATGCTGTCAATGAACGTCTGGGATACGACCGTATGATGTTTGCTTTTAATGAAATCGCATCCATTCCGGGCATGGATCGCCGGAACATGACGAAAGAAAGTCGTGTGGCGGATTGGGAACAGGTGGCTGATTCTTTGTTTGCCGATTCGCTTAAGGAATGTGCAGAGCAGGTGAGAGCTATTATCCGGAGTACTTCCAATAAGGATGCTCAGTTCCTGCGTATTGCCAAGCTGCCTTGTTACGAGAAGGAAATCAAGAAGATATTGCCTCGTCTCCGTACGGTATATTATCAATACCAGTATGAGATCAACCGTGCCTTTTCTCCGATAGAAGTGTTGGAACGTTGGCAAACGGATAAAGATTTCCGTAGCGGAAAGAGAGAGTTTGCCTTGTATGAGTTCGGCTATCTGTTCGATCAGGTAAAGGACCCGAAAGAGTTGGAGATATTGGCCCGCCGTGCATACCGGGTATCTAAGAATATGGGCAATCCGTGGCCTTTGGCTGCTTATCATTTGGCACAGTGTTATCTCAAGCGCGATACTTGTGATACGACGTTGTTGTCCCCTTTTATTCGCTTTGACCGTATTCCTAATTTTAAGAGATATGGTGCGCAAAGGCCGGACGGGACAAGACCAGTGGAACAGATTATCAATGACGAAGCCATTGTTTCTACGCAGATAGTGATGATGGTGAAGATGGGTAATTTTGAAGAGGGATACGGCTTGACTGGATTGTTGCCCAAGACGGAAGAAAGCGAAAAGTTGCGTAAGTTCCTGGATTGTTTGAATGGCGGGTATGAAGACAGCGAACAAATCCGTAACTATGTAGCTTCCACATCTCCGATGAATTGTGCTGTCATTTATTCGGCAATGAATAACAGGATGTTCGACGAGATGGCGATGGAAGTTCTGGATGATACGATGTTATTTCCGAATCAGAATGACCCGAAGATACTTTATTTGAAAGCCATCGTGTCGGGACGCTCTCTGGACTTTGTGGATGAATATGTTCTTAGCGAAGATAATACTTATCTTTTGGAATGTTGTAAGCAGGACGAGAAGTATTACAGGATGGCACGCAATGATGGCGATTTTACGGAGGACTATCGCAAGGCTTTTGAAAAGGTGTGGAAAATGTATAAAAACGGAGAACTTAATCTTAATGATATTAAGTTTTAATAGGAGATAATAGAGGATGGACGCGAAGAATAGAATAGTTGTATATTGGGTTTTAGTCGGCATGTTGATGTTCATGCCTCAGAATGGTGTGGCGCGGCATTCATTGCATGTGGAACAAGACGATGTATTAGTATCCGGCGAGTCTTTGGAAGGTGAGGCATCGGTTCAGACTGTAAAATCTGATTCGGTCATATTTGCGGCGGATAATGTGGATATGAGAAATCCGGAGCAGTATATTCATCAGAGACGTTATCTTGAAAAAGGTTCGAAGTTCCGGAATTATTTCTATGAACATGTTTTTGTTGGTGCTAACATCGGTGCGTCTAAAATTTATTCGTCTGGCGGACGGAGTCTGGAGCCCGGTATCCCTTTAACTCTGTTTATTGGTAATCAGTTCAATCGTTTGCATGGTCTCCGGTTGTCTGCCACTTATCAGCGTTACAGTCTTTCAGGACGTAGTAATAAGTATATTAAGCAGGCGGGAATGGATTTGGACTATATGTTCAATCTCACTTCTTATCTGAATGGCTACAATCCCTCTCGGGTATTCAGTTTGTCCGGTACGTTAGGTGTCGGTGCCCTTTCTTCTCACCTGACAGAACAGGGGGGGGCTTGGGTTTATAAGGGACAGGTCGGTTTGCATGCCGCGTTCCATGTAAGACGGGTTGCTGAGGTTTTTGTCGAGCCTTTCTTGGCTTTTGCAACCGATCAATTGGACCGTGCCGGAAATCCTTCACATTATGATTTGCAGTACGGCGTAAAGGCTGGTGTGAGTGTACGTTTCGGACGGGAGAAAGAATATCTCAGACGTACGACATATAATGGAAATCTTTTCTTTGAGGCAACGGAAGGCCTGATGTTCTACAACAGTGCCACATTGTCTGTGAAGGAGACGATGGGAACAAGTTGCGCCTTGTCTGTGGGAAAATGGTTTGATCCTTTGTTAGGTGTGCGTATTACGGGGCACGCCTCCGATTATCTGTGGGAAAGTATGTCTGTTGCATCCAAACAGACGCGGCCGGCTTATGTGGCACATCGTCGGGCGGCATTGTTTGGGGGAAGGGCCGAAGTCTTGATTAATCCCATTCACTTTTCAAAGAGAGCCAGGGAGGTACATCGTCCGTTCGATTTGAATATTGCGTTGGGTGGTGAAATGGGAAATGCGGTTAAATCTGTTTATGATGGTCGTACCGCAAAGAATTATTATGCGGGATTCACAGCAGCTTTGCAGGCTTTGTATAATATGAACACCAGTACTTCGCTTTTTGTAGAACCTCGTCTGTTGATGACCCAGACTTTTAGTAGCACGGAACTTGATCGTATCTTTGCGGTAAATGCTGGTGTACGTTTTATCCGTCCCACGAAAGAGGAGCGCAAGGTGCGTGGAAAGCATGAGTTCGAACCTGGTTGCTTTGCCAGTGCTCAACTTGGCGGTTTGAAACAGATGTTGAACATGAAGCGGATGGGGGATCGTCAGTTGAATTATTCCGGTGGTTTGGCTCTCGGTTACGAACCTTTTGCTTTCGGTGGAGTAAAACTTGGAGTAGAGTGTCTGGCACTGAATCGCGATGCCAATACACAATATGCATTGGAGGGTTCTAAAGATAAATACGACTTGCAATGGCATCACACTTACGGACTGTTGAATACAAAGATGCAGTTGATGTTCAACTTGCTCAACATTTATCAGGGATATGATGCAGACCGTAAGTTGACGGTATATTTGAACTTCGGACCGGCCTATTCTCTTTGTGTCGCTCAACGGAATAAATTGTATGGATCAGGATTGCCAAATGGTACGAGTCCTATTGTAAAGAACATAAAAGGCGATGGAGCATGGGCACTTGACGGTAGCATAGCGTTGGACTATCGTTTGACATCCCGTTGGAGCCTGTATGTCGAGCCGGAATTGCAATATTATCTGAAAGACAGCTTTATCGGTAAAAGTGAATTGCTGGATATGAAATCATTGTTAGTTAAATTCAATATCGGAACTTCATTCCGCTTTTGAAATATGATGTATAAGGTTTAATGGAATTTGCATTGACATCCAAATAGACTTATGAGCCCCTGCTGTAATTGAGATTTACAGCAGGGGCTTTTATTTTGTGGAATCTCCTCGGGATTCTATATAATCCGGTATCTGAGGCGCAATATGATATCCGACTGAATCCGTGTGAGTACTCTTTCTTGTCTCGTATGGGGCATTTTCATCTTGTATTGGATGAGACCCTGAAAAAAATAGTTTCAACTCTTCAACACTTTTCGACATTCATCGACAGATATCATTGGACGAATGTTGTATCTTGAGATATGGAGTAATCTGTTCTTATTAACTACAGGTGAATCGTTATGAATCTATAATCGATATTTATAAAGATGTGTATATTTATATTATTCGAAGTCAAATTGGCAGAATGTATTTGATGCGAAAAAAGTCTTTCTTCTATTTTATTTCTGTTGGATTTTGAATCATAGTGTTTTCTGTTTTTATTTAAAATCCAATAAGGTATTAGAGGTGTAGGTTTTTCAAGTAAAATGATTTTTTGAAGGACCTTCTTGTTCGTGTGATTGCTTTGTTAGTTTATAGGTGTATTGTAATTATGTATTTTTATACCTTGTTATAAGGCACTGTATAATAATTTATTGTGATTTTATTATGAATTTTAGCAAATATTTTATTGGCTGTATTAAAGAAAAACTATATATTTACGCAGTGAAAAAATTATTCCAATATTCGAATAAGAACTTTATTAGAGAGAAATGATGATAAAAAAGGTGGGGTAAGTATAAAAAGTTCCACGCGGATATTGGAGGACAAAGATAGAATATATATATCGATACGGAAATGTTATCGGATTTAATCTCAGGTAAAAGGATATGTCAGACAACAGACAGGATGATGCTTATGGAAACTAAGTGAAAGTTCTTAGAGGTCTTGACGTAGTTGAATGATAAAAATATGAAGGCGATAATAAATAGTATCTTATTGTTGTTATGCTTGCTGGTAATTCCGGCTTCGGCTCAGCGAAGAGGAGGTAATTCCGGTACCAAGTTGGACACTCTTGCATTTGGTAAGCGTCTTTCTTTTCATTCGAATATGATCGACTGGCTGATGGGCACGCCTAATGTTGCAGTGGAATTGGATTTGACGGGGGAACCTTATAACCGTCTGGCAGTGCTTGGCAATATTAAATATAATTGGAATCCGCATCATACTACAAATCCTCGTATTGTGTATAATGTATTCGAATTGTGCGTCGAAGGACGGTATTATTGGCATACTCGTTCGGACGGGAATGCGTGGCAGTCTGATACGACTGTGTTCTTTATGAAGAATGTATGGCATCGTTTTCGTACACGGGCTGCCGTGAAGAAAAAACCTCGTACATATCGGGCGTATTATGTGGGATTGTATGGCGAGTATGACAAATATACTCTTTTGTTTGGCCATGGCGTACAGGGAAAAGGTGTGGGAGTGGGTGTGTCCGTCGGTTTTACACAGCCTTTGTATCAGATGAGGCACGGGAGCATAGAACTGGAAATCGGCGGTCGTGCCGGTCTCCGTTATACCCGTTTTGATAAATTCGGTTATGAGGAAGAGAGTGCTTGTTACGATTACAGAGGGACGAAACGGAAACATTTAGTGCCGTTTCCCGTTGTGCAGGATATTCATGTATCTCTGGTTTATCGTCTGGTATCGTCGAAAAATAAATATAAATGGAACAAGGAACGTGCGTCCCAGTGGGATAATGATTGGGCCGAGTCCATAAAGGAACATTCGGATCGGGCAGATTCGTTGAAGCAGGTGAGGGAGGTAAGGAATGCTCGCAAGAAATTTGTGGCTGATTCCGTGGCTTCGGTGAAGCGTGAAAAACAGATGGCGGATTCTGTGCTGGATATTCGGAAGAAATTTGTGGCGGATTCAGCCAAGATGACCAAACGCATGAACGACTCCATTGCCCGGGAAGCAAAGATCGTGGCTAAACAAATGAAGAAACAGGCCGAACGGATGAGGAAAGATTCCATTGCAACTGCAAAAGATTCTTTGGAAAGAATGAAAAACGTTGCGCCGTCAGTACCTGAAGTTCCGATAGATTCTGTTGCACAGATAAAAGAAACGCCATTACCGGAGCCGATGGAGATTCCGTTACCGGAAGTAGACCCGGAGGAACCGGAAACACCTCCGTCGGAAGTTGACGGAGAGAACGAAGAAAAGCCAGTTCCGGATGAGCCGTTGAAAGATGGAGAAGAGGAAAATCCCGTACCGGAGGAGGAACCGGCAGAGTCGGAAAACGAACAAAGTCAAGACGAAGATATACAAACTCTGAATATGCGATTGGACCGACATGGAATGCAGTATGAAATTTCCGAATGGGAGGAAGGAGGACAAAGGTCATGAGACGATTATTGGAGACATGTTTCTTTGTACTCGTGTCGATAGTGCTTCTGCAATCTTGTAATACGGAAGTTGAACTCTGTTATTACAGCGAGCATCCCCATCGGGCGGCGTTGGACGTGCGTTACGATTGGGGATCTTGGAAAGGGACTGGGCAACATCCGGAGCGTATGTATGTGCTGGCGCATCGTATTGTGAACACATATAAATATGTGTTTTCTACAGAGACTAAAACGTCCGGGAATCGTGCCACAATGTTGTTCCCTGTCGAAGAGCAGATACCGCTTTGTCCGTCACTAGAGGAAATCTCGAATGAAGGAGACACTCCGTCGGAGAGTAACGGGGAAGGGGACACTTCGGATGACGATGTATCTGCTGGCATGGAGGTGGTGCCAGATGATGAGGAAGAGGTTTCTGAAGAACCTGTTGAAGGAGATGTCCCTTTAGATAGTGATGAGGAGAACGAAACGGACGAAGAATTGCCTGAGGATCCCAAAGAGGTATGGCACAAAATGAGACTCAAAAACGGCAGATACCGTTTCCTGACGTTCAATTGCGACACAACGGCTTTTGGCATAAAAGGGTTGGAGGAATTTCAGAAAGATCCCTCATACAATATGGAGAATCTTTACCTGAGATATAAAACCGTTTCTCAGGCAGAGAAAGAAGGTGCCCAGGCTTGGAAGGACTATAACCTCTATGCCGATTTTGTGGAAAGCGAAAACATGCCGATTTTTTATACGGTGCAGAATGGGGTAAATGTCAATCTGAATGAGCGGGTGGTAGTGAATTTTACTCCGCGACCGGTCACACAGAAGGTGACGGTGAAATTTATAATAGACAAGGAAAAAGGAGTTAGGATAGACAGCCTTTTGGCTGATATGAGCGGTATTCCTTCCGGAATGCAGTTGGCTACGGGGTATCTAGAAACGGATAGGACATATAAGATGCTTTTTAAACCGACATGTGGTAAAAACAATGAAAATGCTACGATTGTGAATTGTACGGGAGTGTTGAACGTTACGGGCATTGTGCGTAGCCATGACGCATCATTGATTACAGGGCCGGGAATCATGCAGCTGGTGATATATACCTCTGCCACTGATCCGGATACGAAACTCCGGAAACGAAAGGTGATACAGTGTATCATTAATCTGCGTAATACGCTGACAAAAGCCAATCTAATACGTTGGGCTGCCGATGATGAGCATATCATACAAACGAAAAAAACAGGCACGCTGGATATTCGCAGCATATTGAAGATAGAGAAAGGAATGGTGGTTGAGGACAGTGATAATGAAACCGGATTGGACCGATGGGGGCAAGGTGGTCAGATAGATATCGATGCGTAATATGGAAAAAAGAATATTGAGAAGTATGAAAAAATATATGTATCCGGCTATGATCGGTCTATGTATAGCAGCATGTAGCGAGACCTTTCCGGGCATTGAGGCGGAAGTGGTGGAAAAAGATTATAACTCATCGGAAATTACTGGAGACAGGCTTCCGATTCTTGTTTCATATACCGATCCAAATTATGTGATATTGACAAGGGGAAGCGGACCGTTTGAAAATTATATCGAAGATCAGGACCATTGGAAGAGTGCCGAGTTTCATGTGTTTGCCTACAAGGTGTCTAACGATGTCGATCCGAAGTGTGATTTCAGTCGCGGAAGTGACGGTCAGGATAGAATAGGAGAGCAGAAAGAAAATGAAGATTTGAATTATTGTCTGTTGTTCGATAGAATTGCCAAATTAAAATCTGTGCCGCAAAGTGATTCGCACGAAGATGACTACGTGGCGTTGACATGGAAGGATGATGGGCGTTTCTTTTACAATTCCGATCATCAGGATTATAAGTACAATTTTTATCTGGTGCATGTGGATGATGCGTTGCAGGGAGACTGGATTACGACTTCGGACAGAGTGTATGGCGATTTACGACTGGACGGAACGCAAGATGTCATTACCAGTGTGGCCCGGCCGAGCGAAAAGAAAAAGGAAAGCCTAAAGGGGGAGCAATATAAGTCATTGCTGGAAAATTGGGACAATCTGATATATAGCACTTATGCAGCTCATCGCGGTATACAGCCGCAGTTTGATGTCAGACATAATCTGGTGCGTTTGAGTTTCTCTGTCCTGCTTGGCGACCCGAAAGCGGATGGCGTGATACTGAAAGACATTGCTTTGTTGAGGCCTCGTACCCGTGCCCAGTTGACGGTGGCGGCGTTGGATGTGACGCAGGTGGGGCTGGTTGCTTTGGAAAATGAACGCGATGATCTTTCTGCCTGGCATTTGCAGGAAGCTAAAAATATCAGAGAAAGCGAAGATTATGTAATCCGTGGGGATACCTTGCTGAAACCATTGCAATTGCAATGGGACGGGGATGAGAATACCGTGCAACAGGAACAAAAGGTCGGAACTTCTTTTCTGGCCATACCGGATGTTTCCTATACAATACAGCTGACTTGTATTCAGGAGATAGAGGACAGAAACGGGAATCCGAAAGCAGTACTTACGCGTCCCACTTATGAAATCCGGCTGAAAGGAGAAAACAATGCTTTTGCTGCAGGACAGGAGTATAAAATATGTGTCAAAGTATATGGTATTCAGGATATAGAGTTGTTTTTAGGGGCAAACGGATGGAATCATAATGAGAATGATGATGTTCTGATAGATCCAGATCAATTGAATGGAAATAACACGTATGACATTGTGGAACCAGAGGATTATGAAAAACAAAAATGATTTTATACAACTAATTATTGTTTAATTAATTAAATGTGTTTTTATGAAAAAGAGTTATTTATTTGCTGCTCTTCTTGCGATGGGTGCATTGAGCAGTTGTTCTAATGGAACGGAGAATGTAGTTCCGGAGCAGTCTCAGAACGTTGAAGGTCGCCAGCCAATTCTTTTGGGCGTAGGCAATCCGAATCCTGTTGCCGTAACCCGTGGTACGGGTACCGTCGGTGACGTGGGAGAAGAACTTAGTGTATGGAATGGAGAGGAACTCTATATGCTGATGGTGAAGAAGACGGATACTTCGGATTTGGACTATGCAAAGGAAAGTGGGGAGTATATTTTTGGTAATGAGGCCATGAACGCACCAGTGGGCGTCAATGCCGGTTATATGACTTTGAAGCCTGGTGTGGTTACGAAGTACTATCCTATTTCCGGATTCTTTGATTTCTTCGCTTATCATGTAGATGACGCCAAAGCCGGTGAAATCGATGAAACGGATACTCAGAAATGGATGCTTCCTTTCGTTATTGACGGTAGTCAGGATTTGATGGTCGGTAAGGCTGAGTTGACGGAGGAACAGAAAGAACTGATGGCTGCACATGGTTTGAGCGAAGAAGAGTCTTATGGTGCCAAGTCTGCCCGTCACGGTATTGTGCCCAGCATTACTTTCAAACATTTGCTAACCCGTCTGAATTTTACAGTAAAGGCTGGTGACCCTGAGGCAAGAGGCAACGGTGTTGCGGAGAATGCGGTACGCGTGGCAAGCATTGATATCGAATCTAAGACGACTGGTAAGATGGTGGTTGCCTATAAAGGTACGGTGGCCGAAGAAAACCTGATTGAATGGGCAAACGAGGATAAATCCCGTTTGACTTTGAAATCACGTGTAGGTGCCACTTTGGCTGATTTGGTTGACATGGAGGAAGTAAACTTGTTCGATGCTACCGAAGAGGGAATCTCTGCCGGTGAGGCTCTGCTGGTGGCTCCGGAGGAGGAGTACATGATGAATGTAGTCCTGAAACAGATGGCTGTCGGAGCGGATACGGAAACCACATTGACTTTCAAGGTGCCCGTGAAGACAACTTCCGGTCGCGGGTTCCAAGCCGGTCACTCTTATAATGTAAGTGTTACTTTGTATGGCATGCGGCGTATCGACGTGCATGCAGTGTTGACAGCATGGGAGAAAGGCGAAGACATTTCTGTATTTCCGGAAGATGAAGGTGTAAACTAATTAACAACGGAAAGAATGAATAAATATATGTATATGGCCTTGGCAGCATCGGTAACGATGCTGTCGGCCTGCTCAAATGATGATGATCTGGCGGGTGGCTCAAACGGCGGCAATGTGGATATAGACAACACTCCCGTGGAAATCGTTTTGGGAGATGCCGGTCTGACTCGTGCAGCCATTCACGGTGACGGAAATCTGGAAAAGATGGGAATTTTCTGTCTGGCTAAGGTCAAACAGGAAATCAACAGCGGTGCCGCGGACATCAATTGGTTTGACGGTAATCCCACTCATTGGTCGGCTTGCATTATGAACAATGTTGCTGCCACGAAACAAGGTGGAAAGATTTCTTGGTTGGAAGCGGACAAGCATTATTTCTATCCCATTAGTCAGTTTTATAGCTATAATTTTTATGGGTATTATCCTTATGATGAACAGATTGATACAACGACTGTAAACCGTGCGGTGGTAAATTATACCATCGATGGTTCACAGGATATTATCTGGGGTAAGGCTACCAGCAGTGAACCGTATGCTTATAGTGCCAAGTATTTTCGTGAAAATGCCGGCGCGGCTAAGCCTAAGTTGAGTCTGGAGCATTTGTTGACGCGTCTTACCTTCACGATTCTGCCGGATGAGACTGGAGCGGACAATGGGGTGTCGGCAGCCGGTATGACGGTGCAGAAGGTTTATGTCAAGGATGTACCTGCCAATTTGGCTCTGATTGTTGCCAGTCGTGATGAAGAGGGTATCTTGTCGGCAGAGGAAGGCGTGTTGATTCCGTGTGAACTCAATCTGACAGATTTGTATCTGAAGGATGCAGACGGGACAGAACTGAATCCGGTTTCGTTGGTCGAAGGTGAAGCTGCTGTAGGCGAGAGCCTCTTGCTTTATCCGGCTGAAAAATATCTGTTGGCTGTAGACTTTACGCATGCGAATTTCCCTGGCGAGATTCTAAAGACTGAGTGCTGGTTGGAACTGAAAGATGCAGCCGGTGCGTTTGAGAAGGGTAAGTCTTACAATGTGAAACTTACCGTTCATGGTCCTAAGGAAATCACGATGGAAGCCGAATTGCAAGACTGGGTGGAAGGTGATGGCATAGACATCGAACTTTAAGTAATTCCCCTTTCTTAAAAAGTATCGATGTTCAGTATCTGCCGCTGCGCGTGTTGCGTAGCGCGCAGGTACGTTCTAAAACAAACTGAAGAAAAGAATAAGATAGAAAAATAAATGAGACGTTCATTATTCCTGATGATAACGATGTTGTGTCTTGGCAGTACGGCCGTTCGGGCCCAGTTGCTGGCTGTGAAGACAGATGCTTTGATGGATGTGTTGATGGTTCCCAACCTGAATGCCGAGCTGGTGGTTGGCGAACGGAGCAGTATCAATGCTTCTGTACTCTTTTCTCATAAAATCTATGGGAAGGACATGAAATTGATGGCGCTGATGCCGGAGTATCGTTTCTGGTTCAATGGGCGTCCGATGACGCGTGAATTTGTTGGATTGGCCGTAATTGGTGCGGAGTACGATCTGACGTGGGGCAAGGAGGTGTACAACGGTAATGCGTTGGGTGCCGGCCTGACGTTCGGTTATTCGTTCAACCTTTCTAACCGTTGGAATTTGGAATGTTATGGAAGTGTTGGAGCCATATATTACGACCAAAAGCATTATTATACGGGTGATCATGAAGAATATCTGGATAATAGAAATAATTCCCGCGGTTATGCAGTCATCCCGTTTAAGCTGGGTGTTTCATTCTCATATATTATAAGGTAAGGAGGAACGTGGCATGGTTGGGAAAAAGATTGTTTGGCTTCTATTGCTGCTGTTTGTTGGCAAGGACTTCTGCCAGGGGCAGATTTTTGGAGGCAGTGATAAACTTATTACGGTAAAACTGCTTAATAAAGATGAGGGGAATACACCTTTGCTGGAATCTTTGAATGTATTCGTTTTTAATACCCCGAGCCAGGCGTATGAGGCTGCACAATTATATGATGAGACTAGTGAATGGCCTAAATCTGCAAAGAATTACGCCGTATCTCAGGATGGAGTGTGCTCTTTGACTGCGCCTTTGAAAGGTGGTATTATGATAGCGGGGCTGAGTATGGAAAAAGCCTACTATGGGCGTATTAACGGACAGATGGAGCTGGCGGTCTCTTTGTCTGGTATGGGGCGGACCGTTCGTCAGGTTGATATAACGGCTAAGGCGAAGTTGGGGCCTCGTCCGCAACCGGGAAAAAGATTCGGTAATAAATTAAAGTTTGAAAATGATTTTCCTGTTCTTCCCCAATATGCTCAAACAAATGCACGTGTCGTCTTGGCTCCTGTTGCACTTGATTGTCAGGAAGGAGACACTTTTTCTATTCCACATCCTTGGGTGATGGACGGTGGGCAATACAAGACTACTCAGAGGCGGCGTATGGGGTATGATGAAGAGAACGATTCCTTGATTGTTTATCGGGTGGACGAAACAATGGAAACGAGGCAAAGGGCGTCCATTCATGTTGCAGATTCGCTTGAAAAATTAGACATGGATAAGAGTTATAGATGTGATATAAAATACTGGTATGAAGATTACAATATAGTATATTTCCAGGATTCTTTTAATTGCGTACCTTGTGAGGCAAGAATACCGTTACGTTTTTTGGAGTTTAAGGTAGACTCCAAGGAAATTAATCCGGAAGATTACCGAAAGAATCCACAACCGGAGCGTCATAATCAGCCCGGCAGTTTGTCGTTGACGTTTGTTGTGGGTAAAGCAGAGTTGGATTCGAATGATTCCACGAACTTCATTCAGCTGGATAAACTGAAGTCGGAGTTGTCTTCGATTCTTAATAGTGAAGACGGAACTGTTCAGCAGTTTGATATTCTCGGACAGTCTTCGCCGGACGGCCGTTATGCTGTCAATGAACGTCTGGGATACGACCGTATGATGTTTGCTTTTAATGAAATCGCATCCATTCCGGGCATGGATCGCCGGAACATGACGAAAGAAAGTCGTGTGGCGGATTGGGAACAGGTGGCTGATTCTTTGTTTGCCGATTCGCTTAAGGAATGTGCAGAGCAGGTGAGAGCTATTATCCGGAGTACTTCCAATAAGGATGCTCAGTTCCTGCGTATTGCCAAGCTGCCTTGTTACGAGAAGGAAATCAAGAAGATATTGCCTCGTCTCCGTACGGTATATTATCAATACCAGTATGAGATCAACCGTGCCTTTTCTCCGATAGAAGTGTTGGAACGTTGGCAAACGGATAAAGATTTCCGTAGCGGAAAGAGAGAGTTTGCCTTGTATGAGTTCGGCTATCTGTTCGATCAGGTAAAGGACCCGAAAGAGTTGGAGATATTGGCCCGCCGTGCATACCGGGTATCTAAGAATATGGGCAATCCGTGGCCTTTGGCTGCTTATCATTTGGCACAGTGTTATCTCAAGCGCGATACTTGTGATACGACGTTGTTGTCCCCTTTTATTCGCTTTGACCGTATTCCTAATTTTAAGAGATATGGTGCGCAAAGGCCGGACGGGACAAGACCAGTGGAACAGATTATCAATGACGAAGCCATTGTTTCTACGCAGATAGTGATGATGGTGAAGATGGGTAATTTTGAAGAGGGATACGGCTTGACTGGATTGTTGCCCAAGACGGAAGAAAGCGAAAAGTTGCGTAAGTTCCTGGATTGTTTGAATGGCGGGTATGAAGACAGCGAACAAATCCGTAACTATGTAGCTTCCACATCTCCGATGAATTGTGCTGTCATTTATTCGGCAATGAATAACAGGATGTTCGACGAGATGGCGATGGAAGTTCTGGATGATACGATGTTATTTCCGAATCAGAATGACCCGAAGATACTTTATTTGAAAGCCATCGTGTCGGGACGCTCTCTGGACTTTGTGGATGAATATGTCCTTAGCGAAGATAATACTTATCTTTTGGAATGTTGTAAGCAGGACGAGAGGTATTACAGGATGGCACGCAATGATGGCGATTTTACGGAGGACTATCGCAAGGCCTTTGATAAAGTATGGGAAATGTATAAAAACGGAGAATTGGATGCCCCCGGGTTCTAATGAAATAAAAATGGTAGTGAATTATAAGGCAATTATATATTGGGTTTTAGTCGGCATGCTGATGTTCATGCCTCAGAATAGCATGGCGTGGTATTTGCCATATGTGGAACAAGATTCAGTGTTGTCATCCAATGATTCATTGAAGAATGTTGAATCTATTGATGGTAAACCGGAAACAAATGTAACTACAGCGAAAGGCAATATGAGTATGATACGTCCGGAACGATATATTCTCCAACCCCGCCATCTTGAAAAAGGTTCGAAATTCCGGAACTATCTTTATGAGCATATATTTATGGGAGCTAATGTCGGTGTGTCTAAGGTCGACCCGCGCGGAGGGCGAAATCTGGCGCCAGGCATACCTTTAAGTCTGTTCGTAGGTAATTATTTCAATCGTTTGCACGGTGTCCGGCTCACTGCTACTTTTCAGCGTTATGGTGTGTCCGAAAATAGCCGGGACATCAAGCAGGCCGGGGCTGATCTGGATTATATGTTCAACCTAACTTCCTACCTGGACGGATACAACCCCGCACGAGTGTTCAGTTTGTCCGGTACGATAGGTATCGGCGTCATATCCTCTCATTTGATGGGGTGGAAAGCCCCGGTATATAAAGGACAAGCCGGCGTGCACGCTGCCTTTCATATCAGGCGGACCGCGGAGATGTTTGTCGAACCTTTTTTTGCTTTTACCACAGATCAGCTGGACCATTCCGGAGCAAGAGGAAATGCTGAAAACTACGATTTGCAGTATGGTGTGAAAGCGGGTTTGAGTGTGCGTTTCGGACAGGAGAAAGAATTCCTCAAAGGCACGACACACAACGGAAACCTGTTCTTTGAGGCTACGCAGGGATTGACGTTCTACAACAGCAATACACTGGCCGTGCGCAAGACAACGGGAACAGGATATGCTTTGTCTGTAGGAAAGTGGTTCGATCCTTTGGTCGGTTTACGTATCACGGGGCATGCCTCCGACTATCTGTGGGGAAGTCTGTTTATTGCTCCCACGGAATCACGTCCTACTTACGAAGAACATCGTCGGGCGGCCTTGTTTGCCGGAAGGGGAGAGGTGCTGATAAATCCCATGCACTTTGCGAAGAGAGCCCGGGAAGTGCATCGTCCGTTCGATTTGAATATCGCTGTGGGAGGTGAAGTCGGACGTATCGTCAAATACATCAGTGGCTACGAACACGGAATGAAATGTAACTATGTGGGGTTCACTGCGGCTTTACAAGGTCTGTACAATCTGAATACCAACACCTCGCTGTTCATTGAGCCTCGTTTTCTGACAGCCCAATACGTGATACCTTATTCTAATATTCCGGCAGAGAAAGCATATAACGACCAGGTCTTTTTGTTGAATGCCGGTGTTCGTTTTATCCGTCCTACGAAAGAAGAACGCAAGATACGAGGGCTGCATGATTTTGAGCCCGGTTGTTTTGCCAATATTCAACTGGGAGGTTTGAAGCAAGTGATGAATGTGAAACGAATTGGGGAACGGAGCCTAAACTATTCCGGCAGTTTGCAGTTTGGTTACGAACCTTTCGCTTTTGGCGGTGTGAAAATCGGGGTGGAATATATGGCGCTCAACCGCCATGCCGATACGCAATATGAAGTGGATTGGGAAGGTTTCAAGCGTCAGTACGAGTCGCAATGGCATTACACCTACGGGTTGTTGAACACGAAAATGCAGCTGATGTTGAATCTGCTCAATATTTATCAGGGATATGATCCGGAACGTAAGCTGGCGGTTTACTTGAATTTTGGACCGGCGTATTCTCTCTGTCTCAATCAGCAAAACGAATTGTATGAAAGAGAATTGCAAGTGGGTACGAATCCTATTTCGTTTGCCAAGAACATAGAAGGTGACGGTGCGTGGGCGCTGAATGGCAGTATGGTGGTGGATTATCGTCTGGCACCCCGTTGGAGTCTGTATGTCGAGCCTGAGATACAATACTTTTTGAAGGATAATTTTATTGGTCGTGGTGTATTTGCGGATATGAAATCATTGTTGGTCAAATTTAATATAGGAGCTTCGTTCCATTTTTAAAATATGAATACTGGATATAAAGAAATGAAATACGTTTTTGGAAGTCTGTGCATATGGTTGGTCGGGAGCCTTCTGCTTGCATCGTGCAACGTGGGGGATATGACGGAGGATGACGAACGGACAGAGAATGTTGCTGGTCGGCAGGCCATCCGTTTTTCATATGTTACTCCGACGGTTACCCGAGGGGTGAGTTTGGACATACAAGGCTGTACATTGTCTGCTGGATTGGAGACTGGCATTTATGTTCGTGCGGAACAACTGGACGAATGTTTTCATAACGTAAGAGCCGAGGTGAATGGAACGGGGGGATTGCGTATGTTGACGACCGTATACTATCCGCAAAAGACGGATGAGCAGGTGAGAGCGTATGCCTATGCGCCTTATCAGAAAGCGTGGGGAACGTCGGACAAAGTTGCCGGTGACTGGAATATGAAAACATTTACAGTGCAGACGGACCAAAGTGTGGATGCGGCCGTGATTGCCAGTGATCTGTTATGGGCAGAGCCGGCGGGAGAAACGGTCAATCCATTCCGGACGGAACAAGTTGTTCAGTTCGCTTTCCGGCATTTGCTGACAAAGATTGTCGTGACACTGGATATAGAGAAAGAACTTATTACGCGTTTCGGTACCATAAAAGTGGAAATGTTGGATGTAAACACTTCTTGTGTATTGGATCTGTTATCCGGAAATGTCGGAGAGGTTTCTTTGCCTCAGACGGTATTGATGGCTGAGCTGGATTTGTCTCCCTCCGACTTCTTGTCTACGGAAAGCAGAAAAATAACAAAGACCTGTTGCGCTATCGTAGTGCCCCAGTTAGTAACGCCTGGAACGGCTTTATTCCGGATTACGTTGCCGGACGGGACTGTACGCATCGCTTATCAGCCGGAGGGACTCAAAACGGAATACGAGGGTGGTAAAACATTCAACTATGGTTTGTCTCTTTCGGACATGGTCATATTGGAGGATATCACAGGCGGTGAGGAAATTGACTTGGGACTGAGCGTAAACTGGGCAAGTCGCAATGTGGGAGCAGAAAATCCGGAAGATTACGGCGGACTATATGGTTGGGCCGATCCGACAGGAGTCCTGGTCTCGACGAACAACGACAGCTATCCCTCCGCCAATCCTCCGCTGGAAATAAGCGGAATGGATTATGACATAGCCCGTGCAAAATGGGGAGGATCATGGCGCATGCCTACTTTGGTGCATTTTGATGAATTGATAGCTCGTTGCATTTGGACGTGGGGAACCTATAAAGGAGTCTGGGGGTGTAAGATCACAGGACCTAATGGGAATAGTATATTTTTACCGGCAGGGGGACTTCGTCTTGGGTATGAAACCCAGTTGACCGGCGTGGGCGGTTGTTATTGGTCGAGTACGCTTGATACAAAAAGTTCTACGGGTATGAAAGCCGTCCGGATGGCTTTTACGAAAGGGGATCGACTTGTATTTAGTTATGAACGGTATTATGGGCATTCAGTGCGTCCGGTGAAAGATAAAGAATAATCGCGCATCTATCGGAGGAGGTACGAAGTTTCAGAACAAAGAAGATTCGTACCTCCTTTGTTTTTCTGTATGGTGGAATAATCGTATCTTTGCATGCAAATCGCCGGAAAAGGCTTGTTTCATACAAATATAATCTAAATAAAGGCAGGATATGAAGGAATTGTCATTGAAGTACGGATGCAACCCGAACCAGAAACCTTCGCGCATATACATGACGGAGGGCGAACTACCTATTGAAGTGTTGAACGGACGTCCCGGATATATCAATTTTCTGGATGCGCTCAATAGCTGGCAGTTGGTGAAAGAACTGAAAGCAGCTACGGGATTGCCTTCGGCCGCTTCTTTCAAACATGTGTCTCCGGCCGGTGCTGCTGTAGGACTTCCGTTGAGCGATACGTTGAAGAAAATTTATTTTGTGGATGATGTGAAACTTCCTTTGACTCCCATAGCTTGTGCATATGCCCGGGCACGTGGCGCCGACCGAATGTCAAGCTATGGAGATTTCATAGCGTTGAGTGATACATGCGACGAAGCGACAGCCACTCTTATCAAACGGGAGGTTTCCGACGGTGTGATTGCCCCGGATTATACGGAGGGTGCTTTGCAGATATTGAGAGAGAAGCGGAACGGAACGTATAATGTGATCCGTATCAATCCGGATTATGTCCCCGAACCGATAGAGAGAAAGCAAGTGTTCGGCATTACTTTTGAACAGGGCCGTAACGAGGTGAATCTCAACGACCCGTCTTTGTTCGAGAATATTCCTACAGAGAACAAAAACTTTCCGGAAGCAGCGCGTCGTGATCTGATTATTGCGCTGATTACACTGAAATATACTCAAAGTAATTCCGTTTGTTATGTAAAAGACGGACAAGCCATCGGTATCGGTGCGGGGCAGCAGAGCCGTATCCATTGTACCCGTCTGGCCGGAAACAAGGCAGATATCTGGTATCTGCGTCAGCATCCAAAAGTAATGAACCTGCCGTTTGTAGAGAAAATACGTCGTGCGGATCGTGACAATACTATCGATATTTATATCAGTGATGATTATATGGATGTATTGGCAGACGGTGAATGGCAGAAATTCTTCACGGAGAAGCCGGAGCCGCTTACTCGTGAGGAGAAAAAAGAATGGCTTGCCGGTAATACGGGAGTGGCTTTGGGGTCGGATGCTTTTTTCCCCTTTGGCGACAATATCGAACGGGCTCACAAGAGCGGTGTGCAGTATGTAGCTCAAGCGGGTGGTAGCGTGCGCGATGATCATGTGATTTCCACATGTGATAAGTATGGAATCGCAATGGCTTTTACCGGTGTGCGTTTGTTCCATCATTAATAAAGACTGCATAGAAAATATGGCTAATTTCGGAGGGGACGATATAGACAAGGTAATTACCGGCGGTATTGTTTTTCGCGGAAGTTCCAAGAAAGAGCGACCGGTGGAAAATAAGGTGAAGACCAAGGCCAAGAAGAAAGCCTATATTACCGGTTCTCACGGTTCCGGCTCTGCCAGAATGAAAGCGGATATACGCCGAAAAAGGGCCAACCGGCATAAGAACGGATGATTTTCCAGAAAGCACTGATACATTACTGTGTATTGGTGCTTTTTGAATATACACTTTCTTAGGGTGTAACGAAGCACTTTTTCAGGGGTTGAAACAGTGCTTCGTTAGTTGTTCAATCAGTGCTTCATTACACTCTCAAACAGTGCTCCGTTAAGGTGTAACAAAGCACTGATTGAAGGTCCGAAAAAGTGAGTCGGAAAACATCGACATTTCTCGACACTCATCGACAGTTGGCATTTCCGTTGTGTTGTATCTTGCAAAATGGAGGTAAAATATATTCCTTAACCAATCATCCGATTTCTACGTCCGTGTAGGGCGTAAAAATCGGATGATATTTGTGGAGCTGGAGGGAATCGAACCCTCGTCCAAACAGGGAAATCATATGCTTTCTACACGCTTATCCCGGCCTTCGGTTTTCGAACGCAAACAAGACCCGGGCCACCCGTTTACGCCTTATCCTCTAAATTTTCACCGATAGCGCGAGGCCGCTATCGGCTATCCCCGATTTGGCTGCACCACTGATCCGGAATGCTTCGGAGCAACAGCTTCCGAGTGATGTCTCGTTTCAGCACCTTGTGCCGAAATAAAGGTAATCTACTATACTTCGATTACGCAGCGAGAGCGTAGTTATTTTCGCCAGATAAATTTTTGGTAACTGAGATTCAAGAGGAAATCACCGACCCTCTGCGTGCTTACATACCATTCCTTCCTGCTGTCAAATCCATGTCAACCCCGAGTACTGCTATGTATAATACAATCCCAAATCGTATTTTTCGGAAGCAAAGATACATATAAAAAATGAGAAAAAGGCAGGGATTAGGCTCTTTTTTAGATAAAGGAAGCGATAACACGCTTTTGTGATTATTTTTTTGCAGAGGAGAAAAAAAAGTACTTCCTTTGCAATAATTTGGATTTATAATAGTTTCTTTTATATAAAGTAAAAGCGCACGTTTCAATATAATAATGAATCAAGTAGCTGTGGGTATGGAAATTTGCGATGGAATGAATGGCTTGGAACGGGGCATAAAGCGAATGTTCGATTTGCTATGCTCGATGGTCGGGCTTGTTTGTTTGTCACCGGTGTTTTTATATGTGTATATAAAATTGCGTCGTCAGGGAGATGGGCCTGTGATTTATCGTCAGGAGCGTATCGGTTATAAGGGAAAACCTTTTGATATTCTTAAATTTCGGACAATGAAAATAGATTCCGAGATTGAAGGAGTGCCTCAATTGGCTCAAAAGAGCGATGACAGGCTGACCCCGGTTGGATGTTGGCTGCGTGCCCATCATCTGGATGAATTGCCACAGTTGTGGAACGTGTTTCGCGGTGAGATGTCTTTTGTCGGTCCTCGGCCGGAACGGCTTTTCTTTATCAGGCAGATAATGGAACAAGATCCCAATTATGAATATATCTACCTGATGCGTCCGGGGCTGACTTCCATGGCCACTTTATATAACGGTTATACGGATACGATGGAGAAAATGCTGATTCGTTTACGTATGGATCTGGATTATTTGCAGAAAAGAACGTTGTGGGAAGATTTGAAGATAATTCTTGTTACAGTGCAGTTTATTCTGAAAGGAAAGAAATTCTAAGTTTTTGAATAATGAATAAGCGATATATATTTCTGTTTCTGTTTCTGTTGTGCACGTGGACGGTAGGTTTTGCTCAGTCTTCGATGACGGACGAACAGATTATGCAGTATGTCCTGAAAGCTCACGAGGCCGGTAAAAGTAATAGTGAGATTGCTGCGGAACTGATGAAAAAAGGTATTAATATCAGTCGTTTACAGCAAATAAGACATAAGTATGAAAAGCAGCAGAAGGGAAATATTCCAGGTGCGAAAGATGTTCTTGGTACGGATGATGGTGGAGTGGAATCGGGTAAGCGTCTGCGTGAAGCGAACACGAACGAGGAAAGGTTGAGAGGGGTTCATCAGCGTCGCAATACTCCGGTCAATCGTTCAAAACTGACGGAAAAGCAGCGTCAGTTGTATGACAGCAATTTGCAGAACGGCATGACGGATGAACTGAGTTTTTTACCGGATTCCATGATGCTGATGACAGAAGACATGTACCGGATGTATGACATGCGGGAAGACGGTCGGCGGAAGGTGTTCGGACGGGATATTTTTAATCTTGACATGTTGTCCTTCGAGCCTAATATGAATGTAGCCACGCCGGCAAATTATCGTTTGGGAGCCGGGGATGATATATATATAGATGTATGGGGAGCTTCGGAGAAAAGCATCCAGGCTACAATCTCACCGGACGGGACTATTCAGGTAGAAGGATTGGGGCCGGTTAATGTGGCCGGAATGACGGTGGCTTCGGCTAATGCCTATTTGCAGACCGAGTTGAAAAAGATCTATGCTTCTTCCAATATCCGCGTGACAGTGGGACAGACAAAAACCATAACGGTCAATGTGATGGGAGAGGTTGTGGCGCCAGGTACTTATACGTTGTCGGCTTTTGCCACCGCTTTTCATGCTCTGTATGTATCCGGAGGCGTGAATGATATAGGTACGTTGCGCGATATTAAAGTATACAGAAACAGCAGACTTGTGAGGACGGTCGATGTGTACGATTATATCCTGAACGGACGGATGGGAGATAATATCCGTTTGGAAGACAATGATATGATATATGTGGGTACGTACAACAGTCTGGTGGATATAACAGGTAAGGTGAAGCGCCCTATGTATTATGAGATGAAGGGCAACGAGACCCTTGCAACGTTATTGGATTTCTCTGGGGGATTTAGCAGTGATGCATATAAAAACAGTGTGCGGCTGATCCGGAAGACCGGGCGTGATTATTCCATTCATACGGTAGACGAGTTTGATCTGGCTTCTTTTCAGTTGATGGACGGGGATTCGGTGACTGTAGATTCTATCATCCCGCGTTTTTCTAATATGGTTGAGGTAAAGGGAGCCGTTTATCGTCCCGGTATGTATCAGATGGATGGTAAGATAAAGACGGTACGTGAGTTGATGAATCATATAGACGGAGTGACGGAAGAAGCATTTCTGGGGCGTGCCTTATTGCATCGCAGGCGTGCAGACCGTTCGCTGGAAGTGTTGGCTCTGAATCTGGGAGGAGTTATAGACGGAACGATGCCCGATGTGCCCTTGCGCAACGAAGACGTGCTCTATGTGTTCAGCAACGAGGAGGCGCAGAATGAACAGACGATGACCGTGTACGGTGAGGTTCGTTATCCCGGTGTGTATCATTATGCACGCAACACTTCGTTGGAAGACTTTATCCTGCAGGCTGGCGGACTTACGGATGCCGCGTCTACGGTGAAAGTGGATGTGGCACGCCGTATCGTAAACAGGAGTGCCTTGAACAGCGGGCGGGCCATATCCAAGACCTATACGTTTGCGTTGAAGGACGGTCTTGTGGTGGATGGAGATCCGGGCTTCACTTTGGAACCCTTTGATGAAGTGTATGTCCGCAAGAGTCCCGAATACCATGTACAGCAGAATGTAAAAATCGAAGGTGAGGTCGCTTTTGAAGGTGAATACGTTTTGTCGCAGAAAAACGAACGTCTTACTGATTTGATAAAAAGAGCCGGTGGTTTTACGGATGACGCTTATATCCGTGGTGCCCGTCTGGAACGTAATATGACAGGGGAAGAGTTGGTACGGAAGCAGGCGACTTTGAAACTGACGGCCTCCGGAGATTCCATCGATATGTCGACATTGGATTTGGCAACCACATATTCCGTAGGTATCGAACTTGAGAAAGCAATGGCCAATCCCGGAGGAGACTATGATGTCGTGTTGCGGGATGGAGACCGCCTGGTGGTGCCTGGTATGCAGAATACGATAAAGATAAATGGAGCCGTGATGTTCCCCAATACGGTTGCCTATAGGAGCGGTGCCAAACTTTCCTATTATATAAATCAGGCCGGCGGATATAATTCCAAAGCCAAGCGACGTCATGCTTTTGTCGTGAATATCAATGGAACGGTGGCACGTGCCAGCAAGGTGAAGGATATCCAGCCGGGTAGTGAGATTATTGTGCCGACGAAGGAAGAACGCCGCAAGCTGACACCTTCGGAGATGGTGACTATCGGTACGTCCACGGCATCGTTGGCGACCATGGTGGCCACAATCGTGACATTGTTCAGGAAATAAAATGTTATGGAGAAGCAGGAAGGACGCATATCGGAGTTACGGGAAGATTGGGGAAAACTTCGCACGTTTGTGACTGTATTGTGGAGCGAACGGCGTATATATATAAAGTATGCCCTTGTCGCTTTTGTCGTAGCGGTGGTGATCGTTTTCAGTATACCGAAGACTTATTCCACATCAGTCATGTTGGCTCCCGAGTCTCAGAAATCAGTTTTGAGCGGAAGCATGTCTTCTTTGGCCAGTATGGCCGGATTGAATCTGGGTGGAATGTCGGAAGATGCTTTCGGTGTGGACCTGTACCCGACGATAGTAGCTTCGAAAGACTTCCTGACCCAGTTGTTTGACGTGCGGGTGCGGTCTCGTGAACGGGATATAGACACGACCTATGCTGCTTATCTGACAAATTACCAGCGAACGGCTTGGTGGGGGTATCCGGCCAAATGGATCGGCGGCCTTGTAAAAGCCCTGTTGCCGGATGACGGTTCGTTGGAAGATGCGCAAAAAGGCGGGCCGAAGAAACTTTCTAAGGATGAGACGGCGCTTTATAAGGCCATGCAGGGATGTGTTCTTTGTTCTGTGGACGAATATACGGGCATATTGACCATAACGGTGTTTGATCAGGATCCTGAAATCTGTACGATAATGGCGGATACTGTGGTGCACAGGCTGAGTGATTTTATTCTGGACTACCGCACCCATAAGGCACGGACAGATTATGAGTACACTTATAATTTGTGTGAGGATGCCCGTCGGAGCTATTTGCAGGCTCAAGGGCGGTATGCTGAATTTGTGGCTTCGCATTCCGATATTTATTCTCCGGTGGTGAAAGCCCGGGCTGAGTTTCTGGAGAATGAGTCGCAACTGGCGTATACGGCCTATAGCCAGCTGATGGCACAGGTGCAGTTGGCACAGACAAAGTTGCGTGAGAGCACTCCGGTTTATACATTCATTGAGTCGGCTTACATGCCGGAACGGGCTTCTTCCCCGAAGAAGGTGCTGACGGTGCTGGCTTTTCTGTTCTTGTCCTGTGTGGCGGCATCGGCAAAGCTGTTCTATAAGTATTTCATAGCGGAAGATGGATCTAAGTAGCCTGAAGCAGAAAGGTGGCAATTATTTGTTCGCGTTTCTTATCTTTCTGTTTGCGATAGATCCGACCAATACGATCTTTCATCTGAAGGATGTTGCGTTTGTGTTGCTGATGGCTTATAATGTGGTTTTCTTTAAACCTGATTACCGTAAATTTCTCTATTTTGCAGTCGGATGCCTGGCCATAACGTTGGGCTGGTTGTTTGCTACAATGCGGGGCATGGTGACAGACGGGGATTTCTGTTTTATCCTGTATAAATCCCTGGCTCCTTTGCTGTTGTTGCCTTGGATTCATCATTATGATGTATTGCGGCTGTCCCGTTGGCCGGTGTTCTGTACAGGATTTCTGATAATCATGTTGTTCTGGATTATTGTGTTTATACCTCAGACAGAGACGGCCATATATCTGTTTATGCGTAAATCCGATGATACGATTATGATGTCGTGGCGTGCTTTCCTCGGGATACGTGTATTCTGTATGTATCACAAATCCACCGTAAGTTTCTTATTGGTGTTCGCTATTGCATTTTACCAGACCATTCATAAAGAGCGGCGGACGTTCCAGGCGGTAATGGTTGCTTTGGTATTGATTCATACGTTTGTCATTAGCGGTACGCGCAGCACGATGTTGTTGCCGTTTCTGCTGATGGGGCTTATCATATTCAAGTTCTATCATGATAAGCGATATTATAATTATGTGTTGTATCCTGTATTGGGCTTGGCAGCAGTGGCATTCTTTCTCCTGCTGTATAAATTGTTGTCCGAGACAACAGAGCCGTCCAATATGGTAAAGTATGCCCATCTTACATCGTATGGAGAATTGTTCGAGGAAAATCCGTTGTATTTTCTGTGGGGAGAAGGTCCCGGTACGCGGTTCTATAGTGCGGGATTCCATAAAATGAGTTTACAGACCGAATGGACTTATGTCGAATTGATTCGTTATATGGGTGTTTTTTGTGTACTGGTTCTGTTTTTATTCCTTTATCCGTTGGTGAAAATATGGAAATTGCGACACCGTGATGACAGTTGCTATGTAATCGCTTTCGCTTTCTTTATTTATATGATTATAGCCGGTACGAATCCCCTGTTGCTTTCGTCCACCGGAATGTTTACCTTGCTTACCGTCTACAGTTTTCTGGATCGGATAGAGACCCAGAGGGAATGAATCTTTTCTTTTTCCCAGTTTGTAAGGCAGCCGTAATAGGCACAGATGCCAAGCAGTAAACAGCAGGCAGAAGTCGTACCGATCATTTTAAACCAAGGATTTTCGACGTATGTAGATAGATAATGCGTGGAAATGAAACAGGCAAGGGTATAAACAGTGCACGGGATAAGCAGTTTTGTATAATAAGCTCTGAGCGGGACAGAGGCGTCTTTGCGGGCAATCAGGGTGCGAAGGACTAAGGCGACACACTCTTCCGCAATGATGCAATACATGATGCTATAGGCGGAATATCCTAACCGGAATAAAAAATATCCGCAGGGCAGGGCTATGATATGTAGGCTGCCTACGAGCAGTTGCAGATGGCGTATGCGTCCCACACTTTCTAGGGCAATTTGCAATCCAATGGTCAATTGACCGATAAGGGTAATCAGGAGAAATGCACGGCAGAAAGCGAGGGTTCCTTCCGGAGTCTCTTTTAACCAAATTCCTAGGATGTGAGGCATATTGATGTAGAGAGGAATGATGAGCATGGCTAACATCAGAAAGGTGAGACGGCTGGCGGAGAATGAAAGTTGTATCATTTGCGTGTGATTACCGGCTCCTTCGCTTTTTATAATCTGCGGTCTTAAAGGCCGCACGGTGGAATTTGCAAAGAACAAGAGGAAACCGTTGACTTGCTGTGCAATTCCGTAAGCTGCATTGATGATAATGCCGAAGAAAATATTCAAAAGAACGGCCGTTCCCTGATAACGGGCAATGGAACAGCCTGCTCCGATAAGATTCCAACCGGCGAATCCTGTCATTTCTTTAATAAGTCGGAAATCTTTGGGCAGATGCCAACGATAGTGACTTTCCCGGTAATGCAGTCGGCTGTATATGCGTTTGCATAAAAAAGAAATTCCGGATACTCCCATGATGAGAAACGAATATACAATCAGCCGATGTACGTCTATATATAAAATGGAGACAGATATGATAAATTTAAGGATTGCTTCAGCCATGTTAATGCCGGCAATGACAAATATGTCTTCATGGGCATTCATTTCTGCTTCATAAGGAACTCCTGTAATCGTGAAAACAATACCGGTCAGCATGCATAGCAATACGACGCGTGCCCGTCCGATGGCCTCCGATGGAATGTCCAGTATGTGATTGATGAACAGGAGGCCGAAAGAAGATAGCAATACCGCAAGGCAAAGCGCAATACACAAATGAATAATCATGCTACTGTAAAACGTTTCTTTGATCCTTTCAGAATTATTCTCTCCGATAGCATAAGACAGGTAGCGTTGACTAGCCGCAGCCATAGCGACATTCAAAAAGGAAAACATGGCTACGATGTTGGCGATCAAAGCATATATCCCATAGTCCGTTTGTCCGAGAGCATCTAATACAAAACGTGTGGTATACAGGGAAACTCCCATGCTTACCACCATGTTTGTATACAGCGCGATACTGTTGAATGCGACTTTATTGGCGGCTTTCATAATTAGGTATTCCTATTTCCTTTTTTGTCAAGGTAAGTTTCTTTGCGTCTTCAGATGATATTTCCGATGTCCCGATGGTGCGCATGCCTTGATAGTGGCTGGCAAACAGTTCCTCCAGATATTCTCTTTTCAATCGTTCTTCGGGGGGATAGAGAATAGCTTCATGCTGTAGGATTTGTTCTATGGAAAAACGGACAGCAATCGTTTTGCAGGGAGAACCGGCCACAACCGCATAGGGGAGTACTTCCTTGGTGACGGTACTTCCGGCTGCAACGACTGCTCCCCGGCCGATATGGCAATGAGAAAGAAGAATACACCGGGCTCCCACCCACGCGTCTTCTTCTACGATGATTTCGGTTGCCGTATCATTAATGTGCAGGGAACTCAGATATTGCGGTAATCCTACGGTCGGGATGTGGTTGCCCGGTATGATCGTACAGCTGGCTCCGATGGCGGAGTATTTTCTGACTTTAAAGGTTCCTCCTGCCGTAATTACCTGAATGTTGGGCTGCAACCGCGTGTATTCTTCCAGAGTGACATGGTGAGGATCCAGAGTGAGCGGACCGTATAAATCCGTGTGCGTGCCGCATTGCCTGTATGATTTTTTGCGGGTGTTTCTGATGAATATGAAGTAAGGCGTGAAATATCGGGCACGCCATTGATTTGAAAAAATCTTATGTATTATACTTTTTATCATAATGTCGTTTGGGTGATTATGGTAAACAGATAAAAAACGGTTGGATGGGAATAATATTGTTTGGTATGCCGAATAAATGGATTGTTTGTCTCCGTTCTTCGTTGCCCGAAAAAGTTTTTGGGTAACAATCATGCATAAGTCGGGAAAATGACTTATTTTTGCAGCCTGAATAATACGTATTATACTTATGGAATTGGATTTGTTGACGGCCATATCGCCCATCGATGGCCGTTATAGAGGTAAGACAGAGGCGTTGGCTGCCTATTTCTCGGAATATGCTTTGATTCGTTATCGGGTACGGGTGGAAATAGAGTACTTTATTACACTCTGCGAGTTGCCTTTGCCGCAATTGGCCTCATTCGACAAAACATTGTTTGAGCCCCTGCGTGATATCTACCGCTCTTTCTCGGAATCTGATGCACAGCGGGTTAAAGATATAGAGAAAGTGACCAATCACGACGTGAAGGCCGTGGAATATTTTATAAAGGAAGAATTCGATAAGCTCGGAGGACTGGATGCCTATAAGGAATTCATTCATTTCGGTCTGACTTCTCAGGATATCAATAACACCTCCGTTCCGTTGTCTGTCAAGGAGGCTTTGGACGAATGCTATTACCCGCAGATGGATGAGTTGCTTTCACAGTTGAAGGCGTATGCGGAAGAATGGAAAGACGTGCCGATGCTGGCCAAGACACACGGACAGCCGGCGTCACCGACTCGTTTGGGCAAAGAGGTGCAGGTTTTTGTATACCGTCTGGAACAGCAATTGAAGCAGCTCAAGGCATGCCCTGTCACGGCCAAATTCGGCGGTGCGACAGGTAACTATAACGCTCATCATGTAGCCTATCCGGCATACGACTGGCGTAGCTTCGGTTCTCGCTTCGTTTCAGAAAAACTGGGACTTGAAAGAGAGGAATACACCACTCAGATTTCCAACTACGACAATCTGGGGGCTATCTTCGATGCCATGAAGCGTATCAATACCATCCTGATAGACCTGGACCGTGATTTCTGGCAATATGTGTCCATGGAATACTTCAAGCAGAAGATCAAGGCCGGCGAGGTCGGCTCCAGTGCCATGCCGCATAAGGTGAATCCGATAGATTTCGAGAATTCGGAGGGAAATCTGGGCGTCGCCAATGCCTTATTGGCCCATCTCAGTCAGAAATTGCCGGTGTCGCGCTTGCAGCGTGACCTTACGGATTCGACTGTATTGCGCAATGTCGGTGTTCCCATGGGGCACATGGTGATAGCTATTCAGAGTACGCTGAAAGGCTTGCGTAAACTGTTGCTCAACGAAAAAGCGATTCATGCCGATCTTGACGGCTGTTGGGCAGTGGTGGCCGAGGCCATCCAGACCATCTTGCGCCGCGAGGCTTATCCCCATCCGTATGAGGCGCTAAAGGCTCTGACACGTACCAACCAAGCCATTACGGAAGAATCCATCAAGTCTTTCATTGAAGGGCTGGAAGTGAATGAAAGCGTAAAAGAAGAGTTGCGTGCCATCACGCCGCATACCTATACCGGAATTTGATTGGAATTATCAGCAGGGGCGCGGAACCGCGAGGCTCTGTCGTGTCTTGCTTCAGTTTATTAATATTATAAAGAAAAGAAATGATTACAGAAGACGAAAAATGGAGGGAGCAGTTTGCTGCCGATGGCGAACAGGAAAGTAACCGTGAGGGTTACAAGCCGTATAACAGAGAGTACAATCGTTCTTATTCGCGTGGCGAGTATGCGGGTGGAGGTGAAAGAAGCGGTTATGACCGTCAGAACCGGCCGATGCGTCCACGTATCCAACGTGCTGACAGAGCCTATTCGACAAACGGAACGGGAGAGGCACGTCCTTATCGTCCCCGTATAAACCGGGATGAAATGGCGGGAGGATATCCGACTCGTCCGCACTACAATAATAATAACGAAGGGGGAGAAACCTCTTCCTATAATCGTCCGCACCGGACCTATGAGTCGGTGAACTACAATCGTGAAGGTGGTTTCCGCCGCGAAAACAGTTACCAGCCCCGTGAGAACGGTTATCGTCGTGAAGGCGGTTACCAACCACGTGAGGGAGGGTACCGCCGTGAAGGAGGCTATCAGCCGCGTGAGAATAACTTCCGCCGTGAAGGTGGTTACCAGTCGCGCGAAGGTGGCGGTTATCAGAGCGGAGGCTATCGTCCCCGTTATAATCGTGAAGGCGGCTACAACACCCAGGGCGGCTACAATCGATATAACAACGGACGTCCGCAACGGCGTTCGGGCGATTACGATCCCAATGCCAAGTACAGTCATAAGAAACAGATTGAGTATAAAGAACTGAATCTAGATCCGGACGCTCCGATACGTTTGAACAAATTCCTGGCGAATGCCGGTGTCTGCTCGCGTCGCGAGGCTGATGAGTTTATCACAGCCGGAGTCGTGGCGGTAAACGGAGAAGTGGCGACAGAGTTGGGAACCAAAATCAAGCGTTCCGATGAAGTGAAATTTCACGATCAACTGGTAAGCATTGAAAAGAAGGTATACGTGTTGCTTAATAAGCCGAAAGACTACGTTACTACAAGTGAGGACCCCCAGAACCGTAAGACTGTGATGGACTTGGTACGCAACGCATGCCGCGAGCGTATTTATCCTGTCGGCCGTCTGGACCGTAATACGACGGGTGTGTTGCTGCTTACCAACGACGGTGAACTGGCGTCCAAACTGACACATCCGAAATTCCTCAAGAAGAAAATCTATCACGTTTACACCGATAAGAATGTGACGGCAGCCGACATGCGGCAGATGGCCGAAGGTATCAAACTGGAAGACGGTGAGATACGGGCTGATGCGGTGGAATATGCCAGTGAGACGGATAAAAAGCAGGTGGGCATTGAGATTCACTCCGGTAAGAACCGTATCGTGCGCCGTATTTTTGAATCGTTGGGATATCGGGTCATCAAGCTGGACCGCGTGTTCTTTGCCGGATTGACGAAAAAGAACCTGCGCCGGGGCGACTGGCGTTTCCTGACAGAAAGGGAAGTGAATATGTTGCGCATGGGAGCCTTTGAATAATAACGTTTTTAATGGAATAATATATTGTAATGGAACAGATTCGTAGAACAAAAGTTATAGACGTATTGAAACGGGAAGACTATGGTTCAATCGTCAACGTGAAAGGATGGGTGCGGACCCGCCGCGGGAGTAAGGCTGTGAACTTTATTGCCCTGAACGACGGTTCTACAATAAATAATGTGCAGGTCGTGGCCGATGTGGAGCGTTTCGACGAGGAACTTATCAAGCAGATTACGACGGGAGCCTGCCTGAGCGTGACCGGCGAACTGGTGCAGAGCGTCGGTTCGGGACAGAACGTGGAAATCCAGGCGCACGAGATAGAAGTATTGGGTGTGTGCGGATCGGACTATCCGATGCAGAAGAAGGGGCAGACGATGGAGTATATGCGTCAGCATGCACACATGCGCTTGCGCACCAATACTTTCGGCGCCGTCTTCCGGATTCGCCACAACATGGCAATGGCCGTACACCGGTATTTCCATGAACACGGGTTCGTATATTTCCATACCCCCATTATCACGGCAAGCGATTGTGAGGGAGCCGGTCAGATGTTTCAGGTGACAACCAAGAACCTTTATGACCTGAAGAAGACGGAAGACGGAAAGATTGACTATAGCGACGATTTCTTTGGAAAAACCACTTCGCTCACCGTGTCCGGACAGTTGGAAGGCGAATTGGCCGCAACGGCATTGGGAGCCATTTACACATTCGGTCCGACCTTCCGTGCGGAGAACTCCAACACCCCGCGCCATCTGGCCGAGTTCTGGATGATTGAGCCCGAGGTTGCTTTCAATGACATCACGGACAACATGGATCTGGCCGAGGATTTCATCAAATACTGTGTGCGCTGGGCATTGGAAAACTGTCAGGATGATTTGGCTTTCTTGAACAAGATGATCGACAAGACATTGCTGGAGCGTCTGAACTTCGTGGTTGCGAATGACTTTGTCCGTCTGACCTATACCGAGGGAATCGAAATTCTGGAGGAAGCGGTGAAGAATGGGCGCAAGTTCGAGTTCCCGGTATATTGGGGAGTGGACTTGGCCAGCGAGCATGAGCGCTTTTTGGTGGAAGAACATTTCAAGCGCCCGGTTATCCTGACCGACTATCCGAAGGAGATAAAGGCGTTTTACATGAAGCTCAACGAGGACGGAAAGACAGTTCGTGCCATGGATGTCCTTTTCCCGCAGATCGGTGAGATTATCGGCGGTTCGGAACGTGAGGCGGACTACGACAAACTGCTGGGACGTATCAACGAACTGGGCATCCCCATGAAGGATATGTGGTGGTATCTTGATACGCGCAAGTACGGAAGTTGCCCGCATAGCGGTTTCGGGCTCGGTTTCGAGCGCCTGATACTATTCGTCACCGGCATGCAGAATATCCGCGACGTGATACCGTTCCCGCGGACGCCGAAGAACGCCGAGTTCTGATACCGTTTGTGGCCGGAACAGAAATAACAGCCGACTTCCGCCCTTTCCTGCTGACAGCTGGAAAGGGCGGAAGCTTTTTGGGGGAGGTTGCGGTCGCGTTCGGTCTTCCGTCCCGCAGGCTGTCCGCTTGCTGAGCCGTACGCTGTTCACTATGGATAGTGGAGTGCTGTTCACTTAGGGTAGTGGAGCGCTGTTCACTTAGGGTAGTGGAGCGCTGTTCACTTAGGATAGTGGAGTGCTGCTCACTAAGGGTAGTGAAGCACTGTCACTTGCCAATCCGTAAGTTGTCGCGGCGGAACATGTTTCTTGCAATCTTGCATCTTGCACCGGCCCCTCACACCCACACACGTGCGCGCGTATTATAATAGGTAAATTCTCCCTCTTCCTGCTCCTCGCATTCATGGAAAAGGCATGATTCCTCTCGTTTTCTCCGTCCGGTTCTGCTTGTTCAAACATGCCGGTTCCTGCCGATTGTTGTGCTTTTTTAGGGAATCATCGTCTGCGGTGTTTTTCGGGATGTGACGGCGGGCTTCCGTGAAAAGCCTGAAACTTTCGTTTTCCAGCCCCCTCTTTTCTTTTGTCCTCTCGCGTACGCGTACGCGTGTGTGGGTGTGAGGGGCCGGTGCAAGATGCAAGATTGCAAGATCCTTTTAAATCAGACCCCATAATTTGCAATGCTTTCGTGCCGCATTTGCAGGCGAAGCGGGGCCTCTCGCGGCTTTGCCGAAGAAGGGGAAAAATAATTGGCTGTGATTCATTGTGGTTTGCGGGAAAAATCGTACCTTTGCAAGCCGATTATTATCAAAAAGACTATAATAGTCTAAAAATCCGTGCATTAATAGTCTTGCCTTTGGCCGGGCGGACGGTTAGCAAGCATGGAAGAAGAAAAAAGTTTTTTAGTAGTAATAATTAAAAGAAACAAAATGGACACTTTAAGTTACAAGACCATTTCTGCGAACAAGGAGACCGTAAAGAAAGAATGGGTTGTGGTAGACGCAACCGATCAGGTTCTCGGTCGTCTGGGTTCCAAGGTGGCTAAGTTGTTGAGAGGTAAGTACAAGCCGAATTTTACCCCTCACGTAGATTGCGGTGATAACGTGATTATCATCAACGCCGACAAGGTGAAGCTGACTGGTAACAAATGGACGGATCGCGTTTATTTGAGCTATACGGGTTATCCCGGCGGTCAGCGTGAAATGACCCCCGCCCGTTTGATGGCAAAGCCCAACGGTGCGAACAAGCTGGTCAAGAAAGTGGTAAAAGGCATGTTGCCCAAGAACCGTCTGGCTGCCAAACTTCTGAACAACCTGTATGTTTACGAAGGCAGCGAGCACAACCATGCCGCACAGAGTCCGAAAGCAATCGATATTAACTTGTATAAATAAGTAAGAAATGGAAGTAATTAATGCATTAGGCAGACGCAAGAGCGCCATTGCTCGTGTTTATGTAAGCGAAGGTAGCGGAAAGATTACTATCAACAAGAGAGACCTTACAGAGTACTTTCCATCAACGATTCTTCAGTATGTGGTAAAGCAGCCTTTGAACACACTGGGTGTGGCTGAAAAATATGACATCAAGGCCAATCTCTGCGGTGGCGGTTTCACCGGCCAGTCTCAGGCTTTGCGCCTGGCAATCGCCCGCGCACTGGTGAAAATCAATGCTGACGACAAGAAGGCTTTGCGTGCCGAAGGCTTCATGACGCGCGATCCGCGTGCTGTTGAACGTAAGAAACCGGGACGTCCGAAAGCACGTCGCAGATTCCAGTTCAGTAAACGTTAATATTCGGCCGTTTATCGAGCTGCGTAATATACGTTTAGTATCTAAACCGTGTGGATTCCGGAAGGACTACTTCGCGGTTGGTTGAAAAACAAAAAAGAAAGTAAACGATTAAAAACAAAAACAATGTCAAGAACTAATTTTGATACATTATTGGAAGCTGGTTGCCACTTTGGCCACCTGAAGAGAAAGTGGAATCCGGCAATGGCTCCTTACATCTTTATGGAGCGCAATGGTATTCATATCATCGACCTGCACAAGACGGTTGCTAAAATCGACGAGGCTGCCGATGCTTTGAAGCAAATTGCAAAGTCAGGAAAGAAAATCCTGTTTGTTGCTACTAAAAAACAAGCCAAGCAAGTTGTAGCCGAGAAGGCTGCTTCTATAAACATGCCCTATGTCATTGAACGCTGGCCGGGCGGTATGCTGACGAACTTCCCCACCATCCGCAAGGCTGTGAAGAAGATGGCCAACATCGACAAACTGACGGCTGACGGTACGTATGCCAACCTGTCAAAGCGCGAGGTGTTGCAGATTTCCCGTCAGCGTGCCAAGCTGGAGAAGAACCTCGGTTCTATCGCCGACCTGACCCGTCTGCCGTCTGCCTTGTTCGTAGTGGATGTGATGAAAGAGCACATTGCCGTTCGCGAGGCAAACCGCCTGGGTATCCCCGTATTCGCTATCGTAGATACGAACTCCAATCCGAACGATATTGATTTCGTTATTCCGGCAAACGACGACGCAAACAAGAGCGTGGAAGTAATCCTCGAGGCTTGCTGTGCCGCCATCGCTGAAGGTCTGGAAGAGCGTAAGGCTGAGAAAGTGGATACGGAAGCTGCCGGTGAAGGCGAAGCTCCTAAAGGCGGCCGCAAGCGTTCCGCCAAGGCTCGTGTTGAGAAGAATGACGAAGCAGAGGGTGCAGTAGAAGTAACTGAAACCGCTGAGGAGGCATAATTTAGAATGTTAATTCAATTAAAGAAAGAAATACAATGGCTGTAACAATGGCTGAAATTACCCAGCTCCGCAAATTGTCGGGTGCGGGTATGATGGACTGCAAAAAAGCTCTCGAAGAGGCTGGCAACGATATAGAGAAGGCAATGGAGATTATTCGTAAGAAGGGTCAGGCTGTTGCTGCCAAGCGTTCGGACCGTGAGGCTGCTGAAGGTTGTGTTCTGGTGAAGGCAGAGAACGGTTTCGGTGCTATCATCGCGCTGAAGTGTGAGACAGACTTTGTTGCCAAGAACGAGGACTTTGTAAAGCTGGCTCAGGAAATCCTGGATCTGGCTGTAGCGAACAAATGCCAGACTTTGGACGAAGTGAAGGCTTTGCCGATGGGTGCTGCCACCGTGGCTGACGCTGTGGTAGACCGTAGTGGTATCACGGGTGAGAAAATGGAACTGGACGGTTATGCCGTAGTGGAAGGTGAGAATATCTCCGTATACAACCACCAGGGTAAGAATCAGCTCTGTACGATGGTCGCTCTGAACAAGAATGTGGATGAGAAGTACGGCCATGCTGTGGCTATGCAGATTGCCGCAATGAATCCCCGTTCCATCAACGAGCAGGATTATCCCGCTGACGTGTTGGCACGCGAAAGGGAAATCGCAGCAGACAAGGCCCGTGAGGAGGGTAAGCCCGAGAATATGATTGAGCGTATCGCTATGGGACGTATCAACAAGCTGTACAAGGAAGAATGTCTGTTGATGCAGGAATTCATCCAGGACGGCAAGTTGAGCGTGGCTCAGTTCTTGCAGCAGGCTGACAAGGAGTGCACGGTAACGGCATTCAAGCGTTTTACGTTGCGCGCAGAATAATCAGAAGCAACAACATACATGCGGGGCGTTTTCATCGGAAGATGGAAGCGCCCGTTTTTTATGTCCGTACGCCTCAATCTGTTTTTGCCGCATATTGTGACCGGAGTATGATGGGTTTTGCATGAATTTTGTTATCTTTGTTTTGTAACGAATAATAGAACGTATATGAAGATAATAGCCGTAGGCATGAACTATGCCGCACACAATAAAGAACTGGACGGAACGTTATTATTACCGGAGGAGCCTGTTATTTTCAGCAAGGCTGATTCGGCGTTGCTGAAAGACGGAAAACCGTTTTTCATACCGGATTTCACGGAGCAGTGCGACTATGAAACGGAACTGGTGGTGCGGATTTGTCGGCTGGGAAAGAATATCGCTCCCCGTTTTGCCCGTCGTTATTACGATGCCGTGACCGTGGGCATAGATTTTACGGCACGTGACATGCAGCGGCGTTTTCGGGAGGAAGGCAGGCCCTGGGAACTGTGCAAGGGATTCGACGGTTCGGCGGCGGTGGGTACTTTCGTTTCGGTGGACGAACAGACGGACATACAGCGGTTGCATTTCCGGTTGGACATCAACGGACAGACCGTACAGAGAGGCTTCTCCGGCGATATGATATTCGCGGTGGATGAACTGATAGCCTACGTCAGCCGGTTCTATACGCTCAAGATGGGCGACCTGCTTTATACGGGAACTCCGGTCGGCGTGGGACCTGTACACATCGGTGACCATCTGGAGGGGTATATCGAAGAACGGAAAGTTTTGGATTTTAATGTAAGATAAAGATTTCTCATGAGAATGCTACGCATCATATTGGTTGTTCTGCTGGCGGTCGGCGCAGGCCGGTTGTCGTCCCAGTCTATCACCCGGCTGGACTGGGATGTGCTGCGGATAGACTCGGCTGTGCCTTGTTACACGGAAGTGGTTCCTTTGGGAGAACGGTCCGGAGATTATGAGTATGAGGTGCGGATAGAGTATCCGGAATACACGCCGGTGAGTGTAGCGGAACGTGATGTGCTGAAGCGGTTGGCACCGGCATTGCCGGAATCGCCGGAAATCCGTTCCGCAGTAGGCGTGTCGAGGAAAGAAGGCTTTATTGATTTGTCTTTCATTCCGGTCGTATTGCGGAAAGGCGTGTATTATAAGCTGCTCAGCTGTAAAATAACGATTCATCGCACGCTCCGTCCCCGTCCCCGTGCCGCATCGGTGCTGGAAGCCAGGGAGGCTTATGCGGCGGAGTCCGTTCTGAAGAGCGGCCGCTGGGTGAAAATAAAGGTAACCGGCGAGGGGGTCCACATGCTCACCCGGACCGCTTTGCAGAAGATGGGGTTCTCCAATCCCGACAGAGTGAAACTGTATGGCTATGGCGGGCATGTCCAGGACGAAGTCCTGTATGCAGGGCAGGGGCGTGATGATCTGGAAGAAGTCCCCCTCTATCATGGCGGACAGGGACTCCTGTTTTATGCCCGTGGTCTGGTGTCATGGACGCGCCCGGCATATAATGCCGCTTCGCGGACGTATATCTCGTCGCATCTCCGGAATACGTATGCCCGTTATGCTACGTATTTCCTGACGGAAGGAGATTCGCCCCTGGCCTTTCCGAAAGAGGCGTCTTCCTCGTCTGTCGTGCGGAATGAACTGGCTTCTTTTCCTGAGCATGTATTGTATGAGCGCGACGAAGTGGCCTGGTTCAGCGGCGGCCGCCGGCTGTATGACGGGCATAATTATGCGGACGGCAATAACCAGAGCTATCGTCTGGAGGTGAAGAATCCCGTGGCGTCGGAGGGCGGAGCGCTGAAGGTCGATTTCTCCGTTTCCTATGCCGGTGGAACGACACAGGTGGCGGTAAAAGCAGACGGCGTGTCGCTCGGTTCGTTGTCGGTGAACAAACTGGCGGATTATTACAGGGCGCAAAGCACTTCTCAAGTATTCCGGTTGTCGTCCGTCAGTGCGGCCGCCGGCGGGGTATCCGTTACGATTACCACTCCGCAAGGTAGGAACGCCCGTCTGGACTATTTGGAACTTTCGTACACCCGCGAATTGGTGATGGCCGGTTCGCAGCTGGCTTTCACGCACTATAAGACAGGTACGAGCCGGTATACTGTCCGTGCCGCTTCCGGCCAGAAACTCAGCATCTGGCGGCTTGACGGGCCCGGGCGTCCGGTAACGGAAATATCATCGGTCCGCGACGGCAATGACTATTCCGTGGTGGTGGACGACCCGACCGACAATTACGTGGCGGTGGATGTCAATGCCGCTTATCCCGAACCGGAGTTTGTGGCCGATGTTGCCAATCAAAACCTGCACGCCGTGCAACCGGTGGATATGGTCATCATCGTTCCTTCGTCCAATGTCTTCCGGGGGCAGGCGGAACGTCTGGCACAGGCTCATCGCGACTGTGACGGCATGACGGTGCAGGTGGTCAGAGCCGAGGAGATATACAATGAGTTCTCGTCCGGAACGCCGGATGCCACGGCCTACCGCCGCTTCATGAAGATGCTTTATGACCGGGCAGCTTCGGCTGACGAGGCTCCCCGCTACCTGCTCCTTTTCGGCGATGCGGCCTGGGACAACCGGATGCTGTCGCCTGCGTGGAGAGGAGTGAACCCCGACAACTTCCTGCTCTGCTACGAGTCGGACCATTCGCTGAGCGACATACGGACGTATGTCATGGAGGATTATTTCGGTCTGTTGGACGACGGGGAAGGGCATAGCTTGTTGACCGGCAAAGTGGACATCGGGGTCGGCCGTATCCCGGTACAGTCGGAATTTGAGGCCAAGGGGGTCGTGGATAAAATAATCAACTATATGACCAACGTGCATGCCGGCAAATGGAGGAATACGGTGTGCGTGATGGGCGACGATGCCGATGGGAACAGCCACATGAAGTATGCGGCTGCGGTGGCCGATGAGATAGAAGCCGGTTATCCCGATCTGAATGTGCAGCGGGTGATGTGGGATGCCTATCCGCGTGTGTCCGGTATTACGGGCAACAGTTATCCTATGGCCCGTGCCAGAGTGCTGGCCCAGATGAACGAAGGAGCGCTGATGATGAACTATACCGGGCATGCGGGCCCCACCAGCCTTTCGCATGAAAAGGTGGTAGTGCTGAATGACTTCCTGAACTTCACCTCGCCCAATGTGCCTCTGTGGGTGACGGCGGCTTGCGATGTGATGCCGTTTGATTCTAAGGAAAACAGTATCGGAGAGTCGGCCTTGCTCAACGCCAACGGGGCGGCTGTCGCATTTCTGGGTACTACCCGTACGGTTTATGCCAACAGCAACGACCGCATGAACAGGGCTTTCTGCCGCTTTGTGTTCGGTAAGGATGACAAGGGACGTCCCTATCGACTGGGAGATGCCTTGCGTATGGCAAAGGTGACGTTGGTAAGTACGGTCGCAGAATTGGGACTGGATCCGAATATATATATATCGAATCCGTTGGAAGACCTCTCGGAAAACAAACTGCAGTATGCGCTGTTGGGCGATCCGGCTCTGCGGCTGGGAACTCCGCGCTATAAAGTTGTGTTGGACAATGTCAACGGCACGGATATGAACAGCGGCGCCGTCGTAACCTTATCGGCCGGAAGTTTGGCGCGGTTCAGCGGTCACATCGAGGATGAGGCCGGCAATGAAGTGCCTGCCTTCCGGGGAGTCCTGTCTACGACGGTTTATGACAGCAAGACGACCGTGGTCTGTCTGAACAACGAGAAAAAGGGTGCTGTGGAACCTTATACCTATGAGGCACGTGAGAAGGTGCTTTATTCGGGCAGTGATTCTGTGCGGGGCGGGCGCTTTGAGATAGAATTTTCCGTTCCGGTGGATATCAATTATTCCGACAGGAGCGGGCGGGCGGTCTTTTATGCCATCAATGCGGAACGCACTTTTGAGGCTAACGGGCATAGCGAAGATTTCCTGGTAGGGGGCGTGGGTACGGAGCTGGCCGCAGACAAGGAAGGCCCGCGGGTGTATGCCTATCTGAATACGGAGGATTTCCAGAACGGCGATGTGGTGAACGCAACGCCCTATTTTGTTGCGTTCCTGGAGGACGAAAGCGGAATCAATGTGTCCGGCAACGGTATCGGACACAATCTGGAACTGATGATCGACGGAGCCGGCGGGAAACTCTATGATTTGAGCGAATACTACCGGAGTGAGTTCGGAGACTATAGGAAAGGTAGCGTGGCTTTCAGCATTCCGCAACTGGAAGCCGGTACTCACAGGCTGAAATTCCGTGTCTGGGATGTCATGAACAATTCTTCCTCTGTGGAAATGGACTTTGTGGTGGAGCCCGGCAGGAGTCCTTCTCTGATAAACCTGATATGTTCAGCCAATCCGGCCCGGACGGAGACTTCGTTCAGTTTCCATTACGACCGTCCCGGCAGCACGTGCGATTTCCGTATCGAAGTGTTCGACTTTTCGGGACGCGTGTTGTGGAACCATGCGGAGAGCGGTGTGAGCACCGACGGATATTACACCGTGCCGTGGGGACTGACGACCGGAGGCGGCATGCCTTTGCAGACAGGAGTGTATCTCTATCGTGCCGCAGTGTCATGTGGCGGAAGCGAGGAAACATCGGAAGTCAAGAAAATAGTTGTATTGCGCAATAAATAGTTGCCTTTTCAGTTTAAACAATAGAAAAACATAATAGGAAGATGACAAGAAAGATTGCGATAAGTCTGGCGGTTCTTTTGCTGGTTTCCGTACAGAAAGCATGGACGCAGGACAAACGGAATATGTTCAATCCCGTAACTACGGCGGTGACGTCTCAGCATATAGCGCCCGATGCCCGTGCTGGCGGTATGGGTGATGTGGGAGCGGCCACGGAGCCCGATGCCAGTTCACAGTATTGGAATCCGGCGAAATATCCCTTTTGCATAGCCCGTGCCGGTGTGGCACTCAACTATACGCCGTGGTTGCGCCAGTTGGTGAATGACATCGATCTGGCGTATGTGAGCGGCTTCTACCGTATCGGTGACTATCAGGCCCTGAGCGCCTCCCTGCGCTTTTTCTCTTTGGGCGAAGTGTCTACCGGCAGTGGTAGCGACGGTCAGGGAGCAGATATGACCATTCGTCCGTATGAAATGTCCATGGATGTGGGGTATTCCCGTATGTTGAGTGAGAATTTCTCGGCAGCAGTGGCCTTGCGTTTCATTTACTCGGATATCACATACGACTATACGGAGGAAACATCACCGGGAAAAGCCTTTGCCGCGGACATAGCCCTGTATTACAACCGCTATTTTATGGCGGGAAGCCGGGAGTGTAACTTTGGTTTGGGATTGAACATCAGTAATATCGGTAGCAAGATAACTTATGGAGGGGATGACAATTCGGAATTCATACCTACCAACATGCGTCTGGGGCTCAATTTCCTGATTCCTCTCAATGAGTATAACAAAGTGTCTTTCTCTGCCGATGCCAACAAATTGCTGGTTCCTACGTTCCCGAAGCAGAACACCGAGACGGGTGAGACGACGGAAGAATACCAAAACCGTATACAGAAGGACTATTACGACGTGTCGCCCATTGCCGGTATCTTCAAAAGTTTCGGGGATGCGCCCAACGGTTTCAAGGAAGAGATGCAGGAGATACAGTGGAGCCTGGGTATGGAGTATTCCTACAATGACCGCTTCATCATTCGCGGCGGTTATCATCACGAAAGTGCCAATAAAGGTAACCGTAAGTACTTCACCGTGGGTGCTGGTTTCCGTATGAGCGTGTTCGCGCTGGACTGCGGTTATGTGATATCCACGGCGCAGAGCAATCCGTTGGACCAGACGATGCGATTTTCGCTAGGTTTCGATCTAGACGGTATCAAGGACCTTTTCGGCAGACGCCGTCGTTGATGGCATATATATAATTAAGGTACACAGAGACGTATGGCTAGGATAAGGGTAGGATTCGGGTTTGATGTCCATCGGCTTGTGGAAGGCCGGGAGTTATGGCTGGGAGGCATCCGGTTGGAACACGAACAGGGTTTGCTGGGGCATAGCGATGCCGATGTGCTGATACATGCTTTGTGCGACGCTTTGCTCGGAGCGGCCAATATGCGCGACATCGGTTATCATTTTCCCGACACGGCAGAGGAATACCACAATGTGGACAGCAAGATTCTTTTGGCGCGGACGGTAGAATTGATTGCCGGAAAGGGCTATTCCGTAGGCAATGCGGATATTACGGTCTGTGCCGAACGTCCTAAGTTGAAAAAACACATACCAGCCATGCAGGAATGCCTGGCCCGGGTGATGGGAGTGGATGAAGATTGTGTTTCGGTGAAAGCCACCACTACGGAGAAATTAGGGTTTACGGGGCGTGAGGAAGGCATTGCGGCTTATGCCACCGTCTTGATAGAACATACATAAAAACAAATGTCTTGGCGAAGAACCAAGACAATTTGTTTTCTAACAATACAATATGAGCCGACATTCCGACGGTCGGTACAGTTAATTCTATTCGTTGTCTTTGAGCATGAACCGAAACAGCGGAACGGACGGTTTGTCGCGGTTGTTCACCTTGACGAGGCGCGGAGTGTCTTCAATCTTCCAGTATCCGATCTGCATGTCATTGTCCATGGAAAACAAGGCTCCGAAACCGAATCTCACACCGTCCCTATACTGTCCATACCAGTAGCTCCCGTTTGCATAGTAATAGATACCGTAGCCGTGGCGTTTCCCTTTATAGGTTTCGCCGACATAGCGGTCGCCGTTTTGATAGGAAATGGAATTGAACGCGTAGTCGCTCAGTCCGTCGGCGTCTATCAGTTGCTTTTCTTCACTTTTGAACACATAGAGTAACAGACCTGTGGTGAGACTGTATACCGCATAGAAATTATTGCCGCCCACGATGGCATTGTCGTTATTCAGCGTGATACCGAACATGAATTCATCCTTGCGGAACTGTCCTATGCGCTGATTCCCGTCGTTACTGATAAACGAACCATAGCCGTAGATGTGGTTGTCGCGGTCCACTTGTCCGATATACTGTCCGTTTTCGGCGTTGAGCAGGGCGGCGTCGAAATACTCCACATGGTCCAGATACACATGCTCGTATTCGGCCGGAGGAATTTCATATTTTTGCAGGGGAGTCTGTTGTGCCCTCATGTACAAGGCTGACAGACAAAGGAGGATTGTGACAAAAAGCTTTTTCTTCATATTTCTTTTTTCATATAGCGGACCATATCGGGAATGGCCTGTTGTTGATAATATCCTTTTTCTTTAATTTCCTTCCATACGGCTGGAGGCAGGTCGGACGATACATCCTCGCCCTTCCGTATCTTCTCCCGTATTCCGGTGGAACTAATGTCTATCAGCGGAGTGTCCGCCAGCCGGGCGTAGGGAGGAAGCTCTTCGGCGCGGAGCGGGTATCCGGGACGGGGATATATGACGAGCCGATGGTGACGCACGATTTCCTTCCCCTGATACCATCGGTCGAATGCCAGCCAGTTGTCAGCTCCTATGACGAGTGAGAAACATCGGTCGGGGTGTGCGTTGCGCAGGTATTCCAGCGTATGCACCGTGTAGGAAGGGCGGGGCAGGCGGAATTCGGCATCGCAGATGGTCAGTTTCGGTTTGTCTTTTACAGCCAGTCGTGCCAGCTCCAGTCTTGTCCGGTCGTCCAGTAAGTCGTCGCTTTGCTGTTTCAACGGATTCATGGGGGAGACCAACAGCCACATTTCGTTCACGATTCCCTGTCGGCACAATGTTTCGGACAACCGGATGTGGCCGTTGTGAATGGGATTGAACGACCCCCCGTAGATTCCGGTTTCAGTCATGGCTTCCGATGGGGAACGTCGGTGGAACCACTGTTCCGGAGCCGGTGTAGTAGCCATCCGACGAACATGGGGATGGTGTTCAGCAACAACAGTATGCCGATGATGGCGGCTTCGCTGTACAACTCCAGCCAAAGGCACACGGTCAGTATCAGCAGGCCGGCTCCCCAAAGGATGAGGCTTGCTTTGAAGTTTTTCTTCTTACGGGATGTTATCATATTCCGATGGTTTGTTATTTGCCAAGGAAAGCCCGCAGGCGTTCCAGTGCCTGACATTGCGCGATTTGCAGATCGTCGTTCACAATCACGATGTCGAATTTCGGAGCGAATCCCAATTCATATTCGGCCCGGTCGATGCGTTGCTCAATAACTTCCGGACTGTCCATACCCCGGTGGTGCAACCGTTGTCGCAATGCTTCCACCGACGGCGGCTGGATGAAGACGCTGAGCGCACGGTCGCCGTAAAACTCCTTGATGCGGCATCCGCCGTGTACGTCGATGTCCAGAATGACGTTCTGTCCTGCTTCCAACTGTCTCTCTACCTGTGCTTTCAGAGTACCGTAGTAACGTCCTTCGTATACTTCCTCGTATTCGAGAAACTCGTCGTTGTCTATACGTTTGCGGAAATCTTCGGGCGAGAGGAAGAAATATTCCACCCCGTCCTGTTCCGTTCCGCGGGGCGGACGGCTGGTGGCGCTGATGCTGAATGCCAGATTCAGGCCCTGTTGCATCAGGTATTTGATGATGGTACTTTTCCCGCTTCCGCTGGGTGCAGAGAATATGATGACTTTTCCTTTCATATCGGTTACATTACGTTGAGCACCTGTTCTTTGATTTGTTCCAACTCGTCCTTCATCCTGACCACGATGTTCTGCATCTCAGCCAGGTTGCTCTTGCTGCCCGTCGTGTTGATTTCCCTGCCCATCTCCTGTGCGATGAATCCCAGTTTCTTGCCTTGCCCTTGTCCGTTTTCCATGGTTTCACGGAAATATTTCAGGTGGTTGGCCAGTCGCTGTTTTTCTTCGTTGATGTCCAGTTTCTCGATATAATATATCATTTCCTGTTCCAGACGGTTCTTGTCGTATTCCACTTCGGGGATAGCTTTCAGTGCATCCACCAGACGCTGGCGTATCTTCTCCGTCCGCATCTTTTCGTACGGTTCTATGTTGTGCATCAAGGCTTCTATGTTGTCCAGTTTCTCACAGAACTTGTTATGAAGCGCCATGCCTTCCTGCCGGCGGAATTCGGTCAGTCTGTTTACCGATTCCTCGATGGTCTCCTTCACTGCTTTCCATTCCTCTTCGCTCAGTTCTTCCGTTTCAGTCCGGGTCATTACGTCCGGCAACCGGAGTAGCGTGGAAAACCAGTCGGCAGGCAACGGAATGTTCATCTCCCGGCTGATGCTTTCTATCTGACGGTAATATCCGGTCAGTATGGCAGCGTTTATCGGAGTCGCGCTTTGTCCCTCTTCCTTTTCTATCCATAGATTGAAGTCCACCTTTCCCCGCTCCAGCCGGGTGGCGATCAGTGTCCGGATTTCTATTTCCTTCTCTCTGTAGAGAGGGGCGATGCGGGTAGACAGGTCAAGTGCTTTGCTGTTGAGTGACTTTATTTCCGCATGGATTTTTTTTCCTGCAAATACGGCTACGGCTTTTCCATAACCAGTCATGGATTGTATCATAGATTACAGCTATTTTTTGCAAAAGTAGCAAATTAATGGCAGAAATATAGTATTTTTGCATGAATAAAAACGAGAAGACAGGGAGGTATGGAGATAGTAAGGCTGGAGGGAACGGATAAGAAACTGTATGAATGGGTGGCTCCCTTGGTGATGAATCCCGCTATATTGAGGCAAAACAATAATTATCCTTTTAAGACTTCACACCGCCATGTCTGGTATATTGCAGTTGAAGAAGATTGCGTCATGGGATTCATGCCGTTGAAAGTGACGGTTTCGGAACTTTGTATAGATAATTATTATATAAGCGGAGATTCGTCCCGGACGATAGCGGTGCTGCTGGACCGGATAACAGAGGAAGAGGGTAGTGGTGTCCTGACGGCACTGGTGCACAAACGCCATGTGGAGGCTTTCAGAGAAGGAGGATTCCGAACGGTGAAGGAATGGAAGAACTACGACAAGATGAAGTATAAAGGTCTCTGAAATTCATGGTGCGTCAGTTAAATGTATATGAAGCCGTCAGACGGAGACTGAAAGTCGTATTCGATTCGTTTGATTATGTTTATGTTTCTTTTTCAGGCGGTAAGGATAGCGGTGTCCTGCTGAATCTTTGTATAGAATACCTGCGTGAATATGCACCGGAACGAAAACTCGGTGTGTTTCACATGGACTACGAAGTGCAGTACGGCTATACGACCGATTATGTGGAACGGACGCTGCGGGAGAATTCGGACATACTGGAGGTGTATCACTGTTGCGTTCCTTTCAAAGTGTCCACTTGCACGTCCATGTATCAGTCTTACTGGCGCCCCTGGAATGAAGCGGAGCGCGATATCTGGGTGAGACCGATGCCCGGACGTTGCTATACGGCTGAGGATTTCGATTTCTATCACGAAGATCTTTGGGATTACGACTTTCAGTTTTTGTTTGCTCCCTGGCTTCGTGCGCGGAAGAAGTGCCGGCGTATCTGCTGTCTGGTGGGCATTCGCACGCAGGAGAGTTTCAACCGTTGGCGTGTCATACACAGCAACAAGAATTACAAGCACTACCAGCAATATAAATGGACCCACCGCATGGACGGCGGGGTGTACAATGCTTACCCTATTTATGACTGGGACGTGACGGACGTATGGACGGCGAACGGGAAATTCGGTTGGGAATACAATCGTCTGTACGATCTCTATCACCAAGCCGGAGTTCCGGTGTCCCGTCAACGGGTGGCCAGTCCTTTCATATCTCAGGCCATTCCAACTCTGAAGGTCTACCGTGCCGTTGATCCGGATACATGGGGGCGGATGATAGGTCGTGTCAATGGAGTGAACTTTGCGGCTATCTATGGGGATACCAAGGCTATGGGATGGAGGGATGTCAAGTGTCCGAGAGGATTTTCGTGGAAGGATTTCATGTACTTCCTCCTGAATACCCTGCCGGAGGAGACCCGCAAAGGGTATCTGGACAAGTTGGGCGTGAGCATCCGTTTCTGGCGAGAAAGAGGAGGCTGTCTGAGCGAAGAGACTATCCGGAAACTGAAGAAGGCGGGCGTGCTTTTTACCGTAGGTCCGAAGAATGCTTACCACACGGACAAGATGCCTGTCCGGATGGAATATATAGACGATATCGACATTGCGGAGTTTCGTGAGATACCTACTTACAAACGGATGTGTATCTGTATCATGAAAAACGATCATGTGTGCCGTTATATGGGTTTTTCATTGACAAAGAGCGAAAAGGAACGGCGTGAGCGGGTGATGGAAAAATATAAAATGCTGAAGAATGGAAAACTATAAAAGTCCTGTATACAATGTGATAGCTGTACCGGTGGAGAAGGTGTGGGCCAATGACTATAATCCGAATGTAGTGGCTCCTCCGGAGATGAAGTTACTGGAACTGTCTATCTGGGAAGACGGATATACGATGCCCTGCGTCTGTTATTATGTGAAAGAGGAAGACCGTTATGAGATTGTGGACGGTTTCCATCGCTACATGGTCATGAAGACATCTCGGCGTATTTACGAACGGGAGCACGGTCTGTTGCCCGTAGCGGTGATAGACAAGGATATATCCAACCGTATGGCGTCGACCATCCGTCACAACCGGGCGCGCGGCATACATTCGGTGGAACTGATGAGCAATATTGTGGCCGAGTTGGTAAAGGCCGGCATGACAGACAGTTGGATCATGCAGAACATCGGTATGGACAAGGATGAATTGCTTAGGTTGAAACAAGTGTCCGGGCTGGCAGCCCTGTTTGCTGACCGGGAGTTCGGGAAGTCGGAGGACTGGGTGGAAGAGTAGATTGGGGATATTTATAGAAAAGATATTAAGAAATCATGTGGTGACATGGCCGGTACCGGCGAGGTAGAGAAGTCTTTTTCATTGCGAGTTATTATAATCCGCCGATTCTTTTTATAACTTGTATTTCGTGCAAAATAAAACGGCGGAACACATATGCCTTTCGGGGTGTTGTGTTCCGCCGCTGTTAGGAAAAGGGTAATCTCAAGAAACGTTGTTTGCTTGGTACTTCACTTTTTCAAACCTTCTACACGATCTCGGTTGTTCACGCATATTGCGGGTTAAGACTATTTGCGCAGGATGGTCTGTGCGCGGTCGGGACCTACGGACACGATGGTAATCGGGGTCTCCAGCTCAGTTTCGAGGAATTGGATGTAGTCCTTGAAGGCCTGGGGAAACTGTGATTCGTCTGTGAGGGACGTAAGGTCGCACTTCCATCCTGGAAGTTCCTTGTAAACGGCCTCGCAGCCTTCAGTCTCGAAAGGAACGTGGCCCACCACTTCGCCGTCTTTCCTGTAGGCGACACAAGCCTTGACGGTATCGAACGTATCCAGTACGTCGCTCTTCATCATGACGAGCTGAGTGACTCCGTTTATCATGATGGCATATTTCAGAGCTACCAGATCCACCCAGCCGCAACGGCGGTTCCGGCCCGTTACGGCTCCGTATTCATGGCCTATTTCACGGAGTTTGTCTCCTGTTTCGTCAAACAGTTCCACCGGGAACGGACCCGAGCCGACGCGTGTGCTGTATGCTTTGAAAATACCGAACACCTCACCTATGCTGCCAGGACCTACGCCCAATCCGGTGCATACGCCGCCACTGGTGGTGCTGGACGAACTGACGAAAGGATAAGTGCCGTGGTCGATGTCAAGCATCGTGCCCTGTGCGCCTTCCGCCAATACGCTCTTGCCCTCCTTCAGGTATCGGTTGATTTCGATTTCCGTATCCGAAAGGGTGAATCCCTTCATGTACTCTACGCCTTCCAGCCATTTCTTTTCCTCTTCGGCGATATCGTAGTCCGTGTAGTGCATGTCCTTCAGAATCTGTTCGTGGCGGGCCTTCAGGGCTGTGTATTTTTCCTGGAAGTTGTCTTCCATGTCTCCCACGCGCAATCCCGTGCGGCTGGCCTTCTCGCTGTATGTGGGGCCGATGCCTTTGCCGGTGGTTCCCACCTTGTTTTTTCCTTTGGCCGCTTCGTAGGCCCGGTCGAGCACACGGTGGGTGGGGAGAATCAGATGGGCGCGTTTGCTGATGTGCAACCGGCTTTTCAGGTCATATCCGGCCGCTTCCAGTTCCTGTGCCTCCTGCATGAACAAGTCGGGGGCGATGACACAGCCGTTGCCGATGATGTTGATCTTGCCCTCGTCGAAGATACCCGACGGGATGGAACGCAATACGAACTTTTTACCTTCGAAGATAATCGTGTGTCCGGCATTGGGACCTCCGGCAAAACGGGCTACCACGTCATAACGGGGGGTGAATACGTCCACTACTTTTCCTTTGCCTTCGTCGCCAAATACAATGCCCAACAGGGCGTCTACCTTTCCTTTTTTCATGAGGATATTCATTTTTTTGTTTGTTTCTTTTCTTCTTTCTTTTTCGGCGAACGGCATCTGGTACATTCGCCAAACATGTATGCGACCCAGTGTGTGTCGAACAGCTTTTTCTTTCCAGTGGGCATGTCGACATGAAGGCCGGTGCTGGGAATTTCCGTGCAGGAACCACATTTGGTGCAGACAACATGTACATGTTGCTCCTTGCCTACGACCGTTTCGTACGTACTTTCGCCCGAGAACTGATGTTTGACAAGCAGATTGGCTCTGATCAGGTGGTCGATCGTGTTGTAGATGGTGGCCCGGCTTACCCGGAATCTCTCCTTTTCTATCATTTTCCGTTCGATCGTCCGGTAGTCGAAATGCCCCTTCAGCTCATAAACAACTTTCAGGATTTTCCACCGTTCCGGAGTCGTTCTCAGTCTGTTGGTCTGCAGATAACGTGAAAACCGATCCGTTATGATGCTGTTCACTTCTTCTGGGCTCATGTCGCTATTGTGCTAAGTGTGGACAAAGTTAATCCTTTTACGGGTAAAAGTGAAGCAAACGGTCGGTAAAAGTGATAATTTTTTTATTCCCGCAGCATTATTTTTTCTACCCGTTCTGCAGTTTCTCCGCTTTGCATTCCATATTTTTGCAACGCGCAGAGAGCAGCTTTGCGCACGGGCACCGATGTGTCGTGCAGGGCGGTTTCCGCCTGGTCCAGGAATTCAAGTTCGGCACGTTCGTTCATCACGGCTCCGTTCATGAGCAGGCGTGCCAGAAGCAGAAAACCGGTATATCGGAACATGGGGCGTTCGTCCGCCATCCAGCAGAATGCCTTTTCCGAAGCGTATGGTGTCCTGACAAGCAGGTTCATGACCAGTTGTTGGGAAAGTTCGGTCTGTCGTATGCTTTCGACCCAGATGTCGGCGATTTCCGGATAGAACGTCTCCGTAGGTTGAAGCATGGTGGCCAGAATCTTGCATTCGCGTATGTTCTCTTTCCAAAGTTCCTGTGCCAGCGTATGGTCTGGTGCAAACTGTCGTGCGATATCCTGCAGGCGGGGAAGTTCCACGCCGAAGTTCAGTTTGTAGTCGATGCCTCTCTCTCTCATGAGAGTGGAAGCTACGCCGTTCATGGAAAGGCGTAGCTCTTTTTTGATGGTCCGTATGGTTTCCCGGGTATCCATGGGTTCAGGGGATTTATTCGTTGATGTAAGGCAGCGTCGCGTAGTCGCGGCTGTATCGGAGCATCTGTTGGTCGTAGGGTTCTCCGTATCGTACCTGTATGTCCGTGATGTTCCCTTGTCCGTCGGTCACCGGCACGTATTCCGGATTGATGAATCCCTTGTAGGGAGCCAGATTCAGCCGGTTGTACCGTTGCAGTATTTCTTCGTGCAGCACGGGATCCACCTTGACGGCATACGCTTCCACCAGTCGGCGGGCGCCTTCGTAGTCGCCTTTACTCTTGATGCGCTGTATTTCGGCCAGCAGGCGTCCGAATAAGGTGCGCAGTCCGGTATAGTCGTTGATACGTACGTATGTCTTTCCGTCCACTTTGACAAGTTCCGTCACCCGGTTGTCGCGTCCCTGTTCCAACACCCAGCGTGCGATGAGGGCACGGTTACGCATGTGGGCTTCCTCGATGTTCTGTCCCGGTGTGATGCGCACCAACTGGGTCAGCAGACCGTTCATCATGTAGGTGTAATATTGCGCTTTGAAGGCTTCGCTGTCGGGAGTCAGTCCCAGCTCCGTGAGTTTCTCATCCGCCAGGTAGTACAGTCCGAACAGGTCGGCGCGGGCCTCTTCGATAGTGGAGCCGTATGCCTTCAGCGTATCGCCGTCCACGCCCGGCAACAGTTTTCCGCTGCCGTGTCCCAGACACTCATGCAGGTCCGTATGCAGGTCGTCGCAGGCATCGCCGTATTTGTCAATCATGTTCCGGGTCGCTTCGTCTATAACGAATTCCTCTGCGAATCCGTTGCCGTGTGCCGCCTTGTTGTACGCGTCCGTCAGATTACCGATGGTGACGCTCTTGCTGCCGTGTTCCGCACGCACCCAGTTGGAGTTGGGCAGGTTGATGCCGATGGCCGTGGATGGATATAAATCCCCTCCCAGCATGGCGGCGGTGATTACCTTGGCCGATACGCCCTTGCACGCTTCCTTTTTGAAACGGTTGTCCACGGGAGAGTGGTCTTCGAACCATTGGGCGTTAGTGCTGAGCTTCTCCGTGCGGCGGGTGGCCTCCATGTCCTTGAAGTTGGCGAGTCCCTCCCAGCTGGCTTTCATGCCGAGCGGGTCTCCGTAGCTTTCCGTGAAGCCGTTCACGAAGTCTACTTGTCCGTTCAGCTCGTTGACCCACAGAATCGTGTAGTCGTCAAAGTCTTTTAGATCACCGGTGCGGTAGAAACTGATGAGTTTCTCGATGACGGTTCGTTGTTGTTCGTTTTCGGCCTCTTCGGCGGCCTTGTTCAGCCAGAAGATGATGCGGTCTATAGCCGCTCCGTACAATCCTCCCGATTTCCACACTCGTTCTGTCAGCTTCCCGTTCTTTTTCACCAGCCGGCTGTTCATGCCGTACATGACCGGTTGCGTATCGTCAGGCGATTTCATGGTATTATAGAATGTTTCGGCCTCAGTCTGTGTCACGCCTTCGCCATAATAGTTGCAGGCCGAAGTCTGTACCAAGTCTTCGCCGTCCGCCTGGTTGACCCGTTTGGGCATGACGGCGGGATCGAAGATGACAGGAAACAGTTCGTCGCAGAGTTGTTCTGCCGTTTGTCCGTCAGCCAGCGGCAGTTTCTCTGCCGGCAGATTGCTGATGGCCGCACGCAGGAACGATTCGCTGAATCCCGGAACGAACTTTTCGCAGCCGTAGTGGTGATGTATGCCGTTGGAGAACCACACCCGTTTCAGGTAGACGGCGAAAGCCTTGAAGTCATCCGTCAGGCGGTCGCCGGTGTAGTCCGTGTATACTGTTTCCAGCATTTTACGGATGCGAAGGTTGTATTTCCCGTTCTGGTCCCACAGAATGTCCCGCCCCGTCAGGGCTGCTTGTGAAAGATAGTACACCAGTTTTTTCTGTTGCAGACTGAGTTCGTCGAAGCCGTGCACCTGGTAGCGCAGCATCTGCAGGTCAGCGAACTTTTCATCGTTGTATTCAAACGTGTCTGCGGCGGCGGAAGACGAAAGGCTTGCCGCAGCGCCGATTAATAAGGTCTCAATCATAGAATGAATCTTCATGGTTGGTTGGGATAAATGAAAAAAGGGATAAATTCTTCACCGGAATCTATCCCTTCTTCTGATATTGCGGAATATTTATTTTTGTTCTTTTTCTTTGGCAACGAATTTCATTCGGTAGTTTCTCGGCGTCATACCCAGTATCTTGTAGAATGCGGCATAGAACGACTGGCGGTTGGCGAAGCCTACCATGGTGGAAATCTCTTCCATGGTCTTGCTCATGTAGCGTTTGTCCACCAGCAGGTACTGCGCGTCCTTGATTCTGTACTCGTTCACCAGACTTGAATAGTTTTGATTGAAACGGATATTGACAACCGCGCTGATATAACGTGTGTTGGTGTTCAGTTCTTCAGCCAGTTTCTTTGCGGAATAGTCCGGGTCGCGGTATTTCTTCTGCACAACGAAGACGTTGAGAATCTTTTCGTAAAGTTCATCCACCAATTCGGCTCTGACCAATGAACGGTAAGCCGCGTTTTTCTCTTTTTTTTCTGTTAAATTATACTTTCCCATACTTTTTCGATTTTTGTAATATGCTGTTTCTTCCTTTCCCACGTAGGAATGGAATCCACGCACTATACTCCCCCTATTTTTGTTTGATAAGGCAAAATTAGTTTTTTTCTCGGTTAATACAAATATTTTGCCTGATAAAATAATTTAAAAAGCTAATTTTGCATCAATTAAACTCATTTCATACGGAAAACTTATGTTTAAAACGCTGAAACGCTATTTCGGTTATACGAGTTTTCGCCCTTTGCAGAAGGAAATTATCACACATGTGTCAGAGGGGAAAGATGCGCTTGTATTGATGCCTACCGGCGGAGGGAAAAGCCTTTGTTACCAGATACCGGCCCTGATGATGGAAGGGACGGCCGTGGTCGTATCGCCTTTGATTTCCCTTATGAGGGACCAGGTGGAGGCGTTGCGCGCGAACGGCGTGGAAGCCGTGGCGCTCAATTCCACGAATGATGATGCGGAAAATGTGGCCGTGCGGCGTGCCTGCCTGCAGGGAAGGGTGAAGTTGCTTTATATTTCGCCGGAGCGCTTGCAGAATGAACTTCCGTTTCTGCTGAAAGACATGAAGGTGTCTCTCTTCGCTATCGACGAGGCGCATTGTATATCCCAGTGGGGGCATGATTTCCGTCCGGAATATGCACAGTTGAACGTTCTTAAACGGGAATTTCCCGGTGTGCCGGTCGTGGCGCTGACCGCAACGGCGGACAAAGTGACAAGGCAGGACATTCTCGACCAGCTGGGACTGGACAATCCCCGGGTGTTTATTTCTTCTTTCGACCGTCCGAATCTCAGCCTGGAAGTCCGCAGGGGGTACAGGCAGGATGAGAAACTGCGTGCCATTCAGGCTGTGTTGGCCCGCCACAAAGGTGAATGCGGTATTATATATTGTATGAGCCGCAAGACGACGGAGAAGGTGGCGGAACTGCTGAGGAAGCGCGGCGTTCCGGTGGCGGTCTACCATGCGGGGCTGTCTGTGGAAGAGCGGGAGCGGGCGCAGGACGATTTCATCAACGACCGTGTCCGGCTGGTGTGTGCGACGGTGGCTTTCGGAATGGGGATAGACAAGTCCAATGTACGCTTTGTCATCCATTATAATCTGCCGAAAAGTATCGAGTGTTTTTATCAGGAGATAGGGCGTGCCGGCCGGGACGGACTGCCGGCGGAGACACTGCTCTTTTATTCATACGGGGATATCATTCAACTGGAGAGGTTTGCGGAAGACAGCGGGCAGCGGGACATCAATATGGAACGTCTCCACCGCATGCGGGAGTATGCGGAAGCGGACGTGTGCCGGCGCCGCATACTGCTTAACTATTTCGGGGAGCCGGCCGGATGTGACTGCGGCAACTGTGATGTGTGCCGCAATCCGCCGCAGCGGTTCGACGGGACGGTGCTCGTGCAGAAAGCCCTGAGTGCCTTGGTGCGGACAGACGAGCAGGTCGGTATGTCCGTGCTGGTGGATATTCTGAGGGGAACGTATTCGCCCGAAGTGAAGCGCATGGGCTACGACCGGCTGAAGACGTTTGCCGCGGGGAGAGAGGTGCCCGGGCGTGACTGGCAGGATTATGTGTTGCAGATGATGCAGCTGGGCTTTGTGGAGATAGCTTATGATCAGAACAACCATTTCCGGCTGACGGACAGCGGACGGGCTGTGCTGTACGGACACGGGCAGGCTATGCTGGCGCGCATCCGGCGTGAGGAACGGCAACCGACACGGCAGGCGAAGAAAGCGGATCCTGTGTTGCGGCTTACAGTGCCGGAACAGCCCCGGCCTCATTCCGCCCTTGTCCGTCCGGAAGATGACGGACTGTTCGAGGCTTTGCGGCAACTGCGCAGGCAATTGGCGGACGAACAGCAGTTGCCCCCTTATATCGTCATGTCGGACAAAGTGCTTCGTGCCTTGTGCGAGTTCCGGCCGCGCACGTTGGACGAATTCGGCCGGGTGCCCGGTATAGGCGAATACAAGAAAGAGAAATACGGCGCCCGTTTTCTCCGGTTACTGACGTCGTTCGGGGACTGACGGGAGCGGGGCGACCGGTTTATTCATTTCGGGACGTGATATCCTGAATTTCCTGTGTGCATGCTTTTATTTGTTCCCCACTTCGTTCGTGTGCAGACAGGCGCACGTCGTAAGAGGCTATCCGGGACAATATCTCGCGGCGTTTCAGTTCCAGCTGCAACTGCCTTTTCTTCAGGATCTCCCGTGTTTCTTCCTCGTTCCCGTTAGGCCGCATTCCGTCTGCCTGGTGAGCCGTCAGTTCTGCGCGTATGCTGTCCACGCGGGCCTGTGCCAACGTGGCTTTCCGGTCCAGTTCGCGTACGGTCTCCCGCACTTGGTTCCAGTCTTTGTCAGCAGCGAACACACGCTCCAGCTCGATGAGCTGCACCGGCGGATGTCCGGCATTATACCGGCGTATCCACAAGTCGAGTTCCGCCCGTTCTTCCGCGAGCATCTCTTCCAGTCTCCGGTTGTCATTCTCCAAGGCATTCTGCTGGCCTTCTGCTTGTTGCAGTTCAGCGGCGGCCCGTTTCAGTTCGTCTCTTTTCAGCAGTTCCTCCCGCCGGCTACCGGAGACGGTCTGGCTCAGTTCCGTGAAACATTCCTTTACGTCTTTTTCGCCGAACAGTTTCCGGAACGTGTTTTGTTTGTCCTTGATAAGTTCCTCCGTGGCCGTCCTGGCATCGCTGATGGTGTCCAGCAGTCCTTTCAGGTACGTGATGCGCAGGTCGATATTCTCAAGCATGTCTTTTTTCTGTTTCAGCGCGATGTCGTTGTATTCCGTACTGTGGTTCAGGATTCTCCATTTTTCGGTCATCTGCTGTATCTTCATCTTGACGCTTTCGGGGCTGGAGCTCCATTCCCTAATCCAGCCCGGCAGGGAAATCTGCCGGTCCAGTTCCTCGTACAGCTGACTATATCTCCTGTTCTCCTCCGTGCTGTATTGTTGCAGGCTCTCCACGTTGTGGGCCAGCACCTGGCAGGCCGTGTTCACCTCGTTCAGGCGCACCACGATGTTGCTTTTGTTCAGTTCGCATTGTGCGATGCGCTCGTTGATCTGGTTGATACGGTTCTGGTGGAAGTTGAACGAGTTCAGTTCCTTCTGTGCCTCCTCGGCGTCCACGCCCGTCTTTTCTATCAACTGTTGCAGCATCACCTTCCGCGCCTCCTTGTTGGTCGACGGCGAGCAGTCGGCGAACGAGCGGTCCACGGTCTTGTACGGTTCCCATTCGCTGATGTCCTCCTCGTGTCTCCTCTTCATGTTCTCCAGCTGGAGCCGTTCTTCGGCCAGTCTGCTGGTTTCGGATGCCTGGGTCAGTTTCAGTTCGATGAGCAGTTCCTCTTTCTTTCTCAGTTCCTCGGCCGTCAGTTCGTAGTCAGTCTTTATTTCCGATATCAGTTTGCTCTGCTCCAGCATCGTGTCCGAGTGGAACGGGTGGTGCGTGGCGCCGCATACGCTACAGTTTTGTCCTTCTCTCAGGTCGCTGCGCAACTGGATGACATTCTGGCTCTTGCTTAGTGTGTAGGCATATTTCAGTTCCTCGCATTGCGGGCGCAGGACACCGATTTCCCGTTCCAGTTGCAGGATGGTGGTCGCCTGGTGGTCCGTGTGCAGTTGCAGCCGTATGATGCCCTGTTCCTTTTCATTGATGGCGTCGTACCCTGCGGATATCCGCCTCCACAGCAGACTGGCGCTCTGCAGGCGCTGGCGCTTGTCTTTCAGGAGCATGGCCCGCTCTTGGAGCGAATAGTTGTCCAGTCCGTGGTTGCTCTGCCGGTGCACTTGCAGCTCGCTTTGCAGCGAGTGTATCTGCAGGTCGAGTTCCTGATGTTGCTGGAACAGGCGGTTGAGCAGTTCGTTCTGTTCGTTCTGTTTCTTCCTGTTCCTGTCCAGATTCAGCTGCAACTGAGTCCGTTGCTGATGTATGTCGAGCAGTACGTCCAGTTTGCTCTGTATCATTTCGCTGTGGTCCAGCATAAACCGGTGCGTCTCCAGGTTTTGCAGTTCCTGGCGTTTGCGGCTGTTGTCCGTGTCTATCCGTTCCGTCTCGTTGACAAGTTCCTGACGCTCTTTGTTCAGGGCAAACAGTGTCTGTTGCAGGCGTGCCGTCTGGCTTTCAGCCTGCTTCATGTTCCCCATCAACACGTTCAGGGCGCCTTTGATGTGGTACCCTTCGGCCAGTGTCTCGTACATCCGGGACAGCAGTTCTTCCGCTTCGCTCCGTTTCCGGTCGGATTGTCCGTATGTTTCCTCCGTCTTCGTCATCCGGCTTTTCTGTTGCAGGACGAAGGCGGCCGTTTCCGTCTGGGCGGCCTTGTTGCGCTGTATCTCTTTTTCCAGTACACGTATGCGCTGGAAGATGCCTTGTACAGACTCGAACGCCTCGTAGCGTTCCAGTTCGCGGGCCTGCCCCGTCACGGCGGCGTATTGCTTGTTGATGTCGTATAGGGCGGCCTTGGCCGTGTCCAGCTTGTGGGTCAGGGTGATAAACGTGGTGAACCATTCCTGCTGGTGCCTCAGTTGTTCGAGCGAGTGTTCCGTGTTGTCGAGTTTCGTTTCGCACAGGCGCCGTGCTTCTTTCAGTTGTGCCAGTTCCTGCTTGCTGCATCGCTCACCGGCCGCTTTGCTGCGCTGGGCTTCGGCGCGGGCCACGGAGCGGAACAGCGTGAGCACCTCTTCCGGCATGGCTGTCCCGAAACGTTTGCGGAACCATTGCCGTGCCAACTCTTCGGGCGACAGTTCTTCGTTGCGGGGAGCCGCGGGAATGTCATCCGGCCGGGTTGCCGGCTGCAAGGGTTCGGCGGGAGCCGCCGGTGCGGGCTTTCTGAAAAAGTTCATAGTCTTATGTGTTCTTTTGCGTGTGCAAACTTAGATAAAATATCCGGAATATGCGAATAAACGGGGATTTTCTCCGGAGGAAATGCTTTCCGCTCTCATTTCCCGACGAATCGTGAATCGTGCATTATGAATTAAGGATTAAAAGATGTACCTTTGTATCCGTTTATTTTAATTCAGTAAAGCAATGGCAACGAAACCCGGTATACCTAAAGGGACGCGCGACTTCTCGCCCATAGAGATGGCCAAGCGCAATTATATATTCGACACCATACGGAGCGTATATGCGCTCTATGGTTTCCAGCAGATAGAGACACCCGCCATGGAAAACCTGTCCACGCTGATGGGAAAGTATGGCGAGGAGGGCGACAAACTTCTCTTCAAGATACTCAACTCTGGTAATTTCCTTTCCGGCCTGCAGCCGGAAGAACTGGCCGGAGAGGGAACCAACAAACTGGCTGCCCGTCTGTGCGAGAAAGGATTGCGCTACGACCTGACCGTGCCTTTCGCCCGCTATGTGGTGCAGCATCGCGAGGAGCTGACATTGCCCTTCCGGCGTTATCAGATTCAGCCGGTCTGGAGAGCCGACCGCCCGCAGAAAGGACGCTACCGCGAATTTTATCAGTGTGACGCCGATGTGGTGGGCAGTGATTCGTTGCTCAGCGAAGTGGAACTGATGCAGATTGTCGACACTGTGTTTTCCCGTTTCGGCATCCGTGTCTGCATCAAACTCAATAACCGTAAGATACTTACCGGCATAGCCGAGATGATAGGCGAGGCCGATAAGATTGTGGACATTACGGTGGCTATGGACAAACTGGACAAGATAGGGCTGGACAATGTCAATGCGGAGCTGGCTGCCGCCGGTATAGGCGGGGAGGCCATCGCCCGGCTGCAGCCCATCATCACCATGAGCGGAAGCAACGCCGAAAAAATAGCCGTAATGAAGCAGGTGCTGGCCGGCAGCGAGACCGGTATGAAGGGTATCGGGGAATGCGAGTTCGTGCTGGACACGTTGGCCGCGCTCGGACTGAACAACGCCATTGAACTGGACCTGACGCTGGCGCGCGGTCTGAACTATTATACCGGCTGCATCTTCGAGGTGAAGGCGCTCGATGTGCAGATAGGCAGCATTACGGGCGGCGGACGATACGACAACCTGACGGGTATTTTCGGGCTTCCGGGTGTGAGCGGTGTAGGCATTTCGTTCGGTGCGGACCGCATCTTCGACGTGCTGAACCAGTTGGACCTCTATCCCCGGGAGACCACGACCGGCACGCAGCTGATGTTTGTCAACTTCGGTGCCGCCGAGGCAGCCTGGTGTCTGCCGGTGATGGCGTCGGTGCGTGCCGCGGGAATCCGTTGCGAGATATATCCCGATGCCGCCAAGATGAAGAAGCAGATGGGATATGCCAATGCCAAGTGTATTCCTTTCGTGGCGCTGGTCGGCGAGACGGAGATGCAGGAGGGGCGGGTGACGCTGAAGAACATGGAGACCGGCGAACAGACGTCCGCCACCGTGGACGAACTCATAGCCGCTGTCGGCGGGAATCGTTGAGCCCGGCTTGTCATACCTAATTTATATATACGCGTACACGTGCACGCGTATATATAAATAGGTATATTATAACAGTTCCGTCATGTAGACAGGCAGGCAGAAGATATCCTTGTCCTTTCTTAAATCCTTGGTGTATAAAAGATACCTGTCAAGGATTCTGGCTGAGAACTTATGCTGGAACTTGTCGAGGGACTTGTGGGAGTTGTACCCGGAGGACTTTACCTCGACGGGGCATATCTTGTCTTTGCGCGAAAGCAGGAAATCGATTTCATAGCTGCGGACAGTCCTGCTTTCTTCTTCGCCGTCTTTCGGTACCTCCTCTTTAAACGTGTAGTAAAAGAGTTCGTTGCCGCCGCTTTTCAGCATCTGGGCTATGGCATTCTCGTAGACATATCCCAAGTCGGTGCCGAGTTTGTCGGAAAGCAGTTTCCGGTATATCACGTTCTCCGTATAGTCGCGGTCCATAAAGGCGAGCGTGACGAACAACCCTGTATCGGCAAGAAACATCTTGAAATAATCATAATCGGCATGGAGGGAGAAGCCCACACTGGGGTCGTTCGCATGATAGGTGAAGTTTACCGTCATCGAATCCGCCAAATCCATCAACAACTCGCTGAGCCGGCTGGCTGTCGCGTTCTCAATCACGCTTCCCACCTTGTAACGTGCCGTATTGCGCGAGAGTTCTGCCGGAATCGAGGTAAACAGGCGCGAGGCGCGTCCTGTCGGGTCGATTTTGCGCAAGTCGTCGATATACAGTTCGAGAATGTTTCGTTTTACCGCATCGATGGTTGAAAAATCATTCGATTCGAGGTATGCGTTCACGGCCTGCGGCATACCGCCGATGAGTATGTACAGGCGGAAATAGCGCATAAGGTCACGGTTGACGGCGTCTCCCAGCGGTTTGAGATGCTGGTACGAGTATCTGATCAGCTCATACGTCTGAGGTTTACCGATAGCCCATAAAAATTCTTCGAAGCTCAGCGGATACATGGCGATACGGGTTTCTTCGCTCGGTATCACAATCCCTTTCACGTTTTTCTTGATGGAAAGGAGCGACCCCGTCTCGATGTAATCATACCGGTGGTCTTTTACAAGGTGTTTGATGGCTTGCCGTGCCGGAGGGTACAACTGTACTTCGTCGAAGACAATTACCGATTTTCGTTCGTGCAGCGTCACGTTGAACAATGACTGGAGCCGCAGAAAGAAGTAATCCAGGTCGGAGATATGAGAAAACAGTTCTTTGACGGCATCGTCCGCTATTGAAAAGTCGATGATGATATGGGAGTCATATTCCTTGCGGGCAAATTCCTCGGCAACCGTCGATTTCCCTATTCGCCGTGCACCTTTTATCAGGAAGGCTGTCCGTCCGTCGCTTTCCTTCTTCCATCGGAGCATTCTCTCGTAGACTTTGCGCTTGAATATCTTTCCGGGCATAATCGATGTTCGTATTTACTGCAAAATTAAGCGCTTTGTCGGAAACAGCAAAATGTTTTCGGCGCTTTTTGTCGGAAACAGCAAAATGTTTTTAGCGCTTTTTGTCGGAAACAGCAAAATGTTTCATCTGTTATATGGCAATAATCTCAAAATTCATGGAGCTTTCTCTATTCCTGTTTCGGGCATACCGCCACGACTGCGAACGTGACGATATTGAAACAACTTTCGTGGCGGTATGACGATTGCGGTTGTCGGTATCTTAGGATGACTGATGCGACGACCGTATGATAACTATTGCGACAGTCGTATGATAACTGATGCGACGACCGTATGATGACTGTTGCGACAGTCGTATGATGACTATTGTTGCGGCGGTAGCATGACTTTGCTATGTCATTGACATTCGCATGAGAAACTTTTTCAGTATTGCTCTACAAATTCGTTGAACAAGCCCGTGGTCGGATAACCATAAGAGGCAAACAGGCGGCAGATCTGCTCCTGTTCCGATTCGGTTATCAGACGGTTGCCGTTGAAAGAGCGGTAGTAAATGTCGCGGCTCCGAAAGATGCGGGCCACCTGCTGCCGGATAGCGCCGTAATGCTTCATCCTCACCTCGTCATAGAGGTGGGTGGCACCCTTGGCGTAGCGTTTCAGCCGGGCTTCGCAGAACATGTCGCACCCGTCTTCGTGAAGGGAGGAGGGGTGTACGGCGCTGCCACACTGGCGCTTGTTTCCGGACTGCTCGTAGGCCAGTCGTCTGGTGCATCTGGAAGCCTGCGGGCATCCTTCCAGAAAACATACGGTGAGTTGTTCGCTCTGTGTCGTAGGGGATTTCTTGTTTTTCATAGCTCTGCTATTTAGTTTGTTTACTTACAAATATAAGTCTTTTTAGCGACTTTTCCAAGCCTTTCGGGGCTTTCGCATACCGGATAGCCTTGCATACCGCTACAGGTATATGAAATATTTAACTTTATTTAGTATTTATGGCGGGATAAAAAGGGCTTTTTTTAGTAGATTTGCCGCAATTTTGTCTGTCTTTATCTCTGGGAATCACCGGAAAGGCAGACGATGAAAAGCATAGACACACGACAATTTTGTACTCATAAACATAAATAAATTAATATCAATGAAAAAAAAGTATTTGATTTTAACTGGCTTACTATGCTCTTGGATGGGGTGGCAGCCTGTTAACGCACAGACGGATGTGACGGCGGAGTATTTTGCCAATCCGTCGTTTGAGAACGGT
>CAMWUI010000007.1 GCA_947177395.1 uncultured Paraprevotella sp.
CCGTGTGCGCCGATGGTACTGCGAAAGTGGGAGAGTAGGTCGCCGCCTCGTTTTTAAAGTGAATCTCCCCCGGAAACTATGTGGCTGGGGGATGATTTTTTTGGAAGGGAAGACCTTTCTTTTCTTTGTTTATGTATGGGATTGTCGGAGAGAAAAATCATACATATAGATATGGATGCTTTTTATGCATCTGTGGAGCAGCGCGATCATCCGGAACTGCGAGGTAAACCTATAGCCGTGGGACATGCGGAAGAACGTGGGGTGGTAGCTGCGGCCAGTTATGAAGCACGTCGATATGGAGTTCGTTCTGCAATGTCGTCGCAGCGTGCCAGACGTTTATGTCCCGAACTGATATTTGTAAACGGAAGGATGGATATCTACAAATCAGTATCGAAGCAGATACATGATATATTTCATATATATACTGATATTGTCGAACCTATATCGTTGGACGAAGCATTTCTGGATGTAACGGATAATAAACTTGGCATTTTGTTGGCTGTGGATATTGCCCGGGATATAAAGCAACGTATCCGGGAAGAGTTGGGGCTGGTGGCATCGGCTGGAGTTTCATATAATAAGTTTTTGGCAAAGATAGCTTCGGATTATCGTAAACCGGACGGACTTTGCACTATACATCCTTCTCAGGCAGAAGGGTTCATCTCTCGTTTGCCTATAGAAGCCTTTTGGGGAGTCGGGCCTGTGACGGCCAAGAAGATGCATGCTTTAGGTATCCATAACGGAAGGTTGTTGCGGGAATATAGTCTGGATATGCTTACCCGTCAGTTTGGTAAGTCCGGAAAACTATATTATGATTTTGCCAGAGGGGTGGATTTGCGTCCGGTTGAAGCGGTACGGATTAGAAAATCAGTTGGTTGTGAACATACATTGGAGAAAGATATATCCTTGCGTTCTTCTGTTGTCATAGAGCTTTATCATGTGGTTTGTGAATTGGTCGAACGGTTGAAGAAAAGCCGTTTCGAGGGGTATACCTTAACGTTGAAAGTGAAGTTTCATGATTTTAGCCAAATTACACGAAGTCGGACGGGCGATGTTCCTTTTGTTTTGGTGGATGATATATTGCCGGTTGCCAAGTTATTGATGAAAAGCGTGGATTATGCAGAACATCCTATCCGGCTTATTGGTTTGTCTGTTTCGAATCCGAGGGAGGAAGTGGAGGAGAGAAAAGCGCAATGGGTCCAATTGTCTTTTGATTTTGGAACTCTAAAGGGATTGTAACTGACGGAATGACGTATATAAAGACAAAATGACATTGTTAATATTGTACGCTTGGATGTTAAAGAGGTTAAGACGAGCTACGGCCGTGTGTGTCTTATGTGAAGATTATTTGCGGAAGTTTAAAAGGAATAGAATGCGAAGTGTCAAAATGTCTCTTGGTATGTAGTTTGCTCTTATATGTGTGAACGGCTGACGGAAACTGAAGCCGGAGAATATAAGAATGTATAACTTAAAAAAGGAGATAAGATTATGACACAGATTAGAAGATTCAACAATCAGAGTTGGTTACCGAGTGTATTCAACGATTTGTTTGCTAACGATTGGATGGTAAGAGTGAACAACACGACAACTCCCTCCATCAATGTGATTGAGGATGAAAAGGGTTACAAAGTGGAACTTGCAGTCCCGGGAATGACAAAGGATGATTTCACGATTCATCTGAATGAAGAGAATGAACTGGTCATCAGTATGGAAAAGAAATCGGAGACAGAAGAGAAAGACAAGGAGAATAAGAAGTATTTGCGCCGTGAATTCTTTTACTCCAAATTCAAACAGGCACTTGTAGTTCCGGAAAATGTGGACAAGGACAAGATCGGTGCGACGGTAAACGACGGTGTACTGATTATAGACCTGCCTCGTCTGGCTCCGGAAGAGAAGGTGAATGTGAGCAGAAAAATAGAAATACATTGATGGAGACATGATTTCTCCCGAAGGGAAAAGCGAAAGAGAGGGATATTGAAAAATATGCCCTCTCTTTTTTATGATAACAAGAAGATGTGAGTCCTTCTGTTTGGTAAGGACTTGTCCTCTGGCACTTTTCGTCAGTGCTCTTCCCCGACTGTGATTTCTCCGGCCAGGCTGACTGACATTTTTTGCCGGACAATTTCGGGAGACAGGTTGTGTCCCAGCAGGAACATCAGTTTCGTCACGGCGCATTCCGGAGTGCAGTCGTAGCCGCTTGTCACACCAGCCTGCAACAATTGTATACCCGTTGTGTAGCGTTCCATTTCCACGCTTCCGGTCAGGCATTGTGTAATGTTGACAACTACCACGCCTCGGTCTGTTGCTTCCCGGATCCGTTTCATCAGCCACGGCTGTTGCGGTGCATTGCCCGATCCAAATGTTTTAAGGACGATGCCTTTCAGGTTCTTCATCTGGAAGATGGGGGAAATGATGCTCTCCTGTATACCGGGGAAGAGAGTCAGTATGACAACGTTCGTGTCGAACGAGTAGTGGGGCTGCAACGGCTGGTTGAATGCCGGGCGGTGGATGCGGTCCGGGTTGTAGCGGATGTGTATTCCCGTGTGAGCCAAACTCGGATAGTTGTACGAACGGAAAGCGTTGAAGTTCTCGGATGTGATTTTCGTTGTCCGGTTTCCCCGCAGCAGTTCGTTTTCGAAGAATATACAGACTTCGGGAACCATCGGGAGGCCGTCCGTTCCCCGAGCCGCTGCAATCTCGATGGCCGTAATCAGGTTCTCCTTGCCGTCTGTGCGGGGCATGCCTACAGGTAGCTGTGAACCGGTCAGTATGACGGGTTTACTCAGGTTTTCGAGCATGAAACTCAGTGCCGAAGCCGTGTAGGCCATGGTGTCCGTGCCGTGCAGGATGACGAATCCGTCGTAGTCGTTATAATTCGAGGCAATGATGCGTGCCAATTGCGCCCAGTCGGCGGGGGACATGTCCGACGAGTCGATGGGCGGCTCGAACAGATGGGCCTCGATGCGGTAGTGAAACCGTTTCAACTCTGGTACATGCTCCATCAGATGATCGAAGTTGAACGATTCCAGCGTACCTGTTTCGGGATTTTCAATCATGCCGATGGTGCCGCCGGTGTATATGATAAGGATAGCAGGATGCTTGTCTGTCATAGGGTAACAACGGGTGACGGATGGGTGGAAATATGCGAAAGGAAAAACTCAGAAGATGCGTTTCAGTTCTTCGGACATCTGCAACTGTACTTCGCGCGCTTTCTCGGCTGCCACTTCGGCAAAGCGTTCCGTGCTGTCGGCGTAGATGATGGCGCGGCTACTGTTTACTATCAGTCCGCAGTGGGACGTCATGCCGTAGCGACATACTTCTTCGAGCGAGCCGCCCTGTGCACCTACACCCGGTACGAGCAGGAAGTGGTTGGGCGCTATTTTCCGGATGTCGCGGAACATACTGCCCTGCGTGGCTCCTACGACGTACATCATGTTGTCCGCGTCGCCCCATTCCTGGCTTCGGCGGAGAACCTTTTCAAACAACCGTTCGCCGTGAGCGTCCTCTGTCAGTTGAAAGTCGTGCGACCCTTTGTTGCTCGTCAGTGCCAGCAGGATGACCCACTTGCCTTCGTAGCCGAGGAACGGCGTTACGCTGTCTTCGCCCATGTAGGGAGCCACGGTGAGGGCGTCCAGTTGCATCTCCTCGAAAAACGTACGGGCGTACATGGATGATGTGTTGCCGATGTCGCCGCGTTTGGCGTCGGCGATGATGAACTGGTCGGGGTAATTTTCGTTCAGGTAGCTGATAGTCTTCTCGAACGCAATCCAACCTTTGACGCCCAGGCTTTCGTAGAAGGCCAGGTTCGGTTTGTAGGCGATGCAGTAGGGAGCTGTGGCGTCGATGATCGCTTTGTTGAAAGCGAAAACGGGGTCGTCTTCCTTCAGCAGGTGTTGCGGGATTTTCTTGATGTCAGTGTCCAGTCCCACGCAAAGGAACGACCTCTTGCGGTGGATGTTGTCGATGAGTTCTTGTCTGTTCATGCGGTTGTAATGTTTTTCTCTCTACAAAATTACGTTTTTTTTTGGTTTTTACGGGGTTTTCCTGCGCTTTTTTTCGGCGGGGCGGCGGCAGCGTTTCCGATGGTCGTATATATATAATAGGTACGCGCGCGTGCGCGCGTACCTATTATATATATGCTGGGAGGATGCGATATGGTTCGGAAAAAAGAGAGAGACGGGTGGGAGTATGGCGAGGAGCGGGGGACGGTCGGCGACGAATCAGTTCCGCGCCACTTTCTTTCCGCCGATGATGTAGATGCCGGCGGGCAGGTTTCCGGGAACGGGACTCAGCATCCGGCCGTCGAGAGAATAGACGGCAGTAGAGGGCTGGCGGTCGGATGCGGCGTTTGTAGCAGTGATGCCGTCCGCAACGTCGCCGCTGTTATTGAAGATGATGTCGTAGCGTTCGGGAGAGTTTGCGCTGTCGGCTGACAGGTAGAGGCGGAAGGCGGAGAGCGGAGCTTCCGGCGAGACCGGCACAAAGGCGTCACCGTCGGCGTTGAGTACGAATACTGTGCGGCCTTCGGGGATGGCTGGTTGGCCGAGGATGCCTGTGACGTTCTGTTCCGTCACGGGCACGGCCGAGGAGAACTGTCCGCGGAATTCGGCTTCGGCGTCCACGTCGGCGGGTTCGTCGCCCGTGTAGCGTATCAGGTAGGGGCGTCCGGCCTCCAGCGACGTGGCCGGACAGACAAGGAGTTGCGGAGTGCCGTCGGCGGCGGTGTGGGTGGAGGCGAAACTATAGAATGAGAAGCCGCGCGGCAATTGTCCCTCGCCGACGGGGAAGGGCAGGCAGAGCCCTTCGCAGCGTCCGTCGCGCGCCACCAGCCGATGGTAGAAGAGGGAGTCGGCGGCGGGCAGCGCCTCGGCCAGGAGGGTGCCGCTGTCGTCGGCCGCGTTGTAGCGGCGATATACTTTCCAGAGGTTTGCGCCCGGTTGTGTCCCGTAGGCGTTCACGCCGGAATTGATACCGCTGTCGTAGAAGAATACATAGTTGCCCGCGCGGCTTCCGCCCGCGGCCTGACGGTAGAGGGCGGTTGCGCCGTCGGCCGCGATGTCCAGTCCCCAGCGTCGCCCCGCGGCGTTCCAGGACAGCATCCGTCCGCCGTCGTTCAGCGCGTTGAGATAGAGTCCGGTGGTGTTTTCCTTCAGCGTGGCGCCGTAGCTGTCGCGTCCGTCCGTCTTCGCGGTAGCGGGCTTTTCGACGAGAAACGTGGCCGCATGGGTGGCCGGCGCACCGGTCACGAACTCGCCTTCGGTCTGTCCGTGTGCGGCACACCATCCGAGGAAGCGGCCCGAATGGCCGTTGTGCGGCGTCTCCTGTATCCGGATTTCGGCGCCTTCGGGCAGTTGCGCGCTACTGTGTACCGGCATCCAGAGGTCCTCGAGTCGTGCGCGGTCGTCGCCCGCGGTGTTGCCCGTCGTGAATTCGTAGTGTCCCGAACCGACGCGCACGGTGGCCAGACTGTCGGTATAGTGGACGCTGATGATGCCGTTCCGTCCGGTCTCCAGCGCTTTGCCGTCCTCGAGCAGCGTGCTCTGTCCGCCGGCGAGGGGGACACGGATGGTGGCCGTCGTGTTGGCCGGTACGCTGAACGAGTAGCGGTAGCCCCCGCCGGTGTATTTCCGCCAGGCAGAGCGGATGGTGCCGTAGACGGTCTTCGAGGAGACGTCCATGCTGTTCATGTCGGTCGGAATCCACGGTGCGAGCTCAATCTCGTCGAATGCCGTGCCCGCGTTGCGTATGCCGCCCAGTTCGCTGAAGAACCATTCCTCGATGTGGTCCATCATGCAATGGTTTTGCGAATTGTCGGCGCGGGTCATGTCCCAGTACTCGGGCGTGGTGGTGCAGCCGCTCTTGACGAAGAACCCGTAGCTGGGGTAGTCCGTCTGGTTGGCCATACGGTAGACCACGTCGTTGTAGCCGTGGCGGGCGAGCGACATGAGCACGGGTTTCAGCCCGATCTCGCCGGTGCGGATGCGGTAGTTGTCGGCCCTGACCTTCTCGGCCAGGCGCGCGGCCACGGCGGCCTCGCTGGCCTCGTCGACGAGACCGTAGTAGAGCGCCATGCCGTATTCGGCCTGGTTGCCGTTGTTGTACACGTGGCCGGGCTTGAGGAATCGTTCGTTAAAGGCCTGCTTCACCTTGGCGGCCAGGTCGGCGTAGCGTGCGGTGTCGTCCGCCTCTCCCATCTCGACGGCCATTTCGGCCATGGCGCATAGCAGATGGTAGTAGGTGGTGGTGATGGTGAACTCGGTGGGCGTCTGCACGGCCAGCCCGCAGGAACTCTGTCCCCAGTCGGAAAGCACGCTGTAGTTCTGCATGATGTATCCCTCGGTGCGGCTGGTGTAATAGTCCATGAGCCGGCGCATCTGCGGGTAGTGGCGTTTCATGAGCGAGCGGTCGCCGTAGGTCTTCATGCTGCGGTAGGGGATGAGGATGGCCGTGCCGCCCCAGTTGGGGTCGTCGGCGTAGACGTTCATGAACCACGGCGCCGTGCTGGGCACGAATCCGTTGTCGCCCTGTGCGTCGAAGCAGTCCATGATGACTTTTCCCCAGAAGGTGGTCATGTCGTAGTTGTAGCAGAGCGAGTTGTACATCTCGTTGGGCACGTCGAGCCATCCCAGCTTCTCGCGCTGCGGACAGTCGGTGAGGGTGTTGTAGAGCTGGCTCTGTATGGCGTCGCGGCACAGGGTGTGGATGTCGTTGAGCAGCGTGTTGGCGGTGGCGAACGAGCCGGTGCGCTCCATGCCGGAGCGGATGCGCTCGGCTGTGAAGTCGGACGGCGAGGGAGCCTCGTCCAGTCCGCTCACCTGCATGTAGCGGAATCCGTGGTACATGAACTCGGGCCCCCAGGTCTCCTCCGCACCGTCGGTGGCGAAGGTGTATTCCTCGTAGACGACGCTCGTGCCCGTGTACCAGTTGTCGATGTATCCGTTGCCGTTGGCGTCCAGCCGCTCGAACTCGCGCAGGCGGATGGTCTGTCCCTTGCGTCCGCGCAGCGTGAAGCGATAGGTGCCGGCGTAGTTGCGGCCGAAGTCGACCATGTAGTCGCCGTTGGCCATCCTGCGCACGCCCGTGGCCTGCCACGTCTCGACGACGCGCAGGGGCTCGTGGGCGCGTGCCTTGAGGGTGCCCGGGCGGGTGAACGTCTTGTTGACATGGCCGAAGCGGAAGGACGGCGTCACCTCGCGCACGGGTTTCCAGTTGGAGAAGTCGCAGTCGGCGCGTTCCACGCGCGGGTCGTAGAGGCGGGCGTCGTAGTCCTCGCCGCCCCACCAGTTGCTGCCCGTCGTGGGCGAGGGGGCGCAGCGCCAGTCGCCGTCCGTCGCGATGTGGTCCTCCGTGCCGTCGGTGTATTCGACGAAAAGTTCGGCCAGCAGGCTGGCGTCGCCGCTGTTCTGAATCTCACCCTTGGAATATCGTCCGGCCACGGGCGTGACGTTGAACAGCCCGCCTGCCACCTGCGCCAGCAGGGCGTTGCGTCCTCCGCGCACGAGGGGCGTCACGTCGTAGGTGCTGTAGAGCACGCTCCGGCCGTATTCCGACTCGCCCGGTTCGAGACGGTTCTCCGTGACGGGCTGCCCGTTGAGCTTCATCGTGAAGACGCCGAGCGCCGAGGCGTAGATGCGGGCCCGCTTCACCTCCTTGCCCGCAGGCACGGTGAAGCTGCGTCCGAAGTAGGGGATGTTGCCCGTCTGGCTGGCCGTGAAGGCTGGCGCGGCGCCGTTCGTCACCCTGTGGCGCACGGTGTAGGACGTGCCGTCGGCCGACGTCTGCACGGTGTACGAGGCGGGGAAGTTGGCCGCCAGCGCCTTGTCCGTCTTCGCCGCCGCGTCCTGGCGGGGATAGAGCACGATGCGGTCCACGGTGCGCGTCGCGCCCAGGTCGGCCGTGACGAAGACGTGCTGCGTGGCATTGTCCTTCGGGCGGGTGGTGTATCCGAGGCGCGAGTTGTCGCCGTGGATGATGCCGTCGTTGATGTGCTTCAGGTTCCATTGGGCATACTGCTCCCAGCTTTCGCTGGCCGTGAACGTCGCTCCGCGCGCCACGTTCTCGCCGCCGCTGTAGATTTCCGCCTCGGCCAGCTGGAAGTAATAGTAGTTCGGGTCGCCGGCGGCGGGGATGCCCAGCTGGGTGACGTCAATCCTGACGTAGCGGCAGTCTATGGGCTCGGCCAGCTGGATGATGACCTGCGCGGCGGGCTCGGCCACGTCGGCGGCAATCCACCGTGCCGTCCATTCGTCGGGGCTCATGAAGGCCGTCTCGAACGAGCTGCTGCCCGTCGCCTCGCCGCCGTCGTCACGGCTTGCCACCGTCACGGTCCATGTGTATGCCGTGCGCGACCGCAGCGGCGTGCCGCCGTATTCGACATTGTTTTGCAGCGGCGAGTCCACGGTGCCGGAGTCCCACACCTCGTTGCCCTCGTCGTCCGCCACCGTAATCCGGTAGGCGCTCTGCCGGAATCCCCTTTCGTCGCTTTCCGTCTGCCAGCTGAACGTCGGTGTCGCCTGGTCGATGCCTTTCGGGGCCGACAGTCCGGACACCTTCATGCCCGTGACCCTGAATGCCGCCTGTGCCGTTCCTGCGTTGAGCAGCAGGGCGGCGATGAGATAGATACTTTTCATGGATGCTGTAATTTTAGAGTTATGTAGTCGGTTTGTGTTTTTTCGTCGCGCAAATATAATAAAGAGGCTTCGGTTAACAATCCCATAATAAGCGATTTGATTTAAACGGACGAGGTTTTGAATCATTTGTTTGAGCTCTGGTGTTGCGTCCGCCGCTCGGTTTTCCTTTCGGCGCGGCACGGTTTTCCCTTCGGCTCGGCACGGGGGCGCCGGAAAATCTCCGGCCTTCTCTCCGGCAGGCGCTGGGCGATGGTTTTCAAGACGGTATGGGAGGAGTTTTTCCAGCGGTATATCTTTTTCTTGCTGGAGGTATACTTTTTTAGAAAAAAAAGCAGTGGTTTTTTTTGAAAAAGCAATGCTTTTTGGGACTGGAAGCAATGGTTTTTTTGAAAAAAGCAATGGTTTTTGGGACTGGAAGTATACTGTTTTTTTTTCGGAGGGAGCGAGGGCGTTTTCCCTGTGGGCGGGGAGAAGAATGCGCCGTGTGTCGTACGGGTCTTTCCGCCAGTGTGTTACGGACGTACTTCCGACGGCGAAATGCCGAATTCTTCCTTGTAACACCGGCCGAGGTAGGTGACGCTCATGCCCACGAGCGCGGCGGTTTCGGATACGGTGTGGCCGGCCTGTAGCAACCGGCGGGCGCGCAGGAGTCGGCGGTGGCGGATGTATTCGTTGGGCGACATGCCCGTGGCTGGTTTCAGGCGCCGGTAGAGGGTGGAGGGACTCATGCAGAGCTCCTGCGCCAGACGGTTCTTGTCGAGTCCCGGATCCTGCATCAGTCGTTCTACGGCTTCCGCGGCGCGTTCCGTCAGCAGTTTGTCCGCTTCCGTCAGGGGGGCAGTGCGTTCCGTCGTCAGGCTTCTGTCCGCTTCTGGCGGGGTCGCGGTGCGTTCCGTCAACAGCTTGTCCGCTTCCGTCAGGGGGGCAGTGCGTTCCGTCGTCAGGCTTCTGTCCGCTTCTGGCGGGGTCGCGGTGCGTTCCGTCAACAGCTTGTCTGTTTCCGCCAGGGGGGCGGCGGTTTTTTCCAGCGAGCCTGCGGCGGGCGTTTCGGCGGGCCTGTGTTGGGTGTCTGTGTCGGGCGTGTCGGGGAAGGAGGCGGGCGGGGCTTTCTTTCGCAGCCGCTTCTTCCGCCGGATGAGGAGGAGGCCGCCCGACAGGACTGGCAGTAGCAGCAGTCCCGCCCATGCGGCGATGGCGCTCCACGGCAGGGGGACGCGGATGAGGGTCGCTACGGCGGGGGCGTTCGTCCGCCCGTCGCCGACGAAGCAGGCGATGGTCTCCATTTGGTGGGTGCCGGCGGCGAGGCGGCCGAGCGGCAGGCGGCGTTCTGTCCCGGCTTCCTGCCATGCGCCGCCGTCCATGCGGTAGCGGAACCGGATTTTGTCGGTCAGGGCGATGTCGGGGAGGCAGAGCGTGGCGGAGTATTCGCCGCCCTCGCCGGAGCGCGAGATGAGGACGTGGTGTTCCGGCAACGGGGACGTGCCTTCGGCGGCGGACGGGTTTACGGTGAGGCGGCCGTCGCCGGCCCACAGGATGCGCCCGTCGGACAGGGGCAGGGAGGCGTTCATCCGGAATGCTTCGGCGGAGTAGCAGCGTTGCGCCCGGAGGGGGCGGCCGTCGCCGTCCATGCCGGTTGTGTAGAGTCCGTCGGGGGTGGCGCACCAGACTCGGTGCCCATCCGTGCAGGCGAGTGCCTGTATCGACGGGCGGGGCAGGCCTTCCTGCTCCCGCAGCACCCCGACGGCGGGCCGTGTTCCCGGCTGTCGTGGGCGGATGTAGGCCAGTCCGTCTTCGGTGGCCGCCCAGACGTTGCCGATGCTGTCCTCCAGCATGCAGGTGACGCCCTTGTCCGGCAGGCCTTCCCGCCGGCTGATGCGCCACCGCAGGCTCATGTCCGGACGCAACACTGCCAGTCCGCCGAGGGCGCTTCCGCACCACAGGTCGCCCCGGCTGTCGGGGAGCAGCGACGCGATGTACTGTTCCGTTAGGGGGGAGTTCGTCGCGTCGTAGCAGGCGGACGTCCCGGTGGCCGGGTCGATGAGGAACAGTCCCTGATAGGTGCCGGCGGCCAGGCGCCCGTTCCAACAGGCGAGGCTGCGCACGTATATCGTCTTCCCGCCGTCGCCGGCCGTCAGGTTCACCCGTCGGATGATGCCGTCGCGGTGGTTCCATCGGTAGAGCCCCTGCATTTCGGTGCCTATCCAGATGTCTCCGTCCGGCGTCCGGCGGAGAGCTGTGACGGAGTTGCTTCCCAGTCTGCTGTTGGTGATGTCCAGGGTCTGCGTGCCGCCTTCGGGCGTTGTCACCACGATGCCGTCCGACTGTGTGCCGGCCCATATTCGTCCCTGTCTGTCCCGCTCCAGCGCCTGCACGGCGGACGGTCCCGCCTCGTAGCGGAACATGCTCGGCTCGTGCAGCCGCACCTGCGCTCCCTTGCGGTCGGTCCCTACCCAAAGGTTGCCGAACCGGTCCGGCAGGGCGCACCGCACCAGGGCCGTCTCGCCCGCGCTGAAGCAGGGGAGCGCTACGGGGCGCAAGGCATCTTTGCGCCGGAATGTCAACTCCTCTTCGTTTGCCGACAGACGGACGTCCGCCAGGCTGAGCGCCCACAGACCCATGTCGCGTGTGGATATCCAGAGGGTGTCGTGTGCGGGGTGCAGGTGGCAGACGAGTCCCCGGATGCCTGGCACGGGGACGGGGCGTTTGCCGTGCGGCGCCAGGCAGGCCAGCCCTTTTTCCGTGCCGGCCCATATCCGTCCTTGCGTGTCCTGTGCCAGTGCGCGCACGCCGTCCTCGGCCGGGGAGTCGTCGGGGAAGCAACTGATGACGGGGACGTTCCGCGCGCGGCGGGTTCTGAGGTCGATGCAGGACAGTCCGTTCCGTACATGTCCCGTGTAGAGCAGGCTGTCGCCCGTCTCCAGAACGCACCACATGGCGTCCGATACGAGCCCCTTCAGGGAGCGTCGGTTGAGCAGGGTGAAGTCATCGGTCGGTCGGTTGTAGTGGCTGATGCCGCCCATGTAGGAGGTCAGCCAGATGCCGCCCGCGCGTGATGGGGCGATGGAGGTGACGCTGTTGTCCACGATGCAACCCGGGCGTCCGTCAGCTCGGTAGTGGGTGAAGATGCCGTTCCGGTAGTCGAACGCGTCCAGTCCGTCCCGCTGGGTGGCGATCCAGATGACGGGATTTTGCGGATCGGGCCATACTTTGTTGAGGTCGTTGGCGATGATGCTGCCCGTTTCGGGGATGCGGCTGCGCGTGAAAGTCTGTATGCCGTTGCCGTCATACAGGCTCAGTCCGCCGGCGGTTGCCAGCCAGATGCGGCCCAGTCGGTCCTGTGCCGCGTCCATGATGCAGTCGCTTCCCAGTCCCTGACGGGTGGAAAGGGCGCGCCATTCCGGCTGTGCCGCGGTCGGGCGGCACAGGAAAAGGAGAATGAAAGAACAGAAAAGGAGGAGTTTTTCTCTCATTCCGGATGCTTGGTTCTGTGGTTGTTACTGATACGGTTTCATCTGCCGGGGCGGTGCCGCAGGTCGTCAAAGCTCGCTTTCCTTCATCCGTTCCGCGTTTTCCGCCACAATCAGATGGTCTATGCAGTCTTGTATGTTGCCGTCCATGAAGGCCGACAGGTTGTAGATGGTGTAGTTGATGCGGTGGTCCGTGATGCGTCCCTGCGGGTAGTTGTAGGTGCGTATCTTGGCCGACCGGTCGCCGGTGGATACCATCGTCTTGCGCCGGCTGGCGATGTCGTCGATATACTTCTGGTGTTCCTTGTCGTAGATGAAGGTGCGCAGGCGCGCGAGGGCGCGCTCCTTGTTCTTGGGTTGGTCGCGTGTCTCGGTACATTCGATGAGGATTTCCTCCGTCTCGCCGGTATTGGGATTCTTCCACATGTACCGCGCCCGCACGCCCGATTCCACCTTGTTGACGTTTTGCCCGCCGGCGCCGCTGGAACGGAAAGTGTCCCACTTGATTTCGCCTTCGTTGATTTCCACGTCAAACTCTTCCGCTTCGGGCAGCACGGCCACTGTGGCGGCCGACGTGTGTACGCGTCCCTGGGTTTCCGTGGCCGGTACGCGTTGTACGCGGTGCACGCCCGACTCGTACTTCATCGTTCCGTACACCTTCTCGCCGCTCACGCTGAAAATAATTTCCTTGTAGCCTCCGGCGGCGCCTTCGGTGAAGCTCGATACGGCCACCTTCCATCCTTTTGTCTCGCAGTATTTGGCATACATGCGGAACAGGTCGCCGGCAAACAGGGCTGCTTCGTCTCCTCCGGTACCTCCGCGTATCTCCATCACGATGTTCTTGTCGTCCTCCGGGTCGGCCGGCACCAGTAGCAGCTTGATTTCCTCTTCAATCTCGGGGATGCGTTTTTCAGCGGCCGCCAGTTCTTCACGGGCCATTTCTTTCATCTCGGGATCGTCCTCCATAGCCATCAGTTCACGCGCTTCGTCGGCGTTGCGCAGGGTGTTGATGTATTCCTTGCGTGCTTTCATGATGTCTCCCAGGTCTTTGTATTCCTTGGTGAGTTTTACGTAGCGTTTCTGGTCGCTGATTACGTGCGGGTCGGTGATGAGGGTGGAAACTTCCTCAAAGCGGCTTACCAAGCCTTCCAGTTTGTCCAGTATAGAGTAATTTTCTGCCATAGATGTTTTTCTTGTGCTGCAAAGATACGGATTATTACCTTAATAATCTAATAAAAAAAGACTGATTGACCGTCGTTGGTCAATCAGTCTTTGTGTTTCATCAGGGGAAGCCCGGTTGTTATGCTTCCGCTTTCGGCTCTACAGAAACCGTGCTTCTGTTCAGACGGCCTTTCTTGAAAGAAACCACTCCGTCTACCAATGCGTAAAGCGTATGATCGCTACCCATGCCTACGTTCTTGCCCGGGTAGTGTACCGTACCGCGCTGACGAACGATGATGTTACCGGCGATGCAAGACTGACCGCCATATATCTTTACGCCTAATCTCTGAGCTGCTGACTCACGGCCGTTCTTAGAACTACCTACACCTTTTTTATGTGCCATTTTCTTCTACGATTTAAAGGATTAAGCAATAACTTGTTTAATAGTTAATTCTGTGAACTGCTGGCGATGACCGTTCAGTTTACGATAACCTTTTCTTCTCTTCTTGTGGAATACGAGCACCTTGTCGCCCTTTACGAGCGGAGTCTTTACTTCGCAAACCACTTTCGCACCATCTACCGTGGGAGCGCCCACCGTGATGTTGCCGTCGTTGTCAACCAACAGCACTTTCTCAAATTCAACAGTCTGATTGGCTTCGGCGTTCTGAATGTGGTAAACAAACAGCCTTTTGCCTTCTTCCGCCTTAAACTGCTGACCGTTAATTTCTACAATTGCGTACATTATTATTAATGATTAAACGGGTTTCTCCGCGAGGCGTATCCCTTTGTGGAATCACTTTTTTGAGCCCCCTCGGACCAAATCGGCGGCAAAGGTAGGCATTTCTTTCTGATTATTCAAGGGTTTTCGTCTCTTTTTTTGTCTGTTTCGGGACTTTTTCTCCGCAAGATACCGATCCGTACGCCGTATCACAGTTTATGTTCGTTTAGATAGCGTTCCGCCTCGATGGCCGCCTTGCAGCCGCTTCCGGCTGCGGTGATGGCCTGCCGGTAGTGGGGATCAGCCACGTCGCCGGCTGCGAACACGCCGGGAATGCCTGTGATGGGAGTTCCGTTTTCTGTAAGAATATATCCCGTCTCGTCCGTCTTTACCCACGGTTTGAAGATGTCGGAGTTCGGTTTGTGTCCGATGGCAAGGAAGAATCCGTCGATGGCTATGTCATATCGTTCCTCATCCGCTTCGCCGAGGCGCTTTACAACGTGGGCTCCTTCGACACCGTTCTCGCCGAACAGGCCGAGAGTGTTGTGCTCGAACAGTACTTCGATTTTGGGATTCTCGAGAACTCTGTCTTGCATGATCTGCGATGCCCGCAGGAACGGTTTGCGCACGATCAGGTAGACCTTCGATGCCAGTCCGGCCAGATATGTGGCTTCTTCGCAAGCCGTATCGCCGCCGCCTACCACAGCCACGGTCTTTTTACGGTAGAAGAAACCGTCGCAGGTGGCACAGGCGCTGACACCCATGCCGGCGTATTTCTTTTCGTCTTCCAGTCCGAGGTATTTGGCGGAGGCTCCGGTGGCGATAATCAGCGTGTCGGCTTCCACTTCACTGCCATCGTCGAACGTCACTTTATAAGGCGGTTGACTCAGGTCGGTCTTTACGGCGATGGCGCTGCGGATGTCTGCGCCGAAGCGTTCCGCCTGCTTTCTCAGGTCTTCCATCAGCGTCGTGCCGTCCACGCCTTCCGGATAACCGGGGAAGTTTTCCACTTCTGTCGTCGTTGTCAGTTGTCCGCCGGGCTGTATGCCTTCGTATAGTACGGGAGTCAGATTGGCGCGGCTCGCGTAAATGGCCGCCGTGTATCCGGCCGGGCCGGAACCTATGATTAAACAGCGAATGTGTTCCATAATGGTTATGTTTTTAGTTTGTTGGAATAATGTCTGTCATGGGGTGCATTAGCGCAGGTCGATGATTTCCGCTTCGGGGTAAAGGCTCTTATCGAAGCGGAAGTCTGCGTCGGTGAACTTCTGTCTGTCGGCATATTCGTTGACGACGATGCGGGTCCATGTTCCGTTTTGTAGTAGACGGACGCACATTGGGGTATACTTCGTCTTTTCCACGTCGAGACGTATCTCCTGGATGTCCTGACCGGGCTTTTCCGCCGTCAGGCTTATCTCGTATACGGCCTTTCCGCGCAGTGTGCTTTCCTTTACGGTGTAGTTGAATCCCTTTTTGTAAAGTCCGATGAAGGCATAGGGGTTCATGGATTGAATTTCTTCTCGGGTAGGGGTGCTTATGTTTACTTCTTCATTTTCGGGCAGGTAACTCCATTGCGTTTTCCCGTCGAACCAAGTGATGACCTGCTTGGTGTTCAGATGGAATTTATTACCTTTTATATTCATTTGTCCGTCCACGCTTCCCTGTATCTCCGCGCCGTTGAATGTGTCGGCACGGAATCCGATACTGATTCCGCCTCCCTTGGCAAAAGTGTTTGCCGCCGCATCCAGTATTTTGCGTGCCCGGGCATCCTTTTGGGCGTACAGACACGAAGCGAAGCATAATAATGCGAACAGCAGGATATTTTTTTTCTTCATGGCAATATGCTGCATTTATCTCAGGTTGTTCAGTTTCATTTCCAAATCCGTCTCGTCGATACAGAGCACCTCGCGAGGTTTGCTGCCCTGGGCAGCTCCCACGATGCCGGCTTTCTCCAGCTGGTCCATCAGTCGTCCGGCCCGGTTGTAGCCGATGGCAAATTTGCGCTGTATCATAGAGGTGGAGCCTTGCTGGGTGGTGACAATCAGGCGGGCTGCTTCTTCGAACATAGGGTCGAGATGAGTCATGTCCACATTGCCCGGTCCGTTGTCGTCGTCTCCTTCCATTTCCACCTTGGGCAACTCGAACGGACCGATGTAGCTCTGCTGGCGGGCGATGTAGGCCGTGATGCGTTCCACTTCCGGTGTATCCACGAAAGCGCATTGCACGCGCACGGGGTCGGTGCCGGAAGAGAAGAGCATGTCGCCCCGTCCTATCAGTTGGTTGGCGCCCGGCCGGTCGAGAATCGTGCGGGAATCTATCATTGCACTCACTTTGAAAGCCATGCGCGCGGGGAAGTTCGCTTTGATGGTACCGGTGATGATGTTGGTCGTGGGACGCTGAGTAGCGATAATCATGTGGATGCCCACAGCGCGGGCCAGCTGGGCGATGCGGGCGATGGGCAGTTCGATTTCCTTACCTGCCGTCATGATGAGGTCGCCGAACTCGTCGATGATGACCACGATATAGGGCATGAATCGGTGGCCGTTCTCGGGATTCAACTGGCGGTTCTTGAACTTGGCGTTGTATTCCTTCACGTTGCGGGCGCGTGCTTTTTTCAGCAGATCGTAACGGGTGTCCATCTCGCAACACAAACTCTTCAGTGTCTGCACTACCTTGTTTACGTCCGTGATGATGGATTCTCCCGAATCGTCCGCTACCTTAGCCAGGAAGTGGTTCTCGATGGGGCTGTAGATACTGAACTCCACTTTTTTCGGATCCACCATGACAAACTTCAGTTCCGCCGGATGTTTCTTGTACAGCAGAGAGGTGATGATGGCGTTCAGGCCGACGGACTTACCCTGTCCCGTGGCACCGGCCACGAGCAAGTGGGGCATCTTGGCCAGGTCCACCATGTATACTTCGTTGGTGATGGTTTTGCCCAGGGCGATGGGCAGCTCGAACTCTGTTTCCTGGAATTTCCGGCTGTTGAGTATACTTTCCATCGACACCATTTGCGGGCGGGCGTTCGGCACTTCGATACCGATGGTGCCTTTGCCCGGTATCGGTGCAATGATACGGATGCCCAGTGCGCTCAGGCTTAGTGCGATGTCGTCTTCCAGATTACGGATTTTGGAGATGCGCACGCCCTTGGCCGGCGTTATCTCATACAGCGTGATAGTGGGACCGACGGTAGCCTTGATGGACGATATGCCCACACCGAAGTTCTGAAGGACATCGATAATCTGGTCTTTGTTCTTGTTCTGCTCCTCCATGTCGATGGAACCACCGTTGTCGGAATATTTGTCGAGCAACTGCAGAACCGGATACTGGTAATGTTCCAGATCCAGTTTCGGGTCATACGGTTCCAATGCGCCGCGGCCTTCCTCGTCGGCCACTTCCTCGTCCACCGTCTGTTCAATGTCCAGATCGATGCCGTTGCCCGTCCCGCAGGTTGCCGTGTTCCCGTCATCCCCGTCCGGTTCGTCCGTAGTTTCATTTTCCGCTTCTTCGTCGTATCTTTCCTTCGGCAGCGGTTTCTGTCTGCCGTTCTCCAGGTCAAAGTCAATGGTCGCGCTTGTCTCCGTGTCTGCATCATCGTCATCGTCTTGCCCGGTGTACGGTTCCTCCTCCACGGGAGCGCCGCTCTCTTCCGTTACAGTCGTTACGTTCTGTGTCTGTTCCTGCTCGTCCTTTTTCCGGGTTAAATGCGTTTTGATGTATTCCGTAGGATTGAGAAGTTTACGTATGGCCTGTATCGTCCGGCTGCTCAGATAAGTCAGATAGGCGATGGCCGTCAGCAGAAGAATGGCGAAAGTGATGACCGGACCGGTATAGTTCGTCAGCCATTCGCTGATAAACTGTCCGTGCTGTCCGCCTGGATTGATATATTCCCATCCTTGCCGTTCCGCAAAGATGCCGGTCAGAAGGAAAGCGCCACTGACGGAGAACCAGAACATGAGGAACGTGTAGTTGAGGAAACATTTCCAGAAACGTACTTTGTAGGCTCGTGTCAGTTTCATGGCGGCCATAATCAACAGTAACGGCAGAAAGAATGCTCCGAATCCGAAACACCCGTCCATCCAATAGTAAGCCCATTTGGCTCCCAACGCGCCAGCATAATTGGAATAGCCGCCCTCCCAGATTCCTTTTTCGACCAATCCCTGGTCATCGCCTCCCGTTATCAGATAAGAGGTAAAAGACAATATCATGAACAGGGCTGTAACCAGCAGTATCAGTCCGCAGATGAACCGGATTATCTCTATGTAATCAATGGAATTCTCCTCTGTATGTTTCGCTGTTTCCGCAGCCTTCTTCTTCTCGGATTTTCCTGTACCGGTACGGGACGCGGTTGTTTTATTACCGAGTTTGGTTGTCTGTACGGTACTATTATTTTTTTTCTTGGTCATTACGGGGCGTGTTTACAAAAACTATTGCAAAAGTAAATCAAATCCCCCAATCTTTCTATTTTTTACTTCTATTTTTTATAACTTTGCCGTCTGGAACAAGACTAAAGAAACATAAAAGACTTTTATGGAAGAACGGTATTCAGCGGTGTATGCCCATGATGTGATAGAGTTTGTAACGGTGGGAGCCGAGTTTTGCGCTTATCTCGAACAGTCGGAGCATCGCCGTCGGCTGGAATTCGTTGAGACGGTCCTCAAGTTGTTGCCTTTGCTGTATCTGAAAGTATCATTGTTGCCCCTCAGGGAGGAACAGGAGGATTTCTGGATGGAGGAGTTTGTCACGGAGCTGGACTACGAATGGCTGCGTGGGACGATTGCCGGAGTAATGGGGGAGAGCGATGCCTATCTGGACTTGTGCGACGAGGCATCGACGGGACACGGAGAGCCGGAGGTGAAAACCATTTCGGAAAGTCTGGCCGACATCTATCAGGCTGTCCGCAATTTCGTGGGAGCCTATCAGACAGGCAACGAGGGTAATATGAACGAGGCCGTGGCTGTAGTGACATGCCGCTTCGAACTGTATTGGGGGCAGACGCTGGTCGATGTGATGCGTGCCTTGCACAAAGTGCGGTACATACTTCCCGTTTCGGAAGAAGATATGGAAGAAGGCTGTGGCTGCCACGACGGGGAATGTCATTGCGGCGGGTATCACGGATATCCGGAGGATTGATGAAGGGAAACAGGAAAACGGAAAGCATGAGAATTATACATAATAAAATAAGTAAAGAGACGATAGCCGCATTGCCCCGTGAACTTTTTGAGGGGCGGATATTCGTCATTCAGAGTGAGCGCGAGGCTGACAAGGCTGTGGATTATCTGATGTCGTTCCCCCTGTTAGGCGTCGACACTGAGACACGCCCCTCGTTTCGGAAAGGCCAGATGCACAAGGTCGCTTTGTTGCAGATATCCACCGATGACACTTGTTTCCTGTTCCGTCTGAACCGTATCGGCATGACGCCTTCCATCCAACGCTTGCTACAGGATAGCAGCGTTTGCAAAGTGGGACTCTCCCTGCGCGATGATTTCCAGTCTCTCCACGGACTGGGAGACTTCGCTCCCGGCGGTTTCGTCGAGTTGCAGGACTGGGTGAAACGCTTCGGTATCGAGGATATGAGCCTGCAGAAGTTGTATGCCAATGTCTTCGGACGGAAAATCAGCAAAGGACAGAGACTGACCAATTGGGAGGCGGATGTCCTGACGGAAGGGCAGCAGCGGTATGCGGCTACAGACGCGTGGGCCTGCGTGCGCTTGTACAGGGAGTTGAAAGATATGGAAGAAACCGGCCAGTATGAAGTGGTGAGGATGCCGGAACCGGAAGCATCCACAGCCGGAACAGAAGAGTCCGATTAACGTATATATAATAATGTATAGAAACTTATACCTGAAAAAAGGAAAAGAGGAAAGTTTGATGCGCTTTCATCCCTGGGTGTTCTCAGGGGCGGTTCATCATATAGACGGCCAGCCGGAAGAAGGTGAGTTTGTGCGCGTGCTCACGGCGGACGGATGTTTTATCGCAGTCGGTCACTGGCAGATCGGTTCTATCGCTGTGCGTGTCTTGTCGTTCGAGGATACGGCAGTGGATGCGGACTACTGGGAGAGGCGGTTGCGTCGCGCATACGAGATGAGAGTGGCGATAGGAGTGGCGGCCCGTTCCGACAATGACACCTACCGGCTGGTGCACGGAGAGGGAGACAATCTGCCCGGACTGGTGGTCGATGTGTACGGGAAAACAGCCGTCATGCAGGCACACAGCGTGGGCATGCACCATTGCCGGGAGGATATTGCGGAAGCCCTTGTGCGTGCGACCGACGGTGCGGTGGAAAATGTCTATTACAAGAGCGAGACCACTTTGCCCTATAAGGCGGACCTTGGCGCGGAAAACGGTTTCCTGCGCGGAGGAAGCCCCGATAATGTCGCGTTGGAGAACGGATTGAAATTCCATATCGACTGGATGAAAGGGCAGAAGACAGGCTTTTTCGTCGACCAGCGCGACAACCGTTCCCTGCTGGAGCATTATTCGGGCGGGCGCAACGTGCTCAACATGTTCTGCTATACGGGCGGTTTCAGTGTGTACGCGATGCGTGGCGGTGCCCGTCTGGTGCATTCTGTGGACAGTTCAGCCAAGGCGGTGGATTTGGTAAACCAGAACATCGCGCTCAATTTTCCCGGTGATCCCCGCCACCAGGCTTTTGCCGAAGACGCATTCAAATATCTGGATACGATGGGGCGCGATTACGACCTGATTATTCTCGACCCTCCGGCCTTTGCCAAACACAAAGACGCTCTGCGCCATGCCCTGAAGGGATACACGAAACTCAACGCGAAAGCCTTCGAGAAGATAAAGCCCGGCGGCATCCTTTTCACGTTCAGCTGTTCGCAGGTGGTGACGAAAGACAACTTCCGCACGGCCGTTTTCACGGCGGCGGCGATGAGCGGCCGCAGTGTCCGCATCCTTCATCAGCTCCACCAGCCGGCCGACCATCCGATAAACATTTATCATCCCGAAGGGGAATATCTCAAGGGGCTGGTGCTGTATGTGGAGTAATGGCTGCATGTTTTATTCGTTTATTCCGAAGAAATTCCGTACTTTTGTACATCAATCAAGTATTTAATACATCTATAAGTTATGCAACAGAAAATCATCATCCTTGATTTCGGCTCTCAGACCACGCAGCTGATTGGTCGCAGAGTGCGCGAACTGGATACTTTCTGCGAAATCCTTCCTTATAACAAGTTCCCGAAGGACGACCCCTCGGTCATCGGCGTGATTCTGAGCGGTTCGCCTTTCAGCGTGTACGACAAAGAGGCGTTCCGGATAGACCTGTCCGAAATCAGGGGCAAGTATCCCGTGCTGGGCATCTGCTATGGGGCGCAGTTCATGAGCTATGCTCTGGGCGGCAAGGTGGAGCCGGCCGGCACGCGTGAATATGGCCGTGCCCGCTTGGAGAGCTTCGAGAGGGAGAATCCCCTATTCAAGGGATTTGACGACCATTCCCAGGTGTGGATGAGTCACGGAGACACGATTACGGCGCTGCCGGAAGGTTTCCGGGTCATTGCTTCGACGGACAAGGTCGTGAATGCGGCTTACCAGGCCGAAGGGGAAAAACTGTGGGGCGTACAGTTCCATCCGGAAGTGTTCCATTCCGTACAGGGAACCCTGTTGCTGAAGAATTTCGTGGTGGATATCTGTGGCGGACGGCAGGACTGGAGTGCCGCTTCGTTTGTTGACACTACGGTAGCGGAACTGAAAGAGCAGCTGGGCGACGACCGTGTCATACTGGGCCTGAGCGGCGGTGTAGACTCATCCGTGGCTGCCGTGTTGCTGAACAAGGCCATTGGCAGTAACCTCACCTGTATATTCGTGGACCACGGCATGTTGCGCAAGAATGAGTTCCGCGACGTGATGCACGACTACGAATGCTTGGGACTGAATGTTATCGGTGTGGATGCTTCGGCCAAGTTCTTCAAGGACCTCGAGGGGGTGACCGATCCTGAGCAGAAGCGCAAGATTATAGGCCGCGACTTTGTGGAAGTGTTCAATACCGAGGCAAAAAAGATAACGGGTGCCAAATGGCTGGCGCAGGGAACCATCTATCCCGACCGTATCGAAAGCCTGAACATCACGGGCAAGGTCATCAAGAGCCATCACAACGTGGGCGGACTGCCCGAGGAGATGCACCTGCAACTTTGCGAGCCCCTGAAATGGCTGTTCAAGGACGAGGTGCGCCGGGTAGGTCGCCAGATGGGGATGCCCGAACATCTTATCACGCGCCATCCGTTCCCCGGTCCGGGATTGGCTGTGCGCATACTGGGGGATATCACTCCCGAGAAGGTGCGCATCCTTCAGGACGCCGACGACATTTACATCCGTGGCTTGCGTGACTACAAGGTACGCCTTTCCGGCGAGGAAGCGCGCAAGGTGCTGGCGGCCGGAGTGCCGGCCACGATGACCGACGGCGAGATAGAAGTATCGCTTTACGACCAGATATGGCAGGCCGGTACGGTGTTGCTCTCCACGGTGCGTTCTGTGGGAGTGATGGGCGACGAGCGCACCTATGAACATCCTGTGGCCTTGCGTGCGGTTACGAGTACGGACGCCATGACGGCCGATTGGGCACACCTGCCGTATGACTTCATGGCTAAGGTGAGCAACGAGATAATCAATAAGGTAAAGGGAGTGAACAGGGTCTGCTACGACATTTCCTCCAAACCGCCTTCGACCATCGAGTGGGAATGATAATTATTCCGCTTCGATCGTATACAATCCCTCGGTTCTGAAAAGCCGGGGGATTTTTTCTGCACTCTTTTTAATATGTTCCCGTTCAGTAACTGCTGTACAGAGTGTACAGTAACTATTGTACGGAGTGTACAGTAACTGTTGTACGGAGTGTACAGTAACTATTGTACAGAGTGTACAGAGCCTGTTGTACGGAGTGTCCAGCAACAGTTGTACTGATTGTACATTATCATTTTCGACTTAACAGTATTGATAATGATGCTGTTTTGCATATAAGGTATGTAACATTATTGTTAATAGTGATGAAAGTGATGATTTTTGTGCTAAAAAAGAAGTTTTTCAACTTAACATTGTTGATATTCGAGATAAATATCGTATTTTTGCCCAATAGTAACTATATATGGGATGAGTTTAGGTGTTACAGCAAATAAGAAAAAAAATGGGGCACTTTTAGCATACATAGCCAAAAATATTCCCGGCATCAATCTTCGTAAATTACTGAAGATTGTATATCTCATTGATGAGAGATTCATGGAGCTTCGCGGATTCCCTCTAACGTGGTTTGATTATTATGCGTGGTCGAAAGGCCCTGTAGCACTTGAAGTGTATGACGTAAAGAATGGCGCATTTTCAGAATATGTAACTTGCCATAAGAATGAAGAAGGTAAAAACATTATTGATTCCGTTCTTTCACATAAATATCATGTCTTGAAACAGATGGATATTTATAGTCCTTATGAAATGGGGATCATTGATGAGGTGATGTTCAAATACGAGAATCATACCGCTGACGAATTGTCCGAACTGACCCATGCTGAGACTTCATTATGGTCTCAAATAGTTAAAGAAAACAACATTCAATTTGTAGATGGGAAATCAAGCGTGTTAATGCCATTACAAAGACTAAATGGGGGAAACATAGATAAAAATGAAACATACGAGGAAGCATTGGAATATATGCAATTTTGTAATAATACATCAATATGCTGAAAGCTAAGAATATTGTTTATGGATATTGCACATACACCACTCCTCAAAAGCCTAAGTATCTTATATCACTATACAGAAGTGAAGAACTAAATATCATTGCGGTATTTCCGACATCTCAACGTCGTGCAGGTGTGGCGGTAGCACAACATGGGTGTAATAGAAAAAATAATGTGCCGGTATCGTATGTGTTTGAGGCAAATGCTCCTATTGGAAAGAAGTACATGAGCGATGAAGACTTTTGTTTTCCCCTTCAGACAACGATACCATTTGATTATTGTTTCAGAGAAGATACGCAAGATCGGATATTGCAGTCTTTCGTTACTCCCTCTGTTGTCGGAATACTCTCAGATAAAGAATATGTAGATTTATTGTATGCCTTGTTATATAGTCCACATACACCTCAAAGATACAAGGAAATATTTGACCAGATACTGCATGAATATTTGGGATGACCAATCTCTAATGACGATTAGGGGTTGCTTTATTCACCAGTTGGCAGAATCCTTATGTACATATAAAAAGGAATTTTTATAATCTCGTAAATCTTTCATCTATAATTTCTTATTTCCCCGATTCAACGGGACCGTTGCAGGGTAGGAAAGGAAGGCTTCGAATCGTATGAATGCAGTTTTCTGAACATTTCTACTGTTTTTCTTTGGGAGGTTTGAGAAAATAGTTACCTTTGCTACGTCTTCCAATGCTTCGAGCGAGGGGCGGGGAGACTCTTATATGAGAATAGCGTTTTCGGACGTTTGTCTTTTTGGTACACGAACTTCACAACTTCAATTCCAAATACAAGACAGTAGTAACGAAACGCTTACGTGGTAGGAATGTAGCCGCGAGGCCGCATGATTATCCTCCTATACGCCTTAGGGCGTATAGGTTTGGGTAGTGTGAAGGCGTGGCATTTCATATCTTACAGCGTGGGTGTATTGTATTTGCTTATCTGTGTTTGGAGGGCATTGTGAAGGCTTGTGTACCGGAGATAAGCAAGAACAGACTCCCGCGCTCTTTTTGTATATGAAAAATATGAAACAAACTGAATAATAATGCCGGTTCCGGGGAGTTTACAGGCGGAAAACCATTTAAACATCTATTTTATGAAAAAGTTTTTTCTGAGTTTCGTTCTCTGTTTGTGCGGGGCGTTGACGGCCTTTGCCCAAAACTCTCTGTTGGCTACTCTTAGTCACGACGGAGCGGTGTCCACTTTCTACGGTGCCAAGGCTCTGCAGGAAGCTCATGCGGCGGCCACGAACGGCGACATCATCACCCTTTCTTCCGGTACGTTTCTGTCTACGGATATTACCAAGGCCATCACGCTTCGTGGTGCTGGCATGCAGGTGGACACGCTTCGCGGCACGCTGCCTACCATTCTTTCAGGCAACTTCAACATCGCGGTTTCCGATACGTTGTCGAATCGGCTGACGATAGAGGGAATTTACAATAATGATAGAGTCTGTGTGAGAGGAATTTTGAAGAACGCCATGATTCTGAAGTCGAGATTTAAGGAGTGGAACACAACCAATAACGCTGCCGATATAATGAGAAATGTTTCCTTTATTCATTGCCGGGTAACAGGTTCCTTATATGGCTATAATGGTAGTACTTATTCCTGTATGGGATGTTATTTAAATGATGTTGATAATGTTGTGGACGTATCGGTGGAGCTTACGAATTGCGTGATTAACCGTGCAAGACAGATGATGGGAATGACTGCGGCTAACTGCATCTTTAAATGCTACGGTAATGGTCTGTTTTATAATAGTTCCGCCGTAGCCTATAATTGCGTTGCTTTCGGACAAGCAGATTATTTTAAGAATGTTCCCAATCAAACCAACAAGGTGGTGGAGAATGCTGCTGCAATATTCAAGACATTCACCGGCACATACAGTGAGGAAGAGAATTTCGAACTGACCGAGAGCGCCAAGGCCGCTTATTTAGGCATGGACGGTACTCAGGTGGGCATCCACGGAGGCAGCCTTCCTTTCGACGCTACTCCCAGCAATCCGCAAATCACCAAGTGCAACGTGGCCGCCAAGTCCACCGCCGACGGCAAGCTGAGTGTGGACATCACGGTAAATGCAGCTGAGTAATTACCACCAGAACATACCGCTTATGTATAGAGAGTTATTATGGGGCTTGCTCCTCTGCTTGGCTACGATGGCTCGGGCGCAGGCCGGTTATGAATACAGGTATTGGTTCGACAATGCCGACGGGCAGGCTTGCACCGGACAGTCGGCCGGCCCGGCCTGGCAGATGGACGTACCGACGGACGGGCTGTGCTTAGGAATGCACATCCTGCATGTGCAGGTGAAAGACACGGCGCAGGCCTGGAGTGCCCCCGTCACCCGCACGTTTCTGAAAGCGAGCGGTGCCGCCGGTCTGGCATGCCGCTATTGGTTCGACGAAGACAAGGGTGCGCACCTCACGGCTCCGGCGTGGGAACAGGATGCCTTTCTGATAGACGTGGCCCATCTGGACGACGGCATACACAGTGTTCACTTCCAGATGGAGGGCAAGGAGACGCCCTCGTCGCTTATTACGAATGTGTTCCTCAAGATTCCGCCTACCGAAGGCGTGGACTACATGCTTTGTGTGGCCGACATCGACGAGAAGCCGTTCCGGCAGGAGCGCGTGCCCTCGGCGGGCGGCGTGGTAAACTGGTCGCTGGACGCTACTTCCCTCGAACCCGGTCTGCACCGCATGCAGATAAGGGTGGTGACGCCTACCGGGGCAGCTTCTTCGGTGTCCGACCACTTCTTCTTCCGCACCATTACGTCCGACGAGATGGCCGGTATGAAGTGTTATTATAGCATCGATGGCGAAACGGTACTGTCGCAGGCCGGCACTTACGGCAAAGGGCTGTTTCACTTCGATGTGGATGTGGCTGCATTGGAAGACGGTCTGCACCGCATTACCTACTTCCTTGCCAGTGAGACGGGCGGATCCACGCGTCTGAATGCTGCGTGGTTCGTAAAGACTCCCTTGGGCGGCAACGGTATCACGTGTTACGACTATTGGCTGAACGAACGGACAGAGACAGCCCGCAGGGTGGAACTTTCCGCTCGTCGGACTCCTTTCGACCTGATGACGTTGCTGCCGGTGGAATCCGTTCCCGTGCGTTCGTCTTCGTTCCAATTCGAATTGGAAGACGGGCACCCCGTACTGTATGCCCGCAACGACCTGCACGTCCGTTTCTACGATGCGGCGGGCCGCTTTACGGATGTGACGCGCTCGTTTGCCGATTATGGAGTGAGCCGTCGGGTGGAAGAGATATTTCCGCTTGTTTCGGGTGAACGCCTGTCAAAACCCTGTCCGGCAGAGAACGGCATCCTGTGGTACCGTCTTGACGCAGTTACGGGCGACAGTTTAATGTTCCGTACCACGCAGGCTGCTTCCGTACAGCTGTTCTCGCCTTCGGGTCGTGAGGTCTATGCGGCTTCCGGTGCTACGTCGGTGGTTTACGGAGGTTGCCATGCCTGGGAAGACGGTACTTATTATCTGGCCGTTCACGACGTGACGGGTACCCGCGCTTCTTCCATTGGGGTGGACTACGAGCATATCGACAAGTATGCGGTGCTTCGCTATACGCCGTCTGCTGTCGGTGTGTCGCCGAATGGTTTTACGATGCAACTGTATGGCAACGGCTATGACAAATTGCAGTCGGCGGTTTTGCTGGCAAAAGAGGCGGATACGGAGGCTGTCGTTGCCGATACCCTTTTTGCATTGGATAAGTCGGAGGCATATTTGCGTTTCAATCTGACCGGCGAAGAAAGTTATGGTTCCTATTCTCTGTTGCTGACCTTTAAGGATTCTACGGAGGTAGAGGAACTGCTGGTCGAAGATGCCCTGTCTTTTGTACAGCCTGTATATGGCGACATCGACGTCACCATCAAGGATATAGCGAAACTTGCAATGCCTTATCCTATTACAATTAAGGTGAAGAATACCGGTAACGTTCCTTATATGATGTTGCCGCTGAACATTGCTTATGACAATGTGGATAAAATCACTGATTTTGCTTTGGAGAACTTTAGTGTCATCATGGATAAGGCAGGGGTGGATGCCGGTCTGAAACCGGATGTTATGACGGACAACTTGCTGGGCAAAGGTGTCAAAGGCAGAATGTTTAACCTCATGATTCCTGAAATAGGTCCCGAAGAGGAAATCGAACTGGCAGTTTCGTTTGTTGCACCGGGACATACCCGGTTCAATCTGTACACATGGACGGACAAAGCCTGGAGTTTGAGTACCAGACAAGTGGCCACCAATGCTTCGTTTGTCAAAGCACGCCGGACAGTTCAGTCTACCGACTGCATGCCCGATCCTTGTGATGTTGTTTCCGGTATTGTCGGCGATGTGGAGGAATGCTCCTGTGGCGTGATAATGGCGAATATTGATGCACTGGCCAATATTTATCTGGCGATGATAAGACGGAACAACTTGGAAGCCATACGGGCTGCCGGTTACAATTCCTATCGTGAGATGAGGGATGCACTTGGTATAGAGATGGATATGTTTGAACGGCTTCGGCTGCGAAATCCTAACGACATCTTGCTGCAATTGTTGAGTCATTGCGGGCCAGACCGCCTGACAGCGGCAGTAGAGGCACTGCTTGACCTGAGAAATCAGCAAGCTGAAGACGACTGTCCGAGGCCAGAACCTCATTCTATAGAAATATTGGTGCCGGGAGACCCGAACGACATCATAGGCTATACCGCAGAATCGGGCAGTAAGTTTGTTGCAGAAAATGTGCAGAATGTGTTCTATACCATAGAGTTCGAGAACGATCCGGAATTGGCGTCCGCTTCTGCTCATACGATAGTGGTGGCGGATACGTTGGATGCCGATCGGTTTGATTTGTCTTCGTTTGAGCCTACAGGAATCAAGATAGGACATGTGTATATGGAGTGTGACGGAAGTAAATCCTTTGTCAAAACGATGGATTTGCGTCCGGCAATCAATGTGATAGCCGAAGTGACGCTTGATTATAACCAGGCTAAGGGTATAGCCGTATGGACGATTCATTCGCTTGACCCCATGAGCATGGAACCATCGGATAATCCGATGGAAGGCGCTTTGCCTATCAATACAGACGGAAACGGACAAGGCGAAGTAACGTTTAACATTAGGCTTAGAAAACAGTTTGGCGATGGGTATGAGATTGACAACCGTGCTTCTATTGTGTTCGACCGTGAAGAAGCCATCCTTACGCCGATCTGGACGAACATAGTCGACGCGGTGGCACCGGTGAGCGTGGTGACGGGCGGTGCGGTCAAGAACGACAGTATCCTGACGCTGAAATGGAAAGGCGAGGACAACCGTTCCGGTCTATGGCGTTACGACCTGTATGTGCAGGACGGTGCGGAGGCTTCCTGGCGCAAGGCAGCCGAGAATGTGACCGATACGCTGTATGATTTCCGTTTCTATGAGGGAATGAATTACGGTTTCTGTGTGATGGCCACCGACTCCGCCGGTAATGTGGAGCGCAAGGAGCTGGCTCGCGAGTATACGCTGGAGAGTTTCAAGCCTGGCGACGCGAACGGCGACGGTAAGGTGGACGCACTGGACGTGACACTCGTGGTGCAGTATTACCTGACCAAACGGACGCTCCTGAACTTGGAGGCAGCGGACGTGGTGCGCGACGGCATTATCGACGCACTGGACATAACGCGCATACAGCAGATAAACCTGAGAGGAAGCAGTAGAACAATCAAACGAACGAGGAAAAGAAAGTATGAAATTGAGTAGCATGATAATCTGTTGCCTGGCCCTCCTGAGCGGAAGGGCACAGGCTCAAAGAGAGACGGTGAAGGTGTGGGCGGATGATGTCACGCTGACGGCCGATGGCCAGACCATCACTTATCTGACGGTGTATGAACACAGCGACGAGCATGATTACACGTCGTTCAGCATGAGTCTGAAAGTACCTAAGGGTGTCGGGATTGGCAAGGTGAAGTCCGGGCGCAACTGGGTGAATGCCATTTCGCTGAGCCAGCGGGCCACGGACACGCACACCATAGCCTGTGACATGCCCGACGACAGCCTGAGCATCAACATCATGTCCTTTTCGATGCAGAATGACGATTTCTATCCCGACGACGAGGACGGGAATCCGATGGACGAACTGTTCACGATAGGACTGGTGGGCGCTCCCTCGTTGTGCAACGGTACGTATGAGGTGGAGATTGCCGAGGCGACTTTCGCGCGCGTGGTGGGTGACGATGTCGTAGGAGGTTATTCGGATCCCGTTTACTTCCAGATGGCTGTCACCGGCGGCCGGGAATCTTCGGAGGTGGTATACACACTGACGGAGGCCGGTTACGGCACGCTGATTCTTCCGTTCGATGCCTCGCTGCCCGATGGTCTCGCGGCCTATACTTGTACGGGACTGGACGGCAGTACGGTGGTGACGGAGGCACAGACTTCCATCCGCGCCAACGTGCCGCTGGTGATGCAGGGAACGCCCGGCACGTATGTGTTTCGGGGCATCGGCACACCGCTGGAGAACAGCTATACCGAGGGGCTGCTGACGGGTGTGTACGCTCCTGTCGCGCTGACAGGCGGTTATGTGTTGCAGAATCAGAACGGTGTGGTCGGCTTTTACCGTGTAAATGCCGGTGCACCGGTGACGGTGCCTGCCAACCGCTGCTACCTGCAGTCCGGCACGGAAAACGAATGCCTGTCGATTCGCTTTGATGCCACGGGTATCAGCCGTGTGGGGCAGGAGAACAAAGATGTCCCGTTGTACGACTTGCAGGGACGCCGGGTGGCGGTTCCCCGCCGTGGCGTGTACATCCGTCAGAACAAGAAAATAATCCTCAAATAACAAGCGTATGAAAAAGTATATCAAACCGGAAACGGAGGTGCTGGATGTAGCGGTGGAAAAGATGATTGCCCTGTCGCTACAGGACGGACAGGCCGATCCGTCTTTGGAGGTTCTGACAACGGAGGAACAGGATTGGAATATCTGGCAGTGACATAACGGCCGGAGGAATGAAAAGAGGTGCGCACCCCAGGCGGGATACGCACCTCTTCTGTTTTCGGGACAGCGGGGCATGGAAAGCCCCGTACCGGTTTATTTCTGCTTCCAGTATTCCTCCAGCCGCCGGGCCTCTTCCTCTGTAATCGGGGCGACGGCTCCGTGTTTCTGTTCCGTGAAGTTAGTGCGTTTCATCGGGCCTTCGTCGAAATGCCCCAGATGGCGGAACGTCTTGAAGTCGGTGGTCTCCATGAATCCGAAGTTATGGGGATTGATGCTGAATATGTCGTACATCAGAATCCAGCGGTTCTGGCCGGTGAGACGGTACATTGTGGGCGCCTCGCACGATCCCTTTTCGGCGTCGATTTGCTGCGGTTGGTATTGGTAACCGCGGTTGATGTGGTCACTGATGGCCATCTTTATACCGGCGGGACCATCCTGTGAGCAATAAGTCATGCAGTAGCGTCCGTCGGGCATGGGGATGATGTCGGCATCGAGTATCTGGACTTTTTCGTCGGGATATTCGAAGAGCAGCTGGGGCTCGGTCACCAGACGCGTGAAATCGTCGTCGGCATAGGCATAATAGAGTTTCGTCTTGCCTTTGCCCGTGGCTCGGATGGTGAAGTAGACCATAAGCTTGCCTTCCTCGGGGTCGTAGATGGTTTCCGGAGCCCAGGCACAACCCAGTTTGCCGAAGCGTTGGGGAAAAGCCTCGTCAAGGCGGAATACGTTGTGCGTCCAATGGATGAGGTCTTTCGACTTCATCAGCACCAGACCGCGGTTGTTGCCCCAGCCGTATTCCGCTCCGTCACGTTCCCACTCGGTATCGCGCAGTCCCTCGCGCTTGGCAAAGATGTGCAAGTCGGTCATGGCTACATAGAACATCCCGTCCGGTCCCCGGTAGATGTGCGGGTCGCGTATGCCGCGCTGCTGGGCGATGGTGTCGCCGCTCATGACGGGGCGGTCGCCGTTCAGGGCTGTCCATTCGTATCCGTCGCGACTGAGTGCCATGTGCAGGCCATGGTCGGCATCCTTGTGGTAGACCATCACGTAGGCTTCCGTCCGAGGTATTTCGCCGACGCCCTTGGCTGTGGCGGGAATGGGGAGTATGTGCCCCTCGCTGTCGTAACGCATCGGTTCGGCAATGACGGAACGGCTGTAGCTGGTTCCGTCGGGCAAGCCTCCGTTGTGGGAGAAGAAAATCCACCGGTCGCGGAATTGTACGATGGCGGGGTGCGTGGTGTTCGAGTTGCCTGCTATCTCGCTGATGATGCCCATCGGTCGGTAAGGACCGCCTATCTCGTCGGCCACGGCGTAGGCTATCTTCTCTGGCCATCCTGATGCATAGGTCAGGTAGTATTTCCCGTCATACTTGTGCATCCATGGGGCCTCTGTGAAATCAGGCACGTCGATACGGTGTACGGGGCCGTCTATCTCCACCATGTTGTCCTTTAACCGGGCATAGTAACATTCGCGGTTTCCCCATATAATATAAGGTGTGCCGTCGTCATCGGTAAAGACGGCGGGGTCTATGCAGGCCCAGCTGTGGCGGGAATCGAAGCAGTCTTCGTTGGTGAGCAACGGTTTTCCCAGGGCGTCCTTATAGGGACCCGTAATCCTGTCGCTCACGGCTACGCCGATGCCGCACCAGTTGGTAGAGACATACCAGTAATACTTTCCGTTTCTTTTGGCCACGTGTCCGGCATAGGCCTGTTTACTCTTGGCCCATGCGAAATCATCGATGTGCAGGGGCGAGGGATGTTCGGTCCAGTGCTTCATGTCGGTGGTGGAGTAGAGGAGCCAGTCGCGCATGACATAACCATTCTGGTTACCTTCCGCATCGTGTCCGGCAAAAAGCCAAAGCGTGTCGTTTTCCACCCATACGGCAGGATCGGCGGTATGTTTGTCGCGTATGATGGGGTTGCCGTCCGATACGAAATCGTGGGTCAGCACGTATCCCCACCGTTGTTGCACGTGTTCCAGTTCCTCCCGGGTCACGGAAATTACCGAGCCGTGGCGGGGGAAGAAATCCTTGCGGAACGACTGCGGTTCGCGGGTGAAGTTTATCAGGTCCTTCGAAGTTTGGTATTCATAGCGTCCGCTGCTGTAGAGGTCGTACATCAGCACCCAGTCGCCGCTTCCGTCATGCAGGGGGAACACGCTGCTGCCTTCCACGTGTGTCCGTGTTCCTGCATAGGCATCGAGGTATTTGAAGTCCTCTTTCCAAGGGCCTTGCAGTCGTTTCGAGGTGGCCTGCTGGATACCGTTCTTTACTTCCTTACCGTTTTCGTCCTTCGTGTTTCCTTTGTAAAAAAGGTGGTATATGCCGTCCTTGCATACGATGTCGTTGTCGATGGAGCCGTATTTGGCGCTGAAGAGACGGCGTGGCGCGCTCTCGAAAGCCGTGAAGTCCTCGTTGGCGTATGCATAGTAGGTAATCAGACTTTTGCGGTTGTCGCCCGTGCGTTGCAGCGTGAAGTAAATCATATATTTGCGGGCCTTGCGGTCGTAGATGGTCTGCGGGGCCCATACCCAATAGGCGTCGCTGAAATCGGGCCAGTCTTTGGCAAGATTGATTTTCGCATGCGACCAGTTCACTAAGTCGTTGGATTTCATCAGCACGATGCCCGGGTTTTCTTTCCAGCCGTTCCTGGCCGTCATCATGTCGGTGGCCACGATATAGTAACAGCCGTCCTCGCCCCGCAGTATGTGCGGGTCGCGTATGCCTCCGCTTTCGCTGATGGAGTCACTGCCCACTACAGGGCGGTTTCCGTTGAGCGCATACCAGTTTCGGGCATCCTCGCTCACGGCGAATCGCAGTTGTTCCTGCAGGTCTTTGTTGCCGCCCCCTTCGAAGTAGGCGAACAGGTAGCCGGCAAACGGCTGCTTCTTGATCGGTTTCTTAGCCTGTCCGGGAAGTAGCGCTCCCAACAGTAAAATGGTTGTCAGAATCTTTTTCATAATATATTTACTTAGTTTATGGGCAGTTATTTTGTTGTTTATGTGTTTGTCGTAAAAGTCAGAATGAATGGAAAAGGCAGTAAAGGCGATAGGCTTGGAAATCGGAAGCGCGCAATGCCAGCTCCAAAGGACGAAGGGCCGTATCGGATGTCCGGATGTCCGGGAAATAACGGTGCATAAGGTCTGTCGTGACGATGAACAGATCTTTGTCCGTCCGGGAGGAACGCAGACCGCGGATGCGGGAGAAATTGGTGAGAAAGTCCTTCAGCACAGTATGGTAAAATCGTTCATCCCGGCAGATGCCGAGCCGTTCGCTGTCTTCCAGCATCCGTTTCGTTACCCACAGGGCATCGATGTTGCGCGGCAGCCCGGCAGACCGTCGGCTGATGCCGTCCGCATGGTCGCGGTAATGGTATACGGTATTCGGAATCGTAGTGACGCGGGTGGCGCGGGGATAGACAGCATAAGGGAGCAGGGTGTCCTCAAACCAGTATCCTTCGGGGAACTGCACGTCGGCAAACAATCCGGCCTTGTAGACTTTGCCCCACGGGTAGCCGTACAATGTGCTCCAATCTGTGCCGGCGCACTCCCGGTGACGGTAGCGGCAGATTACCGTGCCTTCGTTGCGGAAACGCAGGTATCCTCCTTCAACGATATCGGAGTCAGAAGCGGTGGCCTTGTCCATCAGTGTCTCCACGGATCCGGGAACCAGTCGGTCATCGGCATCGAGAAACATGACATAGCGGGCGCACAGGGTTGAGATTCCCGTATTGCGGGCTTTGGAGAAACCGCCGTTGGGCTGGTCGATGATGACAATGTCGCTCATTCCTTCGTAGGCATTCAGCCGTTGCCGTGTCGTGTCGGTGGAACCGTCGTTGATAATGACGGTCAGCACGGAATAGTGTGTTTGCTGGCTGAGTACGGAGCCGATACATTCGTCGATGAAGTTTTCCGCGTTGTAGACCGGAATGATGATTTGCAGGTCAAATTCCGTCGGTCGGGTAAGCCGGTTGCTGTGCAGGCAACTGCGTCCTTTGTCGGGTGACAGTGCCGCCAGTCGTTCGTATGCCGTCTGTACCTCCTGTTCTGTGGTGGCAATCCGTCCATGGGCAAAGCGGGCCAGCAGGGGATAGCACACTGCATCGGCGTGCAGGCGGCGTGAGCATCTGCGAAGAAAATCCGGTAACTGCATAAGACAGAGGTTTGACAACTGCAAAACTACGAAAAAAGGACGGGGGAGGCAAATCGGGCATGGAAAAATAATCATTTTATGAATAAAAGGATATCCCCGTTCTAATTCATTTCTACCGTTTTATTCGTTCATGTCGTGGTTTATATTTATCTTTGCATATTATCAATGTCATTAAGGTAAAATATGGAAAAGGTAAAGGTTCGCATACCCGAGAGTGAAGTGATTGCTGCCGCAGGGCTGGGGATGGACGATTTTCTGCAAGTGTTTGTCGACCACATCCGTGATGCGGTGGGAGGAGAACTGAACGGCGAGACGATGTCCCGCCTGAACGGGGAACAGATTTCGCTGCTGGCGTATGTGATGTTCCGCGAGGAAGTGATGGACGGAGGTTTCGTGCAACTGATACATAACGGATACGGGCCGTTTATTTTCGACAATCCTTTTGCCAAGGCAATGCGGCTGATGGGGGCGGGAGACTTTTCCAAACTGATTTATAAAGGCAAGAAACTGTATGACCTCTACAAGGACGAACTGACACGCGAATGTACGGACGAGGAATTTATGGCTCTGTTTGAACAATACGAGAAGTTTGATGACCTGGATGACGGATTCGTGGTCATGGAGGAGGAAGTGACGGAGGCATTGGCGCGCTATGTGGACGAGCATATAGAATTGTTTGCCGAGATTGTGAAGGAATAGATTATGGCAGAAAAGAAAGTAAAGGTAAAGACCGTCAATATAAAGAACAAGCGGGCATCGTTTGATTACCTGCTTATGGATAAGTTTACGGCCGGTATTGTGTTGACCGGTACGGAAATCAAGTCTATCCGTGCGGGAAAGGCAAGTCTCGTGGATACGTTTTGCTTTATCCACAACGGAGAAGTCTGGGTGAAGAACATGTATGTGGCCGAGTATTCATACGGTTCGTATAATAACCATGCGGCCCGCAGAGACAGAAAACTGTTGCTCAACCGGAGGGAGATTCAGAAAATGCAGCAGGCGACCAAGACGCCGGGTTATACGATTGTCCCCACATTGCTGTTTATCGACGAGAACGGCCGGGCTAAACTGGATGTGTATCTCTGCCGGGGTAAGAAGGAGTATGACAAGCGTGAGACACTGAAGGAAAAACAGGACCGTCGTGAAATGGACCGACAGATAAAGCGTTATTGATGGGACAACTGAGGGAAGAAATAAAAAGACGTATTCTTGTGCTGGACGGCGCGATGGGTACGCTGATTCAGCAATATGGATTAAGCGAGGATGATTTCAGGGGAGAGCGTTTCCGTGACTTGCCGGGGCAGATGAAAGGCAACAACGATGTATTGTGTCTGACACGGCCCGACATAGTGGGCGACATCCACCGCCGCTATTTGGAGGCGGGGGCGGATATCATTGAAACCAACACGTTTAGTGCCCAGCGTATTTCCATGGCAGACTATGGCATGGAGGAGTATTGCCGGGATATCAATCTGGCGGCCTGTCGTCTGGCCCGTATGCAGGCTGACGCCTACAGTACGCCGGAGCATCCCCGTTTTGTGGCCGGTTCGGTGGGACCCACCAATAAAGCCTGTTCGCTCAGTCCGGATGTGGACAATCCAGCCTTGCGCTCTCTGACGTTCGACGAACTGGCCGCGGCTTATCTCGAACAGATGGAAGCCTTGATAGAAGGCGGGGTGGATGCGTTGTTGATAGAAACTGTTTTCGATACGATTAATGCCAAGGCTGCCTTGTATGCCGCGGAGGAAGCCATGCAAAGACAGCGGCGGCGTGTGCCGCTGATGCTGTCCGTCACGGTGTCCGACAAGGGCGGGCGCACGCTGTCCGGGCAGACGTTGGAGGCGTTTGTGACATCGGTGAGCCATGCGGACCTGTTCAGCATCGGGCTGAATTGTTCGTTCGGGGCGCGGGATATGAAGCCGGCCCTGCATACGCTGGCCCGCACGGCGCCCTGTTATATATCCGCTTATCCGAATGCGGGACTGCCCAACACTCTGGGAGCGTATGACCAGACTCCGGAGATGATGGCCGAGGAAATCAAGGAGTTTATCGACGAAGGACTGGTGAATATCGTGGGCGGTTGTTGCGGTACGACGGATGCACATATCGCTGCGTACATTCCTTTGGTGAAGGGATCGGTTCCGCATGTTCCGGTGGCTGGGCCGGATTGTCTGTGTCTGAGCGGACTGGAGCGACTGGAGGTCTCACCGGAAGTGAACTTCGTCAACGTAGGCGAGCGTTGCAATGTGGCCGGGAGCCGCAAGTTTCTGCGTCTCGTCAGGGAAAAGAACTATGAGGAAGCCCTGAGCATCGCCCGCAGGCAGGTGGAGGACGGGGCTATGGTCATCGATATAAACATGGATGACGGTCTGCTGGACACCCGTGCGGAGATGGTCACGTTTCTCAACCTGTTAGGTTCGGAACCGGAGATAGCCCGTGTGCCGGTGATGATAGACTCGTCGAAGTGGGACGTCCTTGAGGCCGGTCTGAAGTGCGTGCAAGGAAAATGCATCGTCAACTCTCTCTCGCTGAAGGAAGGGGAGCTGCTTTTTATAGAACGTGCCCGTGCCGTGAAGCGGCTGGGGGCGGCTCTCATTGTCATGGCTTTCGACGAGCGTGGACAGGCTGATACGTATGAGCGGAAAGTGGAGGTGTGCAGTCGCGCATACACCTTGCTGACGGAGACGGTCGGATTCAATCCGAACGATATCATATTCGATCCCAATATACTGGCCGTGGCCACTGGTATGGAAGAGCACGACAATTATGCTGTGGATTTCATTCGTGCCGCCGGATGGATTCGGAAGAATCTGCCGGGAGCGCATGTGAGCGGAGGCGTGAGCAATCTGTCGTTTTCCCTGCGCGGGAACAATTATGTCCGTGAAGCCATGCATGCCGTCTTTCTCTATCACGCCTGTCGGGAAGGAATGGACATGGGCATTGTCAATCCGGCTTCGGCCGTCATGTACGGAGACATTCCGTCGCATGTGCTGGAGTGTGTGGAGGACGTGGTGCTCAACCGACGGCCTGATGCCGCCGAGCGTCTGATAGAGATGGCGGACCGGATGAAAGCTGAAGCGGAAGTGGAGAAAGCGGGTGGCGAATCGGGAGTGAAGACCGGGACGCGGAATGTCCGGCCGGATGTTCCGGTGGCCGAACGTCTGCTGCATGCCTTGGTGAAAGGAGTGACGGATTTTCTGGAGGCAGACTTGGCCGAGGCCGGCCGGCAGTATGAGCATGCGGTGGATATTATCGAAGGTCCTCTGATGGCCGGAATGAACCGGGTAGGCGAGTTGTTCGGAGAGGGCAAGATGTTTCTGCCTCAGGTGGTGAAAACAGCCCGCACGATGAAACGTGCTGTGGAAATCCTGCAACCGCGCATCGAGGCCGAGAAACGGCCGGGAGCCGGGCATACGGGCAAAGTGCTGGTGGCAACGGTGAAAGGGGATGTGCATGACATCGGCAAGAACATCGTATCGGTGGTGATGGCGTGCAACGGATATGAGATTGTCGACCTGGGAGTCATGGTGCCGGCCGAGGATATCGTGAGGCGTGCGCTGGAAGAAAAGCCCGATGTGATAGGGCTGAGCGGACTGATAACCCCGAGTCTGGAAGAAATGGTGCATGTGGTGTCCGAACTGAAACGTGCCGGAATAACGGTACCCGTACTGATCGGGGGAGCTACCACGAGCCGGTTGCATACGGCACTGAAGATAGCGCCGGCATACGGCGGGCCTGTGGCATGGGTGAAGGATGCCTCGCAGAATGCTCCTTTGGCGGCTCGGCTGACTCGTCCGGAAAGTGCGGAAGCGGCTTTTGCCGCTTTGCGCAGGGAACAGTCTGAAACGGTCGCCCGGAGTGGCGTATCCGACGAAGAACTGCTTTCCATCGAAGAGGCCCGCCAGCGGCGGTTGAATCTCTTTTGACAGGAATAAAGTAAGACTGATATAAACACAAAATAAATTAAGAAACCAACTAAATTTGTTGCACATGAAAAACGTATGCTTGTTTTTATTGCTGTGGATGACCGGTTCTGTCTCTCAGGCCGCCCCGGTCCATCTGAAAAAGGCCAGGCAGATAGCCGGCAGTTATATGAAACGGACTCTGCAAATGCGCAATCTCTCCGTGTCCCGCCCGCTGACGGAGGGGGTGGATGAAACGGAAGTGTTCGAACCGTTGTATGTTTTCAACCGAGGTCAGAATGAAGGCTTTGTAATCGTATCGGGAGATGATTGTCTGCCGGAAGTGCTTGGCTATACGGATTCCGGAGATTTCGTGAAAGAGGAAATGCCGCCCGCCTTGCTTGATATGCTGGAGGCATACAAGGCTACCGTCAATTGTTTGCGCGAGAGCGGCAGGACGTTGCCGCCGGCTTCTCCGCGTGTTGTGGAAGGACGGACGGACATTGCTCCGCTGATTCGGACACACTGGCATCAGAGCGAGCCTTATAACAATCTGTGTCCCATGCTGGCGAATGGAAACGGCCGCTCCATCACGGGATGCACCGCTACGGCCGCTTCGCAGATTATTTATTATTGGCACAAAGATTGTAATGACCGTTCGCTGTATGCCACTCCTACCTATTCATACGGTGACGCTCCCGTGACGGAATCCGTTCCGGGAGGAACGCCCTTGAAATGGGATCTGATGCAGTTGTCATACGGTTCTTCCTATCCGGCCGAGATGGGGAATGCCGTGGCCATGCTGATGCTTATCACTGGCACGACGCTTTGGCAGACCTATGGCAGCTCGACCTCCGGGGAGTTGCAGAAACTGCCGAATGTGTTCAGCAGCCAGTACGGACTTAATGCGGCACATGTGGTCAAGAGCGGCTACTCCACATCGTCCTGGGAAAAGATGATATACGACGATCTGGCAGAGGGGCACCCGATAGAGTATGCCGGTAGCCATCCGACGAACGGAGGGCATGCCATCGTGCTGGACGGTTACAAGGCTTCGAACAACATGTTTCATTTCAACTTCGGATGGGGAGGCCAGGGAGACGGCTATTATACACTGGATGATGCGGATGGTGTCGGCGGTTTCAGCCAATATCAGCACATGGTGTACAAGATTACCCCGAAAAAGCTGAATCTTTCTGCAAAGATTATCACGGAGCGGCTGGTGAGAAGCACGACCAACACCATTCGTGTGCAGTTTACCAACAACAGCACGCTACCGTATTCCGGCGTGTATCTGTTCTGCCTGACGGGGAACAACAAACCTTCGGCCATCAGCAAGGCCACCCGTTCCAATGTGAAAACGGTGGTTCCGACCGGACAGACGGTGAACGTGGATTTTGAATACAATCCCACTTCGGCCCTGGATTATACCATTTATGTCGTGGACAAGAATAATACGGTATTGGCCCAGAAGACTCTGGCTTCCGACGTAAGCGTGCCCGACCTGACGTTGCAGGCGTTCGGGGTGAATACCAACGGAGAGACCACCGTCGAGACGATAAAGGAAAACGGCAAAGAGGTACAGAAAGAGTTCAGCATCGTGCAAAATACGGATGCCCAGGTGAAGGCTTTGTTGTACAACGGGAAAAAAGGTTCGTATTGCGAACCGGGAGTGCGCTGTTTTCTGTATGCCTATAACGCGGAGACAGGCGGTTTTGATCAACTGAAATCCTCAACTCACAAGGCTACGGGATTCGGTACGGATGATGCCCAGGCGATAACTTATTCGTTCACCCGCCTGGATGAAAGCAAGCTTTACAAGGCATCTCTGTCGGATATCATCACCAATAACCTTGATTATACCATCGACTGTTCGAAGGCTGATACGGTGGTTTATTTTCGGGTGACGGCTTCCACGCTGGCAGTCGCTTCGTCGGAGAATGGAGAAATGAAGCTGGAAGGCAAGTGGAATGCGGATGCTTTCGCCAAATTGTCTTCGGACGTTTCGGTATGCCGTTATGACCTGACCGGAGTGGAAGGATTGAACGAACAGCCTCTGGCCGCCAACAAAAATGCGTTGTTCTATGTGTCGGACGAGGCGAAAGTGGAGGGGAACAATATCATACGTTCCGGCGTGTGCGACAATCTGCTTCTGGAGACGGGGTATGATTTTCAGCCGAGAGAGGATTTCAAGGCCGTCAGAGCTACCTATATCCACAACCGTCCGGCAGCGCAGTGGAACACACTGGTGCTTCCGTTTGACTGCGAAGTGCCCGATGGCATCATGGCACGCCGTGTGAAAAAGTTATTCCTGTCGTATATCTATGAGTGCGACAGCGTGAACCTGTCTTTGAAGAGCGGTACACCTTATTTATATGTGGCCGGGGCTCCCTGTCACGACCGCTTTGCGGCTTCGGACGTGACGGTCAGTGTCAATGTTCCGAGTGAATCCACAGATTCCGTGCGGGGTACGTTTGTCAATCTGCCGGCGGTGAAGGGCATGTATGTGCTGTCGGACGGCACGGGACAGTCTTTCAACGCGGTGTCGGACGGCACGACCGTTGCTGCATTCACGGCTTATCTGCAATATGGAAAGGCCGTCGGGGTTACGAGTTACATTTACAAATCGAAAGACCAGTTGACAATAGCTATCGCCCAGAAACTGACGGAGGCCTATGAACTGTTGGAAAAGAACGGGCCGTTGGCATCAGCGGAGGCAACCGAAGTCTTCAAGGCGGCCATCGCCGTGGCGGAAGAGGCGCTTCACAGTCAGCCGGAATACGCGGACATGCGTGCCGCCCAGCGTGAACTGACCGATGCTATGGAGGTGTATTCTCTGGCATACATTCCGGAAGAGGGTGGTGAGCGCAATATGACTGCTTTCCTGACGAACCCGTCGTTCGAGGCCGGCAATCTGAACGGGTGGGAGGTTGTTTCCGGAACAGCCGGAAAGCCGACCGTAAGCCGTACGACTTCCTCTCTGGCCAATTACATGAGCGGGGCGGACGGTACGTATGTATTGTATGCACCTATGAGCGGCGGCAGCAGTGCGGAAGTCCGCCAGACGGTAGAGGGACTGGAGAACGGCACCTACAAGGTGATGGCTCTGGTGGCTTCGGACACGGGCAACCGGGTAGAACTCTTTGCCAACGCATGTAGCGCACAGGCGGAGATTGATGACTTCGGACCGATGTACCTGCACGAAGTGACGGTAGAGTCCATTCCGGTGACGGACGGGACATTGACCTTCGGCGTACGTTGTGAAGGAGGCTGGTACAAGGCCGACCATTTCCGTCTTTATCGCCAGGATGCACAGGCGACGGCGGTCGGTCGGGTGACGGAAACGCCGGACGAATTATACGTGCAGGCTGGTAGCGGTTGCATACGGCTTACCTCCGCGCATGCCCGGAAGGTGACTGTCTGCGACTTGTCCGGTCGGATCGTTGCGGTTCGTACCGTGAAGGGGACGCAGACGATAGGCGGGCTTCCGGCCGGAACTTACATTGTGAACCGTCATAAGGTGATGGTTTTTTAGCAACAAAGATTTTGCGGAGTTATAATCAGTCTCCGGAGGGCGTTTCATCTTGCTCTCCGGAGACTGTTATATAGTGGCCGAAGAGGGAAAACACGGAAGCACACGGGCTTTTAAGGGCGGAAACCTGTTCCGTCTCGTTTTTTTGTTCTACTTTTGCATGTAAAACGAAAAGACATTGATTTCGATAGACCATTTACAAGTAGAATTTGCCGCGACACCGCTGTTCAGCGATGTGTCGTTCGTGATTAACGGCAAGGACCGCATCGCGCTTGTAGGAAAGAACGGGGCGGGGAAGTCCACGATGCTGAAAATAATAGCCGGTCTGCAACAGCCGACATCGGGAACCGTAGCCGTTTCGGGAGATACGACCATTGGTTATCTGCCGCAGGTGATGGTGCTGAGCGACGGACATACCGTGATGGAGGAGGCGGAACAGGCTTTCGCCCATATCAGCGAGATGCAGGCGAGGATAGAACGGATGAATGACGAACTGTCGGAGCGGACGGACTATGACAGCGAAGAGTACATGCAGCTTGTGGAAAAGTTTACGCATGAGAGTGAACGTTTCCAGATGATGGGAGGCATGAATTACCATGCGGAGATAGAACGCACGCTGATGGGTCTGGGATTTGTGCGGGAAGACTTCGGACGTCCTACCCGTGAATTCAGCGGAGGCTGGCGCATGCGTATCGAGCTGGCCAAACTGTTGTTGCGCCGGCCGGACGTGCTGTTGCTCGACGAACCGACCAACCATCTGGACATAGAGAGTATACAATGGCTCGAGACGTTTCTTGCCACGAAAGCGAACGCCGTGGTGTTGGTGAGTCACGACCGGGCGTTTATCAATAACGTGACCAACCGTACGCTGGAAATCTCCTGCGGACAGGTGTATGACTATAAAGTCAGGTACGACGAATATGTGCAGTTGCGTGCCGAACGCCGCGAACAGCAGCTTCGTGCGTATGAGAATCAGCAAAAGGAAATAGCCGATATAAAGGATTTTATCGAACGTTTCCGATACAAACCGACGAAGGCCGTGCAGGTGCAGAGCCGTATCAAGCAGCTGGAGAAGATTATTCCCATTGAAGTGGACGAAGTGGACAATTCGTCGTTGCGCCTCAAGTTTCCGCCTTCCATGCGGAGCGGGGATTTCCCGTTGATTTGTGAGGACGTGGGAAAGTCGTACGGGGAGCATGTCGTGTTTCATGATGTGACCCTGACCATCAAACGGGGAGAAAAGGTGGCTTTTGTGGGCAAGAACGGTGAAGGAAAGTCCACTTTGGTGAAATGTATCATGGATGAGATACCGTATGACGGTGTGCTCCGGATCGGGCATAATGTGCAGATCGGTTATTTCGCACAGAACCAGGCGCAGCTTCTCGACGGCGAACTGACGGTGTTCGATACGATAGACCGTGTGGCAAAGGGAGATATCCGGCTGAAGATACGCGATATTCTCGGTGCGTTCATGTTCGGCGGAGAGGCTTCCGACAAGAAAGTGAAGGTCCTTTCCGGGGGTGAGCGCAGTCGTCTGGCCATGATAAAACTGCTGCTGGAACCTGTGAACTTCCTGATTCTCGATGAGCCGACCAACCATCTCGACATGCGTTCGAAGGATGTGCTGAAAGACGCCATCCGTGATTTCGACGGGACGGTGGTCGTCGTGAGTCACGACCGTGAGTTCCTGAGCGGACTGGTGACAAAGGTATATGAATTCGGCGGCGGTCAGGTGAAAGAGCATCTGGGCGGCATTTATGATTTCCTGCAAAAGAAGAGCATCGAGTCCTTGGATGAGCTGCAGAAAACTACGCCGAACCTTTCTTCGGCAGAACCGGTAAGGAACGGTGAGAAGCAGGTGAATCAGAACCGTCTCACGTATGAACAGCAGAAAGAGCAGCAGAAGAAACTCCGCAGACTGGAGAAGGCCGTGCAGCAATGCGAAGAGCAGATAGGCGAGCTGGAGGCTGCGGTGAAGATGCTGGAAGACAGGATGGCCACGGCGGAGGGAGCTTCCGATATGACGCTTTACGAGCGTCATGCCGCTTTGAAGAAACAGCTGGATGCCGTGGTCGAAGAGTGGGAAAACGCTTCCATTGCCCTGGAAGAGGCACAGGGATAGAGCGACAACAAACGGAAATATCTTATTTAAATGAAAGATAATATGAAACTGAATTTGAAACATTGGATACCGGCCATGGTATTCGCATCCGTGCCGTTGGCGTCTTGCGTGCACACGGCAACCCAGACGACAGGTATTGACCTGAATAATCTGGATACTACAGCAGCTCCCGGAAACAATTTCTATCAGTATGCCTGTGGAGGCTGGATGAAGGCGCATCCCCTGACTGACGAGTATTCCCGTTATGGAAGTTTTGAAGTGTTGATTGAAAACAACAATCAGCAGTTGCGCGATCTGATCACTTCGCTTGCCGAAACAAAGCATAAGGAAGGCTCCCTGGAACAGAAAATCGGCGATCTGTATAACATCGCCATGGACAGTGTCAAGCAGAACAACGAGGGATACCAGCCCATTCAGGCGGATTTGCAGGCTATTGCAGCCCTGACGGATTCCAAGGAAGTCTGGCCGATGATGGTGGACATGATGCGTAAGGGTGTGTCCGGCTATTTCGGTTTCTATATAGATGCCGATGCCAAGAACAGCAGTATGAACATCCTGACGATAGTGCAGGGCGGTCTGAGTCTCGATGAGAAAGAATATTATCTGGACGAGGATGAGGCTACGGCTGGCATACGAACCGCCTTCACGGAGCATATCGGAAAGATGTTCCGTTTGTGCGGTTTCACGCAGGAGGAGTCTGTTGCGAAAGCGGCATCCGTGATGAAGATAGAACACCGTATTGCCGTGCCTTCGTTCTCGGCGACCCAGCAGCGTGATCCGGAAAAGAATTATCACAAGATGTCGGTGGCAGACTTGAAAAAGGACTATGCTGGCATTGACTGGGATGTGCTTTTCTCCGCAATGGGAATGAAAGAAGTGACGGAAGTCAATGTGGCTCAGCCGGAACCGATTCATGAGATAGAGAAGATTCTGGCGGAAGTGCCGCTGGAAGACCAGAAAGCCTATCTGGAATGGAATCTGATTTCCGCGGCCTCGCCTTATCTGAGCGATGAGTTCCGCACTTGTAACTTCGATTTCTACGGTCGGGTCCTGAGCGGTGCCCAGCAGGAGCGTCCGCGCTGGAAACGTGCTGTCGCTACGGTAGAAGGTGTCATGGGCGAAGGGCTCGGACGTCTCTATGTGGACAAATATTTTTCCGCTGCGGCCAAAGAGCGTATGGTTAACCTTGTGAAGAACCTTCAGGCATCGCTGGCGGAGCGTATCAAGGTGCAGGACTGGATGAGCGAGGAAACGAAGAAGGTGGCCCTTGAAAAACTGGATGCCTTTTATGTGAAAGTGGGTTATCCGGACAAGTGGAGAGACTACTCGGGACTGAAGATAGAGAATGACAGTTACTGGGCTAATATTGTACGTAGCAATGAATTCAACTTGGCTTTCATGGTAGCGCAGAAACTCAACAAGCCTGTCGATCGTGACGAGTGGTACATGACTCCGCAGACGGTGAACGCCTATTACAACCCGACGACGAACGAAATTTGTTTCCCCGCCGGTATTCTGCAACCGCCATTCTTCAATATGGAGGCGGACGATGCCTGCAACTATGGTGCCATAGGTGTGGTTATCGGCCATGAGATGACCCATGGCTTCGACGATCAGGGACGCCAGTTTGATAAGAACGGTAATCTGACAGACTGGTGGGCTCCCGGCGACGCCGAACGTTTTGAGGAACGTGTGAGCGTTATGCGCGATTACTTTGATAAGATTGATGTGTTGCCCGGTCTGAAAGCAAACGGAAAATTGACGCTGGGAGAGAATCTGGCCGACCACGGAGGCCTGATGGTGGCTTATTATGCCTTGCTGAATGCCATGAAAGATGCACCTCTGGCCACGGAAGACGGGTTTACACCGGAGCAGCGCTTCTTCCTGTCGTATGCCAATGTGTGGGCCGGTAACATACGTGACGAGGAAATCCGCCGGCGCACCAAGAGCGATCCCCATTCTTTGGGGCGCTGGCGTGTGGATGGCGCATTGCCCCATATCGACGCCTGGTATGAGGCATTCGGTATCACGGAGCAGGATTCCATGTTCGTTCCGAAGGAAGAACGTGTGACCATCTGGTAAGAGACTGCAAACGAATTTACGGGACCGTGCCGCGCGATGAAGGTTCACTTCATGGCGGCACGGTCTTTTTTTTGTCGTAGCACAAGCCTGAATCTTTTTTGAATTAATTAATGCAGGGTAACTGATATATTCGGATTTATACTTATATTTGTATCCGACCAATTATAATGATATACTATGAAATTTGCCTTTATTATTGCTTCGGCGCTTTCCGTGTTCGGCGGTTCTGTTTCAGTTGCAGCCTCCGTTCCGGTTGACAGTCTTATAACGACCTCCCGTCCGGACGGGCGCTTCGTAAGTTCGCGCGGTGTTGTACAACAAATGATGAAAGAAAATCCTCCGGTTCTCGCTTTTGACAGGAATATGAAAGCAGCGGAGTTTCCCCGATGGCAGTCTTCGATGAAGGATGCCATGAAAAGACTGATGCGCCACCCTTCGGTAGAGGTGCCCGCTCCCCGGCTTGTGAAGACGGTGGCGCGCAACGGTTATCGTCTGGAAAAGTGGGAGTCCTATCCGTTGCCGGGTGCCGTGGTTCCCTATCTCGTGATGATTCCCGACGGTGTGGATGCGTCGCATCCGGCACCGGCCGTGCTGTGCATACCCGGTTTCGGTCAGACGAAAGAACTTCTGGCCGGTGAGGTGCAGGGTAATTTCAATCTGGACGGACAGCCGGTTGCCGAGCCGGGCAAAAACTCCATGGCTTACCATTTTGTGCGTAAGGGACTGGTTGCCGTGGCTGTGGACAATGTGTCGTTCGGGGAACTGATGGACAACGGGCGGCCCGATTATCTCAATACGTCGCGCATGTTGCTGGAGATGGGGTGGAGCTATCTGGGACTGACGTCATGGCAGGACCGGGTGGTGCTCGACTGGATGAAGACTCTTCCGCAGGTCGACCGGGAGCGCATTATCGTGAGCGGTTTTTCGCTCGGAACGGAGCCGCTGATGGTCTTGGGATTGCTCGACGACTCTATCTATGCGTTTGTCTACAACGACTTTCTCTGCACCACACGCGAGCGCATACTGGTGATGACAAAACCGGACGGAAACGGCAACCGTCCGTTCCCGAACTCGATAGAGCACCTGATACCGGAGTTTCTTACCACCTTCGATTTTCCCGACATTGTGGCTGCTTTGGCTCCCCGTCCGGTGATATGTACGGAAGGAGGACTCGACCGTGATTTCCATAAGATAGCAAAGGCTTATGAACTGAGTGGCGCTCCGGGTAATTTCACGTATCACCATTATGCCAAGTATGCCGATCCCACCGTGCGCATGGATATAAAAGAGGTGCCGGCCGGAGTGGATCGTACCCAGTTTTTCCGGATAGTCAATTGTGATTCCCCCAGCCATTATTTCAAGACAGAATGGATATTGCCTTGGGTGGATGAATTATTGAAGAAGTAGTATTTACACAGGCTTATAAAACACCCCCTGGCAGTCGGACAAAAGGGACTGCCAGGGGGTGTTTTTTATCGGAAACAACGGTTTGTCACGGCCCGGGTAAGACGCTATATTCCGGCAGGTGTCGGAACCGAAGTCAGTGTTTCGCCGGCATCGTCTGTCGTGACGGTGATGGCACAGCCGGGGGCGATGTCACCGTTGATGAACCGCTCGCACAGCATGTCTTCTATATAAGTCTTGATGGCTCTTTTCAGCGGACGGGCGCCGTATTGCACGTCGTATCCCTTGGTTGCCAGGAAGTCTCTGGCCTTGTCGTCGACCGACAGGGAATATCCCATTGCCTCTATGCGTTGTGCCAGCGGTTTCAGTTCTATGTCCACGATTTTCCGCAGGGACGTCCCGTCCAGTTGGTCGAAATAGATGATTTCGTCCAGCCGGTTCAGAAATTCCGGCGCAAACTGTTTGTTCAGTGCTTTTTGGGTCAGTTCGCGGCTCAAAGCCTTGTTGTCGGTCGCTTGTCCGCGGTTGAATCCGACACCTGCGCCGAATTCCTTCAGTTGCCGTGTGCCGCAGTTGGAGGTCATGACGATGACCGTGTTCCGGAAATCCACCGTTGTTCCGTTGCCGTCTGTCATACGTCCCTCATCCATTACCTGCAACAGGATGTTGAACACATCGCTGTGGGCTTTCTCTATCTCGTCGAGCAACAGGATGGAGTAGGGTTTGCGCCGTACCTGCTCCGTCAGTTGTCCGCCCTCCTCATATCCTACATATCCCGGAGGAGCACCCACCATGCGGCTGACTGTGTGCTTCTCCATATACTCGCTCATGTCGATACGTATCATGGCATCTTCCGATCCGAACAGGTTCTCTGCCAGTTTCTTTGTCAGATAAGTTTTGCCCACGCCTGTGGGGCCGAGGAACATGAAAGTGCCGATAGGCTTGTTCGGGTCTTTCAGTCCGATGCGGCTTCTCTGTATGGCGCGTACCAGTTTGTCTATGGCCTCATCCTGTCCGACGACGGACTGCCGGAGCTCCGTTTTCATGTTGCGCAAGCGGTTGTTTTCGTCCTGTCCGATGCGCTGCACGGGAATGCCGGTCATCATAGCCACCACTTCGGCAATCTGCTCTTCGCCTACCACCGACTTGTTGTGGCTCAGTTCGTTTTCCCATTCTTTTTTGAGTTTGTCCAGCTGTGCCTGTAGCTCGGCCACCTGATCCCTGTAGTCTGCGGCCAGTTCAAAGTTCTGGCTCTTTATCGCATTGTTCTTTTTCTCCAGTACGTTTGTTATTCTGGCTTCTGTTTCTTCTATTTCCTGCGGGGCGGCTACGTCGGTGATATGCACCCGCGAGCCGGCTTCATCCAGTGCGTCTATGGCTTTGTCCGGGAAACTCCGGTCGGTGACATACCGTTCGGTGAGTCTGACACAGGCCTGCAGGGCTTCGGGGGTGTAGCTGACGTTGTGGTGTTCCTCATACCGTTCTTTTATGTTCCGCAGTATTTGCAGGGTTTCTTCCGGCGTCGTAGGGTCGACCTGCACTTTCTGGAAGCGTCGTTCCAGTGCTCCGTCCTTTTCGATGCTTTTACGGTATTCGTCGGTTGTCGTGGCTCCGATGCACTGTAGTTCCCCCCGTGCCAGCGCCGGCTTGAGCATGTTGGCCGCATCCATGCTTCCCGGTGCGGAACCGGCTCCGACGATGGTATGAATTTCGTCGATAAACAGGATGACATTCGGGTTCTTCTGCAGTTCCACCAATATGCTGCGTATGCGTTCTTCAAATTGTCCGCGGTATTTCGTGCCGGCCACGACGGCAGCCATATCCAGCGAAACCACCCGTTTGTCGAACAATATGCGCGCCACTTTCCTTTGTACGATTCTCAGAGCCAGTCCTTCCACGATGGCCGATTTGCCTACTCCCGGACTGCCGATCAATATAGGGTTGTTCTTCTTGCGGCGGCTCAATATCTGTGCCACGCGTTGAATCTCCTTTTCCCGTCCTACCACGGGGTCCAGCCATCCGTTGGCCGCAGCTTTGGTCAGGTCTGTCCCGAAGTTGTCAAGTACGGGCGTATTGCTGCCGCTGTTGGCCGCAGTTCTTTGCTGGGAGGAGTGGGGAGAGGCTGTCGCGTTGTCAGTCTGGGAACGGGACTCTTCCGGTCGTTGCTCCGGTTCGTCTTCCTCATCATCGGGAAAGCCGAATCCGGAATGTATATCCGTTTTCCGGGTTATCATGTTCAGGAGTTCTTCGTACGTTATGTCGCATTCTTCCATAGCTTTGCAGGCATTATTGTTCTTTTCTTTCATAAAAGCCAGCAACATGTGTTCCGTATCGGCTGTGTCCGTTTTGATCAGACGGGACTCCAGCAGGGTAATCTTTAGTATCTTGGATGTTTTTTCGCTCAGTGTGATGTCGTTGTATATCGTATATTCATTCCGATTGTTTTCTTGCAGGCTGGTTTCGAGCCTGTTCTTCATGCGGAGCAGGTCCGTATTGAGGCTTTTGAGCAGTTCATAAGCATGGTTTTGGCGATCACGCAGGATACCCAGCAACAGGTGTTCCGGTGTGATGGAGTGGTCGTGCAGACGGATTGCCTCCTCCTTGCTATATTCTAATATTCTTGCAACGTCGGGCGCGAATTGATTTTTCATATCCTGTTTCTCTTTTTCTTCTATTATCACGTTCTTTTCGATTTGATAGTTACAAATATTGTGCCATTAGATGCTTGTATTGTTCCTTTTGTGTAATATTAACGTAAATTCGACAAGGGAAGTTGTCTTGGGGTCAGGATGGGCGTTCTAAGAGTGTTAGGATGGTCATTCTAAGGTTGCTTGGATGGTCATTCTAAGGGTGTTAGGATGGTCATTCTAAGGGTGCTTGGATGGTCATTCTAAGAGTGCTTGAATGGTCATCCTTATCCCCCAGGGGGCAGATGGGGCAGATAGGGCAGATGTTTTGCAAACTTTTCCGGAGTGAAAAATTAATTAGGCTGCCTTTAAAGGGAAGGCAATTAGTTTTTTTTCCATATACTTTAGCAAAAAAGGCTTTTATCTGCCCCATCTGCCCCCCTGGATAAGAAAGAAATGCGTTTTGCGGTTGCAGGGTTTCAGCGGGCAACAATGTTTTTTTCAGCCTTTTTTTTCTGCGTTTCCTTGAAAAGTAGTAACTTTACATGCTTTTTGGGCAAAACTGTAAAAACCGGTATAAAATAACACAGAAAGTTATAATATAATGTTAGATCAAGACAGAATTATTAAGGTAAACATTGAGGATGAGATGCGCAATTCCTACATAGACTACTCCATGTCAGTCATTGTGGCTCGTGCGCTTCCCGATGTGCGAGATGGATTCAAGCCTGTGCACCGCCGTATCCTGTTCGGAATGAAAGAACTCGGCAATACGCATGACAAGGCCTACAAGAAATGTGCTCGTATTGTGGGTGAGGTACTGGGTAAGTATCATCCTCATGGTGACTCTTCCGTTTATGGCGCTCTGGTGCGTATGGCCCAGGAGTGGAACATGCGTTACACGCTCGTGGACGGACAGGGAAACTTCGGTTCCGTGGACGGTGACAGTGCGGCTGCCATGCGTTATACGGAAGCGCGTCTGCAACTGATGGGCGAAGCCATGATGCAGGACCTGGAGAAGGAGACTGTGGACATGGTGAATAACTTTGATGATACACTGAAGGAACCGAGCGTCATGCCAACCCGTATTCCCAATCTGCTGGTAAACGGTGCGACGGGTATCGCCGTGGGTATGGCCACGAATATCCCGACCCACAATCTGGGCGAGGTGATAGACGCCTGTGTGGCATATATTGAGAATCCGGACATAGATGTGGACGGATTGATGACGTATGTGAAAGCCCCCGATTTCCCGACGGGAGGTTTCATCTTTGGCATGAAAGGCGTGAGGGACGCTTATGAGACGGGACGCGGGCGCATTATCATGCGGGCGCGGGCTGAAATAGAAACGGGCGAAAACCACGACAAGATTGTCATCACCGAAATACCTTATGGCGTGAACAAGGCCGAGCTTATCAAGATGATAGCCGACCTCGTGAACGAAAAGAAGATAGAGGGTATCAGCAATGCCAATGACGAGACGGACCGCGACGGTATGCGTATCGTGGTGGACGTGAAGCGTGACGCCAATGCAAATATCGTGCTCAACAAACTGTTTAAGATGACACCTTTGCAGACGAGTTTCAGCGTGAACTGCATCGCTTTGGTGAAGGGACGCCCCCGTCTGCTGACGCTGCGCGACTGCATCGGCAACTTTGTGGAGCATCGTCATGATGTCGTAATCCGCCGCACGCGATACGATTTGCGCAAGGCGGAGGAACGCGCCCACATTCTGGACGGACTGATTATCGCCAGCGATAATATAGACGAGGTGGTACATATCATCAAGGCTTCCAAGACCCCGATGCTGGCTATGCAGGGGTTGATGGAGCGTTTCAGTCTGGACGAAGTGCAGGCCAAGGCTATCGTGGATATGCGTCTGGCCCAACTGACAGGCCTGCAGCAGGAGAAACTGCATGCGGAGTATGACGACCTTTTGCAGAAGATTGAATATTACAAGCAGATTCTCAGTGACGAGGCTCTCTGTATGAAAGTGATTAAGGACGAACTGATAGAGATAAAGGAGCAGTATGGCGACGAGCGCCGTTCCGAAATCATGTATTCGAGCGAAGAATTCAATCCGGAGGATTTCTATGCTGACGATGAGATGGTTATTACAATCAGTCATCTCGGGTATATCAAACGTACGCCGTTGGCTGAGTTCAAGGCACAGGCCCGTGGCGGCGTAGGCAGCAAGGGTAGCAGTACGCGCGATTCCGATTTCGTGGAGTATATCTATCCGGCGACGATGCACAACACGATGTTGTTCTTCACGCAGAAAGGCCGCTGCTTCTGGATGAAGGTATATGAGATTCCCGAAGGCGCCAAGAACGCGAAAGGACGTGCCATCCAGAACATGCTTAATATTGAACCGGACGATGCGATCAACGCCTGTCTGCGGATAAAGAACCTGGCGGATGCCGAATTCTGTTCCAGTCATTACGTCGTGTTCTGTACGAAAAACGGTGTGATAAAGAAGACATGCCTGTCGGAATATTCGCGTCCCCGTGTCAACGGAGTGAACGCTATCACGATCAGGGAAGACGACCGTGTGATAGAAGTGCGCCTGACTAACGGTGAGAACGAGATTATCATGGCCAACCGGAACGGGCGGGCTATTCGTTTCAACGAGGAGAAAGTGCGGCCGATGGGACGTACGGCTACCGGTGTGAGAGGTATGACGCTCGATGAAGACGGACACGACGAAGTGGTCGGCATGGTGTGTGTCAACGATCCGAAGGCAGAGACCATCATGGTGGTCAGCGAGCAGGGATACGGCAAACGTTCCGACATCGAGGACTATCGTGTGACAAACCGGGGCGCCAAGGGTGTGAAGACGTTGAATATTACGGAAAAAACCGGCAAACTGGTGGCGATAAAAGTGGTTACCGACGAGAATGATCTCATGATAATCAACAAGAGCGGCATTACCATCCGCCTGAAAGTCGCCGATGTCCGCATCATGGGACGCGCCACGCAGGGTGTGCGCCTGATAAACCTTGAAAAGCGGAACGACCAGATAAGCAGCGTATGCAAGGTGCAGACGGAAGACGAAGAGGAGGTGACGGAAGGAGAGGATACGAACCTGCAGACGCCGGTAAGCGGGGAATCTCAGCAGACACCGGATATGCCGGAGACGGAATCCAATGAATAAGTGTGTGTTATAAAATGGAGTTTAACTTTAATAATTGATAGATTATGAAAAAAGTATTGTGTTCGATAGCTCTCCTCGCAACAGTGGGGGCTGTCAATGCCCAGGACAAGCTTGTCAAGAAGAGCCGGGCTTTGCTGGATGAGAGCGTAAAGGTGGTGGAACTGGAAGGCGGTGTCAAGAAGAACTCTTTCGATATTCAGAAAATAGAAGAGGCTCATGCGGTGTTGCAGCCCGCATTGACCAGCGGACAGACCAAGAATATGGCGATGGCCTGGGATTTGCAGGGAGATATTTACCAGCGAATCTTTGCGCCGGAACTGGATAAGGCGGCTGCCAAGGAGCCTTTTGATACCATAAAGCTGGCCGAGAACCTCATGGCTTGTCTGGATGCATACGACAAATGTTATGAAGTGGATGCCAAGCAGGAATATACGCAGAAGAACAAGGGGAATCTGTGCAATTTCCGGGATTATCACGCCTATCTGGGGCAATTCTTTTATCAGGGACACAAGTATGAGGAAGCCGGCAAGCAGTTTGCCAAATGGCTGTCGTATGGTAAGGACCACAAGATGGTGGAGAACGAACCGGCTATTCTGAACCCGACGACGATGGAGCCGGCCCAGATTGCATACTTTGCCATGTTGATGGCCAACCAGTTGAAAGACTATGACAAAGTGATAGCCTTGAAGGATATGGCATTGGAATACAAGGAGGACGGAGAGACGCCGCGTAAATGCGTGTTGCTGGCCTATCATGAGAAAGGTGACATGGACATGTGGATCAAATTGTCCAAGCAATATGCCAAAGAAACTTCGGACGAAACTTATGCCCAGAATCTGCTGGCGTATTACCTGAACAAAGGACAGAAAGACGAGGCGCTGGCTTTTGCCGATGAACTGCTGGCCATCAATCCGGATAACATGATTGCCAACTATCTGAAAGGTACCGTGCTGATGGACAACGAAAAGCCCATGGAAGCTCTCGTTTATTTCGAGAAGACCATCGAGGTGGATCCGGAGTATGTGGATGCTTATCTGCAGGCAGGTGTGTGCCATACGAGAGAGGGCAACCGCATCAATAATGAACTCAGCAATAAGAAGATGACCAAGGCGCAGAATGATGCGGAGATAGAGAAAGTGAAGGATTGTTACCGCAAGGCAAAGCCCTTTGTGGAGAAAGCCATGGAACTGCAGCCGGATAAACCCGAGCGTTGGGCGGCTATCATGAGCAACATATATTATGTGTTGGGAGAAAAGGAAAAGCAGGCTGAAATGGATGCCTTGATACCGAATAATTAAGAATTTTTCCTGAAAGAGAAGTAAAACCGGAGGGGGCAATGAGAAGCCGCTTCCGGTTTCTTTGTTTTTGATTATTAAAACTTGCCGGGGAACAGAGAAAACGTTTTGTCGTTTACGGGAAATGTGATACCTTTGTAGAGAAAAGAGTTGTATAGTAAAAAGATGAGAAGTATATTGTTTTTAGGTATATGGGGGATAAGTGTTTGTTCGCTGGGGGCTGCCAATGTGCTGAAAGAGGCTCGGGCGGCTATCAAGTCGGGCAGTAATCTGGAGAATACGGAAAAGAAATTGCTGGAAACCGTTTCAGCCGGGGACGCTAAATATGACAAGGCGGAACTGTACTTTACGGCAGCTTTGGTAAATAAAAGAATAAATGAGCAGGAGAACGAGAAATTGTATTTGAAGCAAAAATACGACACGGCTCGTTTCTTTAACAGCATATACAACATGTTTTGCCGCTTCCGGCAGTGTGATTCCGTAGAGCAGATGCCTGATAAAAACGGGCGGATAAAGATCAGACGTCGCGCCAAAGCCCGGGAAATACTGATACCTTACCGGAAGAATCTGCTGAATGCGGGCAAATTCTATATGCGCAAGACGAATTATAAGGAAGCATACCGTTTTCTGGATTTATATCTCGGTACGGCCGCTTTTCCCATGTTTGCCGGAGACGATTTTGCACGGAAAGACACCTTGTATACCAAGGCCGCTTATTGGGCTACATTGTCTGCCTATAATCAGAATGATGCAAAACGTACCTTGAAATACATGGATGAAGCGCTGAAGCATCCGTTCCAGCGTTTTGCCCTGACAGAATATAAAGCAAAAGCTTATAAGGAACTGGGGGATACGACAGCCTGGGTTCGGACGTTGGAGGAAGGGATTAAGACTTTTCCCGACCATTCGTTCTTTTTCACCAGTCTGATGGATCATTTGAATGAAAGGCACGAATATGAGAAAGCGCTGAAGTTCGCCCGAAGGATGGTGGATTTCGACCGCGGAAATGTGCTTTTCCGTTATGCGGAGAGTGTCGTGCTGATGAATATGAACGATTATCGGGGATGTATCGAAGTGTCGGACTCCGTGCTGAAGTTGGACAGCGTGTATACGGATGCCTATTATAATAAGGGAATATCCTATTATAATCTGGCCATGACAAAGGCGGAAACTGCGTGTACGGATGTGCGGAACCCGCAGTTCAGGAAGGACAGGGAGGACATTGTTGCATTGTATGAACAAGCCCGCATGCCGATGGAGGTAGTGAGGAAATTGGCTCCGGAGGATAAGCTGAGATGGGCGCCGCCTTTGTATGCCATCTATCTGTATCTGAACAGAGGAAAGGATTTTGCGGAGATAGAGACGATTCTCCGTTCGTTAAATAAATGATTATTTTGCAGTAATTTATGTTGTTGCCGGAGAAATGTTTCTCCGGCATATATTTTTTATATACCGGGATATCAGCGGAAAGATGAATCGGAAAGTATCGTTTCCGGGGAAAATATATTGTGTTCTCTTAAATTAATTGTATATTTGTCACATGTAGTTGCTAAAGAAGGTTTCTGTCGAAGCAAAGACAATATAAACATGATAAAACACAAGGTATGAAAAAGTTATTTCTGACTCTGGTCGTGGCATTCTTTTGCACGGCCATGTTTGCCCAGCGTCCGATGGACCGGCTGGACAGAGGATTGGTGGCTGTGAAAACAACTCCCGGTGTGTATGTAGGATGGCGTATACTGGGAGAGGAGTATTACGACACGCAGTACAACCTGTATCGGGATGGAAAAAAAATCAATGAACAACCGCTGGATGTTTCCAATTATCAGGACAATGCCGGTACGGCCGCTTCGGTATATACGGTGCGGGCCGTCGTGCGAGGTGTGGAACAGGAGGCGTGCGCGCCGGTTTCCGTGTGGGGCCATTCTTATCTGACGATACCGATGGGACGGGTATATTCCCGTCGGGGAACTGATGTGACCCAACAGTTTGAACTGAACGATGTGTCGGCGGCGGACCTGGACGGAGACGGAGAATACGAACTGATAGTCAAGCGTACGAACACACTGGACAGTCGTGACCTGTTTCCGGTGGAGAACGACAGTGCCTATTGCTGTTTCGAGGCCTATAAACTGGACGGTACGAAATTGTGGACCATCGATTGCGGTCCTAATATGGTAAGCGGCAGCGACGTGGAAACCAACCTTGTGGCTTACGACTGGGATGGTGACGGCAAGGCGGAATTGCTGATGCGTGCGGCCGACGGAACTATCTTGCCCGGCAATGTCGTTATCGGAGACATAAAAAAGAATTACCGTGATAGGATTACTCATTATGCCAATCTGACATACATGACAACCGGTGCCGAGTTTCTTCTTTATATGGAAGGTGCTACGGCGCGATTGTATAACCAGCGTGAATTTCCTTTGAAACGTCTGGAAGCAGGAGAAACGGATTTGAAAAAAGCCTGGGGAGATGACACGGGCCACCGTTGCAACAAGTTCTTTTTCGGAGCGCCTTTCCTGGACGGTCGTCATCCCAGCATCTTCCTGGGACGGGGTATTTATACCCGCCACAAGATGATTGCGTACGATGTGAATCCGGATACGCATGAACTGACGGAGAGATGGAGATGGAACTGTAACACGAGCGGTTCCCCTTGGTATGCACAGGGATATCATAATTATGGTATCGCAGATGTCGACTGGGACGGGCGCGATGAAATCGTCTATGGCTCGATGGTTATAGACGATAACGGAAAAGGATTGTCGACGACAGGATTGGGGCATGGCGACGCCCAGCATTGCGGCGACTTGGATCCGTACCGTAAAGGTCAGGAAATCTTTGCCTGTCTGGAGGATAATGCCGGGGCGAATTACCGGGATGCCACGACAAGCAAAATATATTATCGGTATTCACACGGTTCGGACTGCGGGCGCTGCATGGCCGGTAACTTTACGGAGGACTTCCTGGGCAGCCAGATGGTGGCTGGGTCGGGCTTTACAAGTTCTGTCACTGCCGGTTCGTTGGGATCATCATGGTCCGGTATAACACAGAATTTCTGTCTCTACTGGGATGGAGACCTGTGTCTGGAAACCATGGATTACACGAATATTCGGGATGTGACGCAAAACGGCGCCGGTACGCCAGGTGTATATAAATACGGTAGCAACACGCCGATATTTGTGGCTACGGGTGCTTATACCAATAATTATACGAAAGGAAATCCCGGTCTCCAGTGCGACTTGTTGGGAGACTGGCGCGAAGAGATGGTGCTGCGTACAACGGATAATATGGCCTTACGTGTGTATACGACAACGGCTGTCACGCCATGGCGCAATTATACGTTGTTGCACGACATGCAATACCGTCAGGCTATCGTCTGGCAGATGTGCGGTTACAACCAGCCGCCTCATGTGAGCTATTTTCTCGGTAAGGCCGAAGGTATCACCTGCGCTCCTCCTCCCTTGACAACGAACGGCAGGGTAGAGGCGACGGACCGTATTACGACGGCTATGAATGACAAGCACGTATTGCTGGCTTCCACGGAGGGCGGAACGGTGACGGTAGAGAACGGTGCGAAACCTTATATATTGACCGTGAACGCTTTCTCTCATACGACCGGAACAGACAACAACGACAATATCCCTACGAGCTATACCACTTATACCTTGCAGGGAGCACCCTTGACCGGGGACATGCGACTGGTGAAGCAGGGATGCGGTACGCTTGCACTCTCCGCACAGTCGCATACTTATACGGGAGAGACTTCTTTGTGGGGAGGTGTGACGCTCTTTGACGGTGAACTGCCGAATAGTCCCGTGTGGATGAACCGTTTTGCGGAATTGCACACTTCCGGCCGCTATCCGCAGGGTATCCGGATGGAGTACGGGGCTTTGCTGCGTATAGGACAGACGGAGGAGAAAAGCGAGGCACGGACCGGTCATTTGGATATGAACTACGGTGCCATTGTGGAATTCGATGTCCATCCGGAGTCCGGAACGACGGACATGCTGACGGTGGACGGCACGCTGACACTGCGCAAACTGGGACTTTCCCATGGACCCGCCTATGGCGCTCCGGTGTTCCGTTTCGTAAATCATTCTTCGAAGAACAATGTAGTGCTGTCTCCGGGACGTTATCTTCTGATGAAAGCAGCCCAGCTGGACGGTTCGCTCTCGGATGTCGTTGTGGAAGGACTTTTGGGCATGAAATATGCTTTGGTATATGAGGATGGCTGTTTGTATTTGCAGGTGGAGGAATTGCGGAAGGCGTCTGCGGTCTTCTGGAACGGCGCGCAGGAAAATGGATTGTGGAATCTGGCAGGTGTATCAAACTTCATGCTGGATGGCAAACCGGAAGTTTTTGTTACGGGCGACAATGTCACTTTTGACGATACGGCGGAAGGATACTCGGTTCGTCTGGAAGGGGAGCTTTTCCCGGCAAAGGCTACGTTCAGGAATACGAAAAACTATGTTCTGGAAGGTGACGGATGTCTGGTCGGTGATGCCGCATTGACGATGGAAGGGAGCGGACGGCTGACGATTTCCGCATTGAACAAGCATACGGGAAAAACCGTATTGGCCGGAGGTACGACTGTTGTGAACCGTTTGTCCGACGAGCAGCATGTGGAAGGTCCCTTGGGATTATATACCACGGCTACCGGAAAACTGGAAATGAAGAACGGAGCCGTATTGCTGAATAATGGCAATGTAAGCAATGGAGTCTCTGTTACGCTGGGAGCAGGCGGCGGAGAATTGCAGTGTAACGCCCGTTTCGACATGAAAGGAGCATTCAGAGGCAGCGGCTGGCTGACGAAAAGCGGCACCGGAACCTTATGTATGTACGTATCCAATTCTCATAAATACACGGTGTTGAAAGAAGGAACGTTGTCAATGATGGCCGACGGCATTAGCTTGGGTGATACGCTGATACTGGAGGGAGGAATATATCAGGATATGGATAATCTTTATTCTTATAGTTCCAACGGAAACAACTTTAGCGTGCGTAAAGGAAAGACTGCGACTTTGAATCTGGATTCCCGATGCACATATACCGGTAAACTGTTTGGAGAAGGTACATTGAATGTGAATGTACCTAATGTGAGAACACAGTTGCAGGGAGACTGGTCTGCGTTCGCGGGAACGTTGAAACCGACCAATACGCAATACGGTCTGACGCTTGACAATGGTTACGGAATACCGAAAGCGACGTTGAACATACCGTCCGGAGTGACAGTTACGAATTCGGGCAAGTCCTATCGTATCGGAGCCTTGACGGGAGCCGGAACCTTAGGTGCCCTGCCTCCTTTTACTTCGTCGGGCAATAACACATGGATTGTCGGTTCGTCGGATCAGAACTTCTCTTTCAGCGGTAAGATTACGGGAAACGGTACGGCTTTCACCAAGGTCGGTGCCGGAGAAATGAAGATAAGCGGTAGCAATGATTTTACCGGTAGTTGCACCCTGTCTGGTGGAACTCTGTGTCTGAACAATGCCAAGGCTACGCAACCGATGTTGGGTACTGGTGTGCTGACTGTCGGTAAAGGAGCGGTATTGTCCGGACAAGGCGCATTGGGCAACTCCACGGTTACGTTGGAGTCCGGTGCTGTGTTGAGACCGGGCGTCAAGGAGAGTTCCATGAATGGAACGTTGAACTTCAGTCAGCACAGTCTTGTTGTGAAGGCTGGGGCAACCGTGCAGTTCAGTGTGATTTCTTCCAAACTTCATACGGCGCTGTCCGATATCGGATTGTTTAATATCCGGGGAACGGTGAAAGTCGTGAGATTGGAGAACAGCATGCTGGCCGAAGGAGATGAAATTCAGTTGTGGACGGCCCGGCAGTACAGTGCACAGTCTCAGCCTTCGCTTGAACTGGACGCTCCCGGTGAAGGATTGGAGTGGGATACCAGCGAACTGAAAGACGGAAAACTGAAAGTGGTGAAAGCTACCGGAATACAATCTGTTTCCGCTGAGGAAACTGTAAGTTGTGTTGTGTATGCCATGGATGGAGCAGAGGTAGCACGCTTTACCTGTAGCTATGCTTCTGTTGACTCCGGCATCAAGCAGAATGTGGAGTCCGGACATTCGTACGTTGTGAGGATAACAACTTCTCGGGGACCGGAGACTCGGAAAATGTTTGTTCCCTGATAATCCGGTTCTATAAGATCTCGGACGGGGCTGTATCGTGTCGACGGTACGGCCCCGTTTCCATATCTTCAGGTTGAGTGTTTGAATCAACAAACTTTAACGAGATTACATATAATAAAACTATGTATGCAATACAAATAATAAAATAAATACCTATTTTTGCTGCGGAGTTAACGGACTCATCATAATGTATTAATTCAAAAATAAACTGACTATGGAAAGAAGCATTAAAGGAACTCAGACCGAGAAAAATCTGTTGACCTCCTTTGCCGGAGAATCACAGGCACGTATGCGTTATACTTATTTCTCAAGTGTGGCCAAGAAAGAAGGTTTCGAACAGATTGCCGCCATTTTTATGGAGACGGCGGATCAGGAGAAGGAACACGCCAAGCGTATGTTTAAATGGCTGGAAGGAGGAAGCGTGGAGATAACGGCAAAATATCCGGCAGGCGTCATTGGTGACACTTTGGCCAATCTGAAAGCTGCGGCTTGCGGCGAGCATGAAGAATGGACGGTTGATTATCCTCATTTTGCAGAAGTGGCCGAAACCGAAGGATTTCCGGAAATTGCCAAGATGTATCGCATGATAGCCATTGCAGAACAGGAGCATGAAAAGAGATATCAGGCCCTGGCCGGGAATATAGAGAAAAATCAGGTTTTCGCGAAGGAAGAAGAGGTCGTATGGCAATGTCGAAATTGCGGTTATGTCACTATGGGGAAAGAAGCTCCCGGGATATGTCCGGCCTGCCAGCATCCTCAGGCTCACTTTGAAGTGAAAAAGACCAATTATTAGAAATCCGGAGAGGATTGGCATCAAGAGTGGCCTCCACCGCGATCTGAATCAGGAAGGAGCGCAATGAATGTATAGGATTCATGCGCTCTTTACCTTTTTATATGCAGAATTTCTTGACGGCATGAGCTACTCCGTCTTCTTCGTTGGAGAGTGTTATATAATCGGCTTCGGCTTTCACAATATCCTGTGCATTGGCCATTGCAATTCCCAATCCGGCATATTTTATCATGGACAAATCGTTGAATCCGTCTCCGCATGCAATCATTTCTTCCGGTGTTAATGACAATTCCTGAAGCAGGACGGCAAGACTGCGCGCCTTGTCGATACCTAGGGGAACCAGTTCCAGAAAGAACGGTTCGGAACGGAAGACATTCATGCGGCCGGCAAGAGATTCCTGCATTTCACTTTCCAGTCCGACCAATATGTCCGGCTGTCCGGCGATAAGAAATTTGGGAACAGGGAAGTCGATTACCTCCAGAATGTTCGGGACAGTTATGCTTTTCATCTTATTGAGAAACGCTTCGTGACGCACATATTCGTTGTCGGCATTTTCAGATACGATGTATTCATCCTTGTAGCTTAGCAGGACACATCCGTTGCGGGCGGCACAATCGTACAAATAAGGATATACTTCGGGGGACAGAACATTTTCATACATGCGTTTTCTGGTTTTCCAGTCGATGATTTGTCCTCCGTTGTAAGACAGGATATATCCTTCGTACCGTTCCAGTTCCAACTCGTCGGCCAACGGGACGATGCCATAAGTAGGACGTCCCGAAGCCAACGCTATCTTCAGTCCTTTTTTCTGGGCTTCAAGAAGAGTGGTTCGGGTGTATGGAGTGATTTCTTTCTTGTTATTTGTCAGGGTACCGTCCAGATCGAGCACCAGAAGTTTGTATTTCATGTCTTATTCTTTTCTGAGTGAAAGGGATATTCGTTTACGTTCTTTATCTATGCCGATCACGCGTACCGTGATATGTTGATTCAGCGATACGACAGCCGAAGGGGCGTCCACGTAACCGTCCGCCATTTGTGAAATGTGCACCAAGCCTTTTTCGTGGATGCCTATGTCCACAAAACATCCGAAGTTCGTGATGTTCGTCACGATTCCCGGCAAAGACATTCCGACAGAGAGGTCATCTATGGTGCGTACGTCTTCTGCAAAAGAGAACGGTTTCACTGTGGAGCGCGGGTCAAGTCCCGGTTTGTCCAGTTCGTGAAGGATATCGGTCAGTGTCGGCATTCCGCACGCATCCGTGACATAATTCTGTAAGTTGATTCTTTGTCTCAGTTCTTTGGACCGGATTAAATCCTCCACCGTGGTATGCAGGTCTTCAGCCATTTTTTCCACAACAGTATATCGTTCGGGGTGTACGGCTGAATTATCCAGCGGACTATCGCCTTGCGGAATGCGCAGGAAACCGGCACACATCTCGAATGTCTTTTCTCCCATCCGTGCCACTTGCATCAGTTGGCGCCGGTTGCGGAACGGTCCGTTCTCCGTGCGGTGACGGACAATGTTTCGCGCCAGCTGGGGACCTAATCCGGAGATGTATGACAACAAGTGGTAACTGGCTGTATTCAGATTGACTCCGACGGAATTGACGCAGGATTCTACCGTCTGGTCCAATGCCTTTTTCAGTTTTCCGGCGTCTACATCATGCTGGTATTGTCCTATCCCGATAGATTTCGGATCGATTTTTACCAGTTCGGCCAAAGGATCCATGAGACGACGGCCGATGGATACAGCCCCCCGTACCGTGACATCATATTCGGGAAACTCTTCCCGTGCGACAGCAGATGCGGAATAAACCGAGGCCCCGTCTTCGTTGACTATATAGATGTCTGTCGGATGAGTGAAACGGACCGTGCGGATGAAATCCTCCGTTTCCCGGCTGGCCGTTCCATTGCCTATGGCGATAGCTTCCGTGCTGTATTGTTCGGTTAGTTGTTCTATTTTTCTGCGTGCCGCTTCCGTTTTGTGGTGCGGAGGGTGAGGAAATATCGTTTCGTTGTGCAACAATGCTCCTTGTGCGTCCAGGCATACAACCTTACATCCGGTACGGAATCCGGGATCAATGGCCAGTATACGTTTTTGTCCCAGTGGAGCGGCCAGTAAGAGTTGTCTTAGGTTGCCGGTGAATACGCGTATCGCCTCCTCGTCCGCCTTTTGTTTGGAGGCAGCTGCAAATTCAGTTTCGATGGATGGCTTTATCAGGCGTTTGTATGCATTGGTGATAGCATCGGATACCCACGGGGTACAGGCTGTTCTCCGGTGGAGAAACCGTCTTTCCAGTTGTTCGAGACATATCCGTTCGTCCGGCGATATGCTGATGCGCAGAAATCCTTCGGCTTCGCCACGGCGCATGGCCAACAGGCGGTGGGACGTACAGCGTTTCAGCGGTTCGCTGAAGTCAAAGTAATCCCTGTATTTAACCGCTTCCGTCTCTTTGTCCTTACAGACTTTGGAGGTAATGACGGCGGTGCGTTCAAATTGCCGGCGGATGAGGTTTCGCGCCTGTTCATTTTCGTTGAGACGTTCGGCAATGATGTCGCAGGCACCTTTCAAGGCTTCTTCCGGCGATGCGACCTCCCCTCTGACAAAAGCCAAGGCTTTGCGCTCCGGATATTGTTCCCTTTGCAGAAACAGGAGGTCGGCCAATGGCTCCAGTCCTTTTTGGCGGGCTATCTCCGCCCGTGTCTTCCGTTTAGGCTTATAAGGCAGATAGATATCTTCCAGTTCGACGCTGTTCCAGCAGGATTCTATGCGCTGTTCCAGTTCGGATGTCATACTTCCTGCTTTCCGGATGGTACTCAGAATCGTATCCTTGCGTTTTGCCAGTTCTGTCAGCTCTTCGGCCTTGTCTTTGATGGCGGCAACCTGTACTTCGTCCAGACAACCTGTCGCCTCTTTGCGGTAACGGCTGATGAAAGGAACCGTGGCACCTTCTCCCAGTAGTTTCAGCGTATTGGTCACGCTTCGTACAGCAATGGATAATTGCTGTGCAATCATCTGGCTGAAATCCGTCATTGCTTTCCGTCTGCTGAAGTTTCGTCTGCTGTCCGCAGGATCAGAGTGGTGGCTCCGATGGTGATGATGGCACCGTTCTCGATACGGACTCTGTCCACATCCCGCAGAATTTCGTTCATGTAAAACGTTCCCGTGTTGCTGGGTGCGTCCCGTAGGGTGTAAACCCATGTTCCGGCCTTGTTTTTCCGTACATTGATTATGCAGTGTGTGGTGTCGATGCTGGGATCCACAGTCTCTATGGGGGTGTTTATTTTGCTTCCCTTGACATACCGCCCGATGACATTGTCTCCGGGATGCAAGGGGATTACCTGTTTGTAGTGGAACACGTTTTCAACGACGATGATACTGCCACATGCGTCGTTATTCTCGTTTTCGTCCCATTGTTCTTCCTTATGCGTAGCTTTTAATTTGGATACACCTATCCGTATTCCAAACTGTTTATGGCATATCTCGCATTCGAAAACCAACGATTGTCCTTCCGGATATTGTTTTTCGTCAAAGGTGATGTAGTTGTCACATTTGGGGCAACGTACTCGCTTCATGGATGAATGTTTTAGTTTAAGTTCAATACCCAAGCCGTTTCGAAATCAGTATAATTACGCTTGAGCTTATTCATGTGGGTATAGGCGGCGGATTCTGTCTCGAAGCCGTCGAAGACAACCCGTATCATTTTTCCTTTTTTATATACACGTGCCCCTTCAATGCCTCTTTTCTGAAGGCTTGTCACATATTGGCGGGCATTCTTTTCCGAAATGGAACTTGCCACGACCACACAATATCCCGATGCCTGCTCTGCAAGAAGAATGTCCGCTGTGCCGGACTGTTGTTGGGTATCGGTTGCCGGAGTCTGTATGGGCTGTTCTGCCGCAACGTTTATTTCCGCAGACGGAGTTGTGGCATTTATTGTGTCCGCACAAACGGATTCAGCCATACTCAACTGTTGCAGTAAGACTGTCGGAATGAGCGTCTGGGATTTCTGCGCCTGCAGGAAATCCGTGTTTCCGGCTGTGGGAGAGAACAGGACGAACAGCAGAATGGCCGCGACAGCGGATGCCGTGTAGTTGAACAGCCGTCGGCTGATGCGGATAGTTATGTGCTTGTCCCTGTTTGTCTGTTGTGTCTCCGTCGCAAACTCGTTCTGAGACGGGTGAACCTCGTCCGTAGCAGGCTGCAGGATCGGGAACTCGAATGCGTCCAGTCCATAGTAGTCCGGACAAACGGCCCCTGATTCGTAAGGAGAGAAGTGAATATCTCCGTCTTCGTTCTGTGAAAAAAGCCCTATGCCTTCAAAGTCGCACACTCCATTCTCCAATAACGACTGGCGAAACTGCAATACCTTTTGGTTCAGGATTTTCTTGGCCTCGTTCTCGTCTATATGATAGGTGTTCATGAAAGAAGAAACCAGCAGTCCGTCGTTCGCCTGTAAATTGGGATTAAAACCGATGGTACGGTAGGGCGGCAGGAATAAATCCTCTTCCGCCACATATACAGACGCTACGCGCCGGGTTACAAATCCACCGAACTGCGGGATAACCACGCAATCATTGGTAAGCAACAACGCTTCTATATGTCGAGCCAATTCTTTCACAATGCAAAATTAGCGGATTCTTCCCAGCTAAACGAATTTTTCATCGAATTTTTAGTAACTATTTTCTGTCTTCACCAAGGAGTACCGTTATTTTTTATACCTTTGTCCTATCATTTAGAAATATATAGTAATGGAATATATCAATACTGCCATCGAAGGTGTGTGGATTATCGAACCTAAAGTTTTTCAGGATGCGCGCGGATATTTTATGGAAGCGTTCAAGCAGTCTGATTTCGAGGCTCATATAGGAAAAGTTTCTTTTATACAGGACAATGAATCAAAGTCGACATTCGGCGTATTGCGTGGTTTGCATTATCAGCGCGGTGAGTATAGCCAGGCCAAGTTGGTGAGGGTTATCAAGGGCCGGGTGCTGGATGTCGCAGTGGATTTGCGCAAGAGTTCTCCTACATTCAAGCAGTATGTAATGGTGGAGCTAAGCGAAGAAAACAAGCGTCAATTCTTTATTCCGCGCGGTTTCGCCCATGGATTTCTGGTGTTGAGCGAGGAAGCCGTCTTTACTTATAAGGTAGACAACGGGTATGCTCCTCAGGCGGAATGTTCTATCCGTTTTGATGATCCTGAACTGGGTATCCGGTGGCCGATTGCCAGAGAAGAGATGGTGTTGTCTGAAAAGGATAACAGCGGAGTCGGCATCGACGATGCGGTGTTGTTTGATTAAGTAAGCGATATGAAAATAGCTGTTGTTGGAACCGGATATGTTGGCCTGGTGACGGGTACATGCTTTGCCGAAACCGGTGTGGATGTGACTTGTGTGGATGTAGATCCTGATAAGATAGACCGTTTGAAACAAGGGGAGATTCCTATTTATGAACCGGGGCTGAAGGAAATGGTGTTGCGCAATGCCGCAGCCGGAAGACTGAAGTTTACGACAAGTCTGGCTGATTGTCTGGACGATGTGGAAGTCGTTTTCAGCGCCGTGGGAACGCCTCCTGATGAAGACGGAAGCGCCGATCTGAAATACGTGCTTCAGGTGGCCGAGACCATTGGCGCACACATGACGGGGTATAAGCTGGTGGTGACGAAGAGTACCGTGCCGGTGGGTACTGCCCGTAAAGTGAAAGAGGTCATAGAGAAGCAACTGGCATGCAGGGGAGTGAATATTCCTTTTGATGTGGCTTCCAATCCGGAATTCTTGAAAGAGGGCAATGCCATCAATGATTTCATGAGTCCTGACCGTGTGGTGGTGGGAGTCGAGTCAGAGAAAGCGCGGGAACTGATGACAAAGTTATACAAACCGTTCCTTGTCAATAATTTCCGGGTTATATTCATGGATATACCTTCTGCCGAGATGACTAAATATGCGGCCAATGCCATGCTGGCCACGCGCATCAGTTTCATGAACGATATAGCCAATCTGTGCGAGCGGGTAGGAGCGGACGTGACGGCTGTGCGCAACGGCATCGGGGCCGATTCGCGCATCGGGCGCAAGTTTCTTTATGCAGGTTGCGGTTATGGTGGCTCTTGTTTTCCGAAGGACGTCAAGGCTCTTATCCGGACGGCCGACAAGGCCGGTTATCCGATGCGGGTGTTGAAAGCTGTTGAAGAAGTAAACGAGAATCAGAAGTCTGTGTTGTATACGAAGTTGCAGACCGCGCTGTCCGGTGAATTGTCAGGAAAGACCATCGCCTTGTGGGGATTGGCATTCAAACCGGAAACGGACGATATGCGCGAAGCTCCGGCACTGGTGCTGATTGATAAGTTGAAGCAGGCCGGATGCCGGATCCGCGTCTATGATCCGAAAGCCATGGATGAGTGTAGGCGCCGGATCGGGGAGACGGTTTATTATGCGCAGGACATGTATGATGCCATTCTGGATGCTGATGCTTTGATGATGGTGACCGAGTGGAAAGAATTCCGTATGCCGGCATGGGGAGTAGTGAAGAAAACAATGAGAACCCCGTTGCTCATAGATGGACGTAATATATATGATTATGCGGACGTTAAAGAGCAGGGGATAGAGTATTACTGTATCGGTAGATAACGGATGAAACATACGATTTGGGGATTTCTCGTTTGTCTGTTCCTGTTCTCGGCCTGCAGAAATGAAAGCATTCCGGCATCTGGTTCGGTTACGTCCGGCGAGGAAGAAGATACAGCAGCCCAGGCCGCATTTCAGGGAATATGGATTGACGATGACAATGGCAGTGTATTGTTCCAGGTGAAAGGGGACAGTATATTTTATCCTGATACGGTCAGCCGTCCGGCGCGTTTTCATATCCGTCGGGATACATTGGTATTGGTAGGAGAATCTTCCGTAGCCTATTCCATTGAAAAACAGGGCACGGATATTTTCCAGTTCCGTGTTTCCACGGGTGATTTGATTCGTTTGAAGCGCTCCTTCAATCCGGATGACACCTTGTTGTTCGAGCGTCATTATACGGCTCCGATGGTTTACAGCGAAGTTTTACAGAAAGACACCGTCGTGTATAGTGGGCGGGAACGTTATCATTGCTATGTTTTCGTGAATCCATCGAAATATAAAGTGGTGAAGACCAGTTATACAGATGAAAGTATAGCGGTGGAGAACGTGTATTACGACAATGTAATCCATCTCAGTGTGTACCGCGGTAAGGAGTGTGTGTGTTCGAAGGATTTTGTCAAAGAGGATTTTGCTCCTTTTGTTCCTGCTTCTTTTCTGTCGCAGGCGATATTGTCCAATGCGGAATTTCAGCGCATAGACAAGAATGGTTGTCATTTCTGTGTCACGGTTTGTATTCCGGACGATGCCAGTTGTTATACCGTCGGTGTATGTGTCGGATTTGACGGAAAGATAGCAATGGATTTGTTGGACTACTGAGAAATACTATCCTAAGGGTGTAACGAATACTATCGTAAGGTGCTAAGGAATACGTTTTTAAGGGTGTAAGGAATACTATCATGAGGAGGTAAGGAATGCAATCGTGGGTACCTAACGATAGTATTCCACTCACAGAGTGGACAGCACTTCACTCCTCCCAGTGGACAGCACTCCACTACCCATAGTGAACAGCGCTCCACTTGATGAGTGAACAGCTTGCGGCTCGGCGCGGGAACCGCCTGCGGGAGGGAAGCCTCCTTCGGCCGTCGCCGCCCTCCTCCTTACACAGATGTTTGCGGAAAATGGCTTCAATGATTCAAACTATTTGATTGCCAGCGACAAATGGTTCAGCTATCCTTCAGTTTTCCTTCACTTATCCTTCACTTTTCCGCCCTGCGGTTCGGTTTCCGGCCGCTGCGGCACGCCGCAACCGGTAATTCCTGAACCATTGTCCGCTGATTCCCAGCGGA